>JAEZHM010000089.1 GCA_023416585.1 Bacillota bacterium
CGCATTTGGTCTTTGACGGAACAATCGCCTTGCGAGAAGGATCACCGCAACGGCTACGCTTACACCGAGGGCCGTACATAGTACCATGGAGAAGAATGAACGCATTTTACACACCTCTCTGTACAAATTCATTTTATAGTGACCGTGGCTGACCTTCGTAATTGCCTTCGACATTTAGCCTAAGCACTGACAATGTTCCGTTATTGGTTAGCGTGATTCCTTTGGGAACAGTGAGGATGTAATCGAAGATTTTGAGGGTTTTGCCTTTGGAGATTCCAAGATCTTCCGTTAATACAAGCTCTGGTTCATCACGTTTGGAAGAGATCAAGCAAACATACGTATAGGGCGAATCCTGTGATAGTAATCTGTTCAGCACTTGTGTGGTGGGCATTGTGTCCGGGAACACACATTTGATCGCACCGCAGCCGCTTATCTTGCCATCACCGGTAAACATAATCTCTTTTTGTGATATGATGCTCCCTGTCACGATCAATTCCCCATGATTGATTACATTGCAGCCCGTTAGCAAGAAGTTGGAAGCTTCAATCGTCAAAGCAGCGCCTTTATCGATGATCAGGGTATGCTTATTTCTGGCCGCAGTGCATTTATATGGGCCTTTTAGCGTCATACTTGAAGTGACCTGTATTGTTTCAATATGCTTGCTTATTACGGCTGCGTTAAATTCATCAACGGAGGCGACGCGGGCAACTGTTGAACCTGCCCATGCATCGCCTATCTTTGTCATGCTCGCCTTGTCGCCGAGGATGGCAATCTCTTTTAGCTGCGGTCCCTCCTCTGTGCTGGTGATTAGCATTTTATTTTCACGGACTCCCCAAATATCAGCAAAGCTTTGATAAATGACTTTCTGATTCCCGCCGTCCGGATCACACATAAAGATGCCGCCGCTTTTTTCGCTGTAAATAATCTTTCCGTAGGCGATGGTAAAGCTTGAACAATCCTCTGAAATTGGAATGCAATTTTCGCCATTTAGATCAGATCTGAAAAGGATTCTGCTGGCCGAGCGGCCAAAGATATGATCTTCATAGACCATAAAGTCAACCACATTCATATCCAGTGAGTTGGAGATTTCCCTGACACTTGAATCGTCCAAATTGACGCGGCAGAGATTCCCGTCATATTGACTGACATAAAGTTGTTCCTTGTAAAGCTGTATCTGGCAATGCCAGCCGCGGATCGAAGAAGCGATTTGCTTGGGGCCCGTTCCGTCTATATCAATTTGATAAACGCCATCCTGATACTCACCTTCTATGCCAACGAAATAGATGGTATTGCCGCTAACCGCGAAGGTAAAGAGGGTTTTTTCGGCCTTCAACAATTCCGTGGTTTCCAAGGTGTTTAAATCTGTTTTATAAATACACGCCCCATGGGTAAACAGAAGATAATCCCCGCATTGGACCAGATGATGTGCGCCGTCATCATACAATCGAGTCGCCTTGATCTCAAAAAGCGTTTCATGATCCGACCCATCTGCTTTCATTCGATAAAGTGTATATTCAGGTGCATAGTATATCCAGCCGCCAATCCGCAGAACCTTATCCGGCCGCAGAAGATCAGCTACAGTAGGTTCGACCGCCTCAGCGTCTTTCGCCGCGCTGCTAAGGGCCGTTTCCGCCAAACCGCCCAAGTACGGTAAATCAGTAAGGACCATAGCACAGATCACAGCAGCCGCAAAAAATGAAGCGGCTATCATTCGAAAAGCAGGATTTTTGTGATCAGGCGCATTTGGTCTTTGACGGAGCAATCGCCTTGCAAGCATGAACACCGTAGCAATTACGCTTACACCTAGGCCCGTAGATAGTACCATGGAGAAAAACAAACGCATTTTAAACACCTCTTTACTTAAAAAATATTAAATTTGATCAATGTATAATGGTGGCTGTCCTTCGTAATTGCCGTCCACCTTTAGCCCAAGCAATGATAGCGTTCCGTTATTGGTTAGCGTAATGTCTTTAGGAACAACGAGGACATGCTTATGATCGCCTTTGGTTATTGAAAGGGTTTTACCTTGCGCAATTTCAAGGTCTTCAGTTAAAACAAGCTTTGGCTCATCAAAATCGGGCAAATCTATGTAAATATCCGTATAAGGCGAATCCGCTGACAATAATTTCTGAAGCATTCCTATCGTTGGCGCTGTGTAGGATGTGAATCTGATTGAGCCGCCGTTCATACAGCTTATTTTACCGTTGCCTGTAAACGCACCTCCGCTGCACATAACGCACCCCGCAACGATCAACTCACCATTGTTGATTATGGTACAGTCAACAAATACAAGGTCAAAACACCAGCGGTCAAAACACAAGCACTCAGCGTCAAAACAGGAACACGGAATGGTCAATACAGCATCTTCACTGATGATCAAGGTGTGCTTGCCAGCACTCCCGTCGATATAGTATGAATCCGGCAATGCCATACTTGAAGCGATTTGAATTGTTTCAATCCGCTTATCCTGCATGGCCGCCATAAACTCATCAGCAGAATAGACGAAGGCAACTGTTGCTTCCGGCCATGTACCGACCGTCCCCGCCTTACTTTCCTTGCCGCCAACGATGCGGTGCAGCTGATACCCACCCACAGTGCTATAGATCGATATTTTGCCATCGCGGCCCCCTATGATCTTGGCCTGGCCTTCATAAATCCTTTTTTGGTTTGTCCCATCCATATCGCACATAAATATGCCATTACCGTCGAAGGGCGCTTGACTATAGATTATTTTTCCATCTGCGATGATATAGGCACTGCAAGCGTTTGCAAGCGCAATGGCGCTATTGCCATCCAAGTCGATCCTGAAAAGCGTTCCTTCAAGCGAGCGTCCAACAACCTGTTTTTCATAAACGATAAAGTCACGTACATTTCCGGATAGAGGAAGAGGGAGAGGCTCTGCGTTTGAACCATCCAAATAGAAACAGGAAAGCTTTCCAAATTGGTTAATGGCGTAAACCCGTTTATTGCAGATTTGAAGCTGGGCAAAATAGTCATTTGGCAAGAAAGTGATCTGTTTCGGGTTCGCCCCATCTATGTCAATCACATAAATGCCGCCGGTATAGTCGGCATACTTGTTTATACCGCAAAAATAAACTGTTCTGCCATCAGCTGCGAAGGAAAAAGAGGTTTCTTCATTCTGCGCCTGTACCAATACGGCTGTATTCAAAGTGTTTACATCCATTTTGTATATTGAGGATGCATGGGTAAACAGAAGATAATCCCCGCATTGGGTCAGGCCGTGAACGCCGTCATTGCCATGCATCCCTGAACCGCCATCCGCGATAAAAAGCGCTTCATTGTCTGATCCATCCGCTCTCATTTTATAGACTGTATGGCTATATGCATTGAATATTTCTTCATAATAGGGGTTGTCAGCCGGTATGCAGTAGATCCAGTCACCAATGCGCGCAACTTTTCCAGGTGGCAGAAGATCTGCCGCAGTGAACTCGCTTGGGTCGATCCGAATGGTGGTTTCTGCGCTGGCGGAAGTAGCTTTGCCCAAAAGATCAAAGCGCATCGAATCGGTGAAGAGCATAGCAGAGAGCATCGCGACCACTAAAACCGCAACAAACATCACCATAAAGGCAGGTTTTTTGTAGCACAGCACATTTTTGATCCGCTTTTTAACGTTGCTTTCACCAAAGGCGAAAGCCGTAGGCAGCAATCCGCTTCTGCTTACAGTCAAGGCCAGCATGGATTCTGAGTATTGTATACGGATATGATGTGGTCGCCCCGGCGGATATGGGCACGTTCATGAGCAATGATATGAATCAAACCATCAGCGGATATGCCAACCGGCAGATAAACTCTGGGCTTAAAGATACCGAGCACAAAAGGCGAGCGAATGTGATCGCTTTCAAAGAGGTTTCCCTCGATTCGGGTGGCATCCGCGACCCTCTTTTTCATTCGGGCGTAGGAGCTGGCGGCATAACCCAGCATCGTGGTGAGCCCGATAAGCCAAATTGCCCCGAGAACATCCATCCAAGTGACCGGCGCATCACCGGTTGCCTCAGCTATCCTATTTGCGTTTGAAGCCATTTGTGATACGGTCGGGGAGGCAAGTGACATGGTCCCTTGGTTTATCTCGCTAAACAAGGTAACTTGATTGGGAATCACCGATGGCACTATTTGTTTAGCGGCTTGCGGTTTTTGAGTATGCTGCAAAATGGGCGCTACATTTGTGGTCACAACCTGAGTTGGCACAGCGATGATTTTGTTAAAACTCGGAACAATACTTATGTTACTGGTAAAGGTAAACGGACATAGCATCCGAAAAAGCACCACCGTCCACAGTACATAAGAAAACACCTTTGGTATGCGCCTAAAGAATAGACGTACAAGCAGGACCGCAGCGGCGACAACGCTTGCACTAAGGCTCATAGACAGAATCGTGAAAAGAAGTGATTCCATTTTAAGCACCTCTCTAACAATTCGGGAGGGGCTATTCTTTTGCCGAGTCAATCAATTTGTGCAGTTCCGCCGCCTCTTTGGCGGTCAGCTTGCGTCCATCCAAGAAGGAAACGAAAAGCGATGGCAGCTGTCCATTAAAAACGCGATCGAGAAGCGCATCACTCTGGCTTTTTTGCGCTTGCTCACGCTTGATTAATGCGGTCACAATGGTATCCTTGTTCTGTAGTATATTTCGGTTGATCAGCTTGCGCAGCACGGTGTAGGTGGTGGTTTTTTTCCAGCCCAGCTCCTGTTCGGCCAGCGTTGCCAGCTGTGCTGATTTCAGCGGCTCATTGGCCCAAACGATGCTGCACAGCCTAAATTCTGAATTATGGAGTAAGATATCATCCATTGGCATTATCCCCTAAAACGTCGGCATTCTATTTCGATAGAATAAACTTATAATGCTATTCTATTGCAATAGAGTAAATCTGTCAATAACTAACAGATATGGTAGAGAAGGCGGGGCTCGAACCCGTGTATATCTTGTCAGGGCTTACGGTTTATAAGGCCGTGGCTCTCACCGACTGAGCTACTTCTCCAAAACAGAGAAACGCGGCATGCGCCGCGGTCAGGGAATGGCCTTTCGCTGCAAAGGTCATATGGCACCCATCCTGGCGGCGCAAGCAACGAACGCGTATATGACCCCCTCATGGATGGGGCCCCCTTCTCTGCCATGAGGAAGCCCCTTCCATCTGGAAGCGGCGTGGTGCTCTGTGCGGGACTCGAACCTGCGAACCCATAGATGTGAACGATATAGCATCGCATAACTCCTCTATCGGCGATTACGCCAAGCTGCGCCCATCACCTTTTCAGAGAAGAGGGCGTTGAAGGCGCAGCACAAGCGGCAAAATCGCTCTTTCATTTCCAAAACCGCTTCCGGGGAAGTGATGAAATGAACGATAGCCGCTCCACCGCGATAACATCTGGCACATCCACAAACTCGTCCTGTGTATACCACGTATGGTGCTACGCTCTGCGAGGGCAAACGCTTCAGCAACAACGCAAGTGCTAGCGGAATTGCAGACATGGGCTGAGAAATACTAGAAGAAAGCAAGAGGGAAAGATTTTTGATTCGACATCGCTGCAAAGGCGTATGAGGCTTTCCACACCGAAAACTTTGTGCTGGCATAGATAGGAATCTAAGATTGATACTGTTGTGATGGAATTCTCACCAGCACTTTGGGACGCTGCGGTCGACCACGTGACAATCAAAGCCGAGGAAAGTGTGTCGTTCACTTTCCGAAACCAGATGGAGATTTCAGCTAAAGAGGAGCTTACGCAGCCGGCAGGCGCTTCCTGGAACGATGTGATTGTTGATTTGCGCATGAAACAGAGCGAGTCGGGTGGTGGTACCATAAATACGCCAGGCGTATGTTCACGATCAATAGGGCTGTAAGCACACTTTTTTATTGCCTAAAGGGAGCATAGTTGGCTTTACAGAAAGGATATTGTGTGTTGAGAGGAATGAAAAAAGGCATTTTGCTTATTCGACGGTGATATGTACAGGGAAAAGAAATGTTTCCCCGGATGCCAGAGACCTGATTTGCGGCTTCCCGGACAGTTCCCCCGTGACATGCGCATGATCATCAATACCATACCACGGTTCAATGCATACATACGGCGCACCGGGTTTGGCCCATAAGCCCAGGCAAGGCGCATGAAAATAATCTACTCTCACCCTACGGGGATGGCGGTCGCTTTTGAGGGTTACACTTCTGGAATGAAGGTCATCAAAAATGAGCGCATCGTGATCGAACATATGAGGCGTAATGATAAGGCGGTTGCCTTCAAATGGAACGTAGCGCTTTTCATCCATTAGCAGTGCGATTCCGTCAAGCTGGTACGCATATGAGGTCTCTTCCTTTTCAAATATAAGCGTATCGAATATTTCGCAACGAAGGCCCGGATGTGCGCCGATAGAAAAAAGCATCTCCTCCAGGCCATCATTGTATACGGCATGAGTGATCTCCAGCCGATTTCCGGCAAGTTTGAATGTTACGGCAAGGCGGAAACGGAAGGGATAGCATTTGTGGGTTTCCGAACTGTCCGTAAGCAGCAAACATAATGAATCCTTCTGTTGATTGATTACAGAAAAATCACTGTTCTTTGCGAAGCCGTGCTTTGGCATCGCGTATATGGCATCCCCTATGCGATAGGAATCATTCCGAAGACGTCCTACAACAGGAAAAAGAATTGGCGAACGCCCCTTCCAAATATGGGGATCACCTTGCCAGATGTATTCTATGCCTTCGTACTTGTCAAAAAACTGCGCCAATTCCGCCCCTTTGGAATCCACGGAAACGAGGAAGCGTTCATTTTCAATCTTATAAAGCATGGATAACCCCTCCACGGTACTTTTGTGCCATTATACAATCAGCCGCTTGCCATATACAATCCTTTATTTTGAGCAAACTATAAAAAAGGCACAAAATCGCCATCGCTTCTTCAGCATATTTATTTTTTGTCTTTCTATTTTCAAAGAAGAAACCAGATGATATAATGAAAACGATTTCAATGAGAATATCACATAGTATATAACAGCATCTTTATTCAGTATTTCGCAAATAGATGAAAACGTATAAACAATTTTAGGAGGATACAAATGGAGCAAACAGCATATATCGGTACGTATACGGGTACGGGCAGTACAGGCATTTACCAGATTGGATTCAATGAGGGCACTATTTCCCTGCAGGGTGAATTGCAGGCGGAAAATCCATCCTATCTACTCAAGCATGAAGATTCGCTTTACGCAGTTCGTGAAACGCGGGGCGGCTCAGCGGCATCCTATCGCATTCAGAGTGACGGGGGCCTTGTGCTTACCGGAGAGCAGAAGGTATTTGGCGATGCTCCGTGCCATCTGTGCCTGGATGAACGGTTTTTATATGTTGCAAATTATACATCCGGCGGCCTTGCGGAATTTTATCTTGATGAGCATCAAGCCATCGGCCGGCCGCCGCGCCTGATTGCGCATACGGGAAATAGCATCCACCCTACGCGCCAAACAAAACCGCACGTGCATTTTTCGTGCGTCTCGCCGGGAAAAGCGTATCTGGCCGTATGCGATCTGGGGCTGGATGAAGTTTTGTTTTATCCGCGTACAAGCGCAGGCATTGCAGATCCCGCAGAACCGGTCCGTGTTCCCTTGGGATCCGGACCGCGCCATGCCCTATTTGGCCGGGAGGATATCTGGTATGTCGTGTGCGAGCTTACGTGTGAACTGCTTGTTTACCGGGGCTACGGCAAAAAAGCGGAGCTTATACAGCGTTTTTCTACGCTGCGCGAGCAGGATCAGGAAGGGTCCTGTGCCGCGCTGAGGATGTCTTCAGACGGCAGGCTGCTGCTTGCAAGCGTGCGGGGCGCCAATTCGCTGGTGCTTTTTGACATAGGCGAAGACGGGCTGCTGGATGTACCCCGCTTTTATGATTCACATGGCAACTGGCCCCGTGACGCGGTTTTCACGCCATGCGGGCGGTATGTTATTTGTGCCTGCGAGCGGGAAAACTGCCTGACCGTTTTTTCGCTTGCCGGCGGAGAATTAAAGTATCTCAATTCCTTCGCATTGCCCTCGCCTACATGCATCTGCTTTATGTAACTATAGGTCAATGATGATGAAAACCGCACCGGCTTGAACGCCGGGGCGGTTTTCTTTGTTTTAGCGCTGTGATGAACTCAAACCGTCTTCCGCGGCGATGCAGTCGAGCCGCGCACGATAAGCTCCGTCGGCAGCAGTATGGTCTTTCTTGAACCACCATTATCCTCCATATTGTTTAGCAGCATTTGTGCGGCTGACCGCCCCATTTCACGAATGGGCTGATGGATCGTTGTAAGGGGCGGGTCGAGAAGCTGGGCGATCTGAAGATCGTCAAAGCCGACCAGCGAAATATCCTGCGGGATGCGCAGCCCGTTTTCACGAACCGCAATGTAAGCGCCACATGCGGTATAGTCGTTGATATAAGCTATGGCCGTAGGCGGATCCGGCAGGGCAAGCAGGCTTTTCGTCGCTTCATATCCCAACGTATTTGGCGTAAATCCTTCGACAACATAATCATTGCGAAGCGGTATCCCGTGTTTTTCCAGAGTGCTGAAATAGCCCTTATAGCGTTTGCGAAGGCTCTTTACATCCAGGCATACAAAGGCGATCTTTCTGTGCCCCAGCGCAATCAAATGCTCTATGGCGGTCGCCTCCCCCACGTCGTCGGATGTTTCCACCAGGTTAAGGTCCGGTATATTTGTTTGAATGGCAACGATGTTGGAGTTGTTTCTCAGCAAGCGCGTTGTTTCGTCGGTCACGTGATAAAAGCTCATCAAAATGAGGCCATCCACGCCGCGCCCCAGCATCTCACGCAGCGATGCATTTTCATTATTTTCCTCATAGCCGGTATTTGCGAGAAAGATGGAATACCCGGCTTTGGACATGATATCCTGCGTCCCTTGAAACAATTCCGCATAGTACGGGTTTGAAATATCGGGAACGATGAACCCAATGGTTTTGCTTTTGCGCCGTAGAAGCGTGCGCGCATTTTCATTGGGGATATAGTGCATCTCTTCGATAGCCTTTTCTACTTTACGACGCGTTTTTTTGCTAACTGCCGGATGGTTGTTGATCACGCGGGATACGGTGCAAAGCGATACGCCGACACGCTGGGCAATATCGCTCATCAATACGGTATTTCCATTGGAAGACGACTTATGCATTGCGCATTCTCCACTCCTTAGGGAAATCGATACATACCTGCGGCAAGGCTGAAATGAATAGTGCTTCATGGAACGACAATCCGCATCAAAAGCATTATACACAATAAGAGGATAAACTGCAACAAAAAGTGATCGATTTTATGAAATCGTTTAGCAATCTTCAGTGTTATAGAAATCAAATAATTTTTATATATAATTTTGATCTATTTGTACATAATTTTCGAAAAAGAGTTTGGGATATTTGACAAGACACAAGGCCCATGCTATAATCCATTCATGAAAACGGTTGCATTAGTTTATGGGAAAATGCAGCCAAATTTGCTTCGTATACAAGAATTATATCTCCACAGGAGAATGCGCGTTAGCAATTATCAACGTTATAGTTAAACAATTTACCTAATTTTAGCAATATTGATGAACTATCGGCAATCATAAAGTTTACATACGTTTTCATAATCCTACTCTAAACACAAATCAAACATGACAATGGCCTGGCATTAAAAAGGGGGGGATGATATCTGGCCAGGCTGACGGGAATGTGGTTGAACCAATAATAATATGGAGGTGTCGAAATGAAAATGGTGTCCAAAATGCTGTCTCTGATGCTTGCTCTTGCAATCTTGCTGACGCTTACAGCCGTACCGGCTTCGGCAGCCGACGTTGTGCTGCACGGTATGCACTGGAACTCCAGCACAGTGGAGCATGAGCGCTATCAAAAGACATTTGATGCGTTCATGGAAGCAAACCCCGGCATCGAGATCCAATTTGAGTGGTTCCCGACAGGCTTTGCCGAGAAGCTGGTCGCACTGTTTGCGGATAGCAACGCACCCGATTTCTTTGCCACCTATGTTGGCGATCTGGGGCAGCGTGTGACTGCAGGCTTCATTCAGCCAATTACCGACCGGTTTAATGCTGAAAACTACGACAAGAACGATCTGCTTGATTCCGCAGTCATCCGTTACGGAGAGGATATCTACTCGGTTCTGGCGGCTGTGACGCCTCAGGTGCTTTTCTACAACAAGAACATGTTTGACGCCGCGGGTGTTCCCTATCCCACCGACGACTGGACATGGAATGATTTGTTGGAGGCGGCCAAAAAGCTGACCATTAAGGATGGCGACAAAATCGTTCAGTATGGCTTCCAATGTGACGAATACTGCCGCGTATGGCTAAGCAAATTCTGGAGCGATGGCGGCAAGTGCTTTGATAATGAAGATGATCCTACCAAATCCACCTTCAACGATGCCATTGGTGCAGAAGCGACACAGTACCTGATCGATCTTGTGCAAGGCTTTGGTGTAGCGCCTCCTCCGGGTATCCCGGGCGCGCTGGGTTACCGCGAAGTATTCACCAACAGCGGCGTGGCCATGGTATTGGACGGCAGCTGGATGACTGCCCAGTACGACAAGGCGGAAGGGTTTGACTTGGGCGTCGCACTTGTACCTAAGGGAAAAGTGCAGCGTGGCGGCTGGATGGCCCCTACAGGTATGATGATGTCCTCCACTACCAAGAACCCCGATGCGGTATGGGAATTCCTCAAATTCTTCTTTGGCTATGAGAACTCCATCTATTTCGGCGGCTTCGGTGATACCGGAACGATGGCCGGCGTGCCCGTATGGCGCAGCGCATACACCGATTCCCGCTGGAAGGCCGGCGAAATTTCCGAGACGATCCGCCGCCAGGCGGAAGTATCCCCTGTCGAGATGAAGTGGCAAGGCTATGGCACGTGGTTCTGGAACTACCTGAACGTCGGCCTGCAGGAGATTGTCATGACCGGCGGTGACCCTGCCGCAATGCTCGATGATCTTGCCGTCAGGACCGATTCGGAGGTATTGACGGAGATTGAGCGGTAAGGAAGATACTTTGTGAGTATCTGATGGCGAAGTGTGCCGGGTTGTTTCCCCATTGGCAAACAACCCGGCACATCCACTGCATGCATTCTGGTACAACCTTGCAGCCGGCGTTTGGAGGAAAATATGATAAAGAATCATCTGGAAACGGCAAGGGTGCATTTGGGGCGTCGAAAATTCAAAATTGCTCCATACGTTTACGTTTTTCCAGCAATCGCAATCATAATGGTCTTTCGCATACTGCCAATCTTTTATTCCGCATGGCTTTCCTTTATGAAATATAACATCATCAACCCATCTCAGTCCAAATTTGTTGGGCTTGATAATTTTACCAAGATATTTCGTGACAGCTTCGTATGGAATGGCCTTATCAGCACCATCTATTATGCACTTGGAACACTGATCATCGGTTTGCTGTTATCCCTTTTGTTTGCGATCCTCATCTGCGAGCCCTGGTTCAAGTTTGCGGGGACGATCCGCTCGGCGCTGTTTGTTCCATACATCTTGTCCATTGTCATTACAGGCCTGATTTGGTCGTATATGTATCAGCCTTCCTTCGGGTTATTCAACACCATATTAATCAAGCTCGGGCTGCCCGAACAGCGCTGGACGGCGGATCTCAAGCAGGCCATGCCGAGCATCATTGCGATGGTGGTCTGGCGCGACCTGGGCTACCGCATCACCATCTGGAGCGCCGGGCTCATGGGCATCTCCAAGGAGTATACGGAGGCGGCAAGGATTGACGGGGCAACATGGCTGCAGGAATTATGGCATATCCGCCTGCCGCTGCTTCGCCCCGTGACGATGTTTTTGACAGTGCTTGGAGCCATCAGCGCTTTCCAGGCTTTCGACGCCGTTTATGTCATGACAGCGGGAGGACCTGCCAACCGCACAAAGGTGTTTGTGTATTATTTGTGGGAGACGGCATTTAACAAAATGAATTTGGGCTATGCCTCGGCCATGGCGTGGCTTCTGTTCATTATTCTGGTCACACTGACGCTTGTTCAGCTAAAGATCCAAGATAGGGAGGTCGACACGTGATGGCAAAAGCAACATGGTGGGTGCGTATTGTACGGTTGCTTTGTGTTTTGGTCATTCTGCTGTTTGTCGTCATGGCGCTGTATCCCCTATTTTGGATGGTGATGACAGCCTTCAAGACCTATGGTGAATCGATCACATGGCCGCCGTCCTTTTTTCCCAGGAAGTTCCTGATGGATAACTTCAAAACCGTATTTTCTATTGAATTGTTCTGGCGATATTTCTTTAATACCGCGTTCTATGCCATTGTCGGCACGTTTTTCTCCGTTTTGTTTTCATCCATGGCGGGATACGCATTTTCGAAATTCGAATTTCGCGGGAAAAAGCTGCTGTTCATGCTGGTGCTTTCAACCATGATGATCCCGGCTCAGGTAACGATCGTCCCCGTATTCCTGATCTGCAGCTCGCTTAAATGGCTGAATACATTCTGGGGGCTCATCATACCAGGGCTGGCCAGTGCGTTTGGCATTTTTCTGGTGCGGCAATTTGCGCAGACGATTCCTAATGATTTCTTCGACGCCGCGCGGGTAGACGGCGCATCGGAGTTCCGGATCTTTGTTCAAATTTTTCAGCCGCTGATCATGCCGGCGCTGACGACGCTTGTGGTGCTGGATTTTATGAACCGCTGGAACGATTTGTTCTGGCCGCTCATCGTTGCGGGCTCACAGGATATGAAGACGCTGCAGCTGGCGCTTACCTCCGAGTTCCGTACGCTCTACGACACACGCTGGTCGGAGCTTGCGGCTGCCATGTGCATTGCTGCATTCCCGGTTCTGCTGCTCTACGCGCTGTTCCAGAAGTATTTTACCAAAGGCATCGTTTTGACTTCAGGCATCAAAGGATAACCCAAAAAAGCATATGGAAAATGCAGATGGATGGTATGTGATGAAAAAGGATATGTGTGATTTAGCAGGCCGGCGGGCACTTGTGACCGGGGCAAGCAGGGGCATCGGCAAAGCTATAGCGTTAGCGCTGGCGTCTCAAGGCTGCGATGTGGTGCTGGTGTCCAGGGACATGGACCGTATGGAGGAGATTGCGGCACAAATCCGGGATACGGGCCGGCAGGCTTGGGCATTTGCGGTGGATGTTTCGCAGGTGTCGCAAATTGAATCGTTTTTTAAGGATCAAAGCGAATTGCTCCGGGGTATCGATATATTCGTCAACAATGCGGCAATCACCATTTTCAAACAGATCATGAGCACCACAGTGGACGATTTCTACCGGCTCATCAACACAAATGTGGTAAGCGCCATGCGCTTCATACAGTTGTCTGCAGGCATCATGATAGAAAACAAGCGGCCCGGCAGCATCACGCTCATTACATCCATCAACGCACTTCGGGCTCTGCCGACCCAGGCAGCCTATTCTTCGACCAAGGCAATGCTTGAATCCATGATGGTCAGCTTCGCTAACGAGCTTTCGCCATACGGCATACGCGTTAATTCGCTGCTGCCCGGGGCGATCAATACGGACATGAATTCTCATTTCACACCGGCGATTATCGAACAGTTAAGCAAGGTTATACCACTTGGGCGTGTGGGCGAGGCGGAAGATATAGGCGATGTTGTGGCCTTCATGGTATCCGATGCCGCCCGGTACATGACGGGATCGTCCATTGTTGTGGACGGCGGCATGATCATCAAACGTTGACAGGAATGCGGGAAAGGGGAAATGGTAATGGGAAAGTTCATCAACATCATGCATTGCGCGCATCTGGATCTGTTTTGGATGGGTTCGCAGGATACATGCCTGAACTGGGGTGCACAAATTATTGACGATGCCCTTCAGTATGCGCTGGCGGATGGGCAATTTCACTTTTTCATCGAGACGGTGCGCTTTGTTGAGTATTATCTGCACGTGCACCCCGAACGCAAAGCGGATCTCATCAAGCTTTTGCACACGGGGCAGATCGAGGTCGGAGCCGACTACATTGACAAATTGGAAGCCTCCCACGACGGTGAATCCTTGGTCCGCAATATCCATTACGGAAAAAAACTGCTGCGTGAATTGCTGGGTGTGGATACGGTGCTATCCTATCATCCAGACCTGCCCGGCACAGCGGAACAGACGCCACAAATTTTCAAAAAGAGCGGCATTGACTATTATTTGGCCGCAAGGGGTTTTAAGCTGGGAGCCCGCTTTTACTGGAAAGCACTGGATGGTACCAGCGTCATCATGTACAATTTCCCGATCCATTACAGCTACTACAATGTGGAAAAAGATGTTATTGACCACCTTCCTGATGTGCGTAGGGAAATCGCAAGCGAGGATATCGCTATGAATTTCTCGGCGGGCGACCTTGGCGCCGCTGATTCCTTCATCAAGCGGCTGGAAACGGGCGGGAGCGAGCGCGTGCACCTGCGGGAATATATCCAAGAACTGAACGGAAAGTATCCGGAGCTGCACTTCCGCCTGTCCAACATCCTTTCCTCCCTGGAGGCAATGGACAAGGGCACGCTTAAGGAGATGGAAGGCGAAAATACATCGCGGTGGGGCCACAATGCGTCTGCGCTGCACGTTCAGATGCTTATGCTTGACAAGCGGGTGTCGGCTGCGCTGATGGACGCCGAAAAGTACGCATCCATCAGTTCGCTGCTGGGCACGCCTGTTCAAGACCTGTCCTTTGAGCGTCATCCGCTGGCACACGGCGGCAACTCCGGCGGCAAACGAAAGTATTTTGAACTGCGCAATACCCCCGCTACCGTCAGGGAATGCATTGACGCAGGCTGGATCTACCAGCTCATCACGCAGGATCACAACTATGGCGGCATAGACGGCGCGCAAACGGAATTCGACCGCTTCATATACAAAAACGCCGCTCTTTTCATGGCCTCCATCATCAAGAACAGGGCGCTTGAAGCCATCACCTCCCATATTGATGCAAAGGAAAAGGCCCTGGCGGTCTTTAACTCCATGAACTGGCAGCGCAGCGAAACAGTCAGGTTTGAGGACGAAACGCTGTGCCCCGATAAGGAATACTGTGCGGTCGACGCATCGGGCAACAGCGTGCCGGTAGTCTGCCGCGACCACGCGTTTTACTTCTGTGCGATGAATGTCCCCTCGGTAGGCTATAAGACTTTCCGCATCCGCCAGCAGAAGGCCCCCGCATGCCATGATGCGTGCCAGGTCACGACGGAAGAGAATCATATCACCATGACAAACGCGTTTTACACAGTACAGATCTGCCGCAAAACGGGCGTTCTTAAGAGACTGTATGACCGCGTTCTCGGCAAGGAGCTATTGGGCGGCAATTCCTTCCTGGAAGTATCGGCCTATGAGGACCTTTCCTGCAGCGTGAATGATACAGTGGTCGAAAAGCCGCTGCTGGATACAAGCACCCGGCATGTACACAACGCCGATGTACTGTACAGCAATTATATGGAAACAGTTGTCCGCATCGAAACCGAAATACTCAACTGCAAGCTGACCATTGATGTGGGATTAAACCACCTGAAAAAGGAACTCCATGTCAGCCCCACGCTGTACTGGTGCGCCATTCCCAACCTTCAAATCAAGATGAACCTTGATCTGCCCGCGGCACTTGACAGGCGCCTGGTGTACGGCGTGCCCTATGGCGCGCAAACTTACGGGCATCCATTGGAGCACGGGGTCATTTTCAAAACAGATGAAATCTCTGATATCCTTTATGCCCGTTACCGGGAAGTGGAAAAATGGTTTGCCATGGAAGGCGGGGATTTTGCGGTCTCCATTGCGTCCAACCAGTCGGCGTACGATTTTTCAGGGACAAGTGTGCGCAGCACCATGATGCGCAATGTCAGCAATATCGGCGATACGGGCGTGCAGTTCACCAACAAGGGCATTCATCCCTACCGGTACGTTATCACCTCCTATCAGGGCTCATGGGAGGATGGCGTATACCGAAAGGGCTGGGAGCTTCAGCAGCCCCTGGATATTGCAAACGTCTCTGAGAAAGCGGGATCCCTGCCGGGGAATGAACACAGTTTCTTTGATACCAAGGAAAACGGCGTCATGACGGTGCTGAAACCCTCGCAATCGCAAAGCGGCGCCTACGTTGCCCGTATTTTCAACGCCACTTCCCGCGAAATGATGCTTCCGCTTGCCAATACCCTTGGCCTTTACGGCGCCTGCGTATGCGACTTGATGGAGCAAAAGATGGATGAACCTGCGGAAATGCTGCGCGGTTTTGAAATCAAATCCCTGACGCTGAAAAAGAACCCATGACAGGGAGGATGATGAGATGAACTGCCCAAGGCCGACGATCCATTTCATGCTCGGCTCCCATATGGATCTGTACTGGATGGCACCGCCGCGGGACTGCCTTGACAGGGGCTGCGATATCATCAACCGTGCCCTCGGCTTGTGCCAGCAATATGAGGACTACCGGTTTTATATCGAAACGACAGTCTTTGCCGAGTACTATCTTTCACGCTTTCCCGAAAAAAAGGCGCTGCTGCAAAAGCTGATTTCCGAAAACCGGCTGGAAATCGGTGCGTGCTATGTAGACAGGTATGAGCACATGCATGGCGGCGAATCCATTGTTCGCCACTATATTTACGGAAAGCACTTCCTCGCGGAGCATCTGGGGACGGATTTTCGCGGCGCCTGCCATTCTGATCTTCCCGGCCTCTCCCCCCAGATCCCCCAGATCTGCGCATTGTCTCAAATCGACTACTATATCCGTGCCCGGGGGCCCCTGGGCCTGTACAACTGGCTGGCCCCCGATGGCAGCAGCACATTGTACGCAAGCGTGGGATATACGTATGGCCGCGTGACAAGTGAACGGCTCAAGCGGGAAATGGATCAGGCGCCTGCGGATGGGCAGGGCCAATCCCCCGGCGAATTCCTTATGCGCGGCGGCTATGGCGATCTGGAGATGCCGGATGAACATATTCTTCATGATATCCATGAATTCTGCACCGAATTTCCCGGAACCAAATTTGCCATCTCCTCCCCCTCCCAGGTACTTGGAAAGTACGTACAAAACAAGAAATCGCTGCCCACGCTCAGCGGCGAATGGCCGGTGGGCTGGGCAAGCATTGCCGCGGCGAATGTACAGGCTTTCCAGAAGATCTTCCGCCTGGAAAACGACCTGCTGACACTGGAGAAGCTCGCCGTTCTTGGCGGCCTGTTCGGGGAGGATCTGGCCGACGCGCCGCTTGAAGCGGATTGGTGGACCATCCTGGGGCGCTTCAAAGGCGATGCGGGCCCCGTGAAGATCGCTCCGGGACAGGAGCTGTATGAAGCGTGGAAAGCCGTGCTGTTCGTACAGGATCACAATTATGCCGGCTTCGGAGGCCCCAAGTCCGAACTGGACAGGGACATCGTATTGCAGCACGCCGGTGCGCTTGTACAAGACCTTACCGTCCGGGCAGCACGGCGGCTCTTTGATAAAATCCATATACCCGAGGAAATCTGCGGCCAAAAGGTGCTATTTGCGCTGCCTGTTTTCAATCCGCTTGCATGGCACAGGGACGCAACCGTCTTCATCCGCGATAAAGGCTTTCAGGCGCTTGGCGATATCCGTATGGTGGACGCCCATGGCCGGGAGGCAAGCTCGGCAAAGGAAGGGGATGCGCTTTCGCTGCATACCGCATCCTTGCCGCCGCTGGGATACCGGGTCTATTACGGAGTGGCTGCGCAGCATTGCAATGCTCGAAAGGGCGTTGAAACACGCCGGGCAAATGGGCAAATCATACTGGAAAACGCGTTTTTACGCGTTGCGGTCGATATTGCAAGCGGTACGGTAGAATCACTTTTCGATAAACTGAAGGATCGCGAACTGGCTGAAAACAGTGCCGGAGCACGCTTTGCAGAGCTTGTGTCCTATGAGGAATCAGGCGTGGATGTAGTCTATGGCTTTACGGGCGGGCGGGCGCGTGAGGAAAATGCGCGCGTTTCCCTTCACCATGCTGACGCTTTTTCATCATCCATCCTCGTGGAAACAACGCTCCTTGGAAGCCGCGTCACAAAAACATTGACCCTGGAAAAGGATAGCGCAGCCCTTGGCCTGCAGATCGAAATGTACTGGTGGGGCATGAAGGACCAGCAGGTGCGCCTTTGCCTTCCCTTTTCGAAAACAGGCTACCACTGTACGCGGTATGGCGTCCCGTATTACGCCATGACATGGCCGGACATGATGCAGGGCATTAACGACGATGTGGTGCTCGGCGTAGGCGCGTTCAATCCTGACGAGATCGACGCCTGTTCCCGCAAGCATATCCGCGATGTGGAAAAGTGGCTGGATGTAGGGTATGAGGGATCCGGCGTCACGCTTACAACATCCACAACTTCCGTCTTCATCGACGGCAGCCGGATTGAACCACTCCTTCTGCGCACAGGGGTGAGCTGCGGCGATCCGAACGTCTGGGTTCTGAACCAGGGCCGCCAGTGCTGGGATTATACCATTAGGCCCCACGCCCAGGAGGAAACAGCGGAGCGCTCCGGCTGGGAAGCGGCGGCACCGCCCCTGATGCGGCTGTGCATGCCTCAGGACGGTGTGATTTCAGGCGATGAAAAGTCCTTTTTTGCAGTCACAGGCGCAAAGGTTGTCGTGACTTCGGTCAAGCCTGCCTATAGCAGCGCCCGAGACGTCATTGTCCGCTTTTACGAAACGGATGGCTCGGGGGGAGAGGTAACCGTAACCTGCCCGCTGCTGGTGGAGGATTGCTGGCAAGTCGATTTGCTGGAGCAGAAAATGAGCGCGGCGGCACATACAGGCCGCGTTGTGCATGTGCCTGTCCGGCCTTATGAGATCAAAACATTGCACATCCGGTTCAAAGAGGAGGAAAAACCGTGAGCGATCTGAAAACACGCATCAAAATCAGTTTTATGATGGGTTCCCATATGGACCTTTACTGGATGGCTCCGCCACGCGACTGTCTGGACAGGGGATGCGACATCATCAACCGTGCGCTGGATCTGTGCGGTGAACATTCGGAATACTGCTTCTATATTGAGTCGACCGTTTTTACGGAGTATTATCTTGAGCACTTCCCCCAAAACAAGGAGGCGCTCAAGAAGCTGATGGACGCGGGACGCTTTGAAATTGCGGGCTGCTATGTAGACCGCTACGAGCATATGCACGGCGGCGAATCCATTGCGCGCCATCACATCTACGGCCAGCGGTATCTGAAGAAGGAACTCAACTATCACGCCCTGAGCACATGCCATTCAGACTTGCCCGGCCTTTCCCCGCAGGTACCGCAAATTTGCGCATTGTCCGGCATCAAGTACTACATACGGGCGCGGGGGCCGCTGGGCGTGTACAATTGGGCCGCCCCAGACGGGACAAAGATCCTTTACTGCTCGGTGGGCTATTCCTATGGCAAGGTCAGCGGCGAACGTCTCGCCAGGGAAATCGGCAGCATCGAAAAGGGCAACAGCACAGGCAAGCTTTCCCCGCATTACGTTATGCGAGGCGGGTACGGCGACCTGCAAATGGCCGATGACACCATCATCCCAGCGCTGGAAAAGTTTAAGGCGGATTACCCCGAGATTGATTTTGACATCTCCACGCCGGCAGCCGTTTTCGATAGGTATGACAAGGATCCCGCTCTCAAAGCCGTACTGCCTCAGATCAGCGGTGAGTGGCCGGTGGGCTGGGCGAGCGTAGTACCGGGCAATGTTCGCGCTTTCCAAAAAAGCTTTGCCCAGGAAAACTACCTTCTGTCGCTGGAAAAGCTGGCGTCGTTTGGCCTGCTGCTGGGTGAAAAGGTTGCGGTGCCCGGCGGCGAGGCCGACTGGTGGATCGCGTTGGGGCGCTTCAAGGGGGATATCCGGCCCAAGCCTGTCCCCGATGGCCTGGAGCTGTATGAAGCCTGGAAGGCCGAAATGTTTACACAGGATCATAACTATTCCGGATTTGGCGGGCCTAAAACCGACCTGGACCGGGACATCATCAAGCAGCATTCCCACGCCTACAGCGAGCAAATCGAAAAAAGCGGCATGGCAAACCTCACCAGGCACATTGCCCCACCTGCGGCTCTTGCAGACAAAGAGATTCTGTGCGCGTTAACAGTGGTCAACCCGCTGACATGGGAGCGCGACGCACTTTCCTGTGTGGACATGAACGGCGTGCCCGCGGTCAAAGCGAGCGCCTTCCAGGTGGTCGATGCGGCCGGCCGCAAAGCGGAACACGCGCTTGATGGCGATACACTGCGGTTTGCCGCCCATAACCTGCCATCCTCAGGCTACAAAATGTTCTATGTGGTCAAAAGTGCAAAGGCAAAGCAGGGCGGCTCCTGGTTCGACACCGTCACATGCGCCGGTCAGCTTTTGCTGGAAACGCCGCATTACCGCGCTGCCTTCGACCATGCAAGCGGAACGGTCTCATCGCTGTTTGACAAGCGCCTTTCCCGCGAGCTTACCGGTAACACAACCGCCACCCGCTTTGGGGAAATCATTTCTATGGCGGAGGAAGGCTCATACGTCACCTATGATTTCACCGGCGTCCAGGTTCGCGACTCGGACAGCCCCTGCAAGGTTTTCATAGAAGAAGCAAACGATGTGCGCGTCAGCGTCTGTGTGGAAACATCCATCTTCGGCGCGCGCACGCTGAAGCATTTCGTTTTCTACAAGGCGCTGAATATCATCGAAATCAAGCTGGACATGTTTTGGTGGGGCAAAAAGAATGAGTGCATGAAGCTTTGCCTGCCCTTTAACCCTGATGGCTTCGACCAAACGCGCTATGGCGTGCCTTTCTATTCGATGAAGTGGCCTGAAATGATGACGGGTATCGACGATGATGTGGTGCTGGGCGTGGGTGCAATCAACAGGGATGAAATCAAGCCTGAATACAGGCGCCATATGCGCGATGTGACCAAATGGGTCGACGTGGGCTACGGCAACTGGGGCGTGACCATCGGTACGCATCTGCCGCTTATGCGCATACAGGACAGCAATATTGAAGCTTTCTTCCTGCGCACCGGCGTCAGCTGCGGCGATCCCCACGCCTGGGTGCTCAGCCAGGGCCATCAGCAATGGACGTATACGCTTCATCCCCACGAAGGCGATTCGGTCACCGGAAATGCTTACCGCTTCGGCTGGGAGCAGGGCACGCCGGTTCTTACGCAAGCGGGCGCGGTACAGGCCGGCACGCTGCCGGATCATGAGATGTCCTTCTTTGGCGTTGACCGGGACAACATCATCGTCAGCGCCATCAAGCCGGCGTATGACATACCCGGCGCGGTGCTCATACGCCTGTTTGAAACAGCCGGGAAGGCCGGTGATGCACGCATTTCCTGCGTAAGGCCCATCCGCTCTGCCTGGGCGGCCAACCTGCTGGAAGAAAAATCAAACGCGCTGGCAGTAAGCGGCAATACTATTACCGTAAACGTGAACGCATACATGATCCAAAACATACTCGTGGAATTTTAGCGGTCAGGAGGAAAAATATGCTTCGTATAGCTGATATGCTCACGGCACAGCCAACAGAAATGTGGGCGCTGGACAGGCAATTGGGTGTCAGGGAGGCGGTCTGCAACCTGCCTTATGCGGACCCATCGTTTGATTATTCGGACTTCCATCAGCTCAAAACCATTTATGACCGGTTTAAGGAATACGGTTTTAACGTTACGGTGATCGAAGGCGCACCGCCCAACGAAAAAATCAAGCTCGGCCTGCCCGGGCGCGATGAGGAGATCGCAAAATTCTGCGCGCTCCTTGAGAATATGGGCAGGCTTGGCATTGAGATCATGTGCTATAACTTCATGCCCGTGCTGGGATGGTTCCGAAGCGAGATGAACATCCCCTCCCGGGGCGGCGCACTGGTGACCGGCTACCAGCATGCGCAAATGCAGGGAGAGCCGCTAACCTGGGCCGGAGAGGTATCCCAGGAGCGGATGTGGGATAATTACGAATATTTCATACACCGGGTGCTGCCTGTGGCGGAAAAGGCAAATGTCAAGCTGGCGCTGCACCCTGACGATCCGCCCATTACGCCCATCCGGGGCCTTTCGCGCATCTTGATCAGCGCAGATGCTTTCGCCCGGGCACTGTCCCTTTCCGACAGCCCATATCACGGCATTACGTTCTGCCAGGGCTGCTTTGCCACCATGTGCGAGGATATTCCTAAAACCATCCGTCGCTTTGGCAAGGAGAAAATATTCTTCGTACATTTCCGCGACGTGCAGGGCGACGCCGCATGCTTTCAGGAAACTTTTCACGACGCGGGAAAGACGGATATGCGAAAGGCTCTGGCCGCGTATCTGGATGCCGGGATCGAGGCACCGATCCGCGTGGACCATGTGCCGACCATGGCGGGCGAGGAAAACGGCAAACCGGGATACATGTTCAAGGGCCGCCTGTACGCCATAGGCTACCTGCGCGGCTTGTTGGAAGGGCTTGGATATAAAGTATAACCAAAGCAAAATGAAGATTGTGGGGGAAAACAAATGGAGCTTTCCAAAATTGTCGAGTACCGTGAAAAGCTTTTGCAGTCCTATTCGGCCGATATTTATGATGTGATGGACGCCATGGGCTACGGAAACCAGTGCATGGACCTGGCGATAGCGCCCCTCTCGGAAAAAATGAAGGTCTGCGGCCCCGCGTTCACTATTTGGGGTATACGGGAACCGCGCTTTGACGCGGAACTGCCGCGCCCGGACTTTGATAATTGCGCGCTGTTTGACAAGTTCACCCCCGGCTGTGTTATCGTCTTGAACGCCGAAAAGGATGATGCGGCCGGCCACTGGGGTGAGATGATGAGCTATGGAGCCCGCGCGGCGGGGGCCGCCGGCGCCGTGATCGACGGCGGCACACGCGATAAGCCCGGCATACTGGAGATTGAAAATTGGGCATGCTTTGCGCGCTACACCTCACCCATAGAATCTAAAAAGCGCTGGCGCCCACGGGAAATTCAAATACCGATCTACGTGTCCGGCGCACTGAGCAAAAGCCTGCTGGTTCGGCCGGGCGACTGGATCTTTGGCGATGTGGATGCGGTTCTGGTCATACCCCATGAGATTTTGGACGAGGTTACCGTAAAGGTGATGGAGCTGTCGGAGAAAGAACGCCTTTCACGCATTGACTTTAACAATGGCGCGACGTTCCGCGAGGTGTTCAACAAATACAGGCGGGCATAGATGCCATGGAGGAACGGCATGCAGGAAGTCATTAAAATTTCCGATCAGCCTATGGGTCTGTCCGGTCAGGATGTCGTTAAGGGGCTGGAGGAAGCGCTTATGCCCCTGCGAGGAAAACTGAAAAAGGTATTGCTGCTGCCGCCTGATTATACCCGCGTCTATTCCGGCGTAGGGCAGGTGACCGCATCGTGTTACCGCTTGCTCAAGGGTTTTTGCACGGTCCATGTGATGCCGGCCCTTGGCACGCATGAGGCGATGACGCCGGCGGAGATACTGGATATGTTCGAAGGGGCGGTCGACCCCGGGGAGATCATTTATCACAACTGGCGTACCGATGTGCGCAAAATAGGCGAGGTGCCCTCCGATGTGGCCGCAACCATATCCCAGGGCCTGTTCAGCGAGCCGATTGATGTGGAGGTTAACGCAAGGCTGCTTGATCCTTCTTACGACCTGATCATCTCCCTTGGGCAGGTAGTCCCGCACGAGGTCGCCGGGATGTCCAACTACAGCAAGAATATCTTTGTGGGCTGCGGCGGGTACAACATGATCAGCAAAACCCACCTGCTCAGCGCAGCATGGGGTGTAAAGCGCGTGCTCGGACAGACAGACTCGCCGGTGCGAGCAGTATTCGATTACGCGCAGGAGCACTTTGCATCGCACCTGCCGCTGCTTTTCGTGCTGGCTGTTTCCGCTCCCCATGAACAAAGAAACCGCCTGCGAGGCCTGTATATCGGCGGACAGGACAGAAGCCTTTTTACCCGCGCGGCTGAGCAAAGCGCCAGGCTGAACATTAATTATTTGGACCGGCCTGTAAAAAAAGTTGTGGCCTATATGGATGAAAAAGAATTCAAAAGCGTGTGGGTTGGCAACAAGGCGATATACCGTACCTGCATGTTGCTTGCACCTGGCGGCGAGCTGCTGATCATCGCCCCGGGCATCCGCAAATTTGGTGAGGATATGCAAAATGATGCGCTGATACGCCGGTTTGGTTATCAGGGCACACAAAAGACAATGGAACTCATGCATAGGGAGCCGGCGCTGGCAGCCAACGAAAGCGTTGCGGCCCATTTGATGCAAGGCTCCAGCGACGGGCAATTTACCGTCACGTATGCGGCCGGTCACCTGTCCCGGAAGGATGTGGAAGGCGTGGGATACCGCTATATGTCCCTGAAAGAAGCCATGGAGCGGTATGTGCCCGGTGATCTTTCAGACGGCTGCTACCAGACTGAGGACGGCGAAAGCTATTACTTTGCCGGACATCCCGCAGCCGGATTGTGGATGGCCCGGAATCGACAGCAGTAAGGGAGTGTATGGCATGAAAATAACCAATGTGGAGGTCATTAAAACCACAAAGCCCATTCCGCTTCCCGGCGAATACCGCGCGGCATGGTTTGAACCCGACGGCGGCCCCGTAACAAGCTATGGCGTATCTTTTTACAAGATTTCAACAGACGAGGGGATCGTTGGGTACGGGCCGCACGCGGGCAACCCTGACCCATACCTGCTCAAATGCCTCATCGGGATGGACCCTTTTCATGTGGAATCCTTTTGGAACAGCGCCATGCTGGGCCTGGATGTAAACTTTGGCCGCGGCTCTTACGGCGGCTATGATGTGGCGTTGTGGGATATCATCGGCAAGGCAGCCGGGCTGCCTGTCTACAAGCTGCTGGGGGCCCGTGCCGACAAAATGATGGTGTATGCCGCCACATCGCGGCTTTTAACGCCGCAGGAGCACATCCGTCAGGTTCAGCACTTGATGGAGTTGGGCTTCAAGGCTGTTAAGCTGCGGCTGCACCGCCCGGATTACCTGGAGGATCTGAAGGTGGTTCAGGCGGTGCGCAAAGCCTGCGGAGACAAGCTGTTAATCGTCGTGGATGCCAACCAGAACCACCGGGCGATCAACTACAAATGGTGGTCGCGGGAGACTGCGCGCTTTATGTGCAGGGAGCTTGAGGCATTGGGGGTATATTTCTTTGAGGAACCGCTGGGCAGAAAAGATTATGACGGGCTGGCCATGCTTTCAGAGGAATTTGACATGCTCATCGCCGGCGGGGAGCACGCCATGAACATTTATGAGTTCAAGGAGCACCTTGATTACAATACGTATGATGTTTTCCAGCCCGACGTTATCCTGGGCGATATTGGGATCACGGGAACAAGGAAGCTTGCCCACGCCGCGGAATTTCACAAGAAGCTGATCATCCCGCACGTTTGCGGGCTTGGAAGCTTCGCACTGAATTTTGCCGCGATGCTGCAGGCCGCCGTGAGCCTGAACAACTGTCCCATGCTGGAGTTCCCGTACGACCCGCCCTTCCTTACCACCGAAAGCCAGCAGTTTTATTTGAAGGATAAATTTTTCATTGACGCTGACGGCTGCGTTGCCCTGCCGCAGACACCCGGCATCGGCATACAGATCGATGAGGAAGCGCTTGCAAGGTATCTTTAATTGAAAATGTGTTGAAGGAGATCTCCTTCAACACCTTTTCCATCCTCCTAACGAAGATGCCCCTATTCAACATATACGGGAGTGCGCCATGTACAAAATACTCCGGCTCCTTACGATGATGTGCATTGCAGGTTCCCTTTTTTTTACGCCTGCTTTTTCGCTGGCGGAAGATGTTCCGTTTGTCGTGGAAGACGGCACATTGATCTCCTATTCGGGCAGCGGACCTACCCTGATAATCCCCGAGGGTGTCGCTGCCATCGGTGAAAATGCCTTTGCACGCTGCGATACGCTAACACAGGTAACATTGCCCGCCTCCCTTAAGAGTATCGGCAGCTTTGCCTTCTTCCAATGCACCGCTCTTGAGGAAATCAGCCTTCCCGCAGCGCTTACAGATATTGGAGACGGCGTCTTCTTTGGCTGCACGTCGCTGAAAGAGACCAGGCTGCCTTCTTCGCTGAGCACTATGGGCGCTGGCGTGTTTTATGGTTGCGGTGCGCTGGAAAACGTGGAGTTTGAAAGCGGGCTGACCAGCCTTGGCGAAGGGGTCTTCTACGGGTGCAAAACGCTTCGCGCCATCACGCTTCCTAACACTGTTGCCGCGCTCGGAAGCGGCGCGTTCTACAATTGCACCTCATTGGAAACGGTTGTGCTGCCGGACAGCCTTGAAAACATCGGCGAGGGGGCGTTCACCAATTGCAACGCCCTGGCAGGGATCACTTTGCCCCCCAGCCTTCAATCCATTGGCGAAGGCGCGTTCTTCGGCTGCAGCGCGCTTTCATCCGTCACATTGCCGGAGGAAATTGTAAGCATAAGCGGCTATGCCTTTGCGGAATGCTCGGCCCTTGCAAGTATCCAATGGCCGGCTTCGCTTCAAAGCATTGGGGATTTTTCGTTTTCCGCCTGCGGAGCGCTGACCGCGTTTCATGCGCCTAAATCCCTTCTTCATATCGGTGAAGGATCATTTGCCGATTGCAGCGCATTAAGTGAGGTCACACTCCCCCAGGGGCTGATTTCCGTTGGGAGCGGCGCCTTCTACAATTGCAGCAGTTTACAGCCGTTTACGCTTCCCAGCAGCGTGACCAGCGCGGGAGATGAGATATTCGGCGGGCGTAAAACGCCGTAATAGGCTCAAAAAGGTAGATAAGGAGACGATTTTATGCCGGTTACGATTGGGTATGATGAAAACAGCAAGCTGCAAATCTCAGGCATAGCCTGCGATTGCCCCTTGGAGCACCACCTTCCCACCCAGGATATTTATGTGGGAACAGGCTTGATAAAGAATATTCCCGGTTATATCGCCGCCCGCGGCATGGGAAAACACTGTGTGCTGGTGGCAGACCAAACCACTTATGAAATAGCCGGCCGCGCCGTCGAGGCTGCCCTCCTTCATGCAGGAATCCAGGTGGTCCCCTGTATCATCCGCCGGGAACACCCCATGGATCCGGATGAGCGTGCGTGCGGTGAGGTTCTTTTATCCATCCAGCCGGAGACCGAATTTTTGATCAGCGTAGGTTCCGGCTCCATCACAGACACCACACGGGTAAATGCCGCGCGTACAAAGCTGCCCTTCGTGTGCATAGGCACCGCCCCCTCCATGGATGGGTATACTTCCGTAATTGCCCCACTTCTGATGCGCGGCGTAAAAATACACAGGGCCGGCCCATGCCCGGAAATCATCGTCTGCGACATCGACATCCTGCGCACGGCGCCCATTGACATGGTCCGGTGCGGGGTGGGTGACGTGCTGGGCAAGTATATCGCCAAAGCGGATTGGATGATCGGGAATATCATCAATGACGAACCGTATTGTCCTGTTTGCGGGGAAATTGTGACGGATGCGGTCAACCGGCTGGTAGATAACGTGGAAGAGATTCAAAAGCGCTCCGAAAAGGGCATTCGAATCCTCATTGAGGCGCTGCTGCTGGCCGGGATCACCATCATGATCGTGGGCCATACAAGAGCGGTGGCCTCCGTGGAGCATAATATCGCCCATTACTGGGAAATGATGCAGCTTCTTAAAGGGAACCATCCCCCGGCCCACGGAACGTCGGTAGGGGTGGCCACGTTGCTTGTCTGGCCCCTATTCCAGCAGTTTGCCAAAGAGGATCTTTCAAAATTGGATCTGGAGAAAATCCGAAAAAAACGCGCCAGCCGGGAAGACCGTGTGAAATGGATGCTGCACGCCTTTGGAGAGGAAGCCGGAAGATCCATCATGCAGGAGAATCCAGGAGATTTCCTTTCCTGGGAAGAGCAGAAGCGTCGAATCATAAGGGCGCGGGATCGGTTTGGCGAAATCAAAGCAGTTATTGACAACCTTCCGGATTTTTCACGCATCAAAAAGGCCATGGAAGACCTGGGCGCTCCTTTAACAGCAGCGGAGCTTGGCATAGATGATGCGTTACTGGATACATCCATGCGCTGCGCCAAGGATTACCGGACCCGCTATACCCTGCTCAAACTGATCGATGAGCTTGGGCTGGAACCGAAATATTGAGGGGAGGAAGCCCGGCATTGAGCAATGCCGGGCTTTCATATCCTTGCTTTTGTATCGTTTTGAGGAGGGGAAAAAAGCATGTATTCTGTTTTGCTGGTAGACGACGAGCCCAACATACTGGAAGTCCTCTCACTGACCATACCCTGGGATGCATATGGTTTTTCTGTAAACGCAACCTCCTCCAACGCCTTGGACGCCCTGGAAATCATGAGGCGCTACCGCTTTGACCTGATCGTAACGGATATCCATCTTCCCATCATGGATGGCCTTGAGTTCATCAGGAATGTACGCGCCGTAAACAATTATGTTGAAATTATCATCATAAGCGGTTATAACCGCTTCGAATACGCAAAGCAGGCGATCAAGTTCCGCGTAGACTCCTATATTCTCAAGCCGATTGACCCTTCAGAGGTCTGCGAACAGCTGCATCAGGTCAAATCGCGCTTAAAAGAGAAGATGCCGCTGGCAGACGCACAGCAGTATGGCGACATTGCCAAAATCATTTATTATGTTGACAAGCATTTCGATAGTCAAATCAGCCTCAAAAGCATATCGGAAAAATTTTTTATGAACACTTCCTATCTGGGCCAAAAATTCAAAGCCGTCACCGGGGACAGCTTTAATGATTATATCAACAAAAAGAGAATCGACTATGTAAAAAGAAATTGCAACTCCCGGCAAAGCAGAATGAACGAGATCATCTCGGCTGCCGGATTTAGCAATCAACAATACTTTTACAAGCAATACAGGCGGTTTGAGGGCATCTCTTTTTCCGAGTATGTTGCAGCGCTCAAGACAAACTGAAATTTATATGAAACTTCTATAGAATCTGTTGACTTGTGAAGCATGTGTGACAGATTTATACTCAATGTAAAGGATAAAACGTGGTATTCAATGCCTTAAAAACAACAAACGCACCGGGAGATGCTGAAATGATAGCAGTGCAGCCAACAAAAAAGAAAAGCATATGGCGGACTTTTTTTAAGCAGTGGCAAATACAGCTCTTTGTCTGGATAGGGTTGCTCTTTTTGGCGGTTTTCAGTTATGCGCCCATGTTCGGGCTGTTGATCGCCTTTCAAAATTACGATATTTCCAGCGGGATTATGGGAATCTTTTCAGGGCCATGGGTTGGACTGAAATATTTCAGGGAATTTTTTGTGGATCCCAACTGCGTTCCCATCCTGGTGAATACGCTTTCCTTAAGTCTTCTGAAGCTGTTGTTCTCTTTTCCCATTCCCATCATTTTTGCGATCATGATCACAGAGGTCAAGCAAATGTCCTTCCGGCGGTTTGTTCAAACCGCAAGCTATCTCCCGCACTTTATTTCATGGATTATTGTATCGGGGCTTGTCTTCACGTTCTTTTCCGTGGATAACGGCGTGATAAACAATGTGCTCCAATGGCTAAACATCGATAAAAAACAATTCATAACCGACCCGAAATATTACTGGTTTCTGGCGGTGTTTACCGATGTGTGGAAAGGGATGGGCTGGTGGTCGATCATCTTTATTGCGGCGATCACCTCCATTGACCCAAGCCTGTTTGAGGCGGCGACCATTGACGGCGCGGGCCGGCTGGCGCGCATTCGATACGTGGTTATCCCCGGCCTGAGCGGGGCGATCACCGTCGTGCTGATCCTGTCCATGGGCAGCCTTCTTGGCGGAGGGCTTTCCGGCTCAAATTTCGAGCAAAGCATGCTTATCGGCAACAAGCTGAATGCCGCACGCTCAGAGGTTATACAGTCGTACAGCCTGCGCATGGGTCTTGGCATGGGACGCTTTTCCTATGGCGCGGCAATGGGGCTGATGCAATCCATTATATCCGTGATTCTGGTCTTTACGAGCAACGGCATTTCCCGCAGGCTGAGCGGGTCCAGCCTGTTTTGAGGTGAGCTATGATGAGTAGAAGGAAGAACCGGATATCCCGCACGCGGGAGGACATTATTTTTGATACTGTGAATACTTTTTTCCTGTTATGCGTGCTGTTCCTGACGCTTTACCCATTTTATCACGTGCTGATCCTCTCGCTGAATGAAGGTCTGGATGCAGCCCGCGGCGGCATCTATTTCTGGCCGCGCAAGTGGTCGCTTGAAAACTTTCAATCTTTGCTGGGAGACCCCAAGTGGGCAAAAAGCCTGCTCATATCCGTCTCAAGAACGCTGATAGGGACCGTTGGCACGGTCGGGTTCACCGCGCTGGTCGCTTACGGCATGTCGTTCAAAGAACTGGTATTCCGAAAATGGTACTACGCCGTCATCATACTTGCCATGTACTTCCACGGCGGCATGATCCCGACCTTTGCGCTATACCGAAGCATAAAGATACTGAATACCTTCTGGGTCTATGTTGCGCCTGCCCTGCTCAATACTTTTTTCATGATGGTTATGATCTCCTTTTTTCAGGATATTCCCATCTCACTGATTGAAGTGGCGCGGCTGGACGGCGCGTCTGAGATAACAATCTTCAGAAAGATTATTCTGCCTCTGTCCTTGCCGATCCTGGCAACCACTGCTCTTTTTGTGGGGGTCGGTCAATGGAACTCATGGATTGATTCGGCCTATTATGTTTCCAGCAAGGAGCTGCGGACAATGTCCTACCTGATGATGGAGATCATTAACAAAAGCATGATCGACCGCCTAGGATCCGGCGCCGCCGCGGGCATTGAGGTATCCCAGCAGACACTGGCTAACAGCAGCACCGCGGTGACCACCAGGTCCATTCAAATGGCAGCCATGATCGTTTCCGTTGCCCCCATCATCTGCGTGTATCCGTTTTTACAGAAGTACTTTGTAAAAGGCATCATGCTCGGCTCGGTAAAGGGATAAACGGTTGCAATCCGGTGGAAAACCGGATTCGATAAAAAGCAAGGAGGAGTAATCATGAGAAAGTACCTGTGCTATGTGCTCGCAATCATCCTGATGGTTTCGGTGCTTGCGAGTGCCACAACCGCGTTGGCCGAAGCCACGCCCAAGCCTGTGACATTGACGGTTTTCGTAGACCACACCTGGTTTTGGATCGACTCTTTTGGCGGGAGGATCGTCGATGATGAGATCACCCGCCGCACCGGCGTCACCCTGGATGTGATACGGGCTGCCGATGCCTCACAGCTGTCGATTCTGATCGCTTCCGGCAGTTATCCGGACATCATTTACACAGGCACCACAAGCATGTGGCCCAAGCTTGCCAACCCGAACGTTTCCTACGATTGGAATACCCTGATCGAAAAATACGCGCCTGATTTCCCTGTCAGGGATATCGAGATTGCAAACGCGACGCAGCCTGATGGAAAGTTCTATACCATATACAATGCCTATTCAACGCCCGATGAATGGAAGAACGAGCCCCGCATGCTGCCCAGCAACGGCACTGCCACATTGCACGTCCGCAAGGATATCATGGAAAGCCTGGGTAATCCCAAACTGGAAACGCTGGAAGACCTTGAAAACGTGCTGGGGATGGTTCATGAAAAGTACCCGGATATGGACGGCCTTCTGCTTGGTGAAAACCTCTACGGGCTGCCGTATTTCCGCTATTGCTTCGGCGTGCCCACCGGCGGTACCCGCCTGTGGTATGACGAAGCCGCCGGCGAAGTCAAGTATATCGTGGAAACGCCAGAGTACAAAGAAACGCTGGCTTACCTGAACCGCCTTTACCGCAAGGGGTTCATCAAGCCCGAAGCGCTGATCTATCAAGTAGAGCAGTACCGTCAAAAGGTGTACTCTGGGGAAGCATTTGCGTTTGTCCGCAGCGTGACGGAATCCGACGGCGCCAACAAAGCCTTCAAAGATGCCGGCCTTTCCTACACAGCTGTACCTGTGGAGCGCCTGCTCTCCGAAAAGCCTTTGTACGTCAACGATAGCATTGGGTGGAGCGGTGCGTACATAACCAAGAACTGCAAGGATCCCGAAGCCGCCATCAAGATGCTGTCCTACCTGAAGAGCCCGGAAGGACAAATGCTTTGCGAATTTGGCGTAGAAGGCAAGACATATACCATTGGTGAGGATGGCTATCCGGCCCTTACGGACGAAGTGTTGGCCGTGAAAGCTGAAGGCTATACGAAGATGGTCGAAAAGTACGGCCTGGCTTGCTGGAACTTTGGCGTGTCCGCCGTGACGGAAGCACTCTTCAACTATACGCCCAAGGAGCAGGCCATACTCAATACACTGCTCAACGTGCGCTCCGCGATTGATTTTAGGCCGTGGTACCAGTTTGTGCTGCCGGCTGTCGGCACAGACGAGCGCGACATTTATACCAAGATCGGCAGCTATATCGACGGGGAAGCATTCAAACTGATTGCGTCCGAGACAGAGGAAGAGTTTAATGCAGCATATGCTGTGATGCTTGACACATGCAACAGCATGGGCCTTCCGGCATTCAAGGCCTATGTGAATGCAGCCTATCCGGCTGTCATGGAAAAATACCAAAAGTAATACAGGGAGTGATCATACCGCGGGAAGCGCCTTACGCCGCTTCCCGCGGTACAACAAGGAGGATATATGTACGATATTTCGGTGGAGGGATATTCCTTCCATGGCCTTCTTGAAGAAGGAAAGATGGATATCTTTCATATGCTGGAGACGCTGAAATTCCGTTACCGTGTCGATGCCGTAGGTATTTGGAACGGATTTTTCACGTCTACGGAGGATGATTACATCCGCAAGGTCGGTCAGGCCCTTCGGCAGCGGGAAATGGTGCTGTCGAACCTGGCTGTCGACGGCGCGAACGTATGGAATGACGACCCGGAAAAGCGTGAAAAAAACTACAGGAATGCCTTGAAATATCTGGCCATAGCCGAGAAGCTCGGCGCGAAGTCGGTGCGCATTGACTGGGGTGTCCCCCGGGAGGAGCTTGCGCCGGCAGAGGAGGAATTAATCGTCAAACGCTTCAGGGAGTATTGTGATATAGCGAAGAATGCGGGGTTCCTGCTTTGTGCGGAGAACCACGCCGGCGCCGCCCGCAACCCGAATTTCATGAAGCGCGTTTTTGAAGAAATCAACCATCCGGCCTACCGCATTCTTTTGCATGTGGGAAGCTGGTACTGCGATGCGGCAATCGGCGATGAAATGGTTATGCCTTATGCGGCGCATACTCATGTGATGCAGAAGATTGTCGAATCGCCCCGCCTGAAGGAAGTGCTGCACCTGTTCAAAAAATATAACTACCAGGGCTATATTGGGATAGAGCAGCACGGAGGAAAGAACGAATACGAAGTGGTGGACTGGCAGATCGCCACCGTGCGCCGTGAGATCGCGCAATTTCTTTCAGAGGAGAATGGGTGATATGGACAAGGTAAGGATCGGCGTTATCGGATGCGGGCAGATCGCAAACATGAGCCATTTCCCACGCTATGCGTCATATCCTGATGCCGAGATTGTCGCTGCCTGCGATATCCGCCAGGACCGTTTGGACGCGGCTTGCGATACATACAAGATTCCCAACAAGTATACGGATTTTCGAAAGATGCTGGAACGCGACGATCTTGATGCCATCGACGTTTGCCTGCACAACAATATGCATGCGCCCGCAACGATTGCCGCACTGCGCGCGGGGAAAAACGTGTATTGCGAAAAGCCGATAGCCGGGTCATACGCGGATGGCAAATTGATGGTGGATACGGCATTGGAATGCGGCAAAAAGCTGCACATCCAATTAGGCTTCATTTATCAGCCCAATACGCGCGCGGCGAAAAACCTGATCGATGGCGGAAAGCTCGGCCATATTTATCACATGCGTTCCATTGGTTACCGTAGGCGCGGAAGGCCCTATGTAGACGGCTATGGCGCAATAGAATTTGCGCAAAAGTCTGTAGCCGCCGGAGGAGCGCTCTTTGATATGGGGGTTTACCATATCTCCCAGCTGCTATACCTGACCAATATGCCCAGAATCGAAAAAATATCCGGCCGGATTTATCGTGAGATGAATAACGCGGATCCCGTCAAAGTGGCCGAGAGCGGTTTTAACGTAGAAGAGCTGGGCACAGGCTTTATACGCTTTTCAGACGGCCTGACAATGGATGTGCTGGAGAGCTGGTCGGTACATATGAATCCTTTTGAAGAAAGCTGCATCTTCGGTTCAGATGGGGGTATCCGCCTAGAGCCCTTTGGATTCTATACGACCATGTGTGATTTGGAGCTCAATGCCACGGTGAATACGAAAGGCTATGACTCCCGTATGCATGAGATGTACCCAAATGATGTTGTCAACTTTGATTCCTCCACACGCCACTGGATTTCGGCCTTGCGCGGCAAGGTGGCGCTGCTGCCCACAGCCGAGCTGGCCCTTCAGACCATGCTGATTCAGGAAGGCATTTATTTGTCCTCGGCAAGAAATGAGGAAATAACGGCGGATGAAGTCATTTTCACCTCCAAAACAAACGCACTGGCCATCTGACATAAACATACGGTCAAGTCTCCTGCTTTTTCAAGCGGGAGACTTTTTATAAGGCGGCTGCTATCGGAAACATGCAATGCGGAGGATGAAAATGAAGGTTTTTTCAAAATTGCGGCTGCGCGGAAAAATGCTGACCTATTTTCTGTTGGCAAATTTACTGGTATTCCTGCCAGGCATCCATGGATTATCGACTATCATAAGCAACAGCACAGAAAAGATATACAATGATGTCCGTTACAAATTCCGGGAGGCGCAGCTGCAGTTTTCCAACAAGCTGGACAGCAGCTTTATGGTGCTGGACAATATATTGATGGATCAATTTTTCCTGAGGCAGCTGAACAGAAATTATGTTTCAGTGGCAGATTATTTTTCCAGCTATTTTGAGGTAATCCGCGACACAGTATCCAAGCAGAACATTCTATTGCCGCAAAATATGCGCATAGAGGTCTACGGCGATAACCCGACCATCGTTTATGACGGATGGCTGCTAAGCAGGATGAGTGAACAAGTCTGCAATGAGCCCTGGGCTCAAAGGATGCTGGAGGCGAATGGCGCAATGACGCTTTGCGTGTCCTCCTACGGAGCGAATACGGATAAGGTGCTTATCCAGGGCAGAAGCCTGAAAGAGCGCTATGGCAAATATTCATTTCTTACGATGATCCGGATACCATTTGCCGTTATGCAAGATCTGTACAAACAGACAAAGCTGTTAGGCGATGTGTATCTGCTTGCGGAAGACAACACGATTCTATATTCCAGCGCAGAAGATTCCATCGGTACGGATTTTGCATCCGCATATCCGGATATCGCCTCGCTAAAATCGAACAGTGGAACACTTCACAGACTAAAAAACGGAATTGTATTGGAAGGGAATTTGTCAGCCAATAACAGCACAAGGAAATTGCGGCTGCTTAATGTCATCGACAATACCCTGCTCGCCGGAGACGGGCAGGTGGTTTGGTGGTCGATCTACTTATTCATTGCCGGAATTATCGCCAGCATGCTGGTGATCATTTTATTTGTCAACCAAATATGCAGCCGCATCCATCAGCTGACCGAAGGATTGACCCGTGTCAAAAGCGGTGATTACCATGTTCAGCTCAGCATCAAGGGAAAGGATGAACTTGCGGATCTATGCCGGGATTTCAACCTGATGACAAAGGAAATCAATATCCTTGTCAACGAACAGCATGTTTATGAATTGCGCCTTCAGGAATATGCATACAAGCGGAAAGAAGCGGAGCTTATGACGCTGCAAAGTCAGATCAACCCTCACTTTCTTGTCAACTTCATGGAGGCGGTACGCGCACAGCTTATAAAGGAAGGCAGCCTGGCAACATCACAGGTGCTTCTGAGCTATACCAAGTTTCTACGCAGGAGCATTGACTGGGCTGTAGACCGTGTTACCATCGCGGCGGAGCTGAAAGCCATTTGCGAGTATTTGGAGATACAAGTGTTCCGCTACAAGGACAAGATTACATACGACGTTCTTTGCGCCAGCGGCGCAGAAGAGATTGTTATCCCTAAGTTTTTAATACAGCCGCTTGTGGAAAACGCCATCCATCATGGCGTGGAAAAGATTATCAGACCGGGAAAGATAAAGGTTAGGGTATCGCAGGCAGATGAGGAAAACCTGGAGGTCACCGTCGAAGATAACGGCGCCGGAATAGAGGCCGGACGTTTGAAAATGCTGCAAACGCAACTAGATGCGCCGGAATTGGAGACAGTCGGCACAAATATCGGGCTTCTGAATGTCGCCAACCGTATCCGGCTCTTCTATGGGCCTCAGTTTCGCCTGGAAATACAAAGCGAAGCCGGGAAAGGGACATGCGTACGAATGCATCTGCCCAAAGAACTGCCGGAGAGGAGCGCGCGTAATGCGCTATGCTGAGCAGTCGGCGTCGAAACCGACCTGGGACCGGTATTCGACGGCTGTGCCGGCACCATTGCAAAGGGGCACGTATACGCCCCGTGGACTACAGCGTAGTCTTACGGAAACCCGGTGGTGGAAGCCTACGGCAAGGCGCTGCAGGAAGTGCTTGCCGGCACGAAAACCGTAGAGCAAGCCCTGCGCGATGCCGATCAAACCAACAGCAGCCTCCGCACAGCCATCGGCAAGCCGTAAGAAGTAATGTATTACTGCACGTGCTTATCGTATTTACTCATTGACACTGCGAGGCTCCCTATGAGGGTATGAATCCCACCTTCTCCGCCATGAAAAGGGATATTAGTTACGGGAAAATGCTCACCAAATTGTGGGCTTTTTCTTTGCCTGCAAATCAGGGCTTGATGCGGTAGTTTTGAGGAGTGATTTGCAGGAATATATGATCCGGCCCACAGGGCGGATTTCTTCCTGGATCGGGCGGCAAATTGGACATCAGAAAATACACCCCTTTGCACACCCTTGACCGTTATCTTTTATATAGTCCCAGCTTGCATGTAATGATACTTCCCCTTCCGGGACGAAAAATCCCGGCACTATGGCCGGGATTTGGTGCAGGATTGTGGCTTACTTGTCCGGTGCTGTCTATAGTGCCCGCACCCTTTTTGCGTTTACATCTGAGTGTCGGTGCCATCACGTTACCTTTATGCACCGGCTTCAGGCGCGGCATTCGTGGGCGCTGGAGTGGGTTCTTTAGCGAGCGTCGATTCGGGTTCAGGAGTGGGCGGCGGCTCGAATTCAGGGGCGGAAGTCGATTCGGACGTAATGGTGGGCGTCGGTTCTTCGGTAGGTTCGGGTGTCACCGAGGGTTCCGGCTCCAAAATAACCTATTCTGCGACCTGCTTAGGTTCGGTTGCAGCCTGCGTTACTTCGGGCTGCTTTACTTCGATCCGTATTTCAATCTTCCACCCGTTTGGAGTTTCGCCGATGATCGTGGTCGCACCCTCCAGATGAGCCGCAAAATTTCCGGCCGTATTGATGCCGGCGATCCTTACGTTCTTTGCTGACCACTCGATCGTGCCATCCGAAATGAGCTTCAGCTCCATGCCTTCATACAGCGTCATCTCGACCGGGTAGCCATCCGAAACCTTCACGGTAATCTCGCTTCCGCCTGCCTCCAGCGTCGCCGTGCCGTCCTTGTAGAACGTCACCTTGCCATCCCTGTCCACATCCGCCACGGATGCCTTACTGGTCGTATAGCCGCCACCTGTGAGACGAAGCCCCATTTTCGGCTGTGCCTCTGCCGCCTCCGCTGACACCGCTGCGGCCATAGCGCCTACGGTTCCCTTGAGCAGACTCTTGACCACCGTAATCGTACACATCGCCGTGAGGCCGTTCACCGTCGTGGCCGTGATGACGGCAGTGCCACTCTGTTTGTCGTCCGCCTTCACGACGTCGGTTGAGGATACAGCAGCGACATTCTTGTTGCTGGTGGTCCATGTGAGGTTCTCGCCGATCGTCTTCAGCCCCGAAGGGAAGTTGATGGAGGTCAGAGGGGTATTATGGAAGCAGTATTTGCCGATGTCAGTCAGACCGTCCGGCTATTGAACGGAGGTGAGGTGGCCGCATCCCCAAAAGCAACCGCCAGAGAGCGTCGTTATGCCGTCAGGGATTGAGATGCTGGTCAGCCCCGACTGGAAAAACGCCAAACTGTCGATGAAGTTCACCGAGTCCGGCAGGTCGATGGCAGTCAGCGCGGTAATTCCGGAAAAGGCGTAGGTACCGATCGTCGTCAGCCCACTGCAGCGGAAATCGAAACTCCTGATGTTCGTGCAGTTCCTGAAGGTGTTGTCCGCGATGGACGTGACATACTTCGGGATGATCACGGTGTCCACGGACGCCGCGCCGATTCCGCTGAACCCGCCGACCGACGTCAAGGGCACGTAGGTGGACCCGCTGGGCACGTTGCAGCCGTAGGGGCGATTCGTAATCGCCCGCATGTTGCGGTCTGAGCATATCAATCGCCCGTATGTTACGGTCTGAATATGCGCCAAATTACATGAATTTCGACAAAAGATATTCCGGCTATGAGAGTGAGGCAGTGATCCGCTTACGCTCACATACGCAAGAAAATGTGCGCTATAAACGGTTAAAAAACACTTACGGCATCTTGACTTTTTAATGGAACATGATAAGATAGATGTCAATGATTGAAATAATCATTGTTTAATTAAAACAAACATTATCGGCATACTCAAAACTATAGATTCACTAAAAAGAGGTGATGTTGGTGATTCTGACAGTGACCTTGACACCGGCACTGGATAAGACCGTTTTGGTTCCGGCGTTTTCGATTGATAAAGTAAACCGTATCCAGTCCATCCGATTGGATGCGGGCGGCAAAGGAATCAATGTGTCAAAGGCACTCCACGCCCTGGGCGGCGTCAGTGTGGCAACAGGTATTTTGGGGGGAAGCAACGGCGAGTTTATAAGGGACAGTCTGGACAAACAAGGTATAGAAAACGACTTTGTCTTTGTTCAGGATAACACCAGAGTAAACCTGAAAATTATCGATCCGGACAACCATACCAACACGGACATCAACGAGCCCGGAGCGCCTGTATCGGCTGATGATTTAAACGCTGTGCTCAGAATTGCTCAAAATCGCCTGAAAAGCGGCGACATCGTGGTATTGGCGGGCAAAGCGCCGCAAGGCACGGCGGATACGCTGTTCGCTGATTGGATCGCATGCTTTGGCGCCATGGGTGTAAAAGTTTTTATGGATGCAGACGGGGCCTTGCTTGCTCAAGGTGTAAAAGCACGGCCGGATCTCATTAAGCCAAACGAGGATGAACTTGCGAGGCTTGTGGGGCGAAGGCTTGTTGATATGGAAGATATGATTCAGGCTGCCAAAGCGTTGGTTGCGCAGGGTATTGAAACTGTGGTTGTTTCGTTGGGCGGTGACGGTGCGCTGTTTGTGCGTGAGAATGAGATATTGCGAGGCCACGGCTTAAAAGTACCAGTGCAAAGCACAGTTGGGGCGGGAGATTCAATGATGGCCGCTTTATGCTATGGCGAAGAAGCGGGTAAGCCCTTCGAAGAAACCTGCCGGCTCGCCATGGCGGTCAGCGCAGCCACTGTTATGCGTCCCGGTACGCAGGCTGCTGCGGCAGAAGATGTTGATGCACTTCTCAAGCAGGTTATGCTTGAGAAAGCAGCATTTTAATTTATCCAAACCCTAAACAGAAAAGGACGATTAAAACATGAAAACCAAAGCACTTCGACTGTATGGCGCCTCGGATTTACGCCTGGAAGAGTTTGAACTTCCGGAGATTAATGACGATGAAATTCTGGCGGAGGTCATTTCAGACAGCATTTGCATGTCTACCTATAAATGCGCCACACTCGGGGCACAGCACAAGCGCGTTCCAGACGATGTGGCAGAAAACCCCGTCATTATGGGTCATGAGTTTGCAGGCAACATTGTCAAGGTTGGAAAAAACCATCAGGACAAGTTTAAGCCCGGCATGAAGTTTACACTGCAGCCGGCCCTCAATTACAAAGGAACCATGTGGTCGCCCGGTTATTCCTACAAGTATTTCGGTGGAGATTGCACCTATACCATTATTCCGGCTGAAGTGATGGAGCTGGGTTGCCTGCTTGAGTATAAAGGGGAATCCTATTTTGAAGCTTCTCTGGCTGAGCCCCTCAGCTGCTCTATCGGCGCCTTTCATGCAGCCTTCCACACCAAAATGGGCGTGTACCAACATGAAATGGGTATCAAAGACGGCGGAAAGATGGCCTTATTAGCCGGTGCAGGTCCTATGGGCCTGGGCATGATCGATTATACGCTTCATGGAGACACACAGCCTTCCTTGCTTGTGGTAACGGACATAGACCAAGCCCGTTTGGAGAAGGCACGCAAGCTTTTCCCACAGGAAAATGCACAACAGCAAGGCGTCAAGCTGATCTTTGTGAACACCTCTGACATGGAGGATCCGACAGGATATCTGAAGGAAATTTCAGGCGGTGGATTTGACGATGTCTTTGCCTATGCTCCCGTTCGCTCCCTGCTGAACATGGCCTCTGACATTCTTGGGCGGGATGGCTGCCTCAATTTCTTTGCCGGCCCCACAGATACCCAATTCAGCGCAGAGCTGAACTATTATGACGTACATTACAATTCCACCCATGTCATCGGAACAACCGGAGGCAACACAGACGACATGATTGAGGCTTTAAGGCTGACCGAGCAAAGCCGCATTCGTCCTGCAGTAATGGTTTCCCACATCGGCGGACTGGATAGCGCGGGCGAAACAACCTTGAATCTGCCTGGTATTCCCGGCGGAAAGAAGCTGATTTATACGCACATCAGCATGCCCCTGACCGCCATTGATGATTTTAATAAACTGGGCGAAAGCGACGAACGCTTCGCCAAGCTTGCCGAAATTGTTGGGCGGCACAATGGCCTTTGGTGCACGGAAGCCGAAAAATTCTTGCTGGCCAACTGGCGTTAACAATCACGCAAGCAATAAACATGGCCGGAACGGGTAGACCACAGCGCTGCCTTGTTCCGGCCTTTTTAAAGTTGCGATAAATCGCCTTTTTATCACAAATCCCTAATTATGTAATGAAGAAAAGGATGCCAAAAATGAAAGATCGACTGATTCTTACATTGGATGCAGGTACAACCGGCATTAAGTGTTCGACATTTTCTATAGATGGGACAATGCAATTCAGCTGCGTGGAAAGTTATAAAACATACTACCCAGCCACGGGCTGGGCACAGCAAAAACCTGTCGAACAGCTTCATGCTGCATTAAAAGCGATTGGTTTAACATTAGAACACGTGCATGCAGAAGATATCTGCGCACTTGTTTTTACAGGAACGATGAATGGATGCATTGCAATTGATGAAGCGGGCGGAGCATTGTATGATAACATCATTCACTCAGACGTAAGAACCGAGCGGCAGGCAGCGGAAATTGAAAAGCGGGTGCCGCTTGAGCAGTATTATCGCATGACCGGCAATCGAATTGATGTTCACTCAGGGCATCCCAAGTACATGTGGCTTCGGGAACACGAGCCGGAAATCTATAAGAAAACAAACAAATTTGTCAATATCAAAGATTATTTGTATGGGCACTTCACTGGCTGCCACGGACAGACAGATAGAAGCGATGCGTCATTATGCAATTGCCTTGACATCAAAAGCGGTGACTGGGCTTATGACATTTTGCGCGAGACAGGCATAGACATAAGTAAAATGCCGCAGCTGCGCAAGTCAACAGATGTAACAGGCACATTATGCAGGGAGTATGCCCGTCTGACCGGCTTGCCCGAAGGTCTGCCCGTTACCATCGGTGCGGGTGACGGTGCTTGCGCAGCGCATGGTGCTCGCGACCATATGCCAGGTGCAGCGTATATGAACATTGGTTCATCCGCATGGGTGAGCGCCATGAGTAAAACCCCTGTACTGGACGCACAGATGCGCTTATTCAGTTACTTTGACGCGGACGAAACATGCTACAACGTTTGCGGAACGGTGCAATGCGGTGCGGCCGCCTCCAACTGGGCGATTGAAACATTGATATATCCGGGCAGCCATGTGGAAGACTGCGATTTTTCAGCCTTGGAGGCCATGGCCAGCAGTGTGCCCGCAGGGGCACAGGGCGTCTTTTTTCTGCCCACATTGATGGGAGAGCGTACACCGTGGTGGACTGCTAAGGCGTCGGGCCTTTTGATGGGATTTACGCTTTATCATGGGCGTGAGCATATTGCCAGAGCCGTATACGAGGGTGTGATGCAATCCCTTCGTCATTGCGGTGAAATTTTGCGCGACAACAGCCTTGCGTTTGAAAGCCTTATGCTCATTGGCGGCGGCGCAAAAAGTAAGCTTTGGGCCCAAATGGCAGCTTCCATGTTTAATACACAAATTAACGTACACCAAACGCCGCATGAAGCGACCAGCTTAGGCGCGGCGTTTGTGGCAGGCGTCGGCATTGGCTTTTACAAAGACTTCCGTGATGCGGCGGCAAAGATTCGCGTTAGCCATACTTATCATCCAGACAATGCCCATGTCCAAACGTATCGTAAGCATTTTGAAGCGTATCGTGACCTGTATCCATGCGCAAAGCAATCATTTGAGAAGGTGTTTGAATACCAGCAGTCGCTGTTGTGAGCTGCGCTCCTGCAATTGATGATTGTTTGACCAACATTTGGAGATACTTTTTTCACAAATGGGAATCGAAATAATGGAACAGGTATGCTATAATAATTCAACATACGACGAAAGGAGCATATAAACGAATGAAGATGGAAGATCGCAGGAAGAAAATTGTCGAAATGGTCAACAAAGAAGGAAATGTAAGCTTTGCCAGACTAAAAGCGCAATTTTCCCCCATCTCCGAGATGACCCTTCGCCGTGATTTGGAAAGCCTGGACAAGGCAGGCGGCGTCATCCGCGTGCACGGAGGCGTTAAATCGGTTGATGTTGTGATTGGTACAGATGATCTTTTGTTCAAACGCAGCGTACGCAATATGGAAGCCAAGGAAATCATTGCCCAAAAGGCTGTTGAATTGCTGCGTGTCAACACAGCCATCTATCTTGATTCCGGTTCTACAACAACACTGTTGGCACATCACATACCCGATGAACGCTACATGATTTTTACCAGCGGAATCTCCTGTGTTCAAGAACTGCTTCGTTTATCCGAGGCACAAGTTCATGTGGTAGGCGGCAAAGTGAACCGCGCCAGCCAAAGTACCTGCTCATCCAAAAGCTTGAATTATCTGGATAATATCAATTTTCAGACAGCGTTTCTGGGTGTTACAGGTTTTACGCTGGATCATGGTTTTACATGCGGCACTGAAGATGAGTGCGAGCTGAAACGTGCGGTAATCCGCAATACAGACGTTACCGTTGCGCTCATGGATTCAACCAAAGTTGGTGTGGGAAGCACCTTTACCTATGCCATGCTTGATGAAATCGACATTGTTGTCAGTGACGGGCATCTGGATCGCAAAACCTTACAGGCGTTTGAACAGGCCGGTGTAACCGTATTATGATGAAGCATATTGATCATGCATTGTTTGTATAAATGAGACAGACCACACCAAAATGGGTAGATTGAACATTTTTGGTACTTTTTTGTGAGTGGCTGTGCGTTTTGAATGCATGGCCACTCCCTTTTTTATGTGCTTATTTTTCTCATAAACAACAAACTTCGCACAAGAATGATCTTCATTACAAGCCGTCCAACACGCATCTATATGATCTAAACCATCGCTCTTCCACCGAATATTCCATGTTTTGATAATTCTGTTCAATTTTCCGCGTATCCGTTTGCTTTTATTCTTGACATTATGCGCACTTCTGTGTATCATAAAAAAAAGCTTGAAACAAACGTTCTAACGTTTTAGACGAACCTAATCCGTGCGTTAAATGTTTGTTACGCGATTGTTTTCTGCTTTTTTGCCCTTTGGAAGTAGAAAAACTCTATCATGTAAAAGGAGGGATGGAACCGCGACGGGCTGTCGCGATTATAGGCACAATCCGGTCATGAACAGGGCAGCCGCTGGTTTTCATTGATTTTACAAAGAGACAACATTGATTTAGGAGGCTTACCATGAAAAAGGCGTTGGCAATGATTGTTACTTTGGTTCTGCTCATTAGCATGCTTCCTGCAGCGATCGCTGAGGGCGATCCCATCACCATTAAGTTCTGGCACACTCGCGGTTCAGGTGCAAACTATGAGGTTACACAGTATGCTGTGAACACCTTCAACGAAACTGTTGGTAAGGAAAAGGGCATTGTCGTTGAAGAAGTATTCATCGGCAATTATAATGAAATTTTGTCCAAGACCCAGCTGGCTATTCAGTCTGGCGAAGCCCCCCAGGTCGTTGTATCTGGTAACACCTTTGTCAGCTATCTGTTGGAAGACGAAGTACTGGCCGATATGGCGCCTTTGGCCGCATCCACCGGCTGGGACAGGAACAACCTGCTGCAGCCCTTCCAGGAAATCAACGGCAACACTAACGGCACTCTTTACACCCTGCCCTACATCCGCTCCACACCCATGTTCTACTACAACAAGACCATGGCGGATGCCAAAGGCTTGACAGCTCCCGTTACCGTAGATGAAATGGTTGAATTCTGCAAAGCACTGTGGCAGAAAGATGACGCCGGCAACACCACTGTGTATGGCATGCTGATCACCAATGACTTCGGCTATTTGAATGCATGCCACCTGTATCAGATGGGTTCTGCTTTCTTGTCTGAAGATGGCGCCTCTTCTCCCGCTTTGGAAGACGGCTCCATGCTGAAGGTTCTGAGCGACTGGCGCGCATGGATCGACGAAGGCTGGTGCTCCCCCTATGATGCTACCAACGCTGGCACTGTTATGTCCGAAATGTTCATGCAGCAAAAACTTGGCGCCATGCTGACCTCTTCCGGTTCTTTGGCCTCCGTGCTTAAGAACGCCAAAGAAGCAGGTTTCGAAGTGGGCGTATGCCAGTACCCGACCTACGATGCTGAAAAGCGCATTGCCGAAATCGGCGGCGGCAACCTCTGCATCATTTCCGAAGGCAACACCGACGAGCAGATCGCCGCTTCCTGGGAATTTGTACAGTTCCTGATGAGCGACGAAATGGTGACCTACAACACCACCAAAACCGGCTATGTTCCCACCACCTACTCCGTTGCCGACTATGAAGGCATGAAGAACTTCTGGGCAGAAAATCCTCTGTTTGAAGTAGCTTATAATCAGGTTAAGACCGGCCGCTGCCAAGAAAACCCCTACAGCCCCCACCTGCAAGATTTCACACAGGCCTGCTGGGATGCTGTGTCCCTGCTTATTCAGGACCAGAGCATTAACGCAGAACAGGCTGTAGAACACATTAAGACAAACAGCGCCGAGTTCTTCAACTAATCCACCTGAAATTCATCGGAATAGGCCGAAACTGTTACAAGCATGATGCTTGATGGCGGTAAGGCCGCATAAAGGCGGAATGGGGCAGCGGATGACCTAACGTCCGCTGCCCCAACTCTCTTTTGTTTTGAATCAGCGGCTGAACCGGGAACCTTCTCACCATTAGGCAGGCGTGTCCTTGCCGCAGCGGTTAAGAGTACAGGTTTGCAATGGCGTTGGTTCCACCACCCATCCCCTTTCTTCTGATAAGATACCAAACAAATTCGCATGCGGAGGAAAGCATCATGGCACAGATTGAATTTCGCAAGGTAACAAAATCATTTGACAAGGTAAAAGTCATTGAAGATCTTGATTTGATCATTCCAGACGGAAAGTTTACAGTACTTGTTGGCGCATCTGGCTGTGGCAAAACAACACTGCTGCGTATGATCGCCGGAATTGGCCCGGCTACATCGGGTCAATTGTTCCTTGATGGCACGGACATAACGGACTTGGCACCCGGAAAACGCGACATAGCAATGGTTTTCCAAAATTATGCCATCTACCCCACAATGACCGTGCGCGATAACATTGAATTTGGCTTAAAGAACAACAAGGTTCCCAGAGGGGAACGTGAAAAGCGTATCAGCGAAGTGGCGGCTTCTGTAGGCCTTACAGAATATCTTAGCCGCAAACCCTCCACCCTTTCAGGTGGGCAGAGACAGAGAATTGCATTGGCACGGGCCATGGTGAAGCAACCCAAGGTTTTCCTTATGGATGAACCGCTTTCCAACTTAGATGCAAAACTGCGCGCAACCATGCGCACAGAGTTAATAGAGCTGCATGAGCGGTTGAAGACCACCTTTGTGTACGTCACGCATGATCAGGTAGAGGCTATGGCTATGGCTGATCTGATCGTGCTGATGGACAAGGGTAAAATCATGCAAAAGGGCGCTCCCGAAAAGATTTACCGCGATCCGGACAATATTTTCGCAGCCCAGTTTATCGGCACACCGGCAATGAATATTTTCCCGATGGGTGACAGTGGTATCCGCTTGGGCTTCCGTCCCGAAAATGCGATGCTGTCAAAAGAGTCCACCAGCAGAAATTACGTACAGCAGTGCAAGATTATCACCCGTGAGATGCTGGGCTCGGAAACCATCTATAAAGTTCAGATGTGTAATGAGAGTGCCATGGTCAAGAGTACGGATGAAAGCTTCCAAATCGGTGATAACTGCTACCTGTCAGTGACTGACGATCACCTTTACTTCTTTGACAGGGATGGAAAACGTATTCGCAAGGCAGACGTTGATAACTATGATGAATTGATTAAAATAGCGGGAGTGAGCTGTCATGCTTGATGCCAAGCAAAAAAATAGGAAGAGGGTACCTGGTGGCGAAAAGAGTTGGAAAAGCTACTTAACCTCATACCTGATGATCGCTCCGGCGATTATCTTCCTGTTTGTGTTTACCATCTACCCGATGTTCAACAGCATTCACTTAAGCCTTTTCAGGGGCAATGCCATGAACCCTTACAAAGAATTTCTTGGTCTGGGCAATTATAACCAGCTGTTCTTTGTAAAGACTGATTTCATTGCCGCGCTTAAGAATACGGCGTACTATACAGTCATGGTACTGGTGCTGACCATCGTCTTAGCGGTTATCTTTGGTGTATGGATGCAGCGCAACCGCAGAATAAACCGTGTGGCGCAAACCGTTTTCTTTACACCCCACTTAATCGCTTCCATTTCCTGCGCATTCATATGGACCTGGCTGTATAACAAAAATGATTACGGCCTGTTCAATACGGTTCTGAAGTTGGTAGGCATCCCGCCCCAAAGCTGGTTGAACAACTCTGCTCTTGCTATGAACTGTGTGATAGTAATGAACGTGTGGAAAGCAATCGGCTATTATGCACTGATTGTCCTGGCGGCACTCAAGTCCATTCCTACAGAGATTTATGAGGCTGCAAAGCTTGACAACGCCTCTCCCATGAGGACTTTCTTCAAAATTACGCTGCCCATGCTTTCTCCTCAACTTTTCTTCATGCTCATAACGATTACGACCGGTTCCTTTAAGGTCTTTGATTCCATGCGTATCATGACCGGCGGTGGCCCGGGGGATTCCACCAGGGTTTTGAGTATGTACATTTACGATTATGCCTTCCAGCGCAACAACTCTTTGGGTATCGGTGCTGCAGCAGGCGTAGTACTTCTCATCATTCTGATTTTGATTACCTTGCTGGACTTTAAAGGCCTTGAAAGAAAGGTTCACTACCAATAAGAAAGGAGTTGAAAACCATGGATGGAGCACAGATCAAAAGACGGGTGCGCAATTATCTCCCGAATCTTCCTGGCGACCTATTAAAAATTGCGGTCATGTTGATTTTCGTCTTTCCTTTTTATTGGATGATTATCACCGCCTTTAAGACATACGGAGAAGCAATTCAGACTCCGCCGACCATTTGGCCGAAAAACTTTACCTTTTCCAGTTTCTCTGCCATCTTTTCAAAAGGCATTGACATTACGCAGTACGCCATTAACTCTGTCACGGTTACACTGTCTGTCATTGCCATGCAATTGGTGGTAATGGTACCAGCAGCGTATGCCTTTGCCAAAAGACGCTTTCCGATGCAAGGCATTTTGTTCGGCGTAGTTATGATTGCCTTTATGATACCGGGACAGATTACCTACATCAGTGTGTATCTGATGATGTCCAAGGCAAAGTTGATTAATTCGCTTTGGCCGCAGATCCTTCCCTTTGGCGCAGACGCCTTTGGCATATTCATGCTTCGTCAGGGATTTAAGCAGATACCCGATGAAATTATTGAGTCTGCCAGGCTTGACAATGCCAGTGAGCTGCAAATCATGAGCCGCATCATGCTGCCAATGTGTAAATCCAGCATGATCACCATCTCCATGTTCTCATTCATCGGCACATGGAACTCCTACTTCTGGCCTTTGGTAATGACCAGCAACGATAAATACCGTCCTTTGACGATGTATATCGAAAAGCTTAAGCAGGAAGTGGAACAGGGCATCATGTGGAACGAAATCATGGCCGGTAACTTTATACTGGTGGTACCGGTTGTCATCGTGTTCATTTTTGCAAGCAAGAAAATTATCCAGGCATTTGCTTATAATGGAATGAAGTGAGACAATGTAATCAGGCGGATAAGCTTGCTCGTTAGCTGCTTTCAGCGCGTGCAGGCACGCCTGATTCTTGTATATCCGAACACTTTATATTAAAGTATGTACGAGCGGTCAACCATACCGCAGCAGTAAAGGAAGAGTTATGAGCAAGCATGTTATTGTCATATCTGAGGACGCCCTGGTGTATGAAGACACGCTGACACTAAGAGAGCTTCCGGTATTCGGCTCCCTTTGGAAGGATGCAGCCCGCGTTAAGCGCATGCGTTCCATTTATCCTTCCTTAACCTACCCCTGCCATACCTCCATGATGACGGGCTGCTATCCTGACCGGCACGGCATCGTCAATAATGAACTGACTAACCTCTTTGAAAAGTCCTCCCCCTGGCACTGGTTTTATAACACCGTCAAAGTGCCATCCATCTTTGAGGCTGCCAAAGCAAAAGGGCTGACCACCGCAGCAGTTTTTTGGCCGGTAACAGGCAATTGCAAAAGCATAGACTATCTGATTGACGAGTATTGGCCCCAGTCACCCGAAGAAAGCATGCGCGACTGCTTCCTGAACTCGGGCAGCACCCCTGAGGTCGTGGAAAAGTGTGTTGATCCTCATTTGTGGATGCAGGTTAACCGCACGCATCCGTATTGCGATGAGTTTATGACTGCATGTACATGCTCCATTATTCGTGAGTTTAAGCCCAACCTTCTGATGATCCATCCCGCCAACGTTGACACCTACCGCCATCAGACAGGTTTGTTCAGCGATAAGGTGACGCATGGATTGCACGAAATCGATAATTGGCTCGGCTGGATTATCAAGGCAACCAAAGATGCCGGCATTTATGAAGATACCGATTTCTTTATTGTAAGTGACCACGGCCAAATCAACATCAGCCGTGTTATTTGCCCGAATGTGGAATTAGCCCGGCGCGGTCTTATTACCGTGGATGAATTTGGCATGGTGGCCGACTATACAGCCATCGTAAAATCAACCGGAGCTTCGGCGCAAGTTTACCTGAAAAACCCTGATGATAAAGAATCTTATGAAAAAACCCATCGGGTTCTTGCGTCCATGTGCGATGAGGGGATTTACGGTATTTCCCGCGTTTACACCGCCAAAGAAGCCAAAGAGGAAGAGCAGTTGGCAGGCAGCTTTTCCTTTATACTTGAAACAGATGGCTTTACGTCCTTTAGCAACGATTGGACAGGGTCACTCAGCCGCCCTCACGATATAACCGATTATCGCTTCGGCCGCGCCACACACGGGCATCAGCCGGACAAAGGCCCCCAACCGACGCTTATCGCCTTTGGTCCCTCCATTCAGCCGGGTGCGACGGTGGAGCGGCGCTCCATTGTTGACGAGCCTGCAACCTTTGCAAAGGTGCTGGGGCTTGATATGGGCGATATCGACGGCCGCTCAATTGATGAGATACTAAAATAAACCACGAAGGATGGATGGACGATGAAGCATGTATTGTGCTATGGCGATTCCAATACGTGGGGTTTTGAGCCTGTAACGGGGCAAAGGTATGATGAACACACACGGTGGACAAGCCGGCTTAATGATATTCTGGGCAGTGAATGGCTGATACACGAAGAAGGGCTTAATGCACGTACAAGCATTTTCGACGACCCGTTTAAGCCTTTTCTCAACGGCCGATACATGCTGGCAGGCATTTTGACCAGCCAAAAACCGTTGGATGCGGTGGTGCTGTCGCTGGGCACAAATGATTTAAAATTTGTAGATGCATGGCATGCGGCACAGGGGATAGGTCAGCTGATTGATCTTATCAGAATCCATGATGTGATGTACCCAAGCTCTTTGCCCGTCTTTAAGAATGAACCCAAAATAATCGTTATCTCCCCCATTGAGGTCGATGCGGAATTGGCACAGAGGGATGCTTATTCCACGTTAAAATTCGCGCACGAGCAGTCCAAGCTTTTTGCAAAAGAGTTTTCCGCAGTTTGCACGCAGCGCGGCGTGAAGATGGTAGACGCGGCCAAGGTGGCAAAGCCGTCCAAGAGGGATTGTATTCATATGGAACCGGACGGGCATGAAGCACTGGCGCAAGCGGTCGCAAAAGCCCTAAAGGAGATCTTGGGCGAATAAGGAATATCATCTCTTAAGCGTTTGGAAAAGAGGTATCCAAGATGAAACTGGCACAAATGAGTATACAACAATTGCTGGATCATTCCGGCTTTACGTGCACATGCGGAAAAACACATACCTGTACCTTAAAGGATGTGGAAATCGGGCATGGCGTGGTGGCACGCACGCCGCATGTGCTTAAAAAGAACGGCATCCAACGCCCGTTTATTGTATGCGACGCAAATACGTTTAAAGCAGCGATGGAGCAGGTTGAAATCGCCTTGCGTGAAGCCGGCATGGAATATACGGTTTTTAACTTCGGCCAAGGGCATATTGAGCCTGATGAAAGCGCCGTAGGCGCACTGACCATGGCTTTTGACAAGCGCTGCGACGCTGTACTCGCTGTGGGCAGTGGTGTGATTAACGACTTAAGCAAAGTGCTTTCCCATGCGTTAGGGCTCCCCTCCGTGGTGGTAGCCACCGCCCCTTCCATGGATGGGTATGCGTCCAGCTCCGCTTCGATGATACAGCGCAGGGTGAAAGTGTCTCTTAACACGGGCTGCCCTGTCGCGATTATTGCGGACACAGCTATTATGAAGGATGCCCCCATGCGTATGCTGCAAGCAGGCTTTGGGGATATGATCGCCAAGTATTGTGCCCTGTGCGAATGGCGCATCTCATCCATCGTAACAGGTGAGGCATATTGTGCGGAAATAGCCGACATGGTGCGTATGTCGCTTCGCCAGGTGGTGGATGCCTTTGAGGGGCTGGTTGACCGCGATGAAGAAGCGGTAGGCAAGGTTGTAGGCGGCCTCATCCTTAGCGGCATTGCAATGGCATTTGCAGATCATTCTCGTCCAGCCTCAGGCCAGGAACACTATTTTTCTCACATGTGGGAAATGATGGACCTTGACAAAGGCAAAGAAAGCGATTTGCACGGCATTCAGGTAGGCGTCGGAACCATTTTAACACTGAAGGTATTTGATTGGCTAAGAGACATCAAACCTGACCGCGATGCTGCAAAGGCCATGATGGCTGGGTTTTCTCAGGAAGCATGGCGTGAGCAAGTAAAGCGCATATTTGGCAAAGCTGCGCCTGTGATTATTGAAGGTGAAGAAAGGCAATATCACAAGAATTCACCCGAACGCCACGCAGAGCACCTTCAAACCATTCTTGCCAACTGGGACACCTTTCTAAGCATTATGCAAAAGGAACTGCCCGATACGCAAACGCTTATCGATCAAATGCGAAAGCTTGACATGCCTGCGACACAGGATGATATCGGCATAAGTGAACAAGCTGTCAAGGATTCATGGCTGGGTTCGCGTGAAATAAGAGACAAGTATTTATGCAGCTCGCTGGCCTGGGACTTAGGCTTGATGGATGAAGCTTTAAAGGTGCTGCTTAAGGTATAAACTAATGCTATAGCAAGGCATACTGCACAAGATTCCGCGGTTTCAATAACTTCCAGCAAGGGCCATGTTCATGCGAAAGCAAGAGCATGGCCTTTAATACAAATTTCCGTGTTGATTCCTTATAAGGCGTCTTTCCCAGCGTCGGGCCTCGTTCTGGTTGCGATATGCTTAAAACTCTGCTACACTATCAAAGATCAATTTGAGGATATGCAATATTTGTATGGTGTGACGGTTATCGGCGGAGGCATCGTGGGGCTTTTCGCGGCCTGATGGCTTTCCCTGTGCCAAACCGGCCTCCGGTTCATGGCGCTTATGGACCAGGTGCCAGGCCTGTCCGTTACGCAAAACCAATGTACAAATGCGCGGTGACAGCCGGGAAACCAGGCAAGAACTGCAGGAATACGTGGCCCGGCGGCCCAGGTATGGGCGGGCGGCGAGGAGGACGATCGTGGCGACGCTGTATTCAAAGGTAGAAAGCTATATTCGCGAAGGAATTTTAAGTGGCAAGTGGAAAAATGGAGACGTGCTGCCCAAGGAAACCGAGCTTTGCCAAATGTTTGGCGTCAGCCGGCCCACGGTGCGCACGGCGCTGACCAACCTGGTGCATGAGGGTATCATCGTGCGCATCAAGCGAAAGGGTACGGTGGTCAGGGAGTGGCGGATGCTGGAAAGCGCCACCGTGTTCATCGAAAGCTTTCAATGGGAGCTGGCCAGCAAGGGACTGGACGTGGTAACCGAGGCGTTGGAATTCCGCTGCGTGCCCCCGCCCGCCATCGTCACGGAAAAGCTGGACCTTGCTCCCGAGGCCATGGTGGTCAAACTCACCCGGCTGCGTTACGCCAGAGATTCTTTTGACAAGGGGCCGGTGGTGCTCACCTCCTCCTATTTTCGCGAATCTCTGTGGCCCGCTGTGCAAAGCTTCGATCCGGAGCACACGTCCCTGAAGGACATGCTGCACAGCAGCCATTTTGAGCGCACGGTGATGGAGAAGGAAATTACCATTCATGAACTTACTGAGAGGGAGGCGCGGCTGCTGGGAGAAGTGCCGGGCACCTCTGTGATTCAAATTGATACCGTTGCCTGGGACCAGAACGGCAACAAGCTGGAATTTTGCCAAAGCATCTATCCCGCCAGCCGGAACCGCTTTTTGCTGCGTATCCGGAAATAATATGTGAGGATATATTTCAACCGAAAATGCTTATATGTATTGACTTTACCCTTCCGCTGTGCTAGAATTTCAGCAAACGGAAGGGGCTTTTTAATATTATGTCATTACATAATCAACACAGGCTTGCATACGATGTGGTTGTGGTAGGCGGTGGCGTTACCGGGCTGTGTGCGGCCATTGCCAGCGCCCGGCACGGGGCAAAAACGGCGTTGATCCAGGACAGGCCGGTTCTGGGTGGCAACGCCAGCAGTGAAATCCGCATGCATATTTGCGGCGCTTCGGCCAACATGAGCAAGCCCGATTTGTCTGAGGGCGGCATCATCCACGAGCTGATGTTGGAAAACAAGCGGGTCAACGACAGCCACAACTATTCTATTTGGGATGGTGTGCTGTTTTCGGCGGCCAAGCGCGAGCAAAACCTTTCCCTGTATTTGAATGCCACCATGCACGGGGTAAACCGCCAGGGAGACAAAGTAGAAAGCATATCCTGCTACCAGATGACCACGGAGTCCCATCTGGAATTTTTTGCAGATGTATTTGTAGATTGCACGGGCAACGGTACCCTGGGCGCCTTTGCCGGGCAGCCTTTTCGCACCGGCAGCGAGGCCGCTGCGGAATTTGGCGAGCCACACGCGCCACGCAAGGCCAATAAGGACAGGATGGGCAACACCCTGCTTTTTAAAGCTGCCAATATGGGCCGCCCGGTAAAGTTCATTCCCCCGGTGGATATTATCCACTTTACGGAGGAACAGCTCAAATACCGCAAGCATACGTCTGCGATTCCCGATCAGATCACAGAAAACGCCACCCAGGCGGAAATCCGCATGCTTTTTGACGGCTACTGTCAGGATTACGGCTATTGGTGGATTGAGATTCCCGGCGAAGGCGATGACATCATTGCCGAGTACGAAGCCATCCGCGATCAGCTGGTGGCTGCGGTGTACGGTGTGTGGGATCATATCAAAAACGGCGGCGACCACGGCGCGGACAACTACGAATTGGTGTGGGTAGGCATGCTGCCTGGCGTTCGGGAAAGCCGCCGCATGGTGGCCGACTATACGCTCAATGAAAACGATGTGCTGGAAAGCCGCCTGTTTGACGACGCCGTGGCCTACGGCGGCTGGCATATTGACAATCATGTGCCCGGCGGGCTATTCGCTTTTGAAAAAATGCCTTCCTTCGTTCTAGAGTTTCCCGGCGCGTACACCATTCCCTACAGGGCTTTTTGCGCCTCCGGCATTGACAACCTGTATGTGGCCGGGCGCGCCATGAGCGCCACCAAGCTTGCCATGGCCTCCTCCCGGGTGATGGGTACCTGTGCCATCAGCGGTCAGGCCGCGGGCACGGCAGCGGCGCTTTGCGTAAAGCACGGCGTGACGCCCCGGGGCCTCCTGCCCATGGTTGGAGAATTGCAGCAGCAGCTTCTAAAAGACGACTGCTTTATCCCCGGCATTGTCAACTTGGATTCATCCGATCTTGCCAGGCATGCAGCCGTCAGCGCCTCCAGCCAGCAGGAAGGCTTTGAGGCCGCCAACGTGGTAAACGGCCTTTCCAGGGCTATTAAGGAATCCTCCAACGCATGGCATTCCTGCGGCGTGGCCGGAGAATGGCTGCAATTGGCACTTGAGAAGCCCGCTCAGGTAAAAACCGTGCAGATCACGTTTGATTCCAACTTTCACGTAGAAAAGAAGATTACCCTGTCTTCCCGGCGGCAGGCACAGCAGGTGGCGGGCATCCCGCAGGAACTAATGCGGGATTGCGATATCGAGCTGCTTCAAAACGGACAGACCGTATTTAAGCACGAGCTTCGCGGAAATTATCAACGGCTTTGCCGTGTGGAATTCCAAAACATCCCATGCGACGCGGTGCGAATCCGCGCCCTTACTACCAATGGCGCTCCGGAAGCCCGAATCTTTGAAGTCAGGATCTATGAATGACCCGTGATAGGTATCACGGCCATAGATAAATAAGGAAGGGTGTGTACTGTCATGAGAAGGATTCTGTCATTGGTTGCCGCCGCGCTGGTGCTGGCGGCAATGCTGCCGGGCGCAGGCGCGCTGGCGCAGCAGGATGTAATCACACTGCGCCTGTGGGGCGGCGTACAGCCGGAGTACGGGTACGCCGCGCTGGTGGACAATTTTAACGAGGAGTTCCGCGACAAGGGTATCCAGGTGGAGTATGTGCGCTACGTCAATGATGCCAACGGCAACCTGCAGTTGGACACCTATTTGATGTCCGGCGGAGAAATCGATGTATTCATGGGCTACGGCGGCACGGGCCGGCTGTATCCCAGGATTGAATCCAACCTGCTGCTGGAAATGACGCCCTACTTTGAGAAGAGCGGCTTTGATCCCGTGGCGGAGCTGGGCGATGCTGCCGCGACCCCCTACATCTACGACGGCAAGTATTACGCCGTGCCCACCAAGTACGAAAACTCCCAGTACTGGTTTGCCAATGTGGACATGTTCAAGGCCGCCGGGATCGAGCTTCCCTTTAATGGCTGGACCTATGCCCAGTTCCTGGAAGCGGCTGAAAAGATGACCCACGGCGAGGGTCTTGACAAGGTGTACGGCATGTACTGGTCCTTTAACAACAACTGGGACATGACCCAAAACTTCTTCAGCACCATGAATTCCCCCTTCGGTGTGTACACGGATGAAAGCTGCGCAACCTCCGCCTTTGACAAGCCCTCCTTCGCCGCCGCCCTTGAGGTGATGAAGAAGACAACAGACTTAGGCTACGCTCCCTCCCTGGCCGACGAAAAGGCTGACAACCTGTCTATCCCCACCGTATTCCTTGAGGGCAAGGCGGCCATGTGCCCCACTATCTCTCAAATCCGCCTGATCAAGGATGCACAAACCTATCCCAGGGATTTTACCACCGCACTGATACCCGCACCCGTGCCGGATGAAACCTACCTGGAAAAATACGGCAAGCACGATTACATCAACGGCGCCGGAGACCTGATTTGTGTCAGCTCCTCCACCAAGTACCCCCAGGAGTGCATGGATTTCGTGCTCTGGTACATCCAGGGCGGTATGGCTCCGCTGGCCACAGGCGGCCGCATCCCCCTGTGGAAGGGTTTTGACGCCGACGCGATTGCCAAAGAACTGACCGCCGACGCCGAAGGCGTGCTGGACGTGGATTCCATCATCAATTACATGAACATCGAAAAGACAAAGGCGCAAAACCCGCTGAACATGCCCAAGTACGCCCAGAGCGAGATCAACACCGCTCTGACCCAGACCATCGAATCCGTGCTTCATGGGCAGGCGGGCATTGTTGAGGCCCTGGCCGACCTCAAAACCCGGGCGGATCAGCTTATCACCGACGCTATCGCCTCCAAGAAATAAGAAAGAACGGTTGGGTGCCTGCTATGAAGGATTTGCGCGCAAGGCGCAGGCTGACTACGGAGATTGTGAATTTGTCGTTCATCGCCCCCAGTTTTTTGGCGATGATTTGCTTCAGCCTGATTCCCATGCTGATTTCCCTGTACATCAGCCTGACGGATTGGAACTTTACCAAGGGGCTTGGCAACTGGAACTTTATGGGCCTGGACAACTTCAAAATGCTTTGGCGGGACGAATGGTTTATTGCTTCGCTGAAGAACACGGCCATTTTTACTTTGGCCTCCGTACCCCTTGGCCTTGTTCTGGCCATCCTTCTAGCAGCCCTCATCGACCGCTTCTTACGTGAAAAATTGTCCAACACGGTCCGGGTAGCCATGTACATGCCCAACATTTGCAACATTGTGGCCACCTCCGCTATCTGGATCATGATGTATTCCAGTTATGGCCCTTTCACTCAGTTAATGCGAGCCCTGGGGTGGAGCAATCCCCCCAGGTTCCTTGCCAGCTACTCCTGGGCACTGCCCTCGGTGATACTGGTATCCATCTGGAGCAGCTTGGGCTACCGTGTGTTTATTTACAGCGCCGCCATCGGTGGCTTGCCCGGCGAGCTGTACGAGGCTGCGGAAATAGACGGGGCCAACGGCTTTCAAAAATTCCGCAGCATTACCGTGCCGCTGCTGGCCCCCACCACCTTCTTTTTAACGATAACAGGCATCATCAACAGCTTCAAGGTGTTCGGTACCGTGAACGTGATGACCGGCGGCGGGCCTGGCAGCTCCACCTACACCCTGGTGTATTACATCTATAAAACCGCCTTTTCCTATTACCGTATGGGCTATGCCTCTTCGGTGGCGGTGATCCTGTTTGTGATCCTGCTGGTCATCACCCTGTTCCAATGGAAGCATAATGAGCGCCGCGCGTAAAGCACGGTTAAAGGAGGCGCGGCCATGAGCAATGTGGAAATGGCGAGGGCTCTTAATCGGCAAAATGTAATCAAAAAAAAGACGATAGACGCGATCGCCGTGACGTTGATCTGCCTGTTTGCGCTATTGATGATCACGCCCTTTATCTGGATGGTATCCGCGTCGCTAAAGCAGCAACGGGACGTGATGTCTATCCCCATCCGCTGGGTTCCCGCCTACTGGTACCCGGACAACTACCTGCGGGTGCTGAACTTAGGCGCCAAGGCGACCACCGATTATCACTTTATGCTGGCTTACTGGAACTCCATCCGGGTAGCCGTAGTGAGCACCGCCATATCTCTGGGCACGGCGGCCATGGCAGGCTACGCCTTTGCAAAATTGAAATTTCGTGGCAGCAAGATATTGTTCTTGCTGTACCTTTCGCAAATGATGATCCCCAGCCAGCTGACGCTGATCCCAAGGTTCATGCTCTTTTCCGAGCTGAAGCTGACGGGTACCCAACTGCCCATTATCCTGTCCAAGCTGATCGCCGTATCGGCGGTGTTCATGATGCGTCAGGCGTTTCTGGCCGTGCCCAACGAATTGCGGGAAAGCGCGCAAATCGACGGGGCCAACGAATACCGTACCTGGTGGCGGATTATGATGCCGGTGGTCGTACCCACCATGGGTGCGCTGGCCACGGTGCAGTTTCTGGATTCCTGGAACGCCTATTTGGACCCCTTGGTGTTCCTGTCCAACTGGCGTCTGCGCACGCTGCCACTGGCGCTCAATCAGTTCATCAGTGAGGAGGGCACCCAGTACAACCTGATCATGGCAGCCTGCTGCCTGACGGTTTTGCCGGTGTTCGCGGTGTTCCTGGGCGGACAAAAGTTTTTTATCAAAGGCCTTGTTACCGGTTCAGTCAAGGGATAATGCATTTGGGAGGGCAATCTTTATGCGGCTTTGTACATCCACCAACATCGTGAACTTTCATCGGGGCGTACCGTACATGGTGCCCTTTGAGCACGCCCTGAGCCTTTGCGCGGCGGCAGGCTACCGCCATGTGGACGCCAATCTGTGCGGCATGTCCCGCCAGGGCAAGCCTGTTTCGCCTATGACGGAGGACGGATGGGAGGAGCATGCCATTAGCTGGCGCAGCTTGGCTGATCATCTGGGCGTGGCCTTTACCCAGGCACACGCCTATTTTTCGGTAGAGGGGCCCGTTGCTCCCGGCCAAATGCCCGGCGGGGAATTCGGCGAGGAAATGATGCGCAGAAGCGTACTGGCGGCCCAAATCCTGGGGGTTGAGTGGATGGTGGTCCACCCGGTCAGCGTGGTCGAAAACGAGCAGGTGCTGGTGGATGAAACCTACCGCTACAACTTGGCATATTTTAAACGCTGGCATAAGCTCTTCCATGACCATAAGGTTGGCATGGCCATTGAAAACATGACCAACCACAAAAAATACGCCTCCCCCTTTGCGGACATGCCTGTACTTTCCCGGCTGATTGATGAATTGGGCGAGCCGGACATCTGCGCTTGCTTAGACACGGGCCATGCCCTGATTTCCGGCCACGATCCCGCCCAATGCGTGCGGGATCTGGGTGGCCGCCTGCGCGCCACCCACATCGCCGACAACAGGGGCAAGGAGGACGACCATGTTGCCCCCTTCCAGGGGATCATCCGCTGGGCCGAGGTGGTGAAAGCGCTGCGGGATATCGATTACCGCCATGATTTCGCGTTTGAAATCCATAACCTGACTTCCGCCTTCCCGGTGGATATTCAGCCGGAGCTGGTGCGCTTTTCCTACGCCCTGGGCGAGTACCTGCTCTCCGACAGATTCCTTTCGGAGGAAGGAAAATGAAGTACGTGCATCAAAAAGAACAAAGTTATCAGGTGATCGTGGTGGGCGGCGGGCTGGCTGGCATGTGCGCCGCCATAGCCGCCGCGCGCAATGGAGCCAGGACGGCGCTGATCCAAAACAGGAGCATGCTTGGAGGCAACGCCAGCAGCGAAATCCGCATGCATATCGTAGGGGCCAACTGTCACAACAGCAAGCCCAACATGATGGAAAGCGGAATTTTGCTGGAAATGCTACTGGAAAACAAGCGGCGCAATCCCTACCACACCTTTGCGGTATGGGATACCATCCTATGGGAAACAGCCCGCTTTCAGCCGGGGCTTGATTTGTATTTGAACACCTGCATGGAATCTGCACAGGTAAAGGATGGCATCATCCAATCCATTGCCTGTTATCAAAGCTCTACCGAAATCATGTTCACCTTCCGGGGGGACGTGTTTGTGGATGCCACGGGCCACGGCACGCTGGGCGTGCTGGCCGGGGCTGAATACCGCATGGGCAGCGAGGGCATGGCATCGTACAACGAACCCAACGCACCTTTTGCGCCCAACGACGACACCATGGGCAACACGCTGCTTTTTCAGGCGGTGGACAGGGGGCGTTCGGTGCCCTTCATCAAACCGGACTGGGCCTATACCTTCAGCGAAGAGGATCTTAAATACCGCGTCCACGTGGATCAAGTGCATTCCCTGGCCGACATGGGCAAGCCAGCGGAATTTGTGGCCGGGGCGGCCAAGAACCTGCCTGAATTTTACAACCTGGATTCCGGGTATTGGTGGATCGAACTTGGCGGCCAGTATGACGACATCATCCTTAACGGGGAAACGATCCGGGATGAGTTGGTCAAGTGCGTGTACGGTGTGTGGGATCATATCAAAAACGTATCGGACCACGGAGCGCAAAACCACGACCTGGCCTGGGTAGGCTTCATCCCCGGTTACCGGGAAAGCCGGCGCCTGCTGGGGGAATACACCTTAAACGAGCTGGATGTGCGGGAAAACCGGGTGTTCGAGGATGCCGTGGCTTACGGCGGCTGGCCCATGGACGAGCATGTGCGCGGCGGCATCATGGATTTTGACAAGCTGCCCAGCCGCATTCTGAACTTTGATGGCTGCTACACCATTCCCTACCGCTCCTACTGCCCCAAAGGATTAAGCAACCTGCTACTGGCGGGCCGCAATATTTCCGCTTCCAAAATGGCCTTTGGCAGTGCCCGGGTGATGGGCACCTGCGCCGTGGGCGGACAGGCGGTAGGCACAGCGGCGGCCATGGCCGTCAGGTACGGCATCGCGCCCTTGGCTGTGGCCGATCATATGGAGGAACTGCAGCAGACGCTGCTCAAGCAGGACTGCTTCATCCCCGGCTTTGCCAATCATGACCCGAAGGATTTTGCCAGGGGCGCGAAGGTATCCTGCTCCTCCCAGATGCCCGGCCGGGAGGCGGACAACGTAATAAACGGCGTGGCCCGCACCGTTGGCGGCAGCGAAAACGCGTGGGAATCCGCGCCCCTGGATCAAGGCGAGGCATGGATCAAGCTGGACCTTGGAAGCAGAGCGACCATCCGCCAAATCCGCCTGACCTTTGACCCCAACCTGAGCCGGGAGATTATGCCCTCCATCACGGCCATCGTCAGGAACAGGCAATGCCCGGCCATGCCTGAGGAACTGGTGAGGGACTATATGGTTGTGCTTGCGCGGGATGGGGAAACGGTATTTGAAAAGCAGGTGCTGGGCAACTGCCAGCGCCTGAACGTGATCGATTTGCCCCAGGAGGTTACAGCCGACAGCCTGACCATTTTGGTCGGTGCCACCCATGGCCACCCCTCGGCCCGGATATTTGAAATCAGGCTGTATTGAGCCTATTCCTTTTGTGTCACGCCGCGATAATAAGGCAATGGCTCTGGCGGTTAAGACAGAGACTCCCCTGAGCGCCGCGGTGTCGTCAAGGCTGGTCAAGCAATCGGGAATGATGCTGCAATGCCAAATGAAACCACCTGTGACATCCAAATCCTTGAGGTTTGGACAGCCATAGGTGGTTTTCTTATTAAGGAATAAAGTAACAGAATATTTTTCCATATACCTTTATGCCGCCCACCATTTCCATGAATCCTGCCAAAGGCAGTAATACAGAAACAGGATTCAATAACCATCTTTCTTGTGGCAGTCAGCCCGAAAAAATATACTGAAAGCAACTTCGCGGGCTAATTTGGCCGTGAGAAAACAGCATAGGAGGGTTTTTTATGAAGAGGCATATTCTGGCTTTGGCGTGCGTATGCATGCTCCTTGCCGCGATGACGGCGGTCCCCGCCATGGCGGAAGATCTCAAGGGCGAAATCACCTTCGCCTTCTGGGATGCCAACCAGCAGGAAGGCATGCAGGCGTTGGTAGATGCCTATGTCGCCCAGCACCCCGGTGTGTCCATCAGCTAAAGCGTCACCCCCTGGAACGAGTACTGGCAGGTGCTTGGCGCCGCGGCTGAAGGCGGTATGCCCGACGTGTTCTGGATGCATTCCAACAACTTTGTGGACTTTGCAAAAAAGGGCCTGTTGATGGACTGCACCAGCCTGTATGACAAAGCGAACTTCCCCGAGCACCACATATCCCCTCTCAAATTGCAGGATGGAAGGGACCGCATCCCCGAGGATTTCCAAAAGGCACTGGGGGATGCGTTTACACAAGCGTTCCCCCACAAAAAGATCATGGCCCGCTACCCGGAAACCTTTACGGATTATGATGTGGGCTTCATTTGGGATTCCTTCGCCCTGCCGGACGACGTATCCGGCGGCGTGGGCATGATGCTGCGCAAAGTCTGGAAAACGCAAATGATCAGCGGCGAAACGGCCTACGACTGGGGCAACCAATTAAAGCTTGGCGGCAGCCCCAACGGAACCCTGCGCAGTAAAGAAAACACCGACTACGTCATCGATTGGGTAAGAAGGATGCATGCCTCCAGCCTGGGTTGGATCGCAGAATATACCGCAGCTGACCCCAAGGTCGCTCCCAACGCCGCCCGGATGCAAAAGGCACTGGGATACCGGTATGTAATACATCAGGCATCCTACGAAAGCACAGTTACACCCGGTGGAACGCTGGACCTTGACTTTACCGTATCCAATGTGGGCAGCGCGCCTTTTTACTACCAATGGCCGGTGGAGGTAAGTTTACTAGACCAAAATCGCCAACCTGTCTGGACAGGGTATGTACATGTGGATATCCGCAACTGGCATCCCGGCAATACCTATACGGTGAGGGACAGCTTCAAGCTGCCAAATGACTTGCCCAAGGGGACCTATACCCTGGCGCTTGCCGTACTGGACCCGTCGGGTCTTTTGCCCTCCCTGCGTTTTGCCAACACCAATTACTATACGGGCGGCCGCACGCCGCTGGGCGCCCTGGGCATAGGCGGCGCGCCTTCCACAACTGACATCGGCCCCTTTGACAGCCTGTACGCGGACCATACCCTGCATTACACCCTGGTTGGGGATAACGCGCCCGAAATCACCGATACGCAAACCTATCCTATAGAAGCGGAGGAAGTGGTGGAAGAACCGGTGTACGGCGTACAGCAGCCTGGGAACCTGGCCTTTGAAAAGCCTGCCTGCGTCTCCTCCACCGAGACGCAATACACCAACTATGCCAAGAAGGCCGTGGATGGTGATACCGTCACCCGCTGGTCGTCTGAGTGGAACAAAGACCCCTCCTGGATCAGCGTGGCCCTTGAAGAGGCCTATGATATCAACCGCGTCAAATTGACCTGGGAATATTCCTATGCCAGAGAATACAAGCTGCAAGTCTCCCTGGACAATACAACCTGGGCGGATGCGTACGAAACAAGAAAGGGCAGGGGAAAGGTGGAAGAAATCAAATTTACTCCCGTTTTGGCGCGGTATGTAAGAGTCTATATGACAAAGCGCGCGTTCCAGTGGGGGTATTCCCTGTACGAAGTGGAGGTCTATCAATAGGAGCGGTCATAAACTGATTAATGCCGGTTTTGAAGTGGTATTAATCCCGCATTTGTCATCATGAACGAATGGAAGCAACCTGGCTGCCAAAACCAGCCAGGTTGCTTCACCGCCGATGACTTTTGCGGGGTTTATTTTTCGTTTTGCGCAAGACATCTTGACTTTTCCATCCGTTTTTTGTTTCATATAGTAAAGCGTATATTCATCATGAAAGGCAGATATAGAGAAAATGGAAAAAATGGCGTTTGCATTTGTATTGGATGGCCAGCCCATTTCGTTAAGCCCCTGTGACAGCGGGCATATCAACACCACGTTTTTGCTGGAAACCGACAGGGGCGCACGTTATATATTGCAGAAGATCAACCGCCAAGTGTTCCACAACGTTCCCGCGCTGATGAGCAATATCCAGGCTGTGACAGACCACCTGTGGAACAAGGATCCTGATGAAAGACACGTGATGCGGCTTATGCCCACCCTGGACGGCGCACTCTATGCGGTAGATGAACAGGGGGAATATTGGCGGGTGTGTGTATTCATCAAGGACAGCGTTTGCCTGGAGTCGGCCAGTACGGCGGAGGAGTTTCAAGAAAGCGGGGTCGCCTTCGGCCGGTTTCAAAACATGCTTTCCGACTTTCCCGCAGATAAACTTTCCGAAACCATTCCAGGATTTCATGATACCGTCAGCCGCTACAGAAAATTTCATGAGGTATTAAGCGCCGACCCCGCACATAGGGCCGGGGATGTGAAGCCGGAAATTGACTTTTTCCTTGCACACGAGGAGGAAGCAGGCATTATGGTCGGTATGCAAAAAAACGGCCAGCTGCCCCTTAGGGTCACCCACAACGACACAAAACTCAACAACGTGCTGCTGGATGAAACAACCCATGAACCTCTTTGCGTCATCGACCTAGATACTGTCATGCCCGGGCTGTGCGGCAATGACTTTGGCGATTCCATCCGCTTTGGTGCATCCACCGCAGCGGAGGACGAAAGGGATCTGAGCCGCGTCAGCATGTCCCTGCCGATGTTTGAAGCGTATGCAAGGGGGTTCCTCTCTGCTTGCGGCAAAAGCCTCACGCCCCTGGAGATTGAAACATTGCCGCTTGCGGCCAAGCTGATAACGCTGGAATGCGGCTTGCGCTTTCTCACCGACCACCTGGAAGGGGACGTTTATTTCCGCATCCACCGCCCTGGGCACAACCTGGACCGCTGCCGCACACAGCTCCAATTGGTTTTGGATATGGAGCGCAAGTATGGCGAAATGCAAAGCATTATCAGCCGGGAGTCAGAACTCGTGATACATTCGTAAAAACGATAACCTTAGGGTTACTTTTGTTTCCCCTTTCGTCATACGCTAAAATCCTTTGATGTATATCATCATCTTTGGCTGGAATCCATCATAGACTTTTCTGCACGCAAAAAGCCGCCGGCATATATGTTAAAGTCATGATGTCACTTTTTAAGCCTGGCGAGCTGCATTGCCGGAGGTTTATATATCAAGGGAGGACGCTTACTTCTTGTAAACGTCCTCCCTGGCTGATGCATTCTTATGCAGTTCTTCAGTTGCCCTTGTATTCTTAATCCGCCATTGTTACATGCATTGGGATGGTATAGAATGCCCCTGTGCCAAAGTCGGCAAGAACGATCATATGCTTTTCTGCGCCGATCTGGTAAGCCGCTTCCGTAGAGATTATCCTTATTCTCGCCGTCAAGCTTTTTTGTTGATCCCCCTATTGTATACCTCTAAACCTTAATGTTCCTCTCTCAGTATGCAAAACGGATGCCCTTCCGGGTCCAGCATGGTAACGCAGCCGTCACCGTAGAATTGATCTGAAGTCTTCCTGGCGCCCAGGCTCAGCGCGTGCTGAACCGCCGCCTCATGATCTTTGGCCTGAAAATCCAAATGCATCATCTGCCCCGGCTTCCCAACTTCGCCGGGCCATACAGGGGGAGCGTACTCCTCGGTTCTTTGAAAGGCGATTTTGAGGCCATCGGGCGAAAGAATGGAACTCCAACTCTCATCTTCGTATACAACATCCCACCCCAGCAGATTACTGTAGAATGCGCTGAGCGTCTTTTGATCCTTGCAGTCGATGATCAGCGCGTATACGCCGATCTTGAATGGCAGCTCTTTCATAGTCAAACCTCCTTGCGTTCATCCATGCGCTTTTTGTCCTCACTATAGCAGCATTTAAGACATTTCTTCACTGCTTAAAAACATTCTTTATATGAAGACTTGACTACTCCCTTGGGGGATGGCTTATAGTGTTATTAGCTGCGCAAGTGTAGCATCGATAAACGGATAATGTATCCCGGTTTCATTACATGACTATTCCCGCTTAAAATGTCACAGCTCAATTTCAAACGGCTGAGGCGTCTGCGCACGAAAAACGCACACGCGGTCAACAAAAATACGGTATCCATCCCCGCCAAGGCAAGAGTTTTCATACTGGATGCTTATATTATGGCCGTGTACCATCAGGTCTTCCATCAGTGCATAGGGCCATTGGGCAGGGAACAAAGGTGCGATGCGCACATGATCCAGCGCGGGCCTTACGCCGAAAAGACCGCCGATGACAAGATCGCAATACGTGGAGTGGTTGTAATCCTTACCCCGCTCATACCCGCCTTTATCTTTGGACCAATGGCCATCCTCCCAGGCCATTAGGCGTGTTCTTGAGATCCAATCGCCGGTATCGGGGTTCATATTCTCATCCAGCCAGGGAATAAAAGAGCCGTTTTCCAGCTTGCGCACATGCGCCTGGGCATACTGCGTCAGAAGATGCAGATAGTCGGAAGCGTTAACTGCTTCCTGCTTTTCCCCCGAAACCAAAAGGTTGGAAAGAGCCTTGAGCGCCATGCAGGTGGAGAAGGGCCAGGTTGGGCCGTTCCACAGGCATTCATGCCCCTTTGGGCCAACGGGTCTTTCATCCCGGCTTAACCGCCAGGCGTTAAGTTCCTCCCCCGTATAGAACAAACCAAACCCCGGATGACGCCTTTCGGCAGTGGTCATCCCCCAGGCGGTGCGAAAACCATTCATATCCAGAAGCAAACTAAAAGCATCCGCCCGCCCTTCCGGCGCTGCGCCGAACAGCCAAGGCAGGTAACCCCATATCTCCCTGGCATTGCGCCTTGGGTCTACAGGGCCCTCGGGCATACGGTCATCCCTGCTTTCCATTGGGAGAACCTTATAAAACCGGTCCTCCTCCCGCCAAAGCACATCATTGATCTTTCTGCCCAGAACCTTGGCCCGCATGGCAAAATCGTCCGCCGTTACAAGTTCCCCCTTGCGGCCGGCGAAGGCGGCGATAGCTTTTTCATTTGCAAATTGATAACAGTTGAGCGTAGGGCGCAGTCCGTTGCCGCTGATGGAGAACTCGCTGGCGTCCCGGTCGTCGTTGGACCAGTACAGGCCGCTTGCATGCAAATTGGTCTCATCCCAGCCCGCATGATTCTTCAACATATCTGGCAGCAACTCAACGCCCAACTTTAAATCGCCGCGCACCTCACACAGCCCAAGCACCGCGTGCTCCAGCCAATTGCTGTAGGATCGCGGGGACGCGCCGCCCCGGTAGAAGAAAGTGATATATTCATCCAGTATGGATGTGTCGCGAAGCCACCGGCCTTCGTCGATATGGTGGCAGCCCGATGCCACAATGGTGTTGTGCTTGCCGGCCCAGGGGACATCAGGGTGGAATTCGGTGATCACCGTCCCGTCGGGCGTATGCTTGATATGCTTGCGGAATGTCCACCAGCGGAAGTAATAAGTCTGCTCTAGCATGGGTTCCGGCAGCAGCACACGGGGGATGCTCGCCATCAGCCATTCCTCCGCCTGCGCGTTGGGGATGGCTTCAACAACGGTTTCTTCATCAGTGCTGTTAAAGGATGCTACGTATCTCTTGAGCGCTTCCCTTGTCGTGTGCTGCGGCATATGCTTTTCGTTCCTTCCAATGCCATTTAAAGATAATTGCTCATGTGACACTTCATTAAAAGCCCAGGTCATAGCCATCGTGGATGGCAAGGCCTATATATTCCGGCGCCTTGTGCCTGCCGTTATACCATAGCAGCCAGCGCTGGTTTTCAGGCTGCCATACCACGTGGGGCTTGTAGCAAGCGTCCGCGTCCCAAGACCCTGGGGTAGAGGAGATGATGGGGTTTTGCGGATGACGCTGCCAGCGCGTGAGGCCATCGGGAGAACGGGCAAGGCATATACGCGCCGTATCGATATCCTCATAGCCGATATAAAATAGATAATACCATCCGTCACGCATAAGCACCTGGCAAGCTCCCACGCGCTCCTGCTCATACACATGCTTACGGGACGGCGGGAAGATGGGGTTGGCGGGAAGCTTGTCCCAGTGCATGCCATCCTTGCTTGTAGCAAAAGCGATCACGTTGGGCTCGTATGTTTCTCCTGCAGAATACCACATCTTCCACAGGCCCGCCTGCTCATCCCAAAGTGCACAGGGGCACATGACGCTCTCCCCCTCATAGGGGCGCTCGCTGTAAAGCACCGGCTGGTCGCTCATGCGTTTCCAGTGAAATCCGTCCTGACTGGTGGCATAACCGATCCAGCTATACTGGCCGTGGGCCTGCCCCGTGTACCACATGTGATAGCCGTCCCCGCGCTTTACAACGCAATTGCGGTTCAGGTCATCTTCCCAGCCAGTCTCCAGCCTGGGTTCTAAAATAATGCGGGGATCGCCCCAGGTAATGCCGTCCAAGCTTGTGGTAACCGCCAAAGATTTTCTGTTGCGCCAGGAGAAGTACATGCGGTATTCGCCTTCGTCCTCCATTACATAAATATCAAAGCATGTTCCCAGCCGCTCGTTCCCCAATACGGGATTGCCCTCATACTTTCGCCAGCCACCGTTTTCCGGCGGAAAAACAGCCCTTTCCTTGCTCATAAGAGTCCTCCTTCACAGACTAAAGGGCAGGCCCCTGCCCATTTTCGATCCATTATATCCCTGTTGGTCCTCCTTCACAACCGATAGTCCTTTATGAACATACAATCCTTGCAAAAGCCTTGAAAATGCAGGCAACGCTTGCAACAGCCCGGCTGAACAGTTACACTGTAAATACTTATGATCGTTATAGCATGCAGCGCGAAGGAGGGAAACAGGATGCAGTTTCTCAGGAAGCAGCGCGGCCGCGGGCGGGTGCAGGCAATGCTGAGCATCTGGCTTTTGATTTCCGTTTCGCTGTTTGTGCTGGCGCTGGCTGGCTCCTACTGGGTGACCAGCGTGGTATCCGGCTATGCCGCTCAAACCTATCAGGCCAATATCAACAGTGTTGTGCGCATGTTCGACAGGGAGATGGAGCATCTGCAGGCAGTCGCCGTGCAATTGTCCAGCACCGCATGGGTACGCCGCATCATGTTTATGCAAGGTAACACCGTTGATAAAAACCGCGTGAGTGATTACAGCCTGTACGAATATCAGCAGCAGATGAAAACGTTCAGGCAAACCAACTCGCTGATTTCAGAAATCGGCGTGACTTTTTTTCAGAAAGATTTGGTGATCGCCGCATACGGCAAAAGCGATTTTTCCTTTTTGGCGGGCAATGCGGTAGTGGTGGACGGATTTGGGCGGGAGGAATGGAAAAGCCTGGCCAGACAGCTGGTTCTTGGCCGCTTTTTTCAAAAGGAGGATGTAAACATCAAGAAATACGGCGTGGACAACCGAGGCACGCTGCTGATTTATCCGCTTCAGGATGGCACCACCACAAGGATCACCGCAGCCATGTTTGTGGTGCTTCATCATGAAAACTTATATCAATTCCTGCGCCCGCAGCTTATTGCTACCGGAACGCAGGAGGCTATGCTGAAAATATTCGGGCAGGCAGCTTCAGAGCCCTTTCTTGCAAAGGGCACGCCTGTTATAGGCGAAAAGCGCAGTATTCAAGGCGTTTCCGCAAAAACCGGCTGGACATTTGCCATAGAGATACCCGAATCCATCGTGCTTACCGGCGCGACCAGCGTGCGCAACATCCTTTTAGTCGTGGCGGCCGGAATGTGGCTGATCAGCATGCTTTTCTCTCTGCTGATCGCCCGAAGGTTCTTTACGCCCATCGAACGCATCATGCGCATGTTTGGTGTCGCGGAAGACAGCGGCAGCCGGTTCATTAACGAATATGACGCGATCCAAAAGGGTATCGCGCAATTGCATGAACAGCGGGCGCATTTAAAGGCGGAGCTTATGCAGCGCCAGCCCATGGCGAGGGCGGCAGGCCTTCAGGCGCTGCTCACCAGGGACACCATCACCCCCCAGGAAATGGATAAGGCGCTTGGCGTGCTGGACATTACAAAGGAATGGCCGTATTACTGCGTGTGCCTGATGATGCCCATGTATGGAAAGAGCGGTGAGGAACCGGATATGCAGGCCCTGGAGCAGCTGCTTGCTGTAAAGGATCCTCAAAGCGCTGCGGCAGCCGGCCGCTTAAGCGATGTTCCTACCGCGCTTATCTGCGTGGCGGACAAGCAGGCGCTTGAAAACAGGATCGCCTTGATGCTGGAACGGTTCCCGCACTGCTGTGCCATCCTTGGTGAAATGGTGGATAACAAAACCCTGATTGCCCGTGCTTACAAAACGGCTCAGGCTGCCAGGGACTACCGGCTGGTCAGCGAGGGGTTCAGGATCCTGCGCTACGACGCGGCACTCTTAAGCAAGGGCGGCTATTACCTGCCGCAGGATATGGAATACAAGCTTTTGCAGGCTGTTAGAAACGGCAACGGACTACAGGCTGAAGAAGTATTCGATAAGCTTTACAGGCACAACGCCGCGCAGCATCAGGCCACATACGCATCGCTGAGGAATTTTCTGTTCAATATCCGCCTGGATGTAATGAAGCTTCTATGCGAAGGCAACCTTTCCGAAAATCCATTTGTGGAATGGCAGGATGATGAGCCTTTGGAAAAACTGCTCACCCAGGTGCGCACCTACTTGGGGAAGGCAGGCGCTGTGTACAAGGCCCGGATCCAAGCCACACCTACCAGGCTGGAAGATATCCTTGCCTATGTACAGGCCAACCTGTACGACAGCTCCCTCTCTCTGACCATGGTAGCAGACGCCTTTGGTGTATCCAATTCACTCATATCCCGCCTCTTCTCCGAGCAGCGGGGGGAAAACTTTTTAAATCTGGTGAACAGGCTCCGGATTGAATATGCCTGCGCATTTTTAGCCCGTGACCTTCAGACCGATATCCTGGCCGTGGCTCATGCAGCCGGTTATGATAATGACGTCACCTTCCGCCGGCTGTTCAAGAAATATACGGGTCTTACACCTTCCCAATACCGAGAAAATGCACACGGCAGGGACCATACCGTATAGCCAAAGAATACCTCAAGTTTTGTATGTGCGTATTATTTTGTTCGGGATGCCTTTCAAGATTTGAATGCGTTACATTGATTGTTCGTTGACGCGCCGTATGCACGTCTGTTACGCTCCGCTCAAGAAGGCCGAACCCAAACCGGCCTGGCAAAAAAAGGAGGATTATCCCAATGAAGAAAATGCTCTGCTGCCTGCTTGCCCTGATGCTATTGCTGGGCACCGTAAGCGCCCTCGCCGCACCCTTTGGCGAGGGGAAATCACTGAGCCTTGCTTGTCTGGAAGGCTGGTACTCGGCCGTTTCCATGAACGACAACCTGCCCGTTTGGCAGGAAATCGAAAAAGCAACCGGAGTAAGCATCAAATGGGAAGCCAATTCAGACTATGACACGGCCATGCAGCCCAGGGTTGCCGCCGGCCAGCAGCTTCCCGACATCATGCTGGTTCCCCCATCCTGGGGCGGCACAGGCGTATTCAAGCTGGCAACCGACGGTATGATCATCCCGCTTGATGACCTGATCGAGCAGTACGCGCCCAACATCAAAAAGGTGCTTGACGAAAATCCGGCGCTCAAGGGCCTTTTAACTGCCCCCGACGGCAAGATCTATTCCATCGCCGATTCACCCATGTTTGTAAACGACATGGTCGTGCAGAACGCGCTTTTCATCCGCCAGGACTGGCTGGATGCTTTGGGCCTTCAAATGCCGGTAACCATTGAGGATTGGCACAACGTGCTGACGGCTTTCAAAGGCTACACGGGCACCGCGTTCGGCGCACCCACCGTACCCTTCAGCGGTCTGGCATCCGAAGTGGGCGACATTCTCAAGGTATTCCTTGGCGCTTACGGCCTGCCGGTAGGCGGCAGCGAGTGGTGGTATGATGAAAGCGGCAAGGTGTACTACGCCTATGGCACAGAAGCGTTCCGCAATTTCCTCACAGAAATGCATAAGTGGTATGAAGAAGGCCTGATCGACCTGGAAATGACCCGGGATGAAGCCAACTTCCAGTCCCTGGTGGCCACGGATGTAGTCGGCTCCTTCTCCCACCTTTCCGAGCGCGTACCGCAGTATGACGGCTTGCTGGCCACCGCCGGCGTCAAGGGCAGCCATACGCTGGTCGTACCTCCGATGACGGGTGACAGGCCGCTGCTCACTAAGCGCTCCGCCACCTGGAGCCACTATGGTATCACCCGCGACTGCAAAGATCCCGTGCTGGCAATCAAATGGCTGGACTTCGTATGGGGCAGCGAGGAAGGCATCACCTTCACCGAATGGGGCATCAAGGGCGTTACCTATGATGTGGATGCCAATGGGCAAAAATATTTTACTGACTTCGTGCTCAAAAACCCCGACGGACTCGATCCGTACAATGCGCTGCGCAGCCTGGGCATCGCCAATACTGTTCTGGTGCGCACGCCCGCGGAAGTCTATGTTGCGCTCAACGCCGGCTCCCCGGCCATTCCCTATGCGGAAGAGCTGCTTTCAAAGCGTGTGGAATCCTTCCCGGCCATGATGGCTACCGAAGAGGAGCAGGCGGTTGTTGACCGCATCCAACCTGACCTTCGCACCTTTACAAATGAAAGCATTGCCAAATTTATCACCGGCGCGCAGTCGCTTGACGGGTTTGACGCTTATGTGGAAACCTTGAAATCCATCGGGCTTGATAATCTGCAGGCAGTGAAGCAGGCTCAATTTGACCGCTCCGGCATGAGGTGAACAAAATGACTGCAGGCATGCGTGTAAGCAAAGCCGGCAGGGAGCTGTGGCGCCAGAATTTCTGGCGCCACATGCTTCGCGATAAATATCTGGTTCTGATGGCATTGCCGGCCGTTGCTTATTTTCTGGTCTTCCATTACTATCCCATGTACGGGATGCTGATTGCCTTTCAGGATTACACGCCGGGAAAGGGCATTTGGGGCAGCACATGGGTGGGCTTTGAACACTTCAGGCAGTTTTTTGGCGGTTACTATTTTTCCCGCCTGTTAGGCAATACCATTATCATCAGCCTGCTCAGCTTGCTTTGGGGTTTCCCGCTGCCCATTATATTTGCGCTGATGCTCAATGAATTCCGCGAGGGAACTTTTAAGCGCACGGTGCAGACGGTTAGTTATCTGCCGCACTTTATCTCGCTGGTTGTAACCTGCGGCATGATCATCAACTTTTTATCACCGGCCAACGGCATCATCAATACCCTTATCAAGGCGCTGGGCGGCAGCCCTATCAACTTCCTTGGCCAGCCGCAATACTTCAGGACCGTATACGTCACCTCGGGGGTTTGGCAGGAATTCGGCTGGAACTCCATTATCTATCTGGCGGCGTTGTCCGGCGTGGACCAACAGCTGTATGAGGCGGCGCGCATTGACGGTGCGGGCCGGTGGAAGCAGATGATACATATCACTCTGCCTTCCATCCAAACCACAATCATCATCCTGCTGATCCTGAGCGTTGGAAACATTATGAGCGTGGGCTTTGAAAAAATCATTCTCCTATATAACACCAGCACATACGAGACGGCGGATGTGATATCAACCTATGTGTACCGCATGGGCCTGCAGTCGCTGCAATACAGCTTTTCCGCCGCGGTAGGCCTGTTCAATTCCGTGATCAACATCCTCATGCTCATCATGGCCAACACGCTGTCCCGGCGGCTGACCGGCTCCAGCATCTGGTAGAGAGGAGGAAGATGATGCTTTCCAATATTCATAAAATGACACTGGGCGAACGGATTGGCAAATGTATTATGGCGCTTGTGCTGGTCTTTGCCGCCATCGTCGCCCTTTATCCCTTCCTGTACACATTTGCCATGTCCATCAGCGCACCTGAGCACGTGCTCAAGCGGGATGTTTACTTCTTTCCCAAGGGGATCGGGCTGGACGGTCTCAAGCTGGTATTTTCCAACAAAAACATTTGGTCCGCCTATGGGAACACCATTTTTTATACCGTGGCGGGCACCCTGCTTAATCTGACCGTCACCGTACTTATCGCCTACGCCATATCCAGGCCCCAGTTTGTATTGCGCAGGCAGCTTTCGCTTTTGATCACTTTCACCATGTTCTTTGGCGGCGGAATGATCCCACTCTTTCTTTTAATCTCCAACCTGGGTTTATACAACACGCGCTGGGCTGTGCTGCTGCCTTTTGCGGCAAGCGCCTGGAATGTTATCATCGCGCGGAGTTTTTATGAACAACTTCCCGAAAGCCTTGTGGAGAGCGCCAGGATCGACGGGGCCAACGACGTTGTAATCCTTCTGCGTGTGATTCTCCCCCTGTCGGGACCTATCCTGTCGGTGCTGACGCTGTATTACGCAGTAGGCCATTGGAACAGCTACTTCTGGCCGCTGGTGCTGCTCAACAACGCCAAACTGCAGCCGCTTCAAATATACCTGTACAAAATTCTGGTACAGCTCAAGCAGGATGTTATGGGCGGCGTTCAGATCGGCATCAGCCGTACGGTGGCCTCGGAGCAGTATAAATATGCTTCCATCATCGTTTCCATTCTGCCGATTATAGTAGTGTATCCCTTTGTGCAAAGATACTTTACCAAAGGCGTTATGATCGGTGCGATCAAGGGATAAAAGCGGGAAGGCGAATATGCGCGCCTGTACAAGGGACAGGCCAAAAGGAACACAAGGCTGGCAGCAAAGCTACTTAAATTGCCCTATAAGCTCCGCCACCATGCTGCGTACCGCCTCCACGGCATCGTGAACCGGCACCAGCTTCCGCGTCGCCTTGTCCCGCGATACGATCTCTACTTCTCCGTTCAGTATATTTCTTGGGCTTACGATCACGCGCAGCGGTATGCCAAACAGATCCGCGTCAGAGAACATCACGCCGGCGCTTACCGGCCTGTCATCGTACAGCACCTCAACACCTGCCGCCGTCAGTGTTTCATACAAACTGTCGGCGCACGAACGTACATCCTCCTGATCCGCGCGAACGCAGCAAATCTCCACCTGCCAGGGTGCGATAGATACAGGCCAGACGGGTCCGTTCCCGTCGTGATGCATTTCGCACACCGCTGCCGCCAGCCTTCCTACGCCAATGCCATAACAGCCCATGAGGGGATGTAACACGCTGCCGTCCGCGGCGTCATACGTCATGTTCATGGGCTTTGTGTATTTGTCACCCAGCTGAAAAATGTTGCCGACTTCAATTCCGCGGGATATGCGGACGCCAGCCTTGCCGCACTTTGGGCATATGCCGCCCGCGCGGATCTTTGAAAAGTCGCGGTACTCTATCTTCCCCAAGTCGCGCTCTGGATTAAAGCCCATATAATGCGCATCCTTCTCGTTTGCCCCGCATATAAGATCGTTCGCTCCACTGAGTGAGCGGTCGAAAAGCACGATGGCGTCCCGCGCACTCAGTTTATAGGGGCCAATGAACCCGGCCGCTAGATCGTCGCCTTCTTCGATGGTGGCGGGAATGATGTCTCCCCTAATAAAATTTGTAATCTTTGTTTCGTTTGCCTCCATATCGCCGCGGGTAAACAGTATCACCAGCCTGCCGTCCGCCTGCATCTTGTAGACCACCGCCTTTAAGATCTTTTCTGGCGAGACGCCAAGGTATCCGCAAAGATCGTCAATGGTCTTGATGCCCGGCGTCGATACCTTCCGCAGTCCGCTTTTCAGTTTGCAGGCTGCATAATCAACGATATTCTCCGCTGCCTCAACATTCGCGCTAAACCCACAGCTATCGCAGATGGCGATGGAATCTTCCCCCACAGGCGTCAGATACATGAACTCGTGGGAAACGCTGCCGCCCATCATGCCCGAATCCGCCGCCACAGAGACAACCGGCAGCCCCACACGCTTAAAGATACGCAAATACGCCTCATGGCAGAGCCAATAATATTCGTCCAGGTCGCTTTGCGATGTGTGGAATGAATATGCGTCCTTCATTGTGAATTCCCGCACACGGATCAGGCCACCCCTTGGGCGCGCCTCGTCGCGGAATTTCGTCTGTATCTGATAGATCATGAATGGATATCGCTGATAGCTTGTACCGTATTCGCGCATGGCATGTACGGCAGCCTCCTCGTGGGTCATGCCCAAAACCATGCTCTGGCCGTTCCTGTCCTCAAAGCGCAGCAATTCCTTGCCGACACCCGCGAACCTGCCGGATTCCTCCCACAGCGATCCGGGCAGCGCCACAGGGAACAGAACCTCCTGACCATCGATAGCGTCCATCTCCTCCCGGATAATTGCTTCGATCTTCCTGGTGATGCGCTTTAAAACTGGCAGCTGCGTGTAGATGCCGTTCGCGACATATTTCATGTACCCGCCCCGCACCATGAAAATGTGGCTGTCGATGACGCAGTCGGACGGAGTCTGTTTAAACCGCTCTCCAACCAGTTTTGATACCTTCATTGCAATTCCTCCTTCATAAAAAAACGCCCCAAGTTTACACTTAGGGCGAATACATCTATCCGCGGTACCACCTAATTTCAGGCAAAGCCTGCTCTCACAGCGTCATATAAACGCCTTCCCTTTTTCGTAAGGGTCACGGCAAACCTTTCGGAGTGTGATTCCATCGGTTCGCGGCTCAAAGATGGGTTCCGCTATTTTCCGGAAAGGGCTTTCACCAACCGCCCTCTCTCTTAAGCCTTTAAAACGCGTACTATTTCTCATCACAGCCATTTTATTCAGTTGCCGATAGGATAGCAGAAACATGTAAAATAGTCAATACGAAAGGATATGAATTGGAAACTATGCTTTCCCGCCTATTTTGGCTCGTGAATCATAGACCAAAAATCCAGGTCGTGTTTTGGAATTATATCCGTATGGATCAACCTGAAACCTCTTTTTTCATAGTAGACGACATTTTGCTTTTTATGGGTTTCCAAGTATACGGGCATTCCTTCAGCATCCGTCTTTTTGAGAAGGAAATTCAATAGCGCTGTGCCTGATCCTGTTTTCTGCTTTGCAGGATCTACAGACAAGCCCCACAAATAGTAGTGAGGCCGGCCGGCAAGCAGTTTTTCCTGCGTATTTGCAAGGTAATTCTCGCATTCCGAGACGCCGGGGTACCGGCGCAGGCCAATCACAAAGGGAGCCGCCAAAAATCCTGCCTTCATATATTCCCTGTTCCCAAGCCTGGTGCGGCCGGGCGGTAATGCAAACAGCACTCCTGACAGGTCCTGTGTTGCCAGCACCTCACCAAACAAAAGCGCAGTTTTCAGAACACGCTCCATGTACCACTTCAGCCAGCGGGCACGCCGCCCGGGTTCAGGAAAATAGAAAATAAGGGATGGGTAATCAAAAAACGAGTCGGCCACCACTTTGGCAGCATGGTTTAATTGTTCCGGTTTCAGGCGGATGATCTCCATAACGGTACCTCAAAAATGCTATGCATTCTTGTCCTTTAAAAAATGATTGTCACTGACAAGCTTCAAAAGCGTCTCCTGTAGCCGCTTCCTAAGCCCAGGCTCCGGGGGAGCAAAGTTATACACCTCCGCATACCACAAGCCATCCATACATAAGCGGATCAGCGTCCCGGCTTCCTCAGAAGACGCCGCAGCGGTGATTTCTTTCTGCATTCGTTCAAAATGTGCGCGCAGCGGTTCCAGAAGATGCGCATCGCCGGCGATGGCTGAAAAAATCGCCCGTGATACCTGCTCCGGCTCCACCATCGTGCGAAATGATGCCCGGATATATGCAACAAGATAGTCATCGCCAGACTTTTCAAGCTCCTCCGCAAGCGCTGCGTCAACCTGCGCAATAGAGCGGGCAATCATCCCTTCGATTAATCTATTTTTCGATGGGAAATGGTACAATAGCCCGCCTTTGCTGACAGGAGTCTCCTGGGCCACCGCCTCTAGTGTGAAACCCTCGGCTCCTTTCGCCATCAGAGTACGATTGGCCCCATCCAGAATTGCTTCCCGAGTTTTGTTGTACTGCGATGATTTTTTCATGATCACATTATACCGTCCGGACGGTATAGTGTCAAGGTGTGTGAAAGAATGATCTGGAAAATCGTTCGGTACAATTTTACCTTTCCTTCTGAAAAACGGCAGTCTATGATATGGGATGGAATGGAATGGCTTTTCACCGGAGATACTGAATCCCATGAAAAGGAGGATGGCACGATGGAAGACGGACCCGGAGATCTTGACAGCATCAAGGGCGAACTGCCTATAGGGCTCGGCATGCGTTTGATGCAGGACCGGACCGCCATGGACCGGTATACAGCCTTACCCGACGCGGAGAAAAAGCGCATTTTAAGCTATGTGGAGGGGGGCTCAACCGGCGGCGATGCAGAAGAGCGTGTTGCCACCACCGTCAAAAGCCTCCATGACGGCACTCCCGTAATGAACATGGGGCAGCAGCAGCCCATACTAAAAAACAAAATGCCCAAAGTGTAGGTATGCATGAGCGCACGGATCTTTATTACGCCGCACCGAGTTGTAAACCTGACCATATCAGGAAACCGTTCAATAGCATAAAGCATGATCTGCCCCCTGAAACCGCCGGATCCTTCCGGTGGTTTTTTATGATACTGCCCAGAAAATAAAGCTTTGCTATCTATACTTTAGACTTCCCCCAAGCCTTCCTACATTGGCAGCACCCTAACCCTCCAAGAGGGAGCCATATCGGTGCCGCCCGCAGGCGGCGGAAGGAGGTAAATTCTGATTTGTATAAACCGTACACTAAAACTGAAGTCGCATAAAAATATGGAAGAACATAATTTTCCGTTATTCCCGCCGATATATAAAGTGTCTATACTTTTTTTGCAAAGGAGATCGTGCAATGGTCTGGAAAGAGAAGTACAAGATCGGCGTTCCGCTTATCGATGAGCAGCATGAAGAGCTGTTTCGGCGCGTCACCGATTTTCTGGAGACGCTAAGGTCTGCCGGGGAATGGGAGCAGAAGGTATCCAAAGTCAATGAGACGCTGTCTTTTATGAAAGATTACGTGGTAGTGCATTTCAGGGATGAAGAAGCCTATCAGGCGAGCATCGGATACCCGGACCTGGACAGCCACCGTGCCGTTCATAGGGATATGGTCAACTATGTGGTATCCTTTGCGGAGAAATATGAAAAGCAGGGCTATCAGGAGGCGCTGGCGCAGCAATTTGCCGGGAAATTACTGGCCTGGCTGATCAACCACGTGGTAGCTACAGATCAAAAAATCGCTGCATATAAAAACGCGCAGGGAGTGGCACTATGAGCAATACATTATACCCTTCCTTCTCCAGAGCTACCTGCGAAGTGTTTAAGCTGATGCTGGACCTGGATGCCTCCGCCGGCGATCCGCATACCTTACTAAACCTTCAAGAGGCTAAAGACGACATTCAGGTGGCGGTGGAAATCACAGGTGATCTCACCGGGGATATCTATTACCGCTTTCCCAGAGAAACAACGCTGAAAATGGTCAATATCATGAGCGGCATGGAGTTTGACCAGGTGGATGAGTTTGTAACCTCCGCACTGGGAGAAATCGCGAACATCATCAGCGGCAACGCCATGACCACCTTGTCCGAACTAAACGTTACATGCGATATACTTCCGCCCCGCATCTTAGGCGTGGAAGAATTGCAGCCCCGTGAAGCCCTTGCGGATATGACGGTGATTGATGTGAATACATATATTGGCGATGTGTCTTTAGGTATTCATGTGAAGCCAAATGTCTGATAAGGTTTATCAAACGATCACCTATACTGCCCAACTAAAAAAGGGACTGTCTTCATAAGAGACGGTCCCTTTATGGATAAAATACAGTTCACTACGCCTTCATCTTAAACTGATTCTTGCAGCGGCCGCAAGTGACCGTAACCTCCCCCACTTTATGGGGCAAGCGCAGCCAACTATGGCACTTGGGGCATTTGAAGTATTTATACTCCTTGCGGTTTTGGCGCCGTACCGCCGCCTGGCTCCTAATGGTCTTCCACTTGTTCAATAAATTTGTATAACGCAAGTTCTCAACCCGGCGTTTCTCAATGTTTTTTGAAAACATCCGGTAGAACGCAAAAACATAAGCTACCAGACCCAAAGGCATGAGCAGCGGCACGCGCACAAGGCTTCCGATGATATACAGCGCAAATCCGCCCCACAAAAGCAGTTTGGAAAGCTCATCCCCGCCATAGCGTTCGTTCATAAAGGACCGGACTGTCTGTTTCACCTTTTCCCAAAATGGCATGATCATTCAACCCTCCCCATTTATTCCTCAATACCCTGTTACGCAGGGACAAAAGCGCATGCCATTGCAAAAGCAATTGCAAAGAATATTGGCCAAGCACAAAGAAAGGCAGGGATTTCGGCACAGCTGCCCCGGAAAGCCATAGTGCTGCCCTGTCTGCCGGTAGCTGAACCCGCCGGCCTGAAGGCGGGCAAGCCAGTTTTGATACTCCGTATTGCCGGGCTCCATATTGACTGCGGATCGGGCGTCGTTCATGGCCGCGATCCGGTTTCCCAGCCCCAGATTGGCACAGGAGCTCCAATAATACCAGGAAGCGGTGCGGTTGTTCATTTCACCAAGCATGTGAAGCGCATCCTGGTATCGCCTTTCCTCCACCGCCTGCATAACCTTTGCAAACCTGGGCTCATCGGCAGCGCCATGGCTTTCTTGCCGATTGTAGCCGCCGCGCTGTGTAAACCCTCCGCCAAACATCTCCCAAAAATCATTGAAATCAAAATCGCCATACCCGCCGTAACCCTGCTGCCCTTGACCCGCGTTCCCAAAGGGGCTCCCGCCTGCATAAGGAGAGGACTGGCTACCGTACCCCGCGTTCTGCCCGCCGTCACCCTTCTTTTGCTTGATGAGCAGTGTGTAGGCTTCGTTGATTTCCCTCATTTTCGCCTCGGCCGCAGGAGAGCCCCCGTTGAGGTCGGGATGATATTTTTTGGCCAGCTTCCTGTAAGACGCCTTGATCTCTTCCTCGGAGGCACCTGGGCTTACGTTCAGCACCTCATAGGGATCAGCATTCATGCTTTCGTCTCCGTTTCCTTTAGTTTATCCTTTAATTTGCGCTTGTTTTTCTGCTGGATTTGTTCATATCGCGTCCATATGCCAGAATACAGGATATTTCGTAAAATATCCACATCCTTTTCAAGCGGCAAAATTTCAAAAGCCTCGGTACACTCCGCAATCAGCATGGAAAGGCTGTCCTTTAAGGTCAATTCATACTGATCCTCATTTTTCATTTCAATCAGCGGGTTAAAGCGCTTTTTCCGAATATCGGCCGGCAGGTCTTCATAAGCGTCCATCAGGTAGACAAAGCGGCCGATGGCCCCGCCAATCAAGCGCAGCGCACCCGCCCAATAATCATTGCGCACAACGTAAATCTCCCCCAGCATATGCGCAGTCAGATTGGCCAGGCAGTCGACGCCAGCGATGTTTTCCTTTTCCAGTTCACCGATATGCGAAAGCGTTTGGGCGATTATCTCACATTTTTCGGGATACAGTTCTTTCGCCTTAAGATAAGCGCCCTGAAGCAGCTTGGCTTGCGCAAGGCCCGCAGCGCTATGGTCATCCGCCCAGTTGTCCATGCATTTGTGATAGGCCAGGACGATGTTCATGTCCGCGGCGTAAACGCTTAACTCCGTTTGAATAAACGTTTGCTTTTTGGCGGGGTGGAACACACAATAGCCATCGGTTACCATTTCATCAGGCTCGTATAGGGAATTGAGCAGAATGGAAAGAAATGTCATGTCGTTGCTTAAGGTAATGCGCCCTTTGTTGCCGTACCGTTGCTTTAAGGTGCGGCACAGGCCGCAGTAGATACCCTGGTAACGCATAAGCGCGTCTTTGGGTAAAGTGCCGGGATCAACGGTAACATATCCGAACACCGTGCGTCCCTCCTTCGCACATCATTTTTCATGATCCTTGTCATTGGTCTTTTCGGCGGTGTACTCCGCGTCCATCGCACCGTCCGGCATCACATCCCCACCGTGCCCGGCCATGTTCAGCGCCTGCTCAAGTTCCCCGCAGGCCTCCTTAAGCTCCGCGGTGTCCTTTGCGTCCAGCGCTTTTTTCACACGGTCCGCCATAGCGGTGATTTTATCCCTGTCCTGGCCTTTCATTCTTTTGGCGGCGGTTTTCGCTTCGTAAACCATCTGCTCGGCCCGGTTTGTAAGTTCCGCCTGCTCCTTGCGCTTTGCGTCCTCATTGGCATACTTTTCCGCGTCCCTGATAGCCCGGTCAATTTCCTCACTGCTCATGTTGGAGCTGTTTGTAAGCGTGATCTCCTGATGCTTTTGGGTTCCAAGATCCTTGGCGGCCACATGGACAATACCGTTTGTATCTATGGAAAAAGTGACCTCGATTTGCGGAATTCCCCGCATAGCACGCCTGATGCCTGTCAGCCTGAATTTGCCAAGGGTTTTATTCTGGGAAGCGGCCTGCCTCTCCCCCTGCAGCACATGAATTTCCACTGTCGTCTGAAAGTTGGCTGCGGTCGTAAAAACCTGGCTTCTTTGCACAGGCAGTGTAGTATTGCGGTCGATAATCCTTGAAAAAACATCCCCCATAGTTTCAATGCCAAGGGACAGGGGCGTAACATCCACCAAGAGAAGACCGGTGACCTCGCCACTTAATACCGCGCCCTGAATCGCCGCGCCTACCGCCACGCATTCATCGGGATTGATGCCCCTGCTGGGCTCGTACCCCGTATATTCCTTTACAGCCGCTTGTACCGCGGGTATGCGCGTGGAGCCCCCCACCAGCAAAACTTTGCCAAGATCCTTGGGCGAGAGCCCGGCGTCCGACATGGCCTGCTTCACAGGTCCCATGGTGGCCTCCACCAAATGGCGGGTAAGGTCGTTGAATTTAGCCCGGGTGAGTGTCAATTCCAGATGCTTGGCCCCATCTCTCCCCGATGCAAGAAAGGGCAGGTTGATCCCGGTGCTCATCGCAGCGCTGAGCTCGATCTTGGCTTTTTCCGCCGCCTCACGGATGCGCTGCATAGCGGCAAGATCTTTACTTACATCGATGCCGCTGGATTTTTTAAACTCAGCAATCAAATAATCGGTTACACATTCGTCAAAATCATCGCCTCCCAGGCGGTTGTTGCCTGCGGTGGCCAAAACCTCGATCACGTCCTGGTTGATTTCCAGCACGGATACGTCGAATGTGCCGCCGCCCAGGTCATAGACCATGATCTTCTGCGCCTGTTCCTTATCGATGCCGTACGCCAAAGCCGCGGCTGTCGGCTCATTGATAATGCGAAGCACGTTCAGCCCCGCAATTTTACCGGCATCCTTGGTTGCCTGCCGCTGGCTGTCGCTGAAATAGGCGGGAACGGTAATCACCGCATCCTTTACTTCTTCCCCCAGGTATGATTGCGCATCCACCTTGAGCTTTTGCAGTATGACCGCAGATATTTCCTGGGGTGTATATTCTTTGCCATCTATTTTGACATGGTAATCGGAGCCCATCTGCCGCTTGATGGATGTAATGGTACGGCTGCCGTTCATCACAGCCTGCCGTTTGGCAATCTGGCCTACGGCCCGTTCGCCGTCCTTCAAAAAACCCACCACAGAAGGCGTTGTCCGCCCGCCTTCCGAATTGGGGATCACTACTGCTTCGCCGCCTTCCATATACGCCACGCAGCTGTTGGTCGTCCCCAGATCAATGCCGATAACCTTTGCCATATGATATCCCCCGATTTATATTCCTTATCTTTTTTCCATGATTCGGAATCAGTATACATGAAAAATATGAACTAAATATAAATTCCTAAACAATGATAGCACACACGGAAGATAAATATATTTCAAAAGGAGCAATAAAAAAAGGTGCCTTGTCGAAACAGGCACCTTCAGTTACTTTTTATACATGGAACATGGTTACGGAAAATCCTACAAGCTGACCCAAACATCCGGGGTTTTCAAAGCCTCAACCCCCGCTCCCCGCACATCCATGATGGATAATGTTTCTTCATGGCTCACGGGGATCCTTCCGGTTTCAAAGAACAGGCACAGCTCGTGTATAAATGCCTGGAAGAAATCAGATTCCACCGTTACCACCCGATTCCCATCCTCCATACAAAGATTCATGGAAAAAGGAGCGCCCGATTCAAAGCAGGAGATCGTAGCATACCGCCCGTCTTCAAAGGCAATGGTCAAATTCATCCAGCCATTACTGTAAGAGGCCATCACCCTTTTCGCCCTGGCCTTCATGAGCATCATCACAGGCTCCAATTGGTGGATGGCATACGTTTCAAATCTGCCCGGACCCCAGGCGTTTATGGCATGGATGGAAGGTGCGTCTATCCCTTTATATTCGGCGGCAAAACGGAGCGCCGAAGTGGAGTAGCATGGCGTGCCGGATTTTTCTGCAACATCAAAGATACGCCTGCCAGTTATCCCATCCGGAGCAAAGGTCTTGTCCACATAGGTGCGCTTCCCGCTAGCAAGGGGAAGCCGGCAAAGGGATTCGTGCATTTCGCAGTTGTCCGGGGACAGCACGATGAGCGCATCGCTTTTTTCAATGATTTCCTCAATGGTACTAACGCGTGCAATACCCATTTCCCTGCACCATGCTTCTGTTAAGCGCCCACCTATTGGGCTGTCTATCATGGCGTAGGCATAAGCAGCCTCCATCTTCCCGCCGGACGCCTTGTGGATCATGGCGGGGTAGTTATTGGCATGCCATTCGTCCAAATAGTAATCGATCAAGCCGATTTTCAAACGCAATCCCTCCCGATGCTTTTGCGTAATCCGTTACAGGGATATCTCCTGGTGCTTAAGTGCCGAATCGTAAATTGCCTGCATCATCCGGGTGGTCACAATGACGGAATCAATATGGGAAGGCAGCTTTTCCCCGGTCTTTATGCAGCGCAGAAAGGCGTTGATTTCATTTTCAAAGTGGTTGCGGGCTTTGATTTTCGGGGTATAAGAAACCAGCGCGCCGTTCTCCACGCCATATACCGTAAAGTCGGAGCCGTAATGCAGGCGGATGCCGGCCTTGTCGCCCATGAAATCAATGAACATCTCTTCCTGGCCAATGTTCTGCGCCCAGGCGCCGTTTAACGTGACGACAGCCTTTTCGGTGCGGATCAGGCCGGTTACAGAATCATCCACATCATATATGCCTGCATAATCCGGCGGTCCTGCCCACATATCCGTGTACACATACTCTTTCATATCCTTGCCCAGGCGGCAGAAGGTCTCGCCGGAAACAGTCTTCACCTGCGGATCGCCCAGGCAGTACATGACGATATCCAAAAAGTGAACGCCCCAGTCGATCAGCGCGCCGCCCCCCGCAATTGCCTTGGTCGTAAACGCGCCGCCCAGGCCAGGGATGGAGCGGTGGGCACGGAAGCTGACATACACATGAAAGACATTTCCCAGCTTACCTTCGTCAATGTATTTTTTGATCAGGTTCACGTTGTCGTTGAAGCGGTTGACAACGCCGATATTCAGGATTTTTCCGGTCTCGTGCTGTACTTCCTGCATTTGAAGCGCTTCAGGATAGGTACGCGCCGCAGGTTTTTCGCAAAGCACATGCTTTTGGGCCCGCAGAGCATCGATGGCGATAGTGGCATGCACATTGTTGGGAGTGCAGACGGAAACGGCCTCTACTTCCGGGTCATTAAGGACCTCATGGTAGTCCGCAACAGCCTTTCCGCAGCCATATTTTTCCACCGCGGCAAGGGCACGGTCCGGCAAAATATCGCAGAAATACTTGATTTCCGCCTCGGAATTTTTCAGATATGCGGGAATGTGTGCCGCATTGGCGATGGTGCCGCAGCCGATGATGCCAATTTTCATATGGTTCCTTCCTTTCATTTTAGATGCACGCTCCTTGCGCGCAATATTCCATTTGCATACCCGTGTGTACAGCTTTTAAATGAAGCTCTTCATCCATGACCAAAAAATCGGCCCGGTACCCTCTGCGAATATCGCCAAGCGGCAGCCCAAGCGCCTTGGCAATATTGGCGGAGGTCATAGCTACCGCCTGGGAAAGCGGTACCCTCATATGTCGGACCAGGTTCACGAACAAATCATGCATGGTGCTTTGTGAACCGTAGATGACGCCGTTTTTGTAAGCCAGGCCATCCCTTATTTCATACCCTGCCCCATGCACACACACGCTGTCCGATACGGCAATCAGTTTCAGGACGCCTTTGCACCTTATAAGGAGTGCAAGGCTTTCAGCCGACACGTGATGAAGATCGGCGATCACTTCCAGTGTGACTTGTTCGTTCAGCATGGCTTCATCCCAGATGCCGGGGCTGCGGTGATGGTGGCTTGGCATGGCGTTAAAAAAATGGGTCACGGCCTGAAACCCACCGGAAAAGGCCGCCCGTGCCGTTTCCTGATCCGCCTGGGTGTGGCCGGCGCTCAGCCGCACATGTAAGGATTCTGCCAATTTTCGCAGTTCCGGAAGGACCACCATTTCCGGCGCTGCTGTCATGATCCTGGCTTGGCCGTGAAAAGCGGCAAGTATATCCTCCGCCAATGAAAGGCGGTAAGGAAGGATCTGTTCCCTGGAAAATCCGCCCTTGCGCAAGGGGTTGATAAACGGCCCTTCCAAATGAAAGCCTAAAATGGCCTCCTGGTTCACAAGGGGATAGGAGGAGTTTTCATTCGGGCATACAGTAGGCAAAAACGCGGTGACCCCAAAGCGCTTCAATGCACCGGCTGCCCCCGCATAATCACAGTTGGGGTCCTCAAAGTTAAAGGGGCCGAAACCATGGATATGGCTGTCAATGAACCCAGGCAGAACATAAGCGCCGCGAAGATCCGTACCCTCCGTGCCGCCGGCAGCGATATCCACGAACACGCCCTGATCCACTTGAAAGCATATGTCGCGTCCAATTCCCTCCGGTGTAACCAAAGTGGCATGGCAATATGTCTCCCGCATAGCCCACTCCTTCAGGCCGGCAGCAGCGCCGCGCCGATAATGCCCGCGTCGTTACCCAAAGCTGCCGGGACAATCCTGCATCTAGAATCAAACTGGTGGACAAGCTTTTCCAAGGGATGTACAAACAGTTCGTGTTGAACACTGATGCCTCCGCCGATACAAACAGTATCCAGATCCAGCAGCATGGCCAGCTCTGTAACCCCTCTGGCGGCCAGGGGGAGGTACGCGCAAAGAGCATCTTTCGCCCGCATATCCCCCGTTAGGGCGGCATCAAAAACCTCCTGCGCGTTTGCGGCATGCAAGCCATGCTCCAAGGAAAGCTGCAAAAGGGAAGGGACCGCCCCTGTAAGCTCATAGCAGCCCCGCTTGCCGCAGGCGCAATCGTCTTCCCCTGCCAGTGTCATATGGCCGATTTCCCCGGCATAGCCAAAGCTGCCCCTGTATATTTTTTTCCCAAAGACCAGGCCGCCTCCGATGCCTGTCCCGAAGGTCATCATAGCACCGTTAACACAATCCCGCAATGATCCAAAGGAAAGTTCCGCCAAAAGGGCGCACCTTGCATCGTTTTCCACATACGTAGGAATTCCCAGGGCACCTTGCATGGCATCCCGCAAGGGATAGCGGACGATGCCCAGATTGACAGCATCTAAAACCTGTCCGTCCACCACCCAGCCGGGCGATCCTGCTCCCATGTATTTGGGAGGACAGCCGCTCCATAAGGTGCGCATGTTCTTGGCAATGACATCCACCATCGCATCAGGATTGCCAAAGAAATCGTTGGGGATGGAGATTCTTTGCAAGACTCTTCCATCATGAACAATTCCAAGAGAGATTTTCGATCCACCGATATCAACACCGCAGGTACGCATAAATCCCCCGTTTGGACAGCCTCGGCAAAAGCCGTGGGCCGGGATGTAGTTTCCCAATACTTAGCGGAGTGCCGCGGAATTTCTCCCCGGCACCCCGCCATATATGCATTAAGACAGAAAATGGCTCGTGAGGAGGCTTTACTTTTTGATATTGGTATTGTAGTAGTCGTTGTACTGGGAAACGACGCTTTCAATGCCCAGCCCCTTCAACTGCGCCAGGAAGGAGTCATACTGGTCAAACCCAACTTCCCCGGTGATAAACTTATAGGACATTTCCTCCACCAGGGTCCCTACCGGCGTTGTGATCAGCGACTGCGCGTCCTTGGTATCCTGGTCGAAGGAAATCGCCCAGGGTTCAGGCCAGGAAGCGAATTCCGCCATCTGATCCATGGTGTAGCCGGTGAATTTCTCCAGGTTTGCCTTCCAGCCCAGGGGATCGGGGTAAATCTCAAATATATTTACGCCGGCATAGAAGCTCATAAGGTCATTCAGGTTGGTCTTGCCTTCTTCACCGGTGGTGGTGATGGTATCTTTGAACACGGGCTTGCCGTCCACCAGGTCATAGGTTACACCTTCAATGCCATAGCCTAAGAGGTTAAAGAACTTCTCAGACAGCTCCCAGTCCAGCAGGGACAGGATTTCGTTTACATAGGGGGAATCCGTCTTGATGATCATGCCATACCAGGGGCTAACGGTGGAAAGACCCCAGTAGTGGGAGGGTTTGCCGTTATGCTCCAAGGGTTTGATATACTTGAAGTCAACGCTGTCGCCCATGTTCATGCTCTTGGCGATGGAGTTGATGCTGTTCGCATTTTCATACTGCATCTCCCAGACATAGCTCTCCGAAATGAAGCTTTTCTGGGAAGCCAAGGTCTGGCGCCAGTCGTCGCCCGCAAACACATACTGGGGGAATTGGGGATCATATAGTTCTTCCGTATACAGCTTGTTCAGGTATTCCAGCATCTCCCGGTATTCGGGCATAAGGGGTCCAAACTGATAAGCGTCCTTGCCGCTGAAGTAGGATGTGCTTGGGCTGGTGCCAAATACCCTGGACCAAACGGTAAGGGTTTCGGGTACTGTGTAGGATGTCACGGGGTAAGAGTTGGGATAGGCTTCCTTCAGTTTTTTCGCGGCCTGATACAATTCTTCCGTATTGGTGGGGAAAGCGATGCTGTTGGCCTCAAAAGCCTTGGCGTTTACAAAAAAGCCGGTGGGAATCGTCCTGTATGGATACAGGTAAGGGAAAATGTAAGCGTCGCCGTTCTCGTCCTGGAAGAGCGTTTTCGCCTCGGGATACGCTTCGTAGTAAGCCTTTAGATTGGGCAGCTTGTCCGCATATTTGCTGATGCCTACAAACTTGCCTGCCTGGCCGTAAAGCCGGCTGATTTCCGCGACGCTTCTGCCGCCGGAAACGCCAATGAGCATGATGTCCGGCCAATCCTTGCTGTCGGCGGTGAGCAGAAGGGATTCCTTCTCTTCGTAGCCATCCGCAGGGGCATTGTACACAAGCTTGATGTTGGTAAGCTTCTCAAACTCCTTAACCAACGCATTGTCGGGGTTGAAGTCGCCCCAATACCAGGAGAACACATTGAGGGTGATGGGGTCCTTGAGGGGGAAGGAAAGGGGCTCAAAGGCTGCCACATCCTCCGCCAGGGCCGTCGTTCCCAATGGAAGGGCGGCTGTCATGAGTACCAGGGCAAACATCAGGGCTAGACCTTTCTTCCATACTTTGCGCGTCATGATTCTTTCTCCTCCTTTACTGATATGAAACCAATATTGTAACGACAAAGTCGTCCAATCCTTGTGCTTTAGCCCTTGATAGAGCCTATCATGATACCCTTGACAAAGTACTTTTGCAAGAACGGATAGACCATGATGATCGGCAGGATCGTGATGATGATAATGGCGCAGCGTACCGTCTGCTCGCTGACTCCCGCAGGCTTGAAAGATGAGATGATGCTTCGCATTTTGGAGGTGGGCTGAAAGGTAATCAACACCTTGCGCACAATCATCTGCAGGGGATACATGTTTTGATCCTCAATAAACAGCATGGCATTGAACCAGGAGTTCCAGTGGCCTACAATGCTCCAAAGGGCAATGGTGGCCATGATGGGTTTGGCCAGGGGCGTGTAGATGCGGCTTAGGATGGTAAGTTCCGAAGCGCCGTCCATCAAAGCCGTTTCCCGAAGGCTGAGTGGAATGCTGGCCTGAAAATACGTCTTGCAGATAATGATATACCATACGGACACACCGGGCAGAATGATCGACCAGATGGTATTATCCAGGTTCAGCGTGCGGACAAGAAGATAATAGGGGATCAAGCCGCCTGAAAAATACATGGTGATGGTGAGAAAAACAAGAAACACAGCCTTGCCCCTGAACTTTTTAACGGCCAGTGGGTATGCGGTAAGCAGCGTAAGCGCAAGCGTCAGCAGTGTTCCGGTCCCCGCGTATAAGATGGTGTTGGCGTAGCCGCGCCAGATCATGGAATCAGACAGAGCCGCCTTATAGGCGTTTAGGTTCAGCCCCTTGGGCAGAAGCTTCACCATGCCCATGATGACGTATTCGTTCTTGCTCAGCGATATAGCTATTACATATAGGAAGGGATACAGCATCACCAGCACTACCAAAGCGGAAAGCAGGTATGCGCCTATTCCTACCAGCCTGTCGGACCCTGTTTGACGGTATTTCATGCGCTTTCCTCCTTACCAGAAAGAATAACCGGACAATTTTTTCATGGTGCGATTGGCTGCGTAGACCAACGCGAAGGAAATGATGGAATTGAGGACCCCCACGGCAATGCCATAGCTGTAATTGGCGTTTTGCAAGCCGTTTCGGTAGATATAGGTAGCCAGCACATCCGACGTGGCGTAGGTGGCAGGGTTGTACATCAGCACGATCTTTTCAAAGGAGGCACCCAGAAGCCCGCCTACAGCCAGTATGAATTGGATGCTGATGGTAGGGAGGATGGAGGGGATGGTGATGTAGCGGATGCGCTGCAGCCGTGTGGCGCCGTCGATGATGGATGCTTCGTAAATCTCTTCCGACACAGCTACAATGGCAGCCAGGTAAAGGATGCTCCCCCAGCCTACCCCTTGCCAAACCTCCGAAATGATGTAAATGCCGCGGAAAGAGGCCGAGCTGCTCATAAAATTGACAGCCTTTATTCCAAAAAGGCGCAGCATGGAATTCATAACTCCATCGATGGATAAAAACTCTTTCATCATGCCCACCACGATCACCGTGGAAATAAAATAGGGCAGATAGGAAATGGTCTGGGATACCTTTTTGAAGGGGCCATCCTTCAGCTCGTTGAAGCACAACGCCAGCAAAATGGGGGCGGGAAAACAGAAAAGGAGAGACAGTACGCCTAAAATCACCGTGTTCATAAACGCCCTGGGGATCATGGAATCGGCAAATACCATCTTGAAGTATTTGAGCCCGACCCAGGGGCTTTCCAAAATCGATGTCAAGCCATTGTAGTTTTTGAACGCAAGGCTGATGCCGTAATAAGGCAGATAATAAAAGACCAGCACCAGTACGGTGGTAGGCAGCAAAAATACATACAGCCACCGGTCCGTATACAGGTCCTTTCGAAGCTGGCGCCAATACTTCCCTTTCATAGGCCTAAACTCCTCAAATAGGCGATGCTTAAATCGGCGGATGCAAGGGGATCCAAACACTCCAGTTCAATAGAAGCAACACCGTCAAAGCCGCCTTGCTGGAGGATAGCAAAGACCTCAGGCAGGGGTACGGCGCCACGGCCCAGCGGGCATCCATCATACCATGCACCTTTAAGGGTAGGCCAGCCAACGCCCTCCTTGGAAAGAGCATAATCCTTTACGTGCAGCAGCGATACCTGGCCGGATAGGTTCTTTGCGGCCTCCACAGGCGCTTCGTCCACAAACAGGAAATTGGCTGTGTCGAAGTTGGAGCGCAGATAAGGTGAATTGAATGAAGACAACAGGCCAGCCACCTGACGGCTATCGGCGGCAAATACGCCATGGTTTTCCAGGCAAAGCGTGATCCCTTTTTGCGCCGCATAGTCTACGCATGGTTCATAACACTCTTTGATAGAGGCAATCCCATCCTCAAAGCCGGGAACACTGTCCTTTACATCCCCCGAAAAAACGCGCATCAGCGGCGCTCCGATACGCTTGGCAATATCGATCTGACGAATCATATAATCGATCTGCTTCTGGCGAAGCTCCCTGGTGGGCTGAACAAAATCATTGCATACAGACCAAACCGCAGGCTGCAAACGCTTATGATCCATAATGGACAGACAATCGTTAAGGCTGCTCTCTACATAAAAATCAAGCAATTCCACATAGGCGATACCGTGTTCCGCACAATAATCCGCAAACCCCTGAAAATCCATTTGATGGCCGGTTATCAGCTCCTGAAACGACCACATGCTCATACAAAGCTTCATACGCCATCTCCCTTATCTTGTAATTAAGATCTCCCGTCCCGATTGGGCAGACTTGTACAGCGCATCCACAATGCGCATCACCTCGACGCCATCGGAGGCCGTGCATAATGCGGAAGTTTTCCCTTCGCATACTGATATGAAATGGGCAATCTCCCGGTCAAAGTCATAGTTGGGGCTTTCTGGATGATTGGAGTGATTGAGTTTCCGGTCAACCGGCTTCCCTTCCTCGTCCTCAAAAACGGCCACACTGGGATAGGCCTTTGCGCCGCCCTTGGTGCCGTAGACCTCAAACTGGAACACATCCTCCGGTATGTGATGGTTCCAGCTCGTTTCCATCAGCACCGTCACTCCGTTATCCATACGGATCAGGGCCGTGGCAAAGTCCTCCACGTCATGAATAGTGCCTTCTTCAATGCTCATGTGAGGGGAAGCGCTTTCACAGGACAGAGATCCTGGCATTTTGTGGGTGGAAGCCGACACGGAAATTGCATTGCCCCCTGCAACATAGCGGGCCAGATCCAGCACATGCACGCCAAGATCTATCACCGGCCCGCCGCCGGAACGCACGGAATCGCCAAACCAGCCGCCGGGATATCCGTGCCTGCGTAAATAAGTGGATTTTATGTAGTACACATCCCCCAGGCGCCCGGACTGTACCTGCTCCCGAAGGAGATTGATACCATCCTCATACCTGGTGCAAAAGCCCGGCATCAAAACGCAGTTATTTGCTTGTGCGGCGTTTTCCATAGCCAGGGCCTCAGCTACATTCATCGCCAGGGGCTTTTCGCACAGTACATGGATGCCGCGGTTCAATACATCTATGGAAACAGGGCCATGGGCGCTGTTCCAGGTACATACGGAAACCGCGTCCAGCTTTTCGTTTTCCATCATTTCCAAATGGCTTCCGTACGCGCGGGGGATGTTATAAAGGCCCGCAAAATCCTGTGCCCGCTGCTTTTGAATATCGCATACGGCGCAAACTTGTACGTTTTCAAGAAGCTGGTACGCCTGCATATGGCAATGGGCAATATTTCCCGCCCCCACGATTCCGATATTCACTTTACGCATAAAAGACTCCTATGCAGATATAGTCATCATTGACCTGACCCTATCTTATCGCATGGAGCCTTCTTTTGTATTTGCTTAAATCAACTGAAAAATTTGTCGCATTATGCTGTTACTATGCCGGACCCTTATTCTTCCCCTGGCCCCTGCACTTGCTAGGAGGAAACCCCACCGCCTTTTTAAACGCCTTGCTGAAAGAATGGATGGATTGATACTGTAAGCTCAAGGCAATTTCGCTGATGGACACGTCCTCCTCTTTCAGCATTGCAAGAGCCGTTTCAATCCGGCGTTTATTGTAGTATTCCTGCATGGAAATGCCCATCTCAGCCGTGAAAAGATGGGATAAGTAAGAGTAACTGTAATTTAGCCGCTTTGCGATGTCTGTCATCCCAGTCATAAAAAGAATGTTGTTGTCAATATAGGATATAACCTCGCATACCGCCTTGTTTTTATAGTCAACGCTGCATTCCGGCTTTTTCCCTGGAAAACCGGCAAAATCACGGCAGGTAAGGATAAGGATCTGGATCATATAGGTTTCGATCATCAGTCTGGAAAACTCTCCGGGGGAGATGAATTCCCGGAGCAGAGCGGAAAAAGGTGTGCCCATACTGAAGCTGTCCTGGCGCAAGGGATGCAGTACGGTATGCAATATGCTTTCCATGGCGGCCAAAGGCTCATCCCTTGCCAGTTTTTCCGAAAAGTTGAAAGCCAGATAGTAAAAACGGAGGGGGTCTTCCCGATCCGCAACGAAATCATGCTCCTGCCCGGGCAAGCATAAAAAAACATTCCCTTTTTCCACGGGATATGTTTTGCCGTCTAAATAAAACACGCCCTTGCCCGAAATAACATAGCTGATTTCATAACAGACCTGCATGTGGCGTCCTGTTTCAAAATCCCCTTCACAGCACAGATCCCCAATTTGATAAAGATCAAGTCCTTGATACTGTTCCGGTGCTTCCCACAGGCTGGCATCGAAATGAAATCTTTTCCCTTCATAATCGGATATATTCATTGCCTGCTCCTACCTGTCATCCTTTCCTCCCTATAACAATCATAACAGATTTTCATACTGTAATCAAAAGATATACAATATCTTTTAAACAATTTGACAGCAGCACATAAACAATACCGGTTTCTTCTGGGTTTCCGCTATCCGTAATCCCCCAGTCAAACCTATAAACGAATAATACCAACACACGGCGGAAGAATAATGCACAAATAACTTTGGGGAGGAAGAAAAACTGAACTCCGCCATGAAAAACAACAATGCTTGTGATAACAATATCATCCGGCTGGGCATCGATGTTGGCTCGACAACCATAAAGCTTGCATTTCTTGACAGTTACGACACATTGCTTGATTTTCGGTATTGCAGGCATTATGCCGATCTTTTAACAACGCTTCAAAAACTCCTATACGAATTGTATGACAGGTTTGGGAATACTCCCATGATTGCAGCCGTTACAGGGTCGGGAGGCCTTTCCATTTCTAAAAGATTGATTCTGCCCTTTGTTCAGGAAGTCATAGCGGGCGGCAAAGCCATTCAGCGGTATAACCCGGATGTGAAAACGATCATCGAACTGGGCGGCGAAGACGCAAAGCTGACCTTTTTGGAAAACGGAGCTGACCAGCGGATGAACGGAATCTGTGCCGGCGGAACAGGCGCGTTTATAGACCAGATGGCAGCATTATTGAAAACCGATGCCGCAGGGCTGAACGCGCTTGCCCAAAGCGCTGCAACAATCTATCCCATTGCCGCGCGCTGCGGCGTATTCGCCAAAACAGATATTCAGGCGCTGCTAAACGACGGCGCCCGGAAAGAAGATATGGCGGCCTCCATCTTTCAGGCGGTAGTCCACCAATTGATCGGCGGGCTGGCCTGCGGAAGAAAAATACAGGGCAAGGTGGCCTTTCTGGGCGGACCGCTGCATTTTCTTCCGCAGCTAAGACTTCGGTTCCAGAAAACTTTGGGGTTAAGCGATGATGAAATGATCGTACCCGATAATGCGGAAGTTTACATGGCCATTGGCGCTGCGCTTTGCGTAAAAAAACAGGAAAGCGCCCATTCAGATGATAAAACAATATCGTTTGATCAGCTGCTTGAAAAGATCAAATCAACCCAAAATGTTCAGGGTCAGGCAGCCCGTCTTGTTCCGTTGTTTGAAAGCAAAGACGATTACAGGCGCTTTCGGGAAAGGCATGATCTTCATCGGGTGAAAAGAAACCCACTCACGACCCATCAGGGAAAATGCTTTCTGGGTCTTGATGTTGGTTCAACCACATGCAAGGCCGCTCTTATTGATGAAGAAGGCGCTCTTCTTTTCTCCTATTATGGACACAACGACGGAAGCCCGCTTCAGTCCTCTGTAACAATGCTTCGGGAAGTTTACGCCCGCCTTCCCGCACAGGCGGAAATCGCCTACGCTGCCGTTACAGGCTATGGAGAAAATCTGATCAAAGCAGCGTTCTCCTGCGACTTGGGGGAAGTGGAGACCGTTGCCCACCTTAATGCTTCGGAGTGTTTTTTGAAGGGAGTGGAACTGATCCTGGATATCGGCGGGCAGGACATGAAATGCATCAAGGTGCAAAATGGGATGATCAATAGTGTTCTGCTGAACGAAGCATGCTCCTCCGGCTGCGGCTCCTTTATTGAAACATTCGCAAAATCGCTGGATATGACCATCGAAGATTTTGTTTTAAAAGGTATCAATGCCTCCTCCCCTGTTGACCTGGGGTCACGCTGCACGGTCTTCATGAATTCAAGGATCAAACAGGCTCAAAAGGAAGGCACACCGGTGGAAGATATATCCGCCGGGCTTTGCTATTCCGTTGTCAAAAACGCGCTGTATAAAGTTATGAAGGTAAAGCACCCCTCCGAATTGGGCGACCGGATCATGGTACAGGGCGGAACGTTTCTGAACGACGCTGTATTGCGCAGCCTGGAGCTGATTTTGGGAAAGGAAGTTGTAAGGCCGGACATCGCCGGATACATGGGCGCGTTCGGATCCGCCCTGTTGGCAAAAAGAGCTTGGAAAACGGGAATGAAGTCCACGCTGATTTCCGCATCACAATTGGATTCCTTCTCGGTGGAAACGAAGACAACCAGATGCTTAAAGTGCATGAACCGCTGCTTGCTGACTGTAAACGCCTTTCATGATGGGAGAAAGTATATTACAGGCAACCGCTGCGAAAAAGGCGCGGGCATGGAAAATCCAAATCCCATTCCCAATCTGTTTGAATACAAATACAAGAGGCTTTTCGAATACCAGCCGCTGGCTTTAACTAAAGCGCCCCGTGGTGTGATCGGCATACCCCGGGTGCTCAACATGTATGAAAACTATCCCTTTTGGTTCACTTTTTTTACAGCGCTGGGTTTTCGTGTCGTACTGTCCCCTCATTCCAGCCGCAAACTGTACGAAAGCGGGATCGATACCGTTTCCTCCGACACGGCCTGCTACCCCGCAAAGCTCGTCCATGGCCATATCCTGGCCCTGGTCAAACAAAATATCAAGCACATTTTTTATCCCTGCATTCCCAAGGAACATGCGGAAGTCAAAAATGCCGACAATCATTACAACTGTCCGATGGTGATTTCCTATCCGGAAGTCATCCGCACAAACATGGATGTACTGCGCGATAATGGCGTGCGCTTCCATCAACCATTTCTGCCGTACGATGTAAAGGACGGGCTGGCACAAAGGCTGTTTGAAGAATTCCGTGATTTCGGACTTACGCCAAGGGAAGTCAGCCATGCGATAGACCTGGCCTTCGCGGAAGATCAAAGGTTCAAGGAGGATATACGGGAAAAAGGCGCAGAAATTCTTCACTGGCTCAAAGAAACCGGCAATTTGGGGCTGGTTCTGTCGGGCAGGCCGTATCACCTGGACCCGGAAGTGAACCACGGCATCCCGAATGTACTGACAGCATTGGGCATGGCCGTATTGACCGAGGATTCTGTGGCTCACTTGGGCCATGTTGAGCGGCCCTTGCGCGTTCGCGATCAGTGGATGTATCACTCCCGGCTGTACGAGGCGGCGGATTTTGTATCCAGGCAGGAGAATCTTGAACTTGTGCAGCTGAACTCCTTCGGCTGCGGCCCGGATTCCATCGCGTCTGACCAGGCGCAGGAGATATTGGAGCGGCAAAACAAAACCTACACCATGATCAAAATCGATGAGGCCTGCAACCTGGGCGCCATCAGGATACGCCTAAGATCCCTTGCTGCCGCTATGGAATCACGGAAAACCGGCTTATCGCGCGAAGCCTCTTTGCCTGTATTGGAAGCTCAGCCTATATTCACCAAAGAGATGCGCAGCAGGTATACCATACTTGCCCCCCAGATGGCGCCGATCCATTTTGATCTGATCCAGGAGGCACTAAAGTCGGAGGGGTATCAAATGGCGGTGCTGCCCGCTGCGGGAAAGGCGGATATAGAGGAAGGCCTGAAATACGTAAACAACGATTCCTGCTACCCTTCCATCATCATCATTGGCCAGATCCTTAGGACACTGCAAACCGGAGCTTATGACAAAGACCGCACCGCCATTTTAATGAGCCAGACTTCCGGGCCATGCAGGTACAGCAACTATGTGCCGCTCATAAAAAAAGCGCTCAAGGCTGCCGGGTTTGGGCAGATACCGGTCATTGCGCTGAATATGGCGGATCTTAAAAGAAATCCCGGCTTCAGGGTCACCGTATCCGTTGCCCGGAAGGTAACCATGGCCATCGTGTACGGCGACCTGCTTATGAAAGTTCTGCTGAAGGTGCGCCCCTATGAAATGATTCCAGGAACAGCCAACAGCCTTTTCTTAAAGTGGATGGAAAGGTGCAAACGCCTTCTGCGCTCTTGTGATCACACTGCATTCCGGGAAAGCCTGCGGATGATTGTAGCGGATTTTGATTTGGTTTTAGTCCATGAGCAAAAAAAGCCCAGGGTGGGCCTGGTCGGCGAGATTTTTGTAAAATATCATCCAACAGCCAATAACAACATGGTGGCCTTTATGGAAGAATCCGGCGCCGAAATGGTCATACCGGGGCTGATGGAGTTTTTCCTGTACTGCGCCTACGGAGGGGAATCCAATTTCCGGTATCTTTCCGGCAGCCGGGTAAAACGGGCCATGGGCGGCTTATTCATCAAGTACATTGAGCACTACCATAACGACATGAGGTTGGCGCTTGGCGGCAGCGAAAGGTTCAAAATTCCCGCATCCATTGATGAGTTGGCTAAAAAGACCGAATCCCTCCTTTCCCCTTGTAACCGTTCCGGGGAAGGCTGGATGCTTACCGCGGAAATGGTGGATCTGATCGAAGAAGGGGCAAACAACATCATCTGCATGCAGCCTTTTGCCTGCCTTCCCAATCACATTGCCGGCAAAGGGATGATCAAAGCGCTGAAGGAACGTTATCCTGACACTAATGTTGTGACGGTGGATTATGACCCGGGATCCAGCGAGGTCAACCAAATTAATCGGGTCACGCTGATGCTGGAAAAAGCAAAAGAAAGAATGGGGATATAGGGAAGGCCGTTAAATCGTATGCCCGGATGCAGTCCATCCCAATCTCCATCATGCCCTCTATATTCATTTGGTAATGCCTTCCCCTTGAGTAAGCACTGATTAATTCGGACATATGTCATTCTGAGCGCAGCGAAGAATCTTGAACCCCATACCGTATAAAGATTCTTCAGCCCTTTGCTCCCTCAGGATGACACTCTGGCGCTTTACTCAGCGCTTACTCCAGGGGAAAGTGACACGCACCGGATGAGGTGTTTTTGGCAGGTTGTCAATACAGAAGTTGCGGAATGAGGGCATTTGTAAATCGTTAACCTATTACATCCCGGTATGGGCGCGACTATTTGGTAAATCCATTCTTCTTTGCAGAAAAGCCGTATAGGTGGAGAAGTCAACTAACTCAATCATGATGTAGGGGCGATTATCAATCGCACGCCTGTACCGCTTCACGTCAGCATCGTTTTTCAGCCCACGCCGCTCTAAAAAACGTATCTATACGTCCAGTCAATCCACACATAAAGCCGGTGAAAAAGCACTGCGATTAAGGTATAATAACGATAAGCAGGAATTAGGTGAGGTGATAGTATTGTCAAAGCAAATAAGCAAAGAGGAAAGTAAATCACTTTCTAGGCTGTATGCTGATATTGCCCGAGCTTATTTGAAAAGCAAAAAGGTATACAGATTTCATATGAAAAAAGTCGAGAACATGGATGACGAAGAAGTGATCCAAAAATGTCATTTTTGGTACGAAAACAACAGGCTCGTGACTGATTACAAAGAATTTGAAAGCAAAATGCTTTCAGAACACTAAATTCCAATTTGCCGGGCAGAAGGTTTTTTAAGGAGGTGGCCAGGGAATAAGCATGAAGAACAGAGCCTACATTGCTATCGATTTAAAGTCCTTCTATGCTTCGGTCGAGTGTATGGAGCGTGGGCTTGATCCGCTGACCACCAACCTTGTTGTCGCTGATGCAAGCCGCACCGATAAAACCATCTGCCTCGCCGTCTCTCCCTCCCTCAAAGCATACGGCATTCCCGGTAGGGCAAGGCTGTTTGAGGTCGTGCAGAAGGTCAAGGAAGCAAATGCAGCACGGCTGTGCAAAGCACCTGGGCGTGCCTTTTCCTGTGCGTCCTTCAGCAATACTGAAATAAAATCCTCACTGAGTCTTCAGTTGGACTATATTGTTGCTCCGCCAAGAATGGCGCTTTATATAGAGTACAGTACGCGGATTTACAATATTTACTTAAAGTACATTGCGCCCGAAGATATTCATGTCTACTCTATTGACGAGGTATTCATTGATGCCACCAATTATCTGAGCACCTACAATTTTTCAGCCTGTGAGCTTGCCACGGAAATGATTCTGGATGTGTTCAAAACAATCGGCATTACAGCAACAGCGGGAATCGGCACAAACCTGTACCTTTGCAAGATCGCCATGGACATTCAGGCAAAACACATTCCGGCTGACAATAACGGCATACGGATCGCGGAGCTTAATGAAATGAGCTATCGCCGCTCGCTGTGGTCACACCGGCCTCTGACAGACTTTTGGCGCGTTGGTAAGGGATATGCCAGGAAGCTTGAGGAACATGGTCTTTTTACAATGGGAGATATTGCAAGATGCTCTCTTGGAAGCCCTGCCGATTGCCATAACGAGGATTTGCTGTACAAGCTGTTCGGCATCAACGCAGAGCTGCTGATCGACCATGCATGGGGGTGGGAGCCATGCACAATGGCCGATATTAAAGCGTATAAGCCAAGCACAAACAGTATTGGATCCGGGCAGGTGCTGCACTGCGCCTATACTTTTGACAAAGCGAAGCTGATCTTGCGGGAAATGACCGATCTGATGGTACTTGATCTGGTGGATAAAAGGCTTGTGACCGACCAGCTTGTTTTGACGGTTGGATATGATATTGAAAGTCTAATAAACCCGATGATAAAGAAAGCCTATCACGGGGAGATCACCACTGACCAATACGGTCGCGACGTTCCGAAATCCGCGCACGGTTCGATAAATCTTGGCAGGCAGACCTCCTCTACAAAGATCATTCTGGATGCCGTCACAGAGCTGTTTGAGCGAATCGTTGACAAAAATCTCCTGATCAGAAGGGTCAACATCACGGCGAATCATGTTGTGGATGAGACAGCCGTTCAAAAGGCGGAAAGCTTTGAACAGCTTGATCTCTTTACGGATTACGCGGCTGCGCAGGTGAAAAAAGAGGCTGAGGAAGCTGGGCTTGCACGGGAAAAAAAGATGCAGAAAGCAATGCTGGAAATAAAAAAGAAACACGGCAAAAACGCAATTTTGAAGGGTATGAATCTGGAGGAGGGCGCTACCACAGTAGAGAGGAACAAGCAGATTGGAGGACACAAGGCATGACGGGGGCATATGACGACATCATCCATCTGCCGCACCATGTCTCTGCGACACGCCAACCTATGACAGCAATTGACCGGGCAGCTCAGTTTTCCCCATTCGCCGCGCTGACCGGCTATGATGCTTCCCTCAAAGAAACCGCAAGGCTGACGGACGAGAGGGTAGAATTGGACAAATATATAAAGGACGCGCTGAACGATAAGCTGCAAATCATAGCTGATCGGATGAAAGAGCATCCCGAAATCGCAATCACCCACTTTCAGCCGGATGCGAAAAAAAATGGCGGCGCCTATGTTACTGCTATCAGTACGGTTAAAAAGATTGACGAATATGAACGGGTTATCGTTATGACCGATGACACAGCGATTCCCATGGATGAAATAATCAGCATAGATGGGCAGATATTCGAAACTATGTGTGATGGATGAATAACGATAAATGAGAATTTGAAGTACCGATTGTATTTATTTCGGAAGGTGAAAAGTATTAAGTCGCAAAGATAAAAGTCCATATAGCGAATCCAATAGTAAGGATCTAATATGAGTTTACATGGTATTGCAATCTTTACCCTGCGGGCGGCTGGATTTGCGGCGATTGCCTGCGGTATATACGCTCTGATCAATAGATTACGCGGCAGGACACTATCTGTTGGGCGGCTGCTTTCCGTGTTCTACATCGCTTCGCTGATCGAGATTACCGTACTGCGCGGTGGAATAGCGTGGAACGGTCTCTTTGACGCCGAGCATCTTAAGGTGCAGTGGATTCCCTTTAAGACGACGCTGGACGAACTCAAAAGCGGTACGTGGCCATTCATATATCATGTAGGCGGAAATCTCGCGTGGTTTATTCCGCTGGGATGGATCATGCGAAGGAAATCCTCCTGGGCAGCATTGCTTGCCGGAATTCTATTTTCCGTCACGATTGAATGCCTGCAATGGGTATTTATAACCGGTATAACAGACGTAGACGACATGATATTCAATACCTGCGGTTCCTTGATTGGTTACTTGCTGTCAAGGAGAATTCAAAGGCAAGGGTAAATCGAACAGGCAAGAATACATAAGAATTGATGACGATAAAACAAACGATAATTTCCAATTTGTCGTGTTTGGTCCGTAGGGGACAATGCCCTCATCGCCCCGTCGGTTCTTTAGAGTGAAATTGGGATAATCACCTAGAAGTACATCAACAATATCGATATAGAACACGAGAATGCACACGTTGATAAATATGTCATCATGTCCAAACACATCCATATGATCATTGCATTGAAAAACGGGGCGATGTGGGCATCGCCCCCTACGGATGAGATGGCGGTCGTATCTCCCCCTACAGATGGGATGGCGGTCGCTCGCAAGCGGGATATTACTTTGTGACAATATGCTCCTTCATCGGTGCAAAACGCTGAGGCGTATCGTAGGGGGCGATGCCCACATCGCCCCGTCGGTTATCTTGAATGAAGTTAGGATGTTCGCAAAGAAGTACATCAACAAAATCAATAAAAAACATGAGAATGCACACGTTGATAAATATGCCATCATGCTGGGTCACGTCCATATGATCTATGCATTGAAAAACAGGGCGATGTGGGCATCGCCCCCTACGGATGAGATGGCGGTCGTATCGCCCCCTACAGATGGGATGGCGGTCGCTCGCAGGCGGGATATTCCTTTGTGACAATATGCACCCTTCATCGGTGCAAAACGCTGAGGCGCATCGTAGGGGGCGATGCCCACATCGCCCCGTCGGTCCTTTTGAGTGAAGTTGGGATGATCGCCGAGAAGTACATCAACAATATCTATATTAAACATGAGAATGCGAACGTTGACAAATATGTCATCATGTCCAATCATATATATATGATCATTGCATTGAAAAACGGGGCGATGTGGGCATCACCCCCTACGGATGGGATGGCGATCGCTCGCAGGTGGGATATTCCTTTGTGACAATATGCACCCTTCATCGGTGCAAAACGTTGAGGCGCATCGTAGGGGGCGATGCCCACATCGCCCCGTCGGTTCTTTAGAGTGAAATTGGGAGAATCACCGTGAAGTACATCAACAATATCGATATAGAACACGAGAATGCACACGCGGATAAATTTTCATCATACCAAATCACATCCATATGATCATTGCATTGAAAAACGGGGCGATGTGGGCATCGCCCCCTACGGATGAGATGAGGCCGCTCGCAGGTGGGATATTACTTTGTGACAATATACACCCTTCATTGGCGCGAAACGCAGGGACGTTTCGTAGGGGGCGATGCCCACATCGCCCAACGTACCAGACGTGAAGTTTTATCACAAGCAAGGCGCTGTCCTGTCTGCAATAGATGAATATGCTTATTACAATAAGCCGCAATATTGACATGAAACGCAATGAATATGTTTTGTAGGTTTATAAGCAAATAGAAGAATAACGCCAAATTAGCATAATGTAAAGTTATCATATCCAAATTTGCAGAGCAGTCCAAATCCCAACCAAAGTATAAAGCTGGCGAAAAAATGCTGCAATTAAGGTATAATAACGATAGACAGGAACTTGTCTGGCAGCATTTATCCACAGGTTACAAAGCAGGGAGGATTTTACAGTGTTTTCTGATGTTGAAAAGAAATTGAAGAAAAAGAATGCAGTGCTATTTTCCCGCGATAGCGAATGCTTGCAGGGGCTTAAAATGTTAATAGAACAGCAGAAGCATCGTACGCTCGTTATGTGGGCGTTGGATTGCGCTAAAGCTCCTCTTGCGCAGTTTGAAGAAAAATATCCATGTGAGTTAAGGCCAAGAAAGGCATTGGAGCTTTGCGAAGCCTGGTCAAGAGGCAAGATCAAGATGCCCGCTGCGAAACGGGCCATTTTGGATGCCCACGCTGTTGCAAAGGAAATTGATGATAGCGTATACGGCGCATTGTGCCATGCAATTGGCCATGCTGGCGCTACCGTGCATGTTGAAACCCATGCTTTAGGGCTTCCCTTCTATGAGTTAACATCCTTAGTTCTCAAGTTTGGAAAGGACGGCTATCAGAAGCAAGTACAAGAAAAAATTGATTACTACTGTCAGCGCCTCATCTATTGGCAGGAAAACATAGAGAAGCTTGATTTGGAATGGGCAGTTTTTTTGTCGGATGACAACCGGCCCAATAAGGAGAAATTGCTGAGTGAAAAAAGGGAACATAAATACTGCGGCAGGATAGTCTAGGGATAGTCCTGTATAGGTGAGTGCGGGCGTTTGCCGCAGCACCAATGATTTGGCTTAATCAAGCCTTGTACCCAACAATTTCAAACGGCGAGGACGTCATCTTCTCACCGTAAACCACCCGCATGGCACAGCGGGCCAGCCGGTCACCCACCGCCTGCTTGTTTTGCGGATGCAGGTCATTGTGCTCGCCCAGGTCAAAGGCCGCCGCCATCGCTGTGTTGGGAATTTCAAGCGACAACCATTGCTGCTGACGAAGCAAGTCCCAATCCGGGCCACCGTCCCAATGGGTCAGCTCCACGAACAAAAAGGAGAAAGCATACCCCCACCCCTCCCGCCAGGTGCGCACAAGGGCCTCGAATTTTTCGGCATACCGGTTGGGATTTCCCGCATCTGATTCACCCTGATACCAGAGTGTTGCCTTGACGGCAAACCGAGTGAGCGGCGCAATCATACCATTGTACAGCCCTGTGGGCTTATAGTGGAAGGCCGTCTCCGGTTCAAGGGGAGTAGTATGACAGCCGCGGCAAAACCGCCATTCACTATTTAGGTTGAATGAACCTGCCTCCGTACTAAGCAGGTACTGCTTGCCGGGGGTGAAACAGCCGCCATCCTTGCTGATGACACGTATGGCTATCACGCAGCGTCCATTTGGCAGCGAAGGCACAACATATTCCCGTGGAGGATAGCGGTAGGTCGTGTTGCCCACTGCTTCGCCGTTCACATAAACAGTATCCCAATCGGTCACTGTTCCAAGAAACAGCGTAGCCGGCTTTCCGGCAAGCTCAGGGGAAATCTCTATTGATTTACGCAGCCAAACGGAACCGGTGCCCGCCCAGGGCGTTAAAAGCGGACGCTGCTCCCAACGGCTGTCGTCATAATCCGGTGAATACCACTTTTCATGTAGCCCCGGATCAGACTGATCGGCACCGCCATAGAAGCATTCGGCATTCCTTGCGTCCCTTGCCTGCACCTGCGACACATAAGCATCGTCCGCGCACAGGTCCGTTTCCTGAATAAGCTCCGGAAATTCCTTCAGCGCTTCCCTGCCCATCCAGGCATGGATGGGCGTGCCGCCTATCGCCGACAGGATCAGCCCAATAGGTACGTGATACCTCTCATAAAGGCGTTTAGCAAAGAAATAGCCCACCGCCGAGAATTCATCAATCGTTTCAGGGGAAGGAGCTGCCCAGCTTCCCCCTTCCAGACCGCTTTGCGGCGCATGGAAGTTATAACGCTGCGGCACGGTGAATTGGCGGATATTGGGATTAGGACATTGCAGTTCCTCCGGGTACATGTGCTTGACGCGCCGCATGGGAAACTGCATATTCGACTGCCCGGAGCACAAAAAAACATCACCAATATAAACATCGTGCAGGACAATGTCATTGATAGTCAGCGTTTGCGGCCCTCCGGATGGCAGATCATCCAAAACCACCGTCCAGTGCCCTGCCGCATCCGGGGCTGCATGATACTCCTGCGCAAGGAAAGTGACGGTCACTTGTTCATCCGCCCAACCCCAGAGTTTTACCCGGGAGTTTCGCTGGAGCACCATGCCACTGGATAATAAATGCGGAAGCTGCAAACCCATACAGATCCTTCTTTCCTAAACCTTGATCCAATACTTATGTTTACATATTATCCCAGTTGTTTACAGCTACAGAAGCACCAAAATTCACAAGTCTTGGCAGAGAAGTCAACAAACAAACGACGCCGTAGGGGCGATTAGTAATCGCCCGCACGTTGCGATCAGGATGTGCCACTTGGCGGGCGATTACTAATCGCCCCTACGGCTTTCAGGCAAAGATAAATGCATTTACCAAGCAGCCACGTCCCACAGAAAAACTAACAAGAATACTGTATTGCAAGTCTTGAATTGAGGATGGCACAGAAAATATACAAAACGACTTGTTTCTTGCCATCATTCCATAAACTGAACCCAGGCAAGGTCTAAATTGCAGCCTGGCAGAAAGACCAGTGATACCGTACATGTCCCCTTGATCCTGTCCCCCAAGGGGAATACATCATGGGTATAATCATCCGCCCCCGGGACCTCCACCATGGTGCGGATCTCTTCCTCTCCTCCGGCGAACAAAAATTGGATGGCGTTCCGGATAAGCTCAGAGCGCCAGTTAAGCGCCACGCGGCTTACCCCCGTTTCTCCAAAATCCATGTCATTGTACACAATGGTTACGTTATTGCCTATGCTTTCGACACAGCCGTCCATCAACTGAAAAGAGTCGCCATATATGCCATCGTTTTCTGCAGCAGGCAGCCTCTGTAATGATTTTGGGTATCTTTTAAAGCAAAAGCCTTTGATGTGTACCTTTTGTCTAAACAAAAGGCACAAGGTTGTCACTCCTTTGAGCCGGCGGGGCAGCTTGTAGGCAACATCCTGATAGGTATTCCATATGGAACCCAGGTCATAACGGAGTTCACAAATCTTTTCGCCGCCCTCCAATGGCATCCCTTCCCAAAGTTCAAACAGGAAGGGCTCCTTATCCAGGGGGAACAAAGAAAGGGTGATTTCATCCGAACCATAACCCAAAAAGTCCAGATCGCGGAATCCCATATGGCTTTCCCCATCCCGTAAGGTCGCAATGCCGCGCTCATTGCCATTGGTTAGTTCCACATTGCTTGCACTACATAATCCGCCGGAGACAAAGCTGTACGGATCAAGGAAGGGTTTCCCATAACCCGTGATGCTAAACAGGATGGTGGAGATGAATGCAGCATGCGTCCGACCGTTTTTAACGGAGCAGCGGACATAGGCTTCTCCATCGCCCTTTGGGTTTAGCACTGCGCTTCTCCCATCCTCCGCCACTTTAAGTCTGGCCAGCGGGCTGTCGATACCCCCCGCGTCCGTCACCCGCCAGTCAAGGTCCTGATAGGTGGCATTCTTAGGATAAAGCTTTGCCATAACGGCATAGCCATCGGCCGTAAGCTCTATCTTGCGTACCGGGATATCCTTTCCGCAGAATTTTGCCGAAATGATGGGATGATTGCCCGCTTCCGCCTTTACTATGGCCAGAAGCCTCCCACTGAACATACGCCTGTTATCCGTTTGGTATTGTTCATAATCCGTGGCGTCGCCATTGTCCAGCCCCAGCAGCGTGCCGCCACTCACCGAAACGTATACCCTCCGGTTGGCGTTTTCCACCAGATTCCCGTTTTCATCCAGGGCGGAGATTGTGAAATAATGCATTTCACCGAAAACCTCTTCGCTGAAATGAAGTGACACGGCGTCGCCAAAGGAACGCCGCTCCGTGTATGCGATAGCCACGCCTTTTTCATCCAGGGCGATAGCCGTTAAGACACCCGGGCGATAAACAATACGCCAGTCAGAGATCAGCCGTCCATGAAGTTCCTGCCTGCCCAAGCTTTGTCCGTCCTGAAACAATTCCACATGGGGAGCGTTGGAGCATACCCTGACGTCGATTATTTGGCCGGGAGAAAAATCCCAGTACGGAAACAAATGCACCATAGGGGCTTTTTTGTAATCCGTCCATCCCGCCTGAAAGATATAAAAGGAATCCTTGGGAAAACCGGCCGTGTCCACATGGCCAAGATACGCATTTTTGGTATGATAAGGGGTGGGTTCCCCAAGATAATCTTGTCCCGCCCAAATGAACTGCCCCATTGAATAGGGAGTCTGCAAATCATTCAGAATGCAGTCTTCCACGCTTTTAGCGCCCCAGCTGGTGGTGCTGTTGCCAAGAGCAGAACATTGCAGGTCGTCATCCGCCAGCACGGATTTTCTGAGTGGAAAGTGGTAGACCCCCCGGCTTTGCACGGTGGAGCATGTTTCCCCGCCGTAGATGATCCAGTCAGGATGGGCAGCGTGATGGGCATCATAATATTTTTCCCCATAGTTGTAGCCCACAAGCTTGATAACATCCGCACACTTTTGCGTATTTTCCCAGGGCATGTAATTGGAGCAGAATGTGACGGCAGCATTGCCGAGGGGGTCATGCTGCCTTACCAAGGCTATCAGCCGCTGCAGTATTTGTGCCCCGTCTTCCGCGTTTAAATGGGTATCTTGAATTTCGTTGCCCACGCTCCAGAGGATAAGAGACGGATGATTCCTGTCCCTTCTAATCCAGGATGCAACATCCTTTTCAATCCATTCCTCGAAAAAACGGGCGTAATCATAGGTGTTCTTCGGCCTGCGCCATACATCCAAGATCTCCGACATGACCAAAAATCCCATTTCATCGGCCAGCTCCATAAAGGCTTTGGCAGGCGGGTTATGGGCGGTACGCAGCGCGTTTACACCCATTTTAAGCATGATGGCAAGCTGCCGCCTTAATGCGTCCTTGTGAACAGCGCCTCCCAAAGCTCCCAGATCGCCGTGCAGGCAGACCCCCTTGAGCTTGACGTGCTGCCCATTCAGAAAAAAACCTCTGTCGGGCGTAAATGAAATGGTACGAAAGCCGATGCGTGTGTCCTCAGTATCCGTTACTTGTCCATCGACAATAAGTTCGGAGCGCAGCGTATAAAGCTTGGGATGATCTATATCCCAGGGGATAATATCTTTTTCCGCGTTCAGCAGCGTATGGCGTACTTCATAGGGCTTGCCACCGGCTTCCACTTCCGTCCTGGCCTCATACTGCCACCGCCCATCCCTTTGAAAGGTGGAAACATAAATACCGTCGGGTATAAAATGACAGGAATTTTTGACGATCAAAAAGACGTCCCGGTAAATGCCAGCCCCGGTATACCAACGGGCGCTGGGCGATTTGTAGTCTATCCGCACCAGCAGTTCATTAGGCGCGCCCAGGATCAAAAAATCAGTAATATCAAAAGTGATGGCAGTACAGCCATACTTCCACTCGCCAGCAGCTTGACCATTTACAAAAACGGTGGTGTCCATATACACCCCGTCAAACCGCAAAAACAATCGCTGCCCATCCTGAAGGAAGCTCGCATCCAATTCCCTGCGGTAATAACCCACCCCGCTTTGATACAGGTTGTTTGTATCGGCAATCAGCCAGTCGTGAGGTATGGTTACCTTCGCAAAACGCTCAAGTTCTCCCTTGGCAAACTCCCAGCCGTCATTGAGCAGAATCATGGCCTTTTTCCTCCGTAACCGGATATAAAAACGAAACAAGGGAGGAGGATTTTATGTACCCTCCTCCCTTCTATGGCCCGTTTTCTTACATTACTCGGTGTAGTAGTTGGGGAACGCCTCGGTACGCTCATCGATGATAGCCTGGCCGCCGGAAGCAAGGTAGTCTTCCATGCCGCCGTCGAAGACTGCGTCAAACTGATCCGCCGCGGCGATCACAGCCTGGTCCAGGAACGCGTCGCGCTTTTCCTTCAGCGCCGCGCCGACGCCTTCCTCGGATTTGATTGTGCCAACATTGTAATGCTGGACAACACGCCCGTCATGCGTTGTGGCCGCAAATGCCGTCTGGATAAAGCTGGGATCCACTGCAGCATATCCTGAAGCGATGGACAGAACAGTCTTTTCGGGATCGCCTGTATCCAGGCCGTTGATGGTGATGGTGTAGTCGATGTTGTTCGGGGAGTTCATGATCTTTTCACCCTGAACAGGCAACGCCTTGAGGGCACCGCTCTCCAAGACTTCATGGGTCACGCCTTCTTCACCGAACTGCAGGAACATACGGTTCTCCAGCTTGGAGATCCAGTCCAGATACAGAAGGGAAGCAAGCGGTTCGTCGTTGGTGGCGGGCAGGAACACTTTGCGGTCGATGGGGTTGGACAGGAACTTACGATAGACGCCGGCATCATTTTTGAAGGGCTCTATGGCAATGAAACCCGCCTCGGGCCCGACATTGCGCTGGATGTTTGCCTGGATGCTGTCTTCGCCGCTACGGTAGGGATAATCCCAGTTATGCATGAAGGCGCCTACATAGCCAGCCTTGATCAGGTTGTCTTCGGTGGCATCACCGGCAGGATACAGCGGGAAATCTTTCCAGATCAGGCCTTCGTTGTACCACTTGTTGAGAACGCGCACGCCCTCTTTGTAGTTGGGATACAGCAGGTGACGGTCATCAAAGCCGCGGAGGTACAGCTCCTTGTCCGTGACGGCATCGGGAACAAAGGAAGTGAGCAGGTGGTCATTGCGCCAGCCGACGTCAAAGCTGGTGGAGTAGGGGATCATCTTATCAGCGTCCTTGCCCAGCAGCAGCTCTGCGTTGTCCTTGAAGGCGACGAGCATCGCTTCGAACTCTTCCAGGGTGGTGGGGGCGGCAAGGTTCAGCTTCTTCAGCCAGTCTTCGCGCACGAAGGTGTTGATGCGCGCCAAGTTGGCAAGTTTCGCCTCTATTGCCCAGAGCGTCTTTTCCTTGGGTGACTGATCCCAGTAGATGTTGGTGTCGCCCAGCCAGGACCACAGGTTGGGAAGCTGGTCCTTGAACTTGTCAAATAGAGGAGCAAGATCCAGAACGCCGCCCATGTTGGCATAGGTCTGGATGGTGGGGTAGCTGTAGGTAACGCATACATCGGGAGCATCGCCGGATGCCAGCAGGTTGTTCAGCACCTGATCTTCTGTCCAGCGGTTAGCGGGCACGAAGGTGACTTCCACGTTATGGTCGCGCAGCATGCCTTCCTTGATGAAATTTGTGTAGAAGTTGTCTTCGGGTTTCGATCCGCCATCTTTCGCGCGGTCATAGACCTCAACAGTGATCTTCCGTGTCGTGGTAAAGCGCCCGTCGACGATTTCGGATGACTCGGCGGAAGCCGCAGTCAATGCGGCGCCGAGCACGCATGTGGCAAGCATGGCCACAAGCAACAGGTATGCCAGGGTCTTTTTCATGGGTGTAAACCTCCTTTTATAATTTGGGTCACCATTTCGGGTGTATCCCAAAATGACTCAATAACGGGGCGGGTATCCTCACCCTTTGACTGCCCCAATGGTCACGCCGGAGATAAAATACCGCTGCAGCCACGGATACATGACAAGTATGGGAACCGTTGCGAACATGACTGTAGCCATTTTCAATGTTTCCGCGATGCCTGTAGGAAAGAAGCCTTCCTGCGTGGCGACCTCAATGCTGGTGGTGTTTTGCAGGATATTGTACAAAAGCAGCTGAATGGGGTAATACTCACGCCTTTTGGACATGTACATCAGCGCATCTGAAAAGCCGTTCCAGCGGCCTACGGCGTAGAACAGTGACAGCGTTGCGAGCACCGAGGTAGAAAGCGGAAGATAGATGCGGACCAGTATACGAATCGGGCCCGCCCCATCGATCTCAGCCGATTCACGAAGGCTCTCCGGAATGTTGTAGAAAAAGCTGCGCATGATGATCATGTTGAACACGTTCAAACAGTTGGGGATAATCAGCACAGATGGCTGGTCAAGCATGCCCAGGCTTCTGATGACCAAGTAGGTAGGGATGGTGCCGGCACTGAAATACATGGTCAATATGATCATTCCGTTCAAAAACCGTTTGCCCTTGAGCTTGTCATACGTAAGCGGGTAAGCGCTCATGATGGTCATGGTCATGGATACCAAAGTGCTTATGACGGTAAGCAGTGCCGTCCATTCCAGGGACCAGGTATATTTCACGTCTTTGAGCACGGTGTGATATGCATCAAGGTTCCACCCCTTGGGCCAAAGAAGGACCTCGTTGCGAATCAGGGAATCGGTGGAGCTGAGTGATCTTGCCAGTACGTTTACAAGCGGCACAAGGCAGATGAACATCAGCAGCACGCATACTGCGGCTAAAACCATATCGCCTATCTTTGTGGCCTTTGACTTGATCATAATAAGCCTCCTTACCAGACGCCGCGCTCGCCAAAGCGCTTGGCCAGTGAGTTGGCCGATAAAAGGAAGATCACACCGATTACCGACTGGAACAGGCCAACGGCTGTTGTAAGCGAGAACTGCAAGCCCTTAATGCCGTTGTTGTACACAAAAATCGAAATAACGTTGGAAACGCTGGTGACCACTTTGTTTCCCAGCGCGTAAGGCCGGTCAAATTCGCTGCCCAGAATGCGCCCCAAGCTCATAATGAGCAGCACGACAATGGTCGGCCGAAGACCCGGCAGCGTGATATGCCAAATCTTTTTCAAACGGCTTACGCCATCCACCGCGGCGGCTTCATACAGTTCGGGGTTGATGCCGGTGATGGCTGCCAGATAAATGATGGCGTTCCAGCCGGCATCTTTCCAGATACCCAGCGCCACATACGTTCCTACCCAATGGGACGGCGAATTAAGGAAGGGAACCGAATCTATGCCCATTTTGCCAAAAACTATGTTCACAAGGCCGTCGTTCGGTGCAAACAGCCTAAGCGCAAGGCCTGATATAATGATCCAGGACAAAAAGTGGGGAAGGTATACAACCGTCTGGGTCAAGCGCTTAAAACGCTTGAACGAAAGCTCGTTGAGCAGCAATGCCATCAGGATCGGAGCCGGAAAGCCAATCAGCAAATCCAGCAGATTCAGCGTAACCGTGTTGCGGATGGCAAAAAGGAAGTCACGGTTTTTGAATGCCTTGATAAAAAACTCGAAACCGTTGTTTTTGGCCCAGTTCACCCGCCACGGCGGATTGATGATATTATTTTCTTTGAATGCGCTCAGAATGTACATCATAGGAGCATAGCGGAAAACGACAATAAATAGGATGGGCAGCAGCAGCAGCAGATACAGCGTCCAGTAACGCCTGAGGTATCTCCCGAAACCGGTTCCTGTTCGCGGCGGATGGTTTAAGCGCGCGCCGCCAATCGGCTGATTTTTGATCATGGGATAAACCTCCACAGCTCTTTCTTAAGATGTTGCAACACGTCTGAAAAACCAATGCTTATTCGAAATGACAGTACGGCGGGGGCATCCTTACAGACCTTTATGGATAAATCATGCGGCCATGCACGTCCGGAATGCCGGTTTTGCGCAGGAAGTATGTGTTCACCACATCCCGCCATTCCCTTGCGTTTTCCAGCTGGCTTAAAAGCCTTGCCAAAACCGATTCATACGCGCTGGACGGAAGATGCTCTTTTAGTCGCTTCCAGGTTTCAATAAAGCCCTGAACATCCTCCGCGCCTTCAAAATGCGTGTCGTAAATATGCTGGATCAACGTTTTTCCGCTTTTGAGACAGAAAATATAGGGAAGCCGGTGGAAGAACAGAAGCAGTTCCTCCGGGCAGGTACTTGTATCGCCGTATAGCTTATCCAGGAATGGATGGTATTGGGAGGTAAAACCCGTGCCGTTTTGCGTCCTGTCCACACCGATGGCCTTGTGGTCGGCACGGTGGTAGGTGCCCCATTTCATGTACTCGTAACCATCCACGCTGGGACCGTAATGTTTGCCCACCGTCACCATCCAGCCGACGCCCAGCGGCGCGTTATACTTTTCATACACGCTGCGGGATGTAAGCATCATTTCCGCAAGCGGTTTCCGTACCGCAGGGTTGTTTCCGAACGTCTGCACAATCCATTCCTCAGTAACCTTAAGTGCTGTAATGCCAGGGTCCCAAGCCATCCGCCCAAAGGCGTACAGGTTGGCCTGCGCCAATGTGTGCCCCGTCCAGTTTACATTGTCGCCTACGTTGGATACCGCGACCATGGTATCCACTTCCCTGCCAACCAGGCTTCTTGTCAGGCGTATATCCGATATGGGGGTGCTCAAGACCTCTTCCCATTGCACGGCCAGCGAATACAAATCGATCTGCTGGCCCGTGTATTCCTGGGTTATCTGGAATTCGATAGCCTGCCTTGTTTTCGTCATTGCGCCAAGCAATGGGGAATTGGGTTCCCTCACCTGAAAATCGGTAGGTCCATACTTGATCTGGAGAACCACATTGCTTAGGAATTCTCCATCCAAAGGGCAAAAGTGCTCATAAGCAGCCTTAGGCCGGTCGGTTTTCGTATCCCGCCAATCCTGGTTGCAGTTGTACACAAAGCAGCGCCAGTATACTGTTCCCTGATGAATAGCAAGCGCGCGGGCGATTACATTGGCGCCGTCGGCCTGGGTCCGGCCAAAGGAGGCGGGGCCGTCCCGGAATTCTGAATCGGCCTTGACAAGAAAGCCCGCAAGGTCGGGGATATGCCGGTAGACCGTATCGGCCGTTTTCCGCCACCACGCTTGAACGTTTTCATCCATAGGATCGGCAGTTGGAAGCCCGCCTGTTAAGACGGGGCCCTCAAAATGCACCGCCAAGATCAAACGTATTCCGAATGGGCGGAAAATACCGGCAAGCTTTGCAACCTTGGGCAGCATCTCCTCCGTAATCAGCTTGGCACTTTGTTCCGTAACGTTGACGTTATTGACAGCAATCTCATTGATGCCCACCGAGGCCAGCAGCCTTGCGTAATCCCTGATCCGTGATGCGTCGTAATGTAAAGCGCCATCCTTGAAAAACAGGGAATTTCCACTGTACCCACGCTCCACGGTGCCGTTTATATTATCCCAGTGGTTCAGCACCCGCCTTTTTACAGCCGGAGCAGATTCAAGGTAGATCAAGGCCGGATCATCGCCTGCTTTCAGCCGCATCAGAAGGGTATATACGCCATAGAGAAGCCCTTTTGGGTCTGCCGCCTGAATGGTTAAGCCCTCTTTGGAACCATGAAGCCTGTAAGATTCCGGCATCATGGTGTCATCCGTCAATAACTCCAACAGATAAAGAGCATCTTCCCTTAAAATCTCGTCTCCGAAAAGCCTTATAAGGCCGGCCCTTAATTCCTCCATTGCAAAGGCCGCAGCCTCCTGGCCTTTTATTCTAACGGGAGGAATGGTTTTTGAGGCGCCAGGCTGAAGCCATGCATCATATTCACGGTAATTGATATTTGTTTCCAACTAATCACATTCCGATCTATTTTTTTAGTCAAAAATAACAGATAAAATTCCTATCCCAGCCATATTATCTATTCGGTTTGTTTAATACAAATATAGCATCTGCTTTGATGTTTGAAAATGGAGCCATTGAAGAAGATTTGTACTATTTAAAGATTATCTATGGACAGTATTGGAAAACGGCTGAAATCCCGGCAAATCCTTGTCAATCCAAATGAATCAATAATGAATCCCTTTGATCATTAGATAGGCTTCGAACAACATTACCGACAAAAAAAGGCCATCAATACTAGCAGCATAACCGATATGCATGCCCCTCCTCCACTATTTATCCCGATCAAAGATACTGCACATAAAAGAATCGAGGGCGGGCTTGCCTGTTTGGCCGGACGAGATAGGCGAAATTTATGTATAGATCAAAAAGAAGGAGCAGCATGCTATCGTGCAGAACAAAGGGATAAAAGTTTAACGAAATCGATATCCGTAAACGAACGATTGCCGTACAAGCAAATATTGGAGGGGGACCCAAATGACGCGCGCCATATTAACCATTGACGATGGTGCATCGCCAAACACTTTTCGCTATATGGAATACCTATCGGAAAAGAACATACACCCCATCCTGTTCTTTTGGGGTAAACGGCTGGAAAGCGCGTATGAGCAGGGGATCAAAGCGCTTCAAATGGGGGCGGTTGTGGGCAACCATTCCTTTTCACATCCCCACTTTTCCGATTTAAGCTATGAACAATGCCTGGGAGAGATACAAAAGCAGGAGGAACTGCTTTCACGATTATACAGGGACGCCGAAGTGGAGCGTACATACAAGCTGTTCCGCTTCCCCTATGGTGATAAGGGAGGCCAAAATGCGCCTAAGTTACAGCAATACCTGAAGGATCAGGGCTTTCATCGCCTTAAGGATGACGATATCACCTATCCATGGTACCGGGAAAAACTCCTCCACCGGGATATGGATGTCTTTTGGACTTTTGATTTACAAGAATACCGATTGTCACATGAGGAAGGCTTCACCTTCCAAGATGTGCTCCGCCACATGGCCGATCCCAATCCGGTTCTTGGCGGTTCTCTTCATGATTCAGGCACCCTTCAGATCATTTTGATACACGACCACCCTGAAACGGAGGAAAAGAGACCGGGATATTTTCCCGAATTGATCCAACGTCTCATAGATATGGGCGTTCAATTTGAAATTCCCGAATTTAGAGGTTCAAAGGAACGGGGAAACATATGAAAGCTCTGCTGGGGAGGTTTTTAAACTGCAGCCTGTCGATGAAAATCATCGCTCTTTTTGCCATCGTGCTTGTAGTTTCCATACTCATCACTTACGCGTTATTTCAGGCAGAGCATGATCATTTGCGCTACGAGGAGTTTGACAATATCGCCAGACAAAACGCGCAGCTCATAGCCGGCAGCATTGATGCCATGATCGAAAACTTAAACTATGTTTCCAAAATGCTGTTGTCCAATGATAATATACAAAGCATATTGATCAGGAAGGAAAGCTTCGATTCACCCAGGGTCATGCGTACGCTTAGAACGCTTTTAAGCAGCGCAGCCAACCTGCAGCCCCACACGGCAGCGCTGTATCTGTTTGATACTACCGGTCAAAGGTATGGCGTGGACAATTATTCCATGCAGCGGTTCAGTTTTTCAAAAGTGGAGGATGCTGTATGGTATAAAGCGCTGACACAGCAAAAGGGCTATTACCTGCTGCTGCTAAACGGCGGAGAAAATCATGCCATGTACGGGAATGAAAATGTGATTTCCTTGGTGCGGAACATCTATAATCTGAACGAACAGTCGGAGCTTTTGGGCACACTGATGCTGAACCTTCGGGAAAGCTTTCTCACAGCCAGCTTTGAGGATGCGAAGCTGGATACAAATCTGAAGGTCACCGTAGTGGAAGACGGCGGGAAACCTCTGCTGGCGTCAAGCGACGGCATTCTATTATCGCTTCCTGCCGGCCAGCAGGCGGCGCTTATTCATTCAGACAGTCCATTGAGCCTTTTATCAAACGGCAAAACGCCCTATATCTATTCCTCGGCCAAGCTTCATAATGCCGCCTGGCACGTGATCACCGCCATCCCCTATACCAGCACCGTACGCACGCTGGCGGGCATGGAATATGTATTCTGGCTTCTGCTTCTTTTCATTGTACCGGTAATATTTGTGGCCACGCTGATGATTACAAGAATGGTAACGCGGCCTCTGCACAAAATGGCGGAGGGCATGCGCCTTGCCTCTGGCGAGCATCCCGCAAGACTGCCCATTTTACAATCCAACGATGAAATCGGAAAGCTGACCTGCGCCTACAACAGTATGGTAGACCAAATCGAAACACTTTTTATAAGCATCCGCACTGAAAGTGAACGCAAGCGCCAGGCGGAATTCCACGCCCTCCAGGCGCAGATTAACCCTCATTTCTTATACAACACCATCGATACGCTAAGAGCTTTGGCGCTCTCGGGAAGAACGAAGGAAGTAAACGATCTTTTGCGTTCCCTGGGAGAGTTTTACCGCAACAGCATCAACAACGGCAAGAGCATCATCACCATCGGGGAAGAAATCAATATGGTGAAAAGCTACATGGCCATCCAAAGCGTGCGCTATGGCGATATTACCACGGAGTTTGACGTGGATGAATCTGTATGCGCCTCTCCCATTCCCAAGCTTACGCTGCAGCCTTTGGTGGAAAACGCGCTTTATCACGGCCTTCGCTCAACGGGCCATAAGGGAACCATCTTTGTGAAGGCATGGCAGGATGCGGAAAATATTTATCTTTCCATTGCCGACGACGGAATAGGCATTCCGGAAGAAGCCATAGCAAGCGCTATGAAAAAAGATGCCGTGGAGGAAGAAAGCCGTTTCGGCCTTCGTGGAACCATCGACAGGCTTCGTCTCTTTTACGGGGAAAACCAGCCGGTAACCATCGATAGTAAACCTGGATGCGGCACGAAAATTACTGTTACGATCAGAAAGAAAGGCGGTGACGCATCATGAATCCCCTACGCATGCTATGCGTGGACGATGAGCCTCTGGTCAGGACACTTATATGCAATTGTATTGATTGGCAAGCCCTGGGCATTGAGATCGCCGGGGAAGCGGGAAACGGCCAGGAAGCGCTGGAAATGACGGAAAAGATGGACCCGGATATCATCTGCCTGGATATCTGCATGCCTGGCATGAGCGGCATCGACCTGGCAGCGGAAATAAAAAAGCGCAAACCCAGGCTGTCCATTGTCATCATCAGCGGCCATGATACTTTCGCCTATGCCCAGCAATGCATAAGGCTTGGGGTGACGGATTATCTTCTAAAGCCGATCAATGAAGAGCAGCTTAAACAGGTGATGCAAGACATACAGAAAAAAATAAGGCCTGAAGCACTTCTTATATCCCGCAGCCGCGGCAGCATACGCGAGGTATTGTCTTATTTGGAGGAAAATTTCCGCGATCCGGACCTTACGCTGCAAAGCGCCGCGGACCGTTTTTTCATCAACCCTTCTTATCTTAGCCGCGCTTTCAAACAGGATACGGGCAAAACTTTTGTGGAATATCTAACCGGCCTGCGTGTGGAGGAAGCCGCCCGTTTACTTATGAGGGATGATCTGCGCAGCTATGAAGTGGGGGAGCAGGTAGGAATCCCGGACGCGAAATATTTCGGCGTGTGCTTTAAAAAATACAAGGGCCTCACACTGGCGGAGTTCAGGAAAAGGTCTGTGCGCCAAATGCATGCATAAGCAGCAAGGTAAAAAAAACGGAAATGTAGGTCAATTTCGTCGGTTCTCTTTTGTGCGTTTTGGTTCTACACTTAAGAAAAGCCTGTGACGGCAGGCAGCTTGTACAAATTGAGAAGGAGGCAATTCCATGAAACACATGCTTAAAAAAGGCCTTTCCCTGTGTATCGCGCTTTTAATGCTGGTTGGCATGGTGCCCGCAATGGCGCAAACGCATGAAGATGTGACGCTTACACTCTGGTCCATTTGGTCCTCCGACAGTGAAAGCAATAAGGCGCCCTTTTTGAAAACATTGGAGGAGTTCAAGGCTCAATATCCCTGGATTCATGTGGAGCTGGACATGAATGAGGCGGAAGCCTACAAGACCAAGATCAAGACTGCCGTAGCCGCCAACGAAGCGCCCGACGTGTTCTACTACAATGCAGGCGGCCTTTTGAAATCCTTTGTGGACGCCGGCAAGGTGCTGCCCCTGAACGACTATATTACCAAGGATGTTTGGGACCGCGTTGTGGAAGGCACGCTTACCAACATGACCTTTGACGGCAAGGTATACGGCCTGCCCTATACCCTGGCCTGCTCCGTTCTCTTTTGCAACACAGAGCTGTTTGAAAAATACAATGTGAAGATTCCTGAAACCTGGACGGAGCTGATGACAGCCGTCAAAACATTCAAGGATGCCGGCATCACACCCATGACCACCGGCGGCAAGGACCGCTGGCCCACCTGTATGTATACCGACCTGATCACGCTTAGGGCTGCCGGATACCAGGAAAGCCATGACGCGTTCTACAAGACGGAAAACGGCAGCTTCGTTACCGATGGCATGAAACTGGCGGCGCAAAAGTTTGATGAGCTGATCAAGGCCGGCGCTTTCCCGAAGGGAGCTATAGCCCTGACCCGCGACGAATCCGAAGTGCCCTTCTATGCAGGCGAGGTCGCCATGTATGTCAACGGCAACTGGACGGCCAGCAACTGCCAGGCCGACAGCTCTAAAGTCAAGGGCAAGATCAAGGCTGTTGCCTTCCCGGTAATCGAGGGCGGCAAGGGCAGCATCAACGACTTCATGGGCGGCGCAGCCGAGCAGTTCTGCGTCAGCGCCAATACGAAAAACGTAGATGCCGCGGTGATCCTGTGCCAGTTCCTTGCCGAGAACCATTCCAAGAATGCCTACCTTGCCGGTGCTGGAATGCCCACCTGGAAGCTGGATGTGGATGAATCTCAAATCGATCCCCTGATCAAGTCCATTGTTGGCCTTACCAAGAACGCCAGCAGCTTCCTGCTCTGGGGCAATACCGCTCTAGAAGGTGAAGACTCCGAATTCCTGATGGATACTGTTCAGGAAATGCTGGCCGGAGACCTGACGGTGGACGCATACTGCGAAGCGCTGCAGACGATGATGGAATAATGAAGCAGCAATAGGCTGCCGCGCAAGAAATACGCACAGGCTTTCACAGGTGTAACTCCCCTGTGAGAGCCTGGTTTTAAGCGCGGCAGTTTGCTTTGCGTTCTAGCTGAAAGGAGGAAAGCGCATGGACAGGGTTCTATCTGACAAAAAGGCCGTATGCCTTTTTCTATTGCCTGCGCTTTTGCTGTTTGTTTTTATTGTTATCATCCCTATAGGAATTTCCATGTATTACAGCATGCTGGATTGGGACGGCATTGGAGCAGGCAGCTTTATAGGGTTTGACAATTATGCCAAGCTGTTCTTTGCAAAGACAGGCAAGTTCTGGAGCGCTGCCGGCCATTCCTTTTTATATGCCGGCATATCGCTTTTGGTTCAATTGCCCATATCCCTTTTGCTGGCTATCGTGATTGCCTCCGGTGTAAAATTCGAAAACTTCTACCGCAGCGCTTTTTTCATACCCGTCATCATTTCCACCGTAGTGATTGGCCAGTTGTGGATGAAAATCTATCATCCTGATTACGGGCTTTTGAATTCCTTCCTGCGGGCGATGGGACTGGAAAGCATAACGCGGACATGGCTGGGAGACAAGTCCACGGCTTTGGGCGCTACTTTTGTGCCTATCCTTTGGCAGTATGTGGGCTATCATATGCTGCTCATGTACGGAGCCATCAAGTCCATTCCCGACGAACTGTTTGAGGCGGCCAAAATAGACGGCGCATCCCCTTCCCGCGCAGCCATAGCCGTTACCATCCCCATGATACGCCCCATGCTCAAGGTGAGCGCAACCTTTTCCCTGATCGGTTCCCTGAAAGTATTCGACTTGATTTTCGTGCTCACGGGCGGCGGCCCCAGCGGTGCCAGCGAGGTGCCCACCACGCTGATGTACAGGACCATTTTCCTGAAAAACCAGTATGGATACGGCAGCTCCATGGCCATATTCATCGTGGCCGAATGTATGATATTGACCCTTCTGATACGGCGCCTGTTCCGGGAAAAGGCATGAAGGGCGGCTTTAGTATGATACGTGAAAACACTTCTTTTCAGCAAAGAACGATCCAGCGGCCGCACGAACTCAGGTTCGGAAAGATACTTATACAGGCGGCGCTGATCCTATGGGCATTTATCAGCCTGTTTCCCCTGTATTGGCTGTTTACCTTTTCCCTGAAGGACAACGGCGAAATATTCGGCGGGAATATCATAGGACTCCCGGGCAAATGGCTTTTTTCCAATTATGCCAATGCGTTCCTCGGCGGCAAGGTAGGCCTGTACCTTTTCAACAGCGTGATCGTGACAGCCGTCACCATAGCGCTAACGTGCCTTTTTTCCTTGATGGCATCTTACACACTGACGCGCATGAAATGGCGCGGGCAGAAAGCCATGATGGCTTTTTTCATGCTTGGTCTGATGATCCCCATTCACGCAGCGCTGCTGCCGCTTTTCATATTGCTGAGCAAAATCAAGATTCACAGCACCCACTGGGCGCTGATACTGCCTTATACAGGCTTTGCTATCCCCTTGGGGATCCTCATCATATCCGGTTTCATCGACGCTATCCCAAGGGATTTGGAAGAGGCAGCGTGCATTGACGGAGCAAATATTTACCACATATTTTTCCGCATCATTTCTCCCATGCTTATGCCGGCCGTTTCCACGGTGATGATATTCACATTTTTGCAAGCCTGGAACGAACTGCTTTTCGCCCAGGTATTCATCAGCAAGGATGCATTCAAGACACTTACGGCCGGAATCCAGTCCATGTACGGCCAATACCAGACGGACTGGGGCCCTATTGGCGCAGCATTGGTGGTAGCCACGCTTCCCACACTCATCATCTACCTTACGATGAGCGGACAGGTTCAAAAGAGCTTGGCCGCCGGCGCAGTAAAAGGATGAACTGCGCCTTTTTTCCGTGCCTATCTATGAACATAATACGATCCTTTCATGCCGCGCACAAACAAACCGGTTTGTGTGCGGCAAATTTTTTTCTGTTTCTTTTCCATGCGCCGTCACCTTATCCGTGCAGAACAATTTGTCAGTTTTCTTGCCAAAATCGATTCCGGTCTTGTATAATATTTATATGAATTCCGTTAATTCGTATCTATTTATCAAACCTCATATTATGAACAGGGCGGTGATATGCCTTGTACCGTGCAGTAATCGTGGATGATGAACCCTTCATGCTGGAAGGCATGCGCCTGATGATCGATTGGTCGGGCTGCGGTTTTATGCTTTGCGGCGAAGCCTCCTCCGCCCAGGAAGCGCTGCATCTCATCGATACGGTCAAGCCCCATCTGCTCATCACCGATGTGAAAATGCCCGGCATGCTCGGCACAGACCTCGCGGCGATTGTACATCATTATCATCCCGAGACCATTCTTTTGTTTTTCAGCGGCTACAGGGATTTTGCCTTTGCCCAATCGGCCATCAAATCCCAGGCATTTGGCTATCTTGTCAAACCCATCGACAAAGATGAAGTGCACCAAACGCTGCTTGAGGTAAGGTTACTGCTGGACAAGCGAAACCTACAAGGGCAAGAGGAGGTTAAGCGGCTGCCTATCCTGCGCGATCACGTTCTGCGCCGCATCGCCTCCGGCGATATGGGGGATGAGAGCCTGCTCCGCGCAGGTGTCCTGCTGAACCTTCATAGGGACGACCCGTGTTATTGCGCGGTGATTACGGCACAGAACAGGCCCCTGTCAGAAGGATCACTGCTGATGCTGTCCGGATGCGATGGTACGCCTTTTCTTCTTTCCCCCTATCAATGCGGGCTTTGCTTTAAGCAAATCGAGCGCAGCCTTTTAAAGCTCACAACCCTTAAGGAATCTTTTGAGAACAGCTTTGACCTTATCACACAGTGGAGCGTGGGTTGCGTACACCGTGGGCCGGAAGGCTTCGGTCATAGCCTTGCCGAGGCGTTAGACGCCATGGGCGTGCTTTTTGAACAGTGCGGCAAGCTGCGTCTGTACAGACCGGCCGACGAGGCGGTCTCCGCATGGATGCTTCAAGTCAATCTCTCCCAATTAGTTGCCGCTCTGGAAGAAGACTCGCCCGGCGGGCTGACCTTGGAACTTAACAACCTGTGCGCGCTGGCAAGGCGCTTGGAGCCTCCGCTTTTCGCGCTCAGGTTCATGTTAAAGGCGCTGGAATCCATGATGCTGTTCCGCCGCACATGGCCAAAGCAGCCAGTACAGCTGAATGAAAAGCTGATGCCCCTATGGAATACGGAAACCATGAGCCGGGAGGAATGGCTGCTGGTCTTTTGCGAAACGATGCAGTCTCTCAAAACGCAAGCCACCATCAAGGATACCTACCCGGCGCCTGTTCGCGCCGTCTTGGATGCGGTTGAAAAATCATATTTTAAGCCCATTTCTATCGGCAGCATCGCGGCCGGCCTGAACCTGAATCCGGCATACCTTGGGCAATTGATCCTTCGTTGCACAGGGCAGACCTTTCACACGCTTTTGCTGGATACACGGATTCTTAAGGCGTGCAGGCTGCTAAAGCAAACCTCCCATACCATCGGTGAGATCGCCTATTTGGTGGGCTTCCGCGATGTGGATTACTTTTCCCAAAAGTTCCGTTCCCGTATGGCTATGAACCCCAACGCCTACCGTTCTTTGGCCGGCGAAAAGGAGGATGCTGTTGAAACTCCGCATCAATGATCTGCCCATCCGCAGCAAATTCATACTGCTCTTTTTTCTGGGTGTTTTATTACCCATAGCCGCGCTGTTATTCTACGTGCTTACCAATGTAACGGAGGAGATCAGGCAGAGGGAATACCAAAACGCGATGCAGTCGCTGGACCGTGTGTATACGACGCTGGAAACGCAGTTTTCGCAGGCGGTGTCGCTGAGCAATAACGTATCCTCCGATGCGCAGGTAAAAGCATTTTTGAACCGCCGATATCCGTCGCCGCCCGAATATTACGCCTCATACTATCTAGAGCTCCGCCCCATCATGAACCGCTATCTGTACGCTTATGTGGAGCAGGCTACAGGCATTGAAATCTATACCGACAATCCTTCCGTTTTCAATGGCGGATACTGCCCCAGAATCACTTTAGAAGTGAAGAAGGAGGAATGGTATTCCAATAAGATCAGCCTTGCGCCTATGCTGGTCACATATGTGCGGCAAATTCCCGGCATAAGCGCAAGGCTTCAGCTCAGCATATTGCGGCTGATGAACAATATTTCCGCATATACCCAGCTTTTGAAACTGGATCTGAATATGGAACCCATTCACCGCATTGTGGAGCAGGAAAGCGCATACCTTTCGGTTTACCTTGTGGCGCCCGACGGTACTTCCGTCAGCTATCCCGGCAGCATGACGGATAGCATGGTGGCCAAGCGGGACACTATGCCGCCCGAGACCGTGGATCTGACACGGGCATTTGGCGAAAGCACAGCCATGAGTGGCTGGAAGCTTGTTGCAAACATAAACAAAGGGCCTATGGAAGAAAACATACGCAATTCCCTATGGGTTGGATTATTGCTGGGCGCTGTCTGTTCCCTGTTTGCCGCTGGCCTTTCCCTTTTGTTCTCGCGTTCCATAGCAAGAAGGAGCCAACGACTTTTGCGGCATATGGACAGCATTACTGCCGAGAACTTTTCCCCTATCAAGAAAGAAATGGGCAAGGATGAAATCGGCGAATTAATGGAGCACTTCAATATCATGGGCGAGCGGTTGAAGCAATTGATCCATGATATTTACGTGCTTCAATTACATCAGAAAAGCCTGGAGCTGGAAAACGTGCGGGCCGAACTTAAGTATCTGCAAGCGCAGATTGATCCGCATTTTTTGTTCAATACGCTAAACGCCATTTTAGTGCTATGCGTCCGCAACGGTTATACGGAGCTTGCCGAAATCATATCGCCCCTTTCCAAAATCATGCGGCGCATGGTGGATACAACAAGGGATATTGTTCCTCTTAGAGAAGAATTGGAATTTGTGCGCATGGTGCTCAAGATTGAGCAGTTCCGCTTTGGCGAAAAGCTTCAATATGCGTTTGAAATAAGCTCCGAAGCCATGGAAGTACCCGTGCCCGTCATGTGTGTTCAAGGGTTGGTGGAAAACGCATGCAAGCATGGCATACAGCATATCACGGGTCAGGGGATTGTCCTGATCAGCGCCAAGGTAGAGGATAGCATGCTCCTCATTGGTGTGAGCGATAACGGAGCAGGCATCAGCCCCAAGCGCCTTTCCGACCTGCAAAAGCAAATTGCAGGCCCCGAAGATATGCAAGTCAGCGTGGGCCTGCAAAACATCTACCGCAGGCTGAAGCTTCACTATGGGGAGACAGTCAGCCTGACACTTGCAAACGCGCAGGACCGCGGAACGGTTGTCAGCATCCGCTTACCGGTAAAGGGGGACGAACAATCATGCTGCGGGTGATGTTTGTGGATGACGAGCCAATGGCACTGGAAGGCCTTGCCATAATCATCAACTGGAAAAAAGAGGGATTCTCCGTCTGCGCTTCCTGTAAAAGCGGCGCGGAAGCACTGGCGTCTCTTTTGACTGCAAAGCCCCACCTGATCATGACGGATATCCGCATGCAGGATATGGACGGGCTTACGCTGATGGCGGCCGCCAGGGAACGCGGATACGAAGGTGCCTTTATCGTAGTCAGCGGGTACAGCGATTTTGAATACGCAAAAAAAGCCATGCGAATAGGCGTGGCCGGCTACTTGCTCAAACCCATAGATCCTTTTGAAGCTTCCCAAGCGTTGGAGCAAGTGAGAAAAGAACTAATCGACAAAGAACTGAAGCACAAACTGCCCCTGGCCGCCTATCAGCAAGCTGTTACTGCTCTGCTCATGGGTCAGCCATCCAGACAGCAAGCGCTGCCGGAAGGCACATGGCAGCTTTATACCTGGGGTGTGCCGCTTCCTTACGAGGAGGTTGCTTCAATTCTTGAGGAATTTGCCAATACGGGAATACAGGCAACCACGCATATCGTGGATGAAAAGGAATGGCTGGTACTACATGCCAAGGATACGCCGGACGAAGCAATATCAACATTTTTACATAAAAAAATGTTGTTAAGCCGCAGGGAACTTATATGCAGCCCCGAAACAAATGAAGCGGCGCGTCTGTTAGACTTCCGTGCTGCAATATGCACACAGCTGAACGACTGCAACGAGGAATTGGTGCGCCGAACGCAGGAGATGGCGGACTCAGTATCACTTTTGCACTATGCGGAGTTTGACCGCATGGCCGAATCCCTGATGAGCTTTTGCGTATTGAGGGGCAATGCCGTGAAAGCTCAGGCTTACGAGCTTTTTCACGCGCTGTGCGCAGCGCAGCTGGAAAAAGACCAGGATAAACTGGGAAGGCTCTTGTGTGAATCCACCCGGGATATCAAAACCTTGGGACAGCTTGCTATACAGCTTTTGACCCCTTCCCCCAAGCGCATCAGCGACCATGTGGCTGATTTTGTGAAGGAGCATCCGGCGCAATGCCTGACTCTGAACTCCGTGGCAGCCATGCTGAATTACAATGCCACCTATCTGGGCCGTGTTTTTCACGAGGAAACAGGCATAGGATTTCCCACCTGGCTGAACAAATTCCGCATGGAGCAGGCTGCGCAAATGCTTGCCAATTCAAACATTCCCATCCACCAGATTGCCGGTGCCATTGGGTACGGGCAGTACAAGCGTTTTCTGAAGCATTTTAAAAAGCAATACGGCCAAACGCCTCAGGATTACCGGCAAAGCGTCACCCCTTGACGCTGCCTATGCTTAATCCCACCACAAAATAGCGCTGCAAAAGCGGATAGATCGCCAGGATGGGAGCCGCCGATACCACAGTAATGGCGGCTCTTATGGTGATGGGTGTCGTCAGTGTAGTGGAAGCCAGTGCGTCAGTGGTGGATTTGGCAGCGTTGGCACTGTTGTTGGTGGTAGCCAGCTTCATACGCAGCAGGTATTGCAGTGTGTGCAGCTTCTGTTTGCTGGCGTTGTACAGGTGGGTATCAAACCAGCTGTTCCACGCGCCTACCGCCACAAACAAGGCGACCGTGGCCAGAACAGGCAGGCATAAGGGAAAAATAATCCGCCAGAACAGGTACAAATCCCCCGCTCCATCGATGCGAGCCGACTCCACCAAGGCTTCCGGCAGGCCCAGGATATACGTTCTGATCACGATCATGTTGAAACAGCTGACCATGGTAGGAATAATGTACACCCAGAAGGACTTGGAAAGCCTCAAGGTATTATTGATCAGCAGATAATTTGGGATCAATCCTGCATTGATATACATGGTGAATATGAACATGGTGGTGATAAATTTCCTGAGCACGTACTCCCTGCGGCTTAACGCATAAGCCAGCATGGAGGTCAGCACCACATTGAGCACGGTCTGCACGACGGTTCTGGACACAGTGATAAAGAATGCGGAATAAATTGTTTCATCAATGAAGATGGTTTCGTAGCTCTTCAGGCTGAATACACGGGGCCAAAGCTTGATGCCGCCGCGCACCGCATCCGTACCGTCGTTAAAGGAAATGGCAAGGGTATTGAGCACCGGATAGAGCGTAACGAACATCAGGATGCACATACACGCCGCGTTGATATAAGGAAACAGGCTTCGGCGGCGCAGGGCCCTTAACTTTCCGGAAAGCGTATTCATCGTTCCATCTCTTTTCCTGTCTTATTTGGCCTCTTCGCTTTACAGCAATGTGCTTTCGTCAAATTTCTTTACCAAGAAGTTGGCGGACAGCACCAGCGCGATGGAAACGGTACTCTTGAATATGCCCGCCGCGATGGCACGGCTGTACTGTCCCTTGGTGATGCCGTACTTGAGTGCAAAAATGTCAATGGTTTGTGACCAGTCCATCACCAGGTTCTGGCCCATCAGATATTGTATTTCAAACCCGGCTTCCATCAGGTAGCCGATGTTCATAATCAAAAGCACAAGGAAGGTTGCCTTGATTCCCGGCAGGGTGATGTGGAACATGCGCTTGAAGCGGCCCGCCCCGTCGATCTCGGCTGCCTCATACAAGGCGGGGTCGATGGCGGACATGGCTGCCAGATAGATGATGGTGTTCCAACCGCATTCCTTCCATACGTTAATGGCGCCTACCAGCCACCAGAAATATTTACCTTCCCCCAGGAAGAACACTGGCTGTTTGACGATTCCAATGCTTGTAAGAAGTTCGTTGATGATGCCGTCGCTGGAGAATATGTTCTGGGCCAAACCGACAACGATGACCCAGCTCAAGAAGTGGGGCAGATAGGTGACGGTCTGCACCGTGCGCTTGAAGCTTCTTTGTCTGATCTCATTCAAAAAAAGTGCCAATGCAATGGGAAACACAAAGCCGAACACCAGGTTGATGGAGGCCATTGCAAATGTATTGCGGATACTGCGTATGAATTCCGGCTTGCCAAACAGCCAGCGGAAATTTTCCAGCCCGACCCAGGGGTTCGAAAACAGGGGTGCGGCAGGATCATAATCCATGAACGCAGTGATCCAGCCCCAGATGGGGGAATAGTTGAACAACAGGATATAAAACAGCATCGGAACCGACATAATCATCAACTGCTTCTGCTGCCACAAAAGCTTCCATTTGGATATATGGCGTACCGCCGTAGTTTCCGGCAAGGAAAACGTGGTAGCCTTGGCTATTCTCATGGGAACACCTTCCTTGCTTCATGATGGAAGAAGTAAGCGGCGGGAGGGAGGCTCCCTTCCGCCGCCGTGGCCTTATGCCTTATCAGTTGGCGTTCTTTTCCACGAGCTTGAGGATCTGCTCCTGCATGAAGTCAACAAAGTCGCTGATCGGAATCTCTTCCACGCTCTTTACGAACGCGTCCCACTTGGCATCAAACTCGGCAGGATCTGCCATGATGATCTGGGGCAGATCGCGGCGCTCGATATCCTGGAAGGTGGCCTTGGCATCATCGGCATCCTGGTCAACAGTGACGTCGATCTGCCAGGCTTCGCCGTAGGGGGCCAGCGTGATGGGATCGTTGAAGAAATCCAGGGGAACCTGCATGTTGTAGTGGGTCAGGAAATCCTTGTCATAGTCGCTCATCAGGCTGAAGTAGATTTCCGGCTGGCGGTTGGGATCCCAGTAGTTGCCGTCATCCATGATCCCCTGCTTCTTGGGCAGGCTCTGGAAGAGAGCATACCCGGTGTTCGCGTTGCGCCAGACGGCATTCTGGGCGTTTTCATGCTGCTCTTTGGTGCGCAGCATACGGCCGTTTTCCACATAGTAGCCATCGCCTTCAATACCCCAGGCGAAGCGCTTCTGCCATTCGTCGCTGAGCATGGTCTCGATCATGTTGACCAGGCGTTCGGGATACTTGCAGTTGACGGAGATGCCAAAGCCGCGGTTGACATTGATGACGCTGCCGTTGAGGTAGTGCTCCTCGATTTCCTTGCCGTCTACATACTGGGGATCGTAGACGATGGGCAGGCCCTGGTAGGTGCTGTCATACATCTTGGCGGTGAGCAGGGCTTCGGCAGCAGTCTGGAAGTCCCAGTACTGGTCGAACATGCCTACAACATTGCCGCTGGAAATTTTGGCAATGTACTGGTCATAGTTCATGACAAAGGTGTCCTGGGAGATCAGGCCCTTGTGATACATATCATTGAGCTTCTTGTAGTAGGCCTTGGCGTACGGTTGAATGACATAAGCTTCGGTCTTGTAGTTGTTATTGATATCCACGATGACATCGCCGTCATTGGGGCGGCCCATCAGGTGCTGTACGGGGTTGAAGAGGCAGAAAGCGCGCCAGTCCTCGCACAGGATGGCAAAGCCCGTATTGGGGTTGCCTTTTTCATCTTTCGGGTTGGCAGCCATGTAGCGCTCGATCAGGTCAAAATACTGATCCATGGTCTTGATCACGGGGTAGTTGTCCCAGGCAAGAACCTTCTTCTGAATGAAGAAAGCGGGGCCGTTGACATAGTTCAGGCCGTAGGCTTCGGTGTTGTAGTTGCGGCCGAAGTTGGGGATTACGAACAACTGGCCCTTTTCGTTGAGCAAACGCTTGAAATAGGGCTCCAGGTGGGTATAGAGGTTGGGGGTCTTTTCCTTGCTGATGTAGGGCATCAGGTCGATGAGGGCGCCTGCTTCGATCAAGTCTTCGCTGTTGCCGCCATCCATCAGGTCGGCATAGTCCTGCCCGGCAATCTTGATGCCCAGGGTTTCACGAAGGTCACCGGCAAGGAATTCAAACTCGAACTTGATGCCGAATTCCTCTTCGATCATCTTGAAAATCTTGTTGTCGGAAGTGGGTTGGTCCCTGGCTTCGCCAACAAATACAGAGACGGTAATGGGTTCTTCCTTGCTTTCGGCCATGGCCGGGATGGACAGCATCGTCATGACCATCACTAGTGCCAGCAGCAATGTAACCAGCTTGCGCATAGGATCTCCTCCTCTTTTATACAGGGCTTGCACACAGCCCTCTTCTCTGCATACGAGCATAACATATACAGTAGACGTATGAAATGCCCGCAATCGTACTATCTACCCGAAAAACTATAGCTGACAAAATTCGCTAATCAAAGATACGGTATTCACCAGCCAGCATTAGCATACAGAAAAAGTACAGGCAGTTGTCGTAATAGCGCCGCTCCCCTGTACGCAAAGGCGTATTCCAGAATTTTATCACCCACTTTTCAGATAATGGCGTATCCGTTGTGAGAGATGCAGCGGCGGTGGTAGCAATGATGGCTGTGGGATGCAGCGCGGGCTCAGAAAGCACCGTTCCGTCAATCCGGTAAGTCATATAAGGTTCCCGTCCATCCAGAAAGGTCTGTAGGTTGTTCACAATTGTCCGGTATTCCGGGCGCGGACCAAACCAGGATGCATCCAGCCCGATGTTCATGGCCACGCGGTAGGCATCGCTGTAAAAATCCCCGTGTCCGCGGGTGTTTTCCGGCGTGCCGTCAAAATGGGCATACTCCGGCGCAAGCCCCGTTTGAGGATGGCAAGCTTTGGTCAAATAAATCCGGCTTTGCTCCGCGGCCCTTTGAAAGAAGGGCCGGTCGCATGCATCTGCCCAGCGGGCAAACAGCGTATAAAAATGCGGCAGATGATACGAAGGATCGGAAAAATGAAGTTCCGGCACAAACTTGATTAGCGCGTTTTCGGGTTCCCACATGGGCTTCCCACCAGGCACGACTTCATGCTGGTGCACACAATGGCTCAATATATCCCGAGCCTGCACGCTGTAGTCAAGAGGTGGCTCTTGATCTCCCCAGCGGTGAGAGGCAAAAAACAGCGCCATGGCAAAGTATTCTTCGCCGTCAGGGGCAGGCCCCTGGGCATTTTTTGTGCCGTCCGGCTTTACCGACCAGGCAAAATAACCTTCATACCGGCCTTTTTCCTGCCACATGTATGTTTTGGCAAACCGCCACAGGCGGTCGAACAATTCCTTTTCATTCCGCTGCACGCACATCATCATGCCATAGCTGATACCTTCGGTACGCGCATCCAGGTTGCCCGTATCCATCAAATAACCCATATCCGAGCCCTGGGGATAGTAGAAGCGTTCCATATCATCCTCAAAGATGGCACGAAACACCATATCCAGCCTTTTATCAATCTCCTGCTGGGGAATGCCGCATCTGGTCAGCAGATTCGGGGTAGTTTTCATACTTTTATCCTGCATAAACTATAGCTGTCCCTTCTCTAAATCAAATCACCGCACCTGATATGCACAATATCATATCCGCTCTGGTTTTAAAACGTCCGTTTTGCGATATTCATCCTCATAAACTATATATTTGAGGCAGATATATGTATCATGCGGCAAAAAGGAACCCCCGCCGCCCGAATGGGCAACGGGAGTTCGCGATGAGATCTTACACCAGCTTATGCTGTTTAAGCTTCGGCAATCAAGCAGGCTTCCGGGCTAACGCTGGCTACGATCTTTTCAAAGTCGATGATGGCAATCATCCGCTTGTCGACCTTTGCTATGCCGATGACAACCCCCTCATCACACCCATAGATGGTTTCCGGCTTTTGTATGAGGTCCCAGGAAAGATGATGGATACCTACCACGCGGTGTACATGGAAAGCGATATGGGTCTGATTAAAATCCGTTATGATGAAAATATCATGGTCTGGCGATGAGGCGGACGGCAAATGAAGATAGGATGCCAAATCCACCACGGGGAAAATTTCACCCCGCGGACAGATAACCCCCTCCATATGAGCATATGTGCTTGGCATTTTTTGCACAGGCTGGTATTTTAGCAGCTCCCGTACCTTTTCTATTTCTATGCCGTAACTGTCTTCTCCAAGCTTGAATTCCAACAGTTCCATCTCTTCGGCTTCCGAATCCATGATGTTTTTCGTTTCCGTATTATCCATCCTTATCACCCCGTCAATACTTTCCGAAGCCGGAAGCGGCACGGGCATTTTTACGATCTGGAACGGCAGTCATTTTGATATCCAGGCGCTGGGATGCAGTCTCCCCATTCAGTTTGAACTTACCTACCTCATCACGCAGCATTTGGGCCTGCGCAGAGAGTTCCTCGCTGGATGCAGAACTTTCCTCCGCTGTAGCGGCATTTGTCTGTACCACCGCGGATACCTGGGATACGCCTTGGGATATTTGTTCGATGGCCGCTGCTTGCGATGCTGAAGCGGAATCGATTTTTTTCATGATCTCACTGACGATGCCGGACTTATCTGCAATATCCCTAAGAATCTGTGCAGTCTGTTCCGTTACATGCGTGCCCTCCGCCACGCTGCCGGTGGAATGCTGGATCAGGTCAGCCGTTTGTTTTGCAGCTTCCGCAGATTTCGCCGCAAGGTTGCGTACCTCATCAGCTACAACGGCAAAACCCTTCCCGGCATTGCCTGCACGGGCGGCTTCGATGGCGGCGTTCAAGGCGAGGATGTTGGTCTGGAAAGCAATATCTTCGATGACCTTGGTAATATTGGAGATTTTGTCGGAAGCAGAGCCAATTTCACTCATGGCATTGTTTAGATTCTGCATGTGCGCATTGCCCCTTGAAACGCTTACGCTTGTCTGCTCCACATATTCAGCCGCCTGACGGACATTCCTTGCGTTCTCCACGGCCTGCCCCGCTACATTGGAGATGGATGCTGTCAGTTCTTCCACCGTCGCTGCCTGTTCTGAAGCGCCGGATGCAAGGGCCTGCGCCGCGCTGGATACCTGGGCAGCGCCAGTGCCCACCTGATCGGCTGCAGTATTGATCAGGGATAACGTCTGGTTTAAATCCTGCTCGATTTTTTTAAGTGCCAGGCCAAGCGCATCTTCATTGGAGCGCAAGTGCACAGGCTTTGTAAAATCTCCGTTGCTGATACTTTCAGCCACCAGAACCTGCGCCCGGATGCTGTCCAGCATTTCCACAAATGCCGAAGCAAGCTGGCCCGTCTCATCCTTGGAATCCACATCATTCAATTCAACATCCACATGACCCAGGGCAATTTTCTTGGCAGCGGCCACCACCAGTCCAATCGGCCTGCTGATCACCCGCGATATCCACAAACCCAAATACACCGCGGCAGCGGCTGCAATTACGCCTATGACAGTCAGTAGAATAATCAAGGTTGTTGAGGTAGCACTATTTGTATCACTGGTTTGCTTTGCAGTCGCCATACGGTTATCAACAAGACGACTATAATTATCGAACAATTTCAGGATATCAGCCGTAACAGTCGAAAGCACGGCATTGGCTTCCGTAGGTTTGCCCTCTTTCGCCAGAGCAAACATCTCCTGAATGACCGGATCGTAGTCTTTGGTAAATATATCTGCTGCTTCATCAAACATATTCAAAGAATCCTGTGATGAAATTGATTCCCGGTAACTTTTTGATTCAGCAAGAAATATCTCTTTGTTGCTGCGGTAATTTTTCTCGTTCTCCTGCACTTTTGCTAAATCCGAGGCATTGATGATGGCATCGCGGGTGTCAACACGGATCTGATACAAGCTTTCAAGTGCGTTGATCAGATTACTCAGAGGTTTGGTCTGCGATTCATAGAGTTTTGTATCCATTGCGGAAATGTTTACCATGCCAATGATTCCGATGGCCGCAATGAGTACAATGATGAACACCATAGACAGAAAACCGGTCAGAAGCTTACGGGTAATGCTGAAATCCTTGAACTTTTTCATGTGTACTCCTCCATTAAGATTAATAGCTTCTTCTTTTGAAATGTGTGTACTTTTGGTATTGGCATGCCCATTCGCCATATAAAATGCAACAATTTGGTTAGATTGTTGCATTTATGGAATTGAAATAATCCCTATTTGATCTTACGTTTTTTGAAATGGAAAATCCCGAATGATATTCATCTGCTCTATTTCCAATATATCTTTTTCGTGTATAATATACACGAAAAATTGTATTTAGGGGGATGCAAAAAATGACAGTTGAGCCGATCCGTGAAAAAGAGAAAATTAAACAGCTTTATCATTATTTAAACGGTGTCAACCCTAGGTATGGAATGATCTTTAAAACGGGCATCAACACGGGACTTAGGATCAGCGATATATTGTCGCTGAAAGTCAGCGACATATTTATCAACGGCTGCAAATTTCGCGAGCATCTGACCATAAGCGAGCAAAAAACAGGAAAGCAGAAAAAGATTAAGTTAAATGAAACTTTGCGCAAATGTATGATTAAATATGTAAAAGAACAAAACCTTGGCGCAGATAATTACTTATTTTACAGCCAGAAAGGCGGACATATCGGAAGAATACAAGTATACAAGGTCATGCGTCAAAGCGCATCTGTTTTAGGGATTGAAAATTTTGGGACCCACAGCTTGCGCAAAACATGGGGCTATTGGACGTATAAAATATCAAAATACAATATCGGCCTGATTATGGATACATTCAACCACAGCTCGGCTGCAATTACGATCCGATATATTGGCATAAATCAAGAGCAGAAGGATGAGCTATATTCCATTGTACAGCTATAATAATTTTTCATATTTTCCCGATTCTCCTAAAGTATTGAAGAATTTTGCCGAATTATTATAGTGAAATATGCCTTTTGCGAAATGCAACAATCTAACCAATTTGTTACTTGCTTGGTACGAGTATATCAAGCATCATGGTGCCTTCTTTGATAAGCTTTTCCGTTCAATCAATATGGCAATATGTGCCCAAATTCGTTGGATGCGTAATGATACCCCGGAATTATTCCAGCCGGAAAACGCTACGACGTACTGGGTACTGATACGATAGATAAACGCAGCGCAGGCGTGAAAACACACCTGCGCTGTTTTGTTATGGCTTCACAGAAGCGGACAATATAGGGGATCTTTACTCCCAGTACGCAGTTACATGCATGCCTGGCAAAAGGCCATCCTGTGCACCCTGAATGGATAGCGTAACCTGATATTTTGTAGTATCCAGCACGGTAATGCCAAGAGGGTTCATGCGTTTTACGGTGGCATTCAGCCTGAATTCACCCAGCGCATCCACCTTCACCTGCATCGCCTGCCCAACGTGCACAGAAGGAATGTCCAATTCATCCACATCCACCACGAATTCCAGCGCATCCAGAGGCCGAACCGTCAAAAGCAGCTGATCCTTTCTTACCTGCTGCCCATCCAAAACACACAGCGCGGATACCACACCGCCCCGTGGGGAGGCCGCCGTAAATTCGGCTGGCTCCTTATAAACGTCGGATACTTCATCTACAGTAAATAGCACATCGCCCCGGGAAACCTGCTGCCCCTCGGAAACGTGGACTTTTACGATCACGCCTTCCGCCATTACAGGCACGGTCTTTGCACGTTCCACATAGCCATCGCCCACTTTATCCTTGGCATTGTAATCATCGCCATTACCGCGGTATAAAAGAACCTTGTCCTCCAGTTCAAAAACATCAGCAGGAATTTCCACCACATAACCCTTGCCGTCCACCGCAATCACGGTGCCCAGTGTATCGACGGGATCGTTGGAGTTACCGTCGTATACGCGCAGCGTTTCGCCCAGCTTGATCGCACGGTTCTTTGGCTTGTTATACGCTGTGGCAATGGTTGCACGCACCCATAGAACATCCTCTCGGTCAATGGAACAAAGTGCTCCGTATTGAAGGATGACGCTGGAGGCCTGGTCGCCCACCTGTGCTTTCAAAAGGCGGATCATACCGCTTTCGGGCGATCTCACCTGTACAGGCCGGACGATGAAAAGCGGCAGACCTGCTTCCACCACATCTCCCACCTTCACATCAAAAGCCTGAAGCTGCCCACCCACGGGTGCAAATACATCCACCGTATCCACAGTCTGCGTGGTGCCCTTGGCCCACCTTTGTTTTTGATCCGCTTGTGTTCCCTGTACGGGCTCGGCCATGGCGGAAAAGCTGCATAGCATAAGCATCAGGACAATAGTCATCCATTTATGTTTCATATTGAATTCTCCTTCCCTTATTCCACACTCTTGAGGGCTTCTACCATGTCCACACTCTTGAATTTAACACCGATCAAAATATTTACGATCTGTGCGAACAACAGCGTCAACAGGGGCGTATAGATCCAGCTGACTGTAGCTATATAGGGGATGAACTCCAGCATGGTGGGGAAGCCGTAGGTCAGCACCCACCGGTGCAAAAAGGGCCCCAGATAAAGACCCAGGGGCAATCCGAGTATGGCGATGATGATGTTTTCCCGCAGGATCAGATGCTTCGACTCCCTTGGATAAAAGCCCAGCACCATCAGCGTGGCCAGTTCCCGTACCCTTTCAAAGAAGTTCAATTGTCCCAGGGTAAAGAGCACCACCAGCAGCAGCGCTCCCGCGAATAGCGTTATGACCAATACCACCACATTCAAAACCTGCACCACTGCCTCACTGCCGGTCCGTTCCACATCAATGGTGCGCACCTTAGCCACGCCATCCATGTCCTCTACGGCAGCAGGGTTAATCCTCCCTCCGCTTAAGAAAACAGCCGTAGGCATAAATGGCATCAGGTCAAGCTTGCGCCAGGCGCTCTTGCTTACATACACGCCTTGGCCCAACTGTATGCTGATGATATTCTGTACCTTTGCTGTAGTCTCATGACCGCTTGGCGCGCGTATCTTTACGCTGTCGCCGATTTTTAGGCCCGTTTCCTCCGCGGCGCGTTCGCTGAGGGTGATGCCTTCCTTCGGCAGCCATATGCGCTTACCGTCCTGCTCCAAAAACACCATCTCGTGACGGTCCTCCAGTACATGCAGGCTCTTGGTTTGCCAATGGTCGCCAATTAGCAGCTCACAGCTTCGCTCCATAACGGTTTCCATACGCAGCGCTCCGGAGCGCAGCCGCACTGCCTCCGGGTAGTTCTCTAACGCAGAAGCGTCCAAATCCACACGCACATCGTAACGCATGGTATGGGTATAATGATTCTCCAGTACGAACACTACCGAATCCCGCATACCAAAACCGGTCAGCAGCAACGCGGAACAGCCCACCACACCTACGATGCCAATCAAAAACCTGGAGGTATTGCGCATCATGTTGCGAATAATCAGCTTTGTACTGAAAGACAGGTGCCGCCATATAAAAGGAATGCGCTCCAGCAGCACACGCTTGCCGTGTGATGGCGGCTTGGGCCGGAGCAGTCCCGCGGGCACCTCTTTGAGCGCACGGTTACAGCTCAAAAAACTGGCGCCCATGGCAATGGAAACCGTGAGCAGGAATGTAGCAGCCATGATGCCGGGATGCATATACACGGCAGCGTCGGGCATGTTGTAGACGGACATCAGTACCCACATCACGATTCTTCCCAGGAAAAATCGTGCGCCAAGCAGCCCAAACAGCGCACCCAGCGCGGATACCAGCAGCCCATAGCCCATATAGTGCCGGATCAGCTGCCCCCGGCCATAGCCCAATGAACACAGCGTGCCAATCTGCATGCGCTGGCTTTCCACCATGCGCGACATGGTGCTGAAGGTAATCAAAGCCGCCACCAGGAAAAATACCGCCGGAAACACCTGCCCCAATGCGCGGATTTGATCCGCTTCCTCGATGGCCATCTTGATGCCAGCCTTGTCATTCCGAGTCAGAACCAGCATCTTGGGGTCATCCAGCTGCGTTTGTATCTTCTGCTTTACTTGCGTCAAATCCGCGTCTGGGTAAAGCTTAACTACCGTCTCCTGATACGGAAGATACGAAAGCGTACCCGGAGAGAGATAGGCGTAACCGAAGGTGGAAGGGTTCGCACTGAAGGCAAAACCATCGGAATAGACCACATATTCCGGGCTGTAGCCGATACCGCCCACCATGAGTTCCAGGGAAGTGCCCTCCGCATCTACCTTCAGCCTGTCTCCCACCGACAAGCCCTGCGCCTTGGCGAACCTTGAGTCCAATATGCATACGTTCTTTTGTTCTGACGGCAGGGTATGACCTAAAAAGACCATGGGGCTGTTCACGCGCGATACGCCGTCGTTCATATACAATTCCACGTCAGGATCGCCAGGAAGGTCTCCGCTGGCGCGCAGATGCACACGGCGCTGTGCATCTAAAACATCAGGAATATTCGCTATATCCCGCGCCTTGCGGTCGCTCATACGGCCTGTGATCCAAATGTCGGCCAGGCCGCATTGCTTGAACTGCACGTTCAGGTTTCTCTCCATGCCCCGCCAAGTCGCATCCAAACCGCTGTACAGCATGGTGGAGAGCATGCAGATGACGAATACGGCGGCGAATGATTTCCAATTATTGCGTATGTCGCGCATAAGCTTGCGCCGCAAAAGATACGCGCCATATCCGTTTCTCACCACGCGATTTCCTCCATGGCTTTAGGATGTGGATTGACTTCCACCTCCTGAACCTTGCCGCTCTTCATCCGAATGACGCGCCGGGCCGCCGGCACAATGGCCGCGTTGTGGGTGATGATTACCACTGTCTTGCCCATATCGCGGCATAGGTCGCTTAACAGCATGAGTACCATGCGCCCTGTCTGAGAATCCAGAGCACCGGTAGGCTCATCGCACAAAAGAAGCTCCGGGTTTTTGCACATTGCCCTTGCAATGGCCACACGCTGCTGTTCCCCGCCAGACAACTGTGCCGGGAAATTATCCATCCGGTCAAGAAGGCCGACCCTCTCCAGCATTTCCCGGGGGGATAGGGGGCTAACACATACCTGCTGCGCCAGTTCTACATTTTCCAGAGCTGTCAGGTTGGGCATGAGATTATAGAACTGGAACACAAAGCCGATGTCCAGCCTGCGGTATGTATTCAATTCCTTAGCACTGAGCTTTACAATATCCCGTCCGGCTACCGTTATCCTGCCGCCGGTTGCCCGGTCCATACCGCCCAGCAAATTCAGCACTGTCGTTTTCCCGGCGCCACTGGGGCCCAAAACAACCGCAAACTCTCCATCCTGGATTTCAAAGTCCGCATGATCTACCGCCCGGATGGATACTTCGCCTACCTGGTATGTCTTGCATACCTCTTCAAAGACGATATCCGCCATAAGTAAGTCCCTTTCCGTTTCAGTTAATCAACTTTATGTTGATTAAACATCACAAAGAAATTATAATCAACATAGCGTTGGATTACAACAAACAGATCGGCCCGGATTGTGGTACGGTCAACAGTTGGGCAGGGTTTGTTGGTTTGCCTTGCAACAAACGGAAGCTTAAGGGAAAGGGGAGTATTGAATCGTATGAATGGCCCAAAGAATGATAGAAGGATCAAATATACCAAAATGATGATCAAGCAAAGCCTGGTGAGGCTGCTTCAGGAAAAGCCCATTTCAAAGATATCCGTCAAGGAGTTATGTGAAACGGCGGACATCAACCGAAGCACATTTTACGCCCACTACACAGATCAATATGACTTGCTGCGCCAGGTGGTTGGTGAAGCGATGCAGGATATCAACACGTATCTTGACAATTACAATTTCAAGGTATACGAGCCGGAATCGTTTCAAATCATGAACCGCATCTTTGAATATATCGTGGAAAACGCGGAGCTATGCAAAGTATTGCTGGGTGAAAACGGGGATATATCCATGCAAAAGGAAATCATGATGATCGTCCAGCGGCAGGGTATGAAGGAATGGATAGGCAAAAAAGCAATCGACGCGGATATCATGGAGTACTTGTATCTGTTTGGCGTCAACGCAAGCATCGGCATCATACATAAATGGCTGCAGGGGGGCCTTAAGCAATCCGCAAGAGAAATGGCCGATCTGGTGCTTAAGCTGATTTACCAGGGGCTTTCTCCCTTCATCAAGCAAAACGCATAGGCAAATATGTCTCAAATATTTATTTCTTCCTCAAATTGTCATTTTTACATATGTTTCGTTGACTTTTTCTTAATAACAATGGTATACTTCACATGTTTGCAGCCACACAAATATTGGTATTGAATTCTCTTCGCCCTGCCAAATGTGGCTGCCCAAAAGGGAAATGTTATTACATACAAGGAGGCTGCCCATGAAAAGGTTCCTTTGCCTGCTGCTGGCCATGGTTTGCTTTGTGGCGCTGACCCAAACCGCTTTGGCAAGCGGTGTGACCACCGTCATTCAGGACGAAGCTGACCGGAAAATTGATGTCAAGGGGTTAGGGAAAGACAAGAATTTCGCCGTGAACCCAGAAGTCCCCGGCGAAAGCCCCGTTACCGGCCTTTCTTGGGAAGGCACCTATATGCCCATGCTGGTGCAGATCGACAATGCCGACGGCGGTATTGGCACCTTTGCTCCCTGGGGTGCATCCCTTGCGGATATCATTTATGAAACGCCGCTTCATATGTACGGTGAAACCCGCCTATCCTTCCTGTTCAGCGATATGATTCCTGAAAGCGTCGGCCCGGTGCGGTCCGCCAGGCTTACGCATGTAGAGTTGCGGGAAGAATGGGATGCCGGCTTCCTGTTTTATGGCGGACAAGAATATGAAGGAACCAATATCAACGACGCTTTCCGTAAATATGGCACCACCAAAAAAGGTGTTCTTTTCAGCGGTATCGTCGGCACGAACAAGCCTTGGAAGAAATATTACTCCCGCGTAAAAGGACTGCCCGGCCCTCACGATGTAGATGCCAACGTAAAGGCCATGCAGGCGCTGATTCCCGCCAAATTTAAAGCACCTTCCAGGCCTTACCTGTTTACCGACGAGCTTCCCGAACTGGGAGATTTCGCCGCGAATATCTCCATTACTTTGAAGAAGCCGGAATACTCCTCCAGCTTCACTTATGATCCCAACGCAAACGTATACCTGCGCTACATGAACGGAGAGCCCTACGTTGACAAATCAACCGGCGAACAGCTTTCCTTCTCGAATCTCATCATCCAGCGTACCAACGTCACCTTCTATCATGGCAGTACCGACCGGCCCCTGACGGTGAATATCGGTTCCGGCAACGCGGACATCTTTATCGGCGGCCGGTATATCCCCGGTTACTGGGTACGCACCGGCATAAACCAGCGTACGGTATTCTTCGATCAGGAAGGCAATGAGCTGAAACTGCAAAGGGGCAAAACCTTCATCAGCATGATCGACTACAGCACTCCCGTTTCATATACGGCTGAGTAATCAACGCAAAAATGCCGCCGGTCATCCGGCGGCATTTTTATGTTCTTTTATTTAATCATTCCATCCATCAGCGTTACCAGTGCACCGCTATCATCCATCCAATTTACCACGCCGTCTAAAAATCCCGCAGGCAGTTCCAACAGGAAGGGGGCAGCCGTTCGAATTACCGGCCATTTGGCATTTGCGTAAAATTCCTTTATGGTAATATCATTCATACAGAATAAATCAATACCCTGTATATCCTCAAACGTTTTGGGCTGAAAGCTCTCCAGCGTGTCTGTCCAGGATATCTGCCCTTTTACTGTAAGAACCGGTTTATCGGTGCTGGGATAAAGAATGCTCACCTGTCCATCCAGCATGGTTTTGTCGTTCTCCTGATGCTGGTTCCAATGGAGGCCAGCCTTATATGTCTCCTCCACTCCCAGCCCTTCGCCGCCAAATGTCACGCTAATCTTGCCATCTCCCTGCATGAGCTTTCCGTTTGGCAGGTCTTGCCCTTCCACAGTCAGATAGCCAAAAAGCGTATCATCCTCATAAAGCTTCAAATACAAGGAAAGCTGATAGCCGCTCTCAGCAGCTTCCAGCATACATTGCCCTGAAAGCCTGTAACCCTCCCAATCGGGAATGTCCACCTGCCAGGATGTTTTGCCTTCATCACGCGTTAGCGTATAGATGTTTTTCCCACCCAGCGTCCAGCTTTCTCCCTGATCAGAAACTTTCATTTTAAGCCCGTCTACCTGAACAAGATCTGCGGTCCAATCAGGCAGCGCGTAGAAAAAGTCGTTCACGATTTCATCCAGGTTTACATACTGCAGCAGTCCCTGCCGCCAATAGTAAAACGGCTCATTGTCGCTCATGGCCTGTGAAAGCTGCGTTGCCTTCTCTACGCATTCCTCCGGGCTTAGCGACCGGTTTCCCGTTCCGCCCATCAGCTCGGTCCACTTGTCAATAGCGGGTTTTATGCCATGCATATAAGAATACGGATCGGTAAACACGCCAATATACTGCACCGGGACCGAAAAGTAGGAGTACATTTTCATCAGGAACCGAATGTAGTTGGGCAGCGAAATCACCACAGGCTTTTCCCCAAACAGGTTGGTAACAAGGCTCAGCCTTTCTTCCCAGCCCGTCAAGTGAAAATCGATAGCAGAAAGGCCATTCAGGTTCAATTTACCTTTAATATCTGCCTGTCCGTTTTGTACAACCGCATGGCCGGATGCATCCAGCATCTTTAACGTTCTGGCCAAATCCTTCAAAAAGCGTCCCGGGTTTTCCTTAAGCGCATATGGGTCAAGAGAAGCCTTGAAAGAAAAGTCAACGCCTGTCGCCGCGCCGGAATCAGCAAATGCAGTCAGCGGGCCCATCGTTCCTAACGTAATAACCATTGCACATATACAAAACAGGGAGATAAGCTTTTTCCCTTTTTGCATGGTCATTCCATAACTCCTCATCGTAATGGCGGTATATGAAAACGAACGAAATCACTTTTGTCCATTTGCCACACCCACCAGTTTAGCACGCACCATAATGCGCTGCGCGTTGCTGACGCCTCCAAATGCCTGGCAGGACAGAAGCGTCAGGGCCGGATAACCTACGTCGCTTGCCACCGCCCAATCATTTTTTTCAATGATTGCAACCTTGACCACCTCATACTCAAAGGATCCCAAATGTGAGGTATGCAGATAGATTTTATCGCCCGTGGACAGCTTGTTCAGGTTTCGGAAATAATCTCTGGTACCTGTACGATGCGCGCTGATGCAGATGTTGGCAACCGTATTGGGTTCTGGGGCACGCGGAAACATGGCCGCACCAATGCGCATGTTTTCATACATTTTGTTGAATGAGCCGGAACGGTAGGCAGCCACCTTGACGCCAATGTCCGGAATCTCCAGCAAATAGGACCGTTTTACACCCTGGGGATCCACATCAATGGACGCATAACCTTTCTCATTCTCTGCAGTCTTTTGATCTGTTCCATGAAGAGCCGCAAGCTCTCTTTGCTGAGCCATGGCAGATTTGTAATCATCCTCCGGCAGATGAAGCGCAACCATTGTCATATAGGAAGAAAGAGTGCTCATCTGACTTAGCAGCAGGTTTGCATCCATATTCGCCTGTTCGCTGCCTGACTTAATAGCTGCAGACAGATCTTCCACATGTTTGAGCAGTTCTTCCAGATCGGTCAGCGTGCCGTAGATCATTTCCCTAGCAGCGGTTATGGTCTTGTCGCCCAGGGTCAGGCTATCCACCACACGCTGGCTTGACAATGAGGACAGCGTTTCCGTATTGGTAATGGGCTGTATCTGTGTCAGCAGGAAAAATGCATTTTCAACCTGCTTTCGGGCCTCAACCAGCGACGCATTTACTTCTCTTGCATCATAAGGCTTTTTAGCGCTTTCTTTCAGCGCCTGCGCACCCTGATTCAACGCATCCCGCATGGAATTAGGCTCCGCGCTTTCCGCATTGGCAGATTTTATACCAAGCAGCAGGCTGGACGGACCACCAACGATGCCCAGTTCCTCCAGCAAACTGGGCGGAGAAGCCGCTTCCTCCATTTCCTCAGGGGAAAAGGAAGGCGTAACACCCTTGGGCATGGCAGAATAATCCACCGGCTGATAATCGTCCTTATCAGGAATCACCATTAGTGCCTGCGCTTCTGCTGCCTTTTTTTCAGCTACGCTATAGTTGATCCTTTGCCAAACAAGCGGAACCGCAAAAGCAAACACGCCTGCGGCAATGAGAACTATGGCCAAAATGGTAATCCAATTCCATTTTCTTGTCCGTTTTTTTGCTTGTGTACTCATTTATATTGCCTCCCATTACGTATGGCAAAGAGGTATAGCTATGGAGAGACGCATTGATTATATCATAGCCACCTGCACTTGGAAATGGATTTCCCTTCCTCCAAGCGTTTGTTACAACATGTAACAAGAGAAGAAAGGGGCAGTCCTCCAAGGAGGGCTGCCCCGATACAATTGTGCAGTGGGGATTACTTTACATGCTGCTTTCTGCGGTTCATGAGCAGAAGCAGGAAACCAGCCAGTGCCATCAGCCCACCGAAGGGTACCATCAGCATGATCCATTCACCGGTAACCGGCAATACGCCATTGATCGCCCATACAATGACTGTAGCCGTATTGGTATTCCTGCGCATGGCCGTCTGAAGGTTGATAGGATCAACAATGTTGGTTGATACCCTGTAAATACCGGTATTCGGTACCGCGATTTCAGCGGTTTCATTGCCCTCAAGGGCGATGTATTTGCCTTCGACGATGACGGCATACTGCATTTCGCTGGGGATTACATTACCTTGGCTATCCACCGTTGCAGGTGCCAGCATCAGGTTTACATTGATGGATTGGATGCCTGTAACGGGATCCTGGAAGGCATCCTGTGATACGACACGCGGATATACGCTGGTATCGGTGGAGACGCTGTTCACCCAGTTGTAGAAGTTGATGTTCGCATCGAATGCGTCAGCCAGGTTCACCTGCATCGGCGCCGTATTTGAGTTTGTCAAAGTGAATACGTACACCCAGCGCCTATCCTGCGTAGGATCGCCAACATACATATCTGTAACGCTGGCTGCTTTGTGCGCCGTCACACTGGCGGTCACATTCGTTTGAACATTATTGGAAGGGATTGGATCATAGGGTGTCTCGTCATCCTTCTTGGGTGTTACCGTTGCGTTATTCGTAATGGTAACCACATCCTGATCCACGGTAACGGCATCCACAGTCACCACGAAGGAGAGCGTTACTTCAGAGGGCGCCGTAACTTCCAGTGTGTCAGGATTGAATGTGGCGGCAGGCATCGTGAAGTTCCAGCTCAGTTGCTTCAGGTTGGCCGCATCCTGCATTTCGCCATAGCCCGTAGTGACGAAATTCTTGAATGTGACGCCGCTGGGCAGCAGGTCACTTATAGTTACTTGGAAGGGCATAAGCGAACGGCTCTGAACCCTCAGGGTATAGGTCATGGTCTCGCCGGGATGAGTATCGGTCTTGCTCGTTTCCTTGGTGATACTCATCACAGGCCCCAGGACTTCCACTTCCACAATATTGCTGGTCAACGGATAGGTGGTTGGGGTCTCCTGGCCTTCTTGCGTGAATTCCGGCGCATATGGATCGATGTATGTGCCCACAGCGCCGTTTTTAAGCAGGCGGTGTCCTTCTTCCAAAGCCACCAGTTCATCTGCCGTAACCGTGAAGGTGAAGGAAGTGGTACCCGGTACGAATACGCCGTTTGAATAGGCAGCCGCTGGCACAGTGCCGCTCCAGGTGATGACTCTTGTGGTGGGATTGTAGCTTGCGCTGCCGTTGCCTTGGCTTGTGAAAGCTCCAAAAGTCTGTCCTGCTGCCAGGTCATCGGTTACGCCGGTGACTGTCACATCCCTCAGCATCCTGTTGGTGAGGGTTACGGTGTAGGCAAACTGCTCGCCGCCCAGCACCTGGGTCTTGTCAACAGACTTGGCGATTTCCACGATGGGGGTATTCAAAGTGTTCAAGAAGCCATTCTCGTTTTTAACGGTACGGTAGCCGGTAACAGGTGCTTCAGTTACTGTATACACGATGGGAATTCCACCGTCTCGATACCTTGCTAAGTTTGTCCATCTGCCCGTCCAACCATTGGCTGCGGTTAGTGTTAACACGCCGCCTTCTTGCGCCGTTACAGCCACATTATCCTTATACAGCTGCAACATTACGTCTGTGCGCAATCCATTTATGTTATTCCCATCATCCCATGTCTTATTCATAGGTAATTCAATCGTCGCCGGTTCACGGGTGTTCGTGATCGTCAGCCCATTGATGCTCTTGACGTAGCCCAGTTCGCTCACGTCTTCCTCGTCCAGGCTGTAGTCAATCAATGTTCCGTTGTTATAGTACACCGGCACGC
>JAEZHM010000105.1 GCA_023416585.1 Bacillota bacterium
CGCATTTGGTCTTTGACGGAACAATCGCCTTGCGAGAAGGATCACCGCAACGGCTACGCTTACACCGAGGGCCGTACATAGTACCATGGAGAAGAATGAACGCATTTTACACACCTCTCTGTACAAAATAATTTTATAGTGACCGTGGCTGACCTTCGTAATTGCCTTCGATGTTTAGCCTATGCACTGATAATGTTCCGTTATTGGTTAGCGTGATTTCTTTGGGAACAGGCAGGATGTAATCGAGGATTTTGAGGGTTTTGCCTTTTGGGGCTTCAAGATATTCAGTTCATACAAGCTCTGGTTCATCATGTTTGGAGGAGATCAAGCAAACATACGTATAGGGAAAATCCTGTGACAGTAATCTGTTCAGCACTTGTGTGACGGGCATTGTTTCCGGGAACACACATTCGATCGCACCGCAGCCGCTGCAGCTTATCTTGCCATGCAAGCAAGTTCCTTGTATCAAATACTCTTTAGAACGACAACAGGATCTGCCAGCCAGCATAGCTAATCAATGGAATCCAGAATAAAACAATCATTAATAAATATATTATACATATACTCGCTTTTTTATCAATCTCAAAGTAGTAAATATTTCCCTGGAATAGAAAGTGTTTGCGCAGAGAACTACAAAGGTCTCGACAACAATGAGGTCACAGCCAGAGAGCAATGTACTGGATAAAAATCTCTACACCCAAAGACAAGAACGGCACAGCAGCTACAGGCAATATGTAGAACCAAGTTATATGCAGAGCAATCCTCTGCCCCAGCATAGAGATTTGTGCTTCTTGTGGGTGCATCATTGCACGATTACACGGGAGCCTTTGGAGATCGTGTATTTTTGAGTTCCCTGAGGCACTTTCCTCTGGCAACCGCGAACGTCAATATGCCGCCTGTGAGTTCGCCCGTGTATTCCTGCAGAAAGAACGCTGAAAGTCAGCATTTCATGGGAGATTTGCTGGCAAACAAAGAAGCCTGCCGAAATCGGCAAGCTTCTTTGCACCAACGAATGTCGGTATTGATGGCGGAGAAGGTGGGATTCGAACCCACGTGCCCTTGCGGACAACCGCATTTCGAGTGCGGCTCGTTGCGACCACTTCGATACTTCTCCAGACTTGCAAAATTATATCATGGCGGACGGTGCATTGCAAGTAGTGGATTGGGCTGAAACCTGCAGGGAACAGAGACGATTGCCATAAGCGGCCCTGGAGATGAAAAGCATCTTAAGTCCTGCCTTCAAAGTACCAATGCCTGTTGATTTTCCCTGCCAGGCAGGAATACATCTACCTTACAGGGAAATGAAAATAAACATATGTGTGCCCCGTAAAAAGGATGGGAAGATCATGGCGGAGTTTGAGTATATGCCGGCGCTGCACTTTTTCGTGCACCGCATATGCACGCCCAAATGGCTGATCCTGCGGCAGAACATCGATTTCAACGATCTGACGTATGTGTACGCGGGGAAGGGATATTATCTGGTGGACGGGGAGCGGATCGATGTATACCCCGGCTGCCTGCTATGCATACCCAGCGGCCACTGGCGGGAAGCGTATACCGACCCCAAGGATACGCTGCGGCTGTACGCGATGAATTACAATATGTATGACTTCGAGCGCAATCCCATCGCGCCGCAGCTGCCGCTTTGCTTGAACATAGGCATCAATAAGGAGCTGATATACAGCCTGGATACGCTTGGCCGTATATGGGCGCTGAAAGAGCCCACCTATCCGCTGATGGCCGCCTCCACATTTTTGAGCATACTGAGCATGATCCTGATGCTGGTAAAGTCTGAAAAGACGGCCTACGGGGACGCACGGGTGAAGATGGTGGCGGACTATGTTCTTTCCCATATGAACAGCCGGATCCTCACCAAGGATCTGGTGGAATTGACATCGCTGCATCCCGTGTACTTGAACTCGCTGGTGCAAAAGCACACGGGGTATACGCTGCGCAATTTTATCAACCGCATCAAAACCAATGTGGCGGAAGATATCATTGTACACGAAAAAATACCCATCAACGAGGCGGCGGCTCGCTGCGGGTATTCGGACATCTACTATTTCAGCAAGACATTTAAGAAGCTGAAGGGCTATCCACCCTCCTATACCAAGAAAGCGAAAACGTAAGGCGCATGAGGTTATACAAGGCCTTCCTGCTTAAAGCATGCAATGGCTTGTTACGGAAAGAAACCTTCCACCCGGCATGCCTCCGGAAACGCCGCGAAGCAGGAGGCCCAGGGGCTTTTAAACGGCGCGATCGGTGCGATTTCCAGGGCTTGCTGCATTTCTGCCGCCAGCCGCATGATCACCGCTCCGCGGTGGATATAGCAGGGATGCGGATCGTTGAAATAGTGAATGCTCTTCTGGATGATAACCTCTTCCGGGAAGGGCAGGTTGGTAGGCAGGCCCTCGAAAAGTATGGCGCCGCCTTGATCCAAAACGCGCATATACATGAGGCTTTTTTTCTTCATAAAACTCCTGTACATGTTTCAAATAGTAAGGCAATCGTCTTTTGAAGCCGGGCAGGGCTGAATTTCTGCTTTCGACAGCCCGTTCGTTTTCTCCTGCCGCATTTGATCCTTTGGCGATTCCCCCCATCACATATTATGTGCGCGGGTAAGAGGATGAAACTAAAGTCCAGCAAAGCCATCATGGCTTAAATGCGGGAATCTTTAGGCACTTGATTGACATGCTGCAAAAGGCAGTTTATGATGAAAAAAACAGGGAAGAAGGTGGACATTTGTCCGTTACCATCAAACAGATCGCCGACCTTTGCGGCGTATCCAGGGGTACGGTGGACCGTGTGCTGAACAAGCGCGGCAAGGTTCACCCAAGAACCCAGGAGCTGATTGAAAATACGATTGCGCAATTGGGTTATACCCCCAACATCGCCGGAAAAGCGCTGGCAGCCAGGAAGCGGCCTCTGACCTTAGGGGTGGTGCTTTCCTCGGAGGGCAACCCATTTTTTGACGACGTGATACGAGGCATTCATCAAGCCCAGCTAGAGCTGCGGGATTTTGGCGTACGGGTGAAGATACGCAAACTTAAGGGATATGTACCCAGGGAGCAGCTTCACCAGATCTCGCAGCTTTCGGAAGAGGGGATGGACGGGCTGATCCTCCACCCCATCTTTGATTCCGCCATTGAGCAAAAGATACGTGAACTCAAGGAGCAGAACATATTCACCGTGACCGTGAATACGGATATTCCGGAAAGTGCAAGGCTTTGCTATATCGGCAGCGATTATGAAAAAGGCGGCATCATGGCGGCAGGTATGGTCTCCCTCATCACGCAGGGCAGCGCACGCCTGGGCATCGTAAAGGGCGCCGACAACATACTGGGCCACCAGCAGCGGCTGGAAGGTTTTTTAAGGCGTCTGAAAGAAGGAACAGAAAACATCACCGTTGTGGATTACGCCAAGACCCAGGATGACAACGACATCGCCTACAATTCCACCAGGAGCATGCTGGAAAGGAACAAGGATATAAGCGCCCTGTATGTGGTTGGCGCCGGAATGGCCGGGGTATGCCAGGCGCTTGTTTCCCTGAACCTGCAAAACCGTGTGGCGGTGGTGGGGTTCGACAGCGTGCCTGACACGGTGGAGATGATGAAGAAGGGCATCGTGCGTGCCGTGATCTGCCAGCACCCCTTCACCCAGGGCTACCGGGCGGTAAAGGCGGCTTACGATTACCTGGTGGGCGGCGTTCAGCCGGCGCCGGATTATTGTTTGGTGCAAAACGAGATCATGATACTGGAGAGTTTATAAGGAATATTCATCTGAAAAAGGATGCCGGAAACGCAATCATCGTTTCCGGCAGTTTTTTATAAGCATGAATGCATCCGGCGGACCGTCGTATGTCATCCTGAGGGCTACGTCCGAAGGATCTTACCTATGGTATATAGCCATCTCCCACTGACATTTTCATGGCTCGCATTCCACAGCTTCTGTTATTGCCGGAGCACTACGCCCGTATCGTCCGCACGGTTTCACCGGGCAGAAGCTTTCCCTCCACCACCACGATGTCGGAACCTGCGGTTTGGGGATTTTCAATCCTGTCTATCAGGCTTACGGCAGCTTCCGCGCCGATACGCTTGGTGTCCTGCCTTATGGTGGTAAGCTTGGGCTGCAATAGCTGCATAAGCTCAATGCCGTCATAGCCTGCGATGGAAATATCCTGCGGGATGTTTAGCCCCGCCGCGTGTATGGCCTCTATGCCGCCCAGCGCCGCGTAGTCGTCGGACAAAAGGATGCAGGTGGGGCGAACAGGCAATTGCAGGATCTGGGTAACCGCTTTGTTGGCGCTGGATGGATTCGTATAGGCGCATTCCACCATATACTCGGGCGGAATGGGAAGGTTCAGTTCCCGCATGGTGCGGTAAAAACCAGTGATACGGCTTTCCGTAACGGCGGAGCGCAAACCGTGCACAAAGGCGATCCGCCGGTGTCCCTGATCATACACGTACCGTATCAGATCCCGCATGCCGCTCAGGTTATCCGAAAGGATGCAGGTCCTGTTGTTGAATATGTGATCAATGGTGACGATAGGCAGGTCGGATGCGATAAGGTCAATGACCTCCGGCGCAAAGAAATCCACACAGGCCAGGCAGACACCGTCCACATTGCGGTAGCGGCAGTGCTCCAGATACGTCATATTCGTACGGCCGATGTTGTGGTTGATGAAGGTGATATCGTAGCCCTTAAGCTCCGCTTCCGTTTTGAAGCTGTCCAGAACAGCGGCAAAGTAGTTGTGGGTCAAGCCGCTGTTGTTGTCATCCACAAAAAGAACGCCCAGGTTGTAGGTGCGGTTGGTTTTTAACGCACGGGCCAGAGAATTGGGGTGATAGCCCACCTCTTTTGCCGTGCGCAATACCAGTTCTTTTGTCGCCTCGCTGACGTCGCTGTAGTTGTTGAGCGCCTTGCTTACCGTGGAAACGGATAGGCCGCACCTTGCGGATACTTCCTTGATGGTAACGGTCATATAGCTCTCCTTTAATTGGATCATCAATACAAAAATTGCTTTAAAACATTATAAGGCGAAAAGCATAATAAGAGCAAGGGCGATTGCGAAAATTCCCGAAAATGATAGCAGCCGGAATGAAGAGCCATTCGATGAAAGATCAGCACTGCACCGGCGCAATGGCTGTTCCCCTATCTTTCCGAGTCAAAAAACCCATTTTCGCGCTCAAAGCCGCTTGGCATGATTTCACGCGAAAACGGGTTCGTATGCTTTAAGGTTTACAAGGGATCAGCCTTTCACGCTGCCCAGCGTTACACCACGGACAATAAATCTGCTCAAGAAAAGATATACGATGATGATCGGCAGAATGGCAAGCGCAATCGCCATATAGACCTGGCCCATATCAAACTTCAGCCAGTCAGCGCTGCGCAGCTGCGCGATCAGTATCGGCAGTGTCTTTTTAGCAGCGCTTTTGATAATCAAGGCGGGAAGGAAGTAATTGTTCCAGGCAGAAACGAAAGTAAAAATGGCCTGAACGGCGATGGCCGGCTTCATGATCGGAAGCACGATACGGTTGTAGGTGGCAAACTCACCAGATCCGTCAATGCGTGCTGCCTCTACGATTTCCAGCGGCAGGATGCTTTCCATATACTGTTTCATGAAGAAGAAGACAATCGGTGAAGATATGGCGGGTACGATCAGGGGGAGGTATGAATCCATCCAGCCCCAGCCGGAAAGTATGCGTAAGAAACCTAGCGTTACCACTTGAGACGGCACTGTCATCACAAGCAGAATGAACTTGAACGCGAAATTTCTAAGTTTGAAATCATATGCGTGCACCGCATAAGCGGTAAGTGCGGAGAAATACGTGGCCAGCGCTGCGGTGCATGCCGAAATGAAAAGGCTGTTGAGTATGCCCTTGAACATTGGCAGCTGATCGTTACTCAGCATAGCATTCCAGTTGTTTTGAAGGCTCCTGCCGGGCAGGAAGCTAAAGCCGGTCTGTATTTCACTATTGGCACGTGTGGCGTTGATGATCAAAATGTAGAAAAAGAACAGGCACAGGAAGCTGATGAACGCAAGAAAGATGTATACGGCAATTCTATATACAGTCAGGCCCGTATGCTTGTCATGCACGGGATTGCTTTTCAAATTCGCGCCTATCATGATCTTCCCACCCCCATCTTTGCATACTTCCGTTCTTCCCGTTTTTCCCTTGTCAGCGAGCGGAATACCAGCATGCTTAATCCACCGGTAAGGAAAAACATCACCGTGCTCAAAGCGCCGCCCAGGCCGTAATTCTTACTTTTTCCAAGGTAGTTGTTCAGTAGCATGATGATGGTCATGCTTGTGCGGTCCGGCGTGCCATTGCCTTTGGTAAGAATCTGCGGGACGTCGAACATCTGCAAGCCGCCAATCATGGAGGTGATGAGAGTATATGCAATAATCGGACGCAGCAGGGGCATCGTAACCCGCCAGAAGGTTTGCCACCCGCTTGCGCCATCAATTTCGGAAGCCTCAAACAAAGAACTGTCAATTCCCATCACGCCGGCCATCAGAATGATGGTGGTGTTACCAAACCACATCAGAAAATTCATCAGAGCAGTCAGTCCACGGGTACCCGCAGTCTGGAAAATGAATTGAAATGGCGGAATACCCAGCTGAGCCATCACATTGTTGACGGGGCCGCCGTCAGAGAAAAGCGCGAAGAACAGCATCGCAAACGAGGATGCCATGATCAGGTTGGGCATGTAAATAACAGTTTTGAAAAAGCCCTGGCCTTTGACCTTGAGGTTCATATCTGTGAACCAAACGGCCAGCAGCAGCGATACGACAAGCTGGGGGATAAAGCCAAGCAGCCACATCCAGACAGTATTCCACAGATATTTGCCTACATCAGCCTCTATAAACAGCTTCATATAATTTTGAAAACCGACATAGTTCGGACCAACCTGCTTTAAGCCGGAAAGATAGTTTTCAAAAAAAGAATTATAGAATACGTTAAACAGCGGAACCAGTGTAAAAATCGTAAAGGAAGCAAAAAAAGGTATCAGGAAGATATATCCCCATTTTCCGTACCGAACGCCCCTATGCTTTTGAATCCTGCCAAGCTGTGCCATAGCCATTCCCTCGCAATCCAGGAAAGCGGGCATAGCAAATGCCATGCCCGCTTTCAAAACGTTTTAGTGGGTCAGCTCCGGATGGGTTTCTTCCACAGAGGTGAAGAAGTTAGCCCAGGCGGTGTCCAGATCGACAATACCATTGTAGTAGTCGGTCATGGCAGTCATCAGCCTCTCGGTGCAGGTCTGATCATACATGGTGGACTTTGCGCGGTTGATATTCTGGGCATTTTCCAGCATGAGGCCCAGGTAATTCTGGCCGCCCAGGAAGGCGCTGCTGAAATCGCCGGCCGCCATTTCTTGCATTGCGGGAATGTTGTTGGTGAAGTCATTGTAGGTCTTGGTGATGTTTGCCAGTACATCCTTGTTGGTAGTCATGGTCTTCAGAATGTCGGCAACAAGAGACGCGTTGTCGGTGCCGGCAGCGCCGCAAATCCAAGTGCCGCCCCAAGAGAAGCCCTGCGGGCCCTGGGTGAACGCCCAGTCACCCCAGGAGCCATTTCCCACGGCCCTATCGGCGTTTGCATCAGCAAGCGTCCAGCCGGCCAGGCAGAAGTCGATGAACCAGGCGGGTCCGAAATAACCGAAGACCTTGCCATCTTTGCCGGCGCCGGCGCCGCTCTCGGCAGACCAGAGGTTGGCCTTGTTGTTCCAGCCGTTGTCGGTGTATTTCTTGGTCATTTCAATGTACTTTACGATGGAGGGATCCTTCTGAATCTTGCCATCCACAACCCAGGGGGCGGTCATGTTGTCGGAGAAGCAGCGGTACGCATCATCAAAGCCGGAGAGCATGAAGTAGCCCTTGGCTTTGGCCTGCTCAGCAACTGCGTCGAACTTATCCCAGTCCGCCAATGCTTCCTGCACCTTTGCGGGTTCATCGGTACCCAGCACATCCTTGGCGAAGGAACGGCGGTAGATAAAGCCGCCCGGGCATGCCTGCCAGGAGAGGCCTTTCAGTTTTCCGTTAGAGTCGGTCATGATGTCCTTGGTGTACTGGTACATATTGGCGACGTCTTCATCGGTGAGGCCAAGATCAGCCTTCACATCCAAAGTATAGTCGGTATCGACATACTTCACGGCATAGTCGGCCTCAACCAGGAACAAGTCGACCTTCTTGTCGGCTTCTGTATCAGCCTGGGCCAGCAGCGCTTCATCCAAGGCGTTCTGATAAGCGTTGTTGTCGCTGGGGGTGATGACCCAGTTGACGGTCACGCCTTCAGGCAGCTTGTAAAAAGCTTCAAAGCGGGCCTTGAACTCTTCGTTCCAGCAGTAAATGTTGAGGACTTTGCCCTCTCCGGCGCTCGCGGCCATCGCAAATGCGGGCACAAGCATCATGACAACCAGGAGAAGAGATACCAGTTTCTTCATGGGTGGACCTCCTTGTTGCGGCATTGCCGCTCATTTTTTGTATACCAAACTAACCTTGCCGCCTGGACCTTTTTCGAAGCGCTTTAGCCTTAGAATCGGGCCATGTGCCTCTTAAAAAGAACAGGGGCAGGAAACATGTTTGGTACAAAAGCAACAGCCGTTGCTTTTTTCAAAGGGAAACTAGGATATCCTCCAGGATTTTTAGCCCGGCGGCGCGGATGGCCTCAATGGCCCCCATGGATGGCTGCAGACATTGACGACATTGACGACACCAACAATCACAAAATCACCTAAAACGATTTCATAACCACATTATATAGCATGTTGTATAAATATAGCAAGAGGTAATACAAACTTAGCCTAAAAAAATTTTCATGCTTGCGTCACACCAGCAATTCTTTGCCTTATTCCGGGAATTTATGAATATTTGTTCTATTAATGGGCTCAGTTTTCGAATACGTTTTAGCATGTATACAAAAAAAGAAGGCGTTTGGACAACGCCTTCCAAGGTCAAAAACAGTTGAAAAAAATCAGCGGCAAATCCGAATCCGCAAAGGTGAATACCCAAGCAATTCTGCGCTTCTCCGGTCTGGCTGGCACCCTCCTGCCGAAAGAGAAAATTGATTGCCGCCAGAAACTTTCCGGCCATAATCATCGATCACATCAAAGGCATCTACTGACAATTGCAAGGAAACCGTTTTTGTTTCCCCGGCCTGTAAATGAACCCTTTGAAATGCGCACAATTTGGGATTGGGTGTTTTGTAGGGGGAATCATCGGCATGTATGTAGGCCTGCACCACCTCATCCCCATCCATATCGCCTGCATTGCGCAGCGTTACGGAAAGAACATTACCCTGCATCTGAGCTTTTTCATAAACAAAACGGGTGTAGGAGAGGCCATAGCCAAAGGGATACAGCGGCGTTTCCACAAAATAGCGGTATGTACGGCCTTTCATGCTGTAATCTGTGAATTCAGGCAGTTCCGTTACGCTATGGTAGAACGTAAGGGGCAGGCGTCCGGAGGGAGACACCTTGCCCAAAAGTATATCGGCGGCTGCTGTGCCGCCGGCCTGGCCGGGATACCAGGCATAAAGGATGGCATTTCCTTCGTTCACCCGCAAGGCGCTTCCCGCGGCCACCAGGGTAACCACCGGTTTGCCTGTTTTCATAACGGCTTCCAACAGCTTTCTCTGGGAAGGGGGCAGCTCCAGATCATTTTTATCGCCGGAGAAATATTGGTTGCCGGTGTCGCCTTCTTCACCCTCGATGGTGGCGTCCAGCCCAAGGCAGAGGATGACCACATCCGCCTGTTCCGCCACGAAAACCGCTTCCGCCAATCTGTCGTCAGGCAGGGAAAGGCCGCTCATTCTGTCTTTGTGCAAATGACACCCCTGGGAATACAGCACTCTCGCCTTCCCTTTACATGCGGCTCTAAGCCCCTCCAGGAATGTGACGTAGCGGGAGGATGTGCCGTTGTAGTTGCCCTCTAAACAGGCCTGACTGTCACCATTGGGACCAATGACAGCCACGGTGGAAAGCTTATTCAAATCAAGCGGCAGAAGACCGTCGTTCTTTAGCAGTACCATGCTCTTGTGCGCAGCTAACAGCGCCTTTTGGTCATGAGCATCTGTGTCGCATTCCAGATAAGAGATATCATCAAATTCGCAGTCTTCGTCGAATAAGCCGAGTTTAATCCTTGTGGCCATAAGGCGCGTCGTGGCCAGAGTTATTTGCCCTTCCGTCACCAGGCCTTCCTGATAGGCCTGCATCAGATGAAGGTAGGTGTTGCCGCAGTTTAGATCACAGCCGTTTTTTAACGCCAGTGCCGCGCTTTCCGGGGCGGTGTCGGTGACATGATGCTGGGTGTGAAAATCCCGTATGGCCCAGCAGTCGCTGACCACGTGGCCCTCAAAGCCCCATTCGTCCCTCAAGATGTCTTTTAAGAGTGTTTTGGAGCCGCAGGCCGGTTCGCCGTTGACACGGTTGTAGGCGCCCATCACGGCTTCCACCTTGGCTTCCTTCACCAACGCTTCAAAGGCGGGCAGATACGTTTCCCGCATGTCCTTTGGTGAAGCCACGGCGTCAAATTTGTGGCGCAGCGCCTCCGGTCCGGAATGTACGGCAAAATGCTTGGCGCAGGCGGCGCCTTTTAAGTACTTTCCGTTCCCCTGCAGGCCCTTAACAAACGCCACGCCCAGACGGGCCGTAAGGTGCGGGTCCTCCCCGTAGGTCTCATGGCCGCGGCCCCAGCGGGGATCGCGGAAAATATTGATGTTGGGGGACCAGAAGGTAAGGCCCTTGTAGATGTCCCGGTCGCCTTTGGCGCTTTGGGCGTTGTACTTTGCCCTGCCCTCGGTAGCTATAATATCCGCGATCTCCTCAAGACCTTGTGTATCGAACATGGCGGCAAGGCCGATAGCCTGGGGGAAGACCGTGGCTGTACCGGCCCTTGCCACGCCGTGGAGCGCTTCATTCCACCAATTGTAGGCGGGAATCCCCAAACGGGGGATGGCGGGGGCGTCATAGCGAAGCTGGGAAGCCTTCTCCTCCAGCGTCATTTGGGAAACAATATTTGAAGCCTGCTCCCATACTTTTTTCTGATCCATGGGTGCCCCCGCCTTTCCCTTTTGCTATCTAGTTCAGCTGAAAAGAATGCTGTTGAGAACGCTCTCCAGGTATTCCTGCTTGCCGGATTCGGGCAGCGGCGCCGTGCCGTTTTTCTCGGCATAGGCAGCCAGCTCCGTTAGGGTTGTTTCTCCATCACGGATCTTTTTACCGATGCCGGATGCATAGCTTGTGTACCGTTCCTTCACGAAACCGTCGATGCGGCCGTCTTCGATCATCCGGGCTGCCTTTATAAGCCCCAAGGCAAAGGAATCCATGCCCAGGATGAAGCCCAGGAACATATCCTCCATGGTGTAGCTGGGGCGGCGGTCCTTGGCGTCAAAGTTGAGCCCGCCGTTTTTGAGCCCGCCGGCCTTCAGCACTTCATACATGCACAGGGTGGTGTCATATACGTTGGAGGGGAACTGGTCGGTATCCCAGCCCAGCAGCATATCACCCTGATTGGCGTCGATGCTGCCCAGCATGCCGTTGATGGCAGATACCCGCAAATCGTGCTGGAAGGTGTGGCCGGCCAGCGTAGCATGATTGGCCTCGATGTTCAATTTGAAATCCTTGTCCAGCCCGTATTGGCGGACAAAGCCGATGGCGGTGGCGGCGTCGAAATCGTACTGATGCTTCGTGGGCTCCTTGGGTTTGGGCTCAATGAAGAAGTCACCTGTAAAGCCGATGCTGCGGCCGTATTTGACCGCCATCTTCATAAGCGCGGCAATATTCTCCTGCTCAAACTTCATGTCGGTGTTGAGCAGCGTCTCATACCCTTCGCGGCCGCCCCAGAACACATAGCCCAGGCCGCCAAGCTTCACGGTGATGTCAATGGCCTTTTTGATCTGCGCCGCGGCGTGGCAGAACACATCCGCGCTGTTGCTGGAGCCGGCGCCGTTCATGTACCTTGGATGGCTGAACAGGTTGGCCGTACCCCACAGGAGCTTGATTCCCGTAGCCTTCATCTTTGCAAGGATATAGTCGCTGATCTCATCCAGCCTTGCGTTTGTTTCCGCCAAGGTATCCGCTTCGGGCACAATGTCAGCGTCATGGAAGCAGAAGTATTCGATGCCCAGCTTTTGCATGAACTCAAAGCCCGCGTCCACCTTGGCTTTTGCATGTTCCATGGTGCCGAGCTTTGCGCCGAAAGATTTGTCCGCCGTACCGGGGCCGAACATGTCGGTACCGGTAGCGCACAGCGTATGCCACCAAGCCATGGCAAAGCGCAAATGCTCCTTCATCGGCTTGCCAAGCACGGTCTGATCCGGGTTATAGTATTTGAAAGAAAGGGGATTCCGGGACTGTGGGCCTTCGTAGGCTACCTTGGGCAGGTTTTTGAAAATTTCGCTCATACGCGCGCTCCTTTAATTTTATTGGTTTGATTGTGCTCGAGCACACTTGTCGGTACGACTTTTGCCCTGACTGCGTAAGAGACAAACGCAACCGTCTTATCGCAGCCGGCTTACCCGGATTTTCTACATGATGCCGGTTTTCTATGCGCATAAGGGAGTTTCGGCTCCCCCTGCGCGGTCAAAAGCATCTGCACGGCTACATGTGCTCGAGCACACTATATATGATATTATCATACGAATATTTCATGATATTGTCAACCGGGATCAGAAATTTCTTGATATCCTCTATTCGTCACTTTTGCATGATTGGCCTCCCGTTGCAACCGCAAAAATGCAGGCGTCACACTGTTTCCTGCCCGAACACTTCCCATTCGGTCAGCGCCGGGAATGGGGAAAGATTTTTGGCCTTGATTAGGTCCGACAGCCTGACCCATTCCACCATATGTTCGCCTGTCAAGAAATACTGCGTATCCCCTGTCTTCTCAAAGGAGAGCACCATTTGCTGCCCGTCGGAAAACGTCAAGGTCCCCTTGGTCCACCAGCTGTCGTGGGGAAAATCGGCCCGAAGAGTAATAGCCACTTCATCGATGCGCACAGTGCGGCCAAAATGTATGAAAATTTCCGCATCTGCCCGCCCGCCAATGCCCCAGGATTGGTAGGGCCAGTTGCCGTGGCTTGAATTGAACTTCATCCCATCTATCACGCTGCGGGCGAAAAAAGCAGGCTCATCCCTTGTTTCCACATTAGCCGTCGCGTGAGGAAAGCAATTTTCATAAAACCGCTGGTCAAGGGGATTAAGCGCCAGGTTGCGGCGCGCGCGCAACTCCCCCTCACGGGCCGGGCGTATTTGAAGGATATGCCTGTCCCCCGCAAATGCCTGGGGCGGATAGGCCAGCGCAAAATCACCCTTGGGGATTTTATAGATAAATTTCTTTTCCGGAAGATATATCATGGACTCCGGCAGCGCCTGGTCCACCTGGATCACACAATGCTGTGTGTCCGCCAAAAAGACAATGCTGTCGCCCTCTTCATAGGCGAGAGTGCACAGAAGCCTGGCATAGTTTGCTTTGGAGGCGGACTGTTTGACCTTGCCGGCAGCATCAACAACCTGTATGGAATACATAACAAACCTCCCGGATTAATGATGCAATCATTTGTTCCATCATACCTCCGGGAGGCGGCGATATCAAGCGTTTTGCTATTCCCAGCGGAAGAATTTCAGCGACAGGAATATTCCGACCACAGCGATGACGGCTAATACAACAAAGGACAGCGTCATGCTGTGAAGGTCCTGCCCCATTGATGCGGCCTTCAAAAGCTTGATTCCCTGGGTTAGGGGCATAAAATCGGCCACGGTTTGCAGCGCTTTGGGCATGATCTCATAAGGGATGGTTGCACCCGACAAGAACAGCATTGGAAAGTAGAACGCGCTGGCCAGGATGCCGCCCATCTGGCTGCTTTTGGCCAAGGAGGCTATGGTCATGCCGATGGCGTGAATGGATACAAGAACAAGCAGATACACAAGGATGAAAGTGATCAGGGAACCCTGCAGCCTGAAGCCGAAAAGCAGCGTGCAGATCAGGTATACCAGAACAGAGGACGCAATGGAGAGCGTAAAGCTGTACAGCACGTGGGCGTTTAGGAGCGTGCCGGGGCTTACAGGTGTCACCTTATAGCGTTTCAGTATCTTGCGCCACCTGTAATCGGAAAGTGCGATAGGCAGGCCCATGAGGCCTGCGGCGCAAATGCCGATGCTGGCCACGGCCGCGAAGCTCATGTCGATTTTGCGCACAGCAGATCCCGCTTCCGAAGGGGAGCCGCCGTACAGCACCCCCAGCAGCAGCATCAGCCCTACAGGCATCAATACGCCGAATAATACTGATGAAAACTCCCGGTAAGACAGCTTTGTTTCCGTCTTGTACATCAGCCACAATGTTTTCATACCGCTTCCTCCTGTGCAAAGGCGACGAACGCATCATCCATATTATCTGTGCCGCTTTGGGCGATTACCTGACTGACCGTACCCGCAGTAATGATTTTTCCGTGCTTCATAATGGCGACCATGTCGCACAGATGCGAAACCTCGTCCATGTAGTGGGAGGTCAAAAGCACTGTAGCGCCCTTCTCCTTAAGCGAGCGGATATATTGCCACACCTTCCGCCTGGCCACGGGATCGAGCCCGGTGGTCAGCTCATCCAGAAAGACAACCTCAGGACTGTGCATCACCGCCAGCAGTATATCCAGCTTCTGGCGCTCGCCGCCCGACAGGCTGGAAACCTGGGATTTGTACTTATCTGAAAGGCCGAATTCTTCCAGCATATCTTTCCAGCCGGCTGCATTTTTGTAAAGCGACGCGTTGATTTCACATATCTCCCCCACCCGGATCTTGCTTGGGTAAGCCGCGTTCTGAAACTGAACGCCGACCCTTTGGAACAGCGCTTTCCTGTTTTGATTCGGGCTTTGCCCAAGAAGCAGAACGCTGCCCTTTTCAAATGCTTTGGTTCCGAGGATGCATTCCAGAGTAGTGGATTTTCCGGCTCCGTTATGACCGAGAAGCCCGAAGACCGTGCCTTTTTTCACATCAAAGGAAATGCCGTCCACGGCTTTCATGCCTGTGTAGGATTTTTCGAGATTGTGTACCGAGATTACGGTTTCCATTAGGCTACCTCCTGTTTATGATGCAGGAAGAAGAATAACCCATTTTAAGGAAAGGTTCTTGACTTTGGTTGCTAAAATGAGCGGAGCAAAGAAGATTTAAGTCCGGCAGCCAGCTTATCTGCCTTTCTGCTGAATGCCAACGTCATTTAGAATAGGCCATTCTACGAAATAGCGACACACTCGCCGTCTTATAGGTTGCATTTTTAATCACCCTCCCGTAGAATCAGTTAAGACGGGAGGGGAAAATATGGTAAATAAGACCATCGGCAGCTTTCGGGCAGCGCTGCGCAAGGCAAATGGTATGACGCAAGAAGATGTAGCACAGCGTGTGTTTGTATCCAATAAAACTGTCAGCAAATGGGAACGGAATGAAAGCAGCCCGGACCTTGCCCTGATCCCTGTTTTGGCGGAATTATTCGGCGTTACCTGCGACGAAATCCTCCGAGGCGAGCGCGGAGAAAAGGAGCATGGGAACGATGAGAAAACCCGTTTAAAAACAGAAAAGCAGATGCAGCGCATTCATACTCATACGATAAATCAATTCAAGAGCATATCTGTCATCGCGGCTTCTTTGACAATTCTGGGGCTCATGTGCCATTTTGCCGTAGCTTACACGTATTTCAAACCCTTGGTGGCCTTTGGCTTGGGGCTTGCATTCCTGCTTGGCAGCATCGTTTTGGAAATCATTCAGCTCATCCGGGCCAATGCCGCGCTGCAGGATGGAGCCGTGCCGGGGGAGGGTTCTATTTTACCTGCTGCCACGGTTTCTCTCCTGCGTAGGATCGCCTTCGCCGTCTTAGCGTTCAACGCATGGGCCGCTATTTTGATCTGGCCCATGGTGGCAGCGGAAGAACTGGATTATGTCAACGGCGTATTATCCTTAGACGCCTACCTTTCCCAACTGCCGATGCAGTTGACGATTTGCCTTTTCGCAGCGGCGCTTGCCGCATATTTTGCCCGGCACTGGCTGGGCTTTAGGATAAACGAAAAGTCGGTCATAGCCACTATGAGCTATAAGACCGGCATGATCCGCCGCATGGCGTGGATGCAGGCAGCCTTTTTGCTGGGATTGGCAGCTCTGTTCTTTGTTCCATCGTTGGTTTATGTATTGAGCGGCGGATTTGAAGTTATTGGAGGCATCTTATTTCTTGCACTGATAATAGTCATTTTTGTGGTGATGGTAGTAACATTGATCCGTTCGTTTCGGGGCAGCAAAGACCGGCTGGAGCGCTTGCTGGTCCTGCTTCTTAGTATAAGAAACATTATTTTTGGCGTAATAATTATTACTGTATTCAACAGTATCAATGTGTACGTGAGTATTTCTCCCCGTCCGGATTTGTCCTTCGATATACAGGGTATTCCGGCAGCGTTGTTTCAAATATTTTTGATCACAATGGTATATTTGATTGTCAAGCATTACCTGGTCAGGAAGCAAAAGGGTAATGAGAATGAGCAAGCCGTTTCCTGAAAGGAATTGATTTTTTTAATGAAAGACATGAATGCCTGAATAGAATGATAACCAAAAGCACATGCATTCCTCCGGCCTGGCGGTAACCGGAGCTTGGCGGGCGATTGATAATCGCCCCTACATCCGCATAGAATTTTGGCGGGTGAAGCGAGGTGGAGGAGCCACAGGCGGTGCTTCGGCTACGGAGCCTCATGAGGGAGGCTTTCCAAAAGGCTTCCCCTTGAGTTCCGAAGCTTCGCGCCACCTGTGGCGGATAAAGCGAAGCGGAGGAAGCTTGCGAAACGAGCGCCGGAAGCGCCAGCGAGCCGGCGCGATGATTGTGCAAGCCGAGTGGCAAGCTTAAGACGAAGGAGACTGATGAGGTGTAATTGGCCGCATAGACTATATTGCCAGACACCTCATCCGGCACTGCGGCACCACCTTCCCCTCAAGGGGAAGGCTTTTGGAGGGCCAAACAGAAGGAGATTGGAAGAGGTTTGATAGCAAGATGATAAGCTGTTGTTTTCAGGGCAGTATCTGTATAGTATTATCCCTGATATTAGGTTTAGGAGTTAGGTGCAAAGAGGGACGCTTCTTCATAAGCGTCCCTCTTTGCATATACATCCACGTTCTTCCCGTCACTGCTCGATCCACGCCACTGACAGGCAGCCGCTGCCCAGGTGGATAGCCAGCACCGGGCCCAGAAGCCGTTCCATCACGGGGATGCCCTTATCGCGAAGCCGCTGTGTGAGCTGGCTTGCCATGCTGTCCGCCCGGCAATGCTGCACCACCACCGGACCCTGACCCTGGTATTTGGTTACCGCATCCTCCAAAAGGCGCAGCTGCTCCTGCCGGCCCCTGGCCATGCCGTAGGCGTTGACGCCGCCTGAGGTGAGCTTTAAAATAGGGCGGATATTTAAAATTGTGGATACGGACAAACGCACAAAGCCCAGCCGGCCGCTTCTGCGCAGGGGTTCCATGTCCTCCACAGAAAAGAAGGTACGCGTTTTTTCCCGGGCTTCCTTCACTTTGGCAACCACGTCCAAAAGCGGCAGTCCCGCGTTGATCCACTCCCTGGCTTGTGCAAGCAGCAGGAACATTGCCCCGGCGGTAGTCTTGGAATCCACCACGGCGATCTTGTCAGGCCCCAGCTCCTGGGCAGCCTTGCGGGCATTGGCGTATGTACCGCTCAAGCGCGAGGAGATGGTGATGACGATAGCCTGATTGCCCTCCGCCAGAATATCCTCCAATGTGGAAAGGAATTCGGCCAGGGAAGCCTGGGCGGTGGAATAATGGTTCACACTTCCGGCCACCGTAGGCAGCATGGTGGGTTCATCCTCGTCGATATAACCCTCCGTGTACAGCGTGCGCCCTTCATAGGTATATGTCATGGGCACCTGCACGACCCCTAGGGCCTTCGCCTCATGCTGGGTAAAGTAGGCGGTGGAATCCGTAACCAGGACGATCATAACGGCTGACCCCCGATGCTCCTGAATTTATTATATCTCAAAGCAGCAACGACATTGCCATCGATGCCTTCATACTCCGCAAGAGCCGCATCAAGCGCGTCTTTGATTTCCTCATACAGCGGCGCAAAATCCTTGGGCTCAGGGAAAATGCGTTCGATCACGCCCAGAGAATAAAGGTCCTGGGCAGTCAGCTTCAGTGCTTCGCTGGCTTCCTTTGTCTTCTTGGCATCCTTCCACAGGATGCTGGCGGCGCCTTCCGGTGAGATCACGGAATACACGGCGTTTTCCAGCATCCATACCTGGTTGGCCGCCGCCAATGCCAGCGCACCGCCGCTGCCGCCTTCGCCGATGACAATGGCGATCACGGGCACCGTGAGGGCCATCATTTCCATCAGGTTTTCCGCTATGGCCAAGCCCTGGCCGCGCTCTTCGGCGCCTAAGCCGCAGGCGGCGCCGCTCGTATCCACAAAACAGATCACGGGGCGCTTAAACTTCTGCGCAAGCTTCATTTGCCGCAAAGCCTTGCGGTAGCCCTCCGGGTTGGCCGCGCCAAAATTCCGTGCCACCTTTTCTGCCGTATCAACGCCTTTTTCCAGGCCGATCACGGTAACGGGGCGGTCCTTCAAAAAGGCTATCCCCGCCACCACCGCGCCATCATCGGCAAAGCGCCGGTCGCCGTGCAATTCGATAAAACCGTTAAAAATGGAACGGATGAACTTCATGGCGGTGGGGCGGCCCTTGGCTCTGGCGGACATCACTTTTTCATAAGCCTGCATGGACAGCCCTCCCCCCGTGCAAGTTCAGAAGCTTCTCCAGCATATCTTTTTGTGTATTCCTGGGGGCAATGTGGTCCACAAAGCCCTTTTTCAACTGGAATTCCGCCCTCTGAAAACCTTCCGGCAGCTTCTGGCGGATCGTTTGCTCAATCACCCTGGGACCAGCAAAGCCAATGAAAGCCCCCGGCTCGGATAGGATTATATCCGCTTCCATGGCGAAGCTGGCGGTGACGCCGCCGCTGGTAGGATCCGTTAAAATAGCGATATACAGGTTGCCTGCGTCGCTGTGGCGGCGGACGGCCCCGGATACTTTCGCCATTTGCATCAGGGACAAAATCCCTTCTTGCATTCTGGCCCCTCCCGATACGGTGCAGCCGATGACGGGCAGATTATTTTCCGTGGCAAATTCAAACAGGCGGGTCAGTTTTTCTCCCACAACAGTGCCCATGGAGCCCATCATGAAGGAAGGCTCCATAGCGAAAAAGCAGCATTTACAACCGCCGACGGCTGCCGTGCCTGTGATGATGCCTTCTTTTTCTCCGCTTTCCCGCAAGGCCTTTTCCAGCTTTTCTTCATAATTTGGAAAGCCCAGTATATTCCGGCTTACAAGGCCGGCATCCATCTCCTGAAAGCTTCCCGCATCGCAGATAAGGCTCACACGCTGGCGGGCGCTCATGCGCATATGACAGCCGCAGCGGGGGCAGACCAGCAAGCTTTCATTCAGCTCCTGGGATAAGATCACGCGCTTGCAGCCGGGGCAAGGCACACCTTTATCCTGGTTGGCGATCTGCCCCTGGTTCTCCAGTTCATTCTTCGGCTTACGGAACAAGCTTTTCGCCAGCATTTATCTTCTCACTTCCTCAAAAAATCCGTGGCATAGCTGCCGTCCAAAAAGGCGGGTTCGTTGATTAAGTCCGCCTGGAAAAGGCCCGTGTGCTCAATGCCCTCGATCACCGTTTCGCAAAGGGCAGCCTGCATTTTACGTATGGCCTCCTGCCTTGTCGGGGCATAAACGATGAGCTTGCCGACCATGGAGTCATAATAGGGCGGCACGAAATAGCCCTGATACAGCGCCGTATCAAAGCGCACCCAGGGGCCGCCCGGGATATGCAGAAGCGAAACATGGCCGCAGCTTGGGCGGAAGGATAATTGCGGGTCCTCCGCGTTGATGCGGCATTCGATGGCATGGCCCCGAACAGATATATCCGCCTGGGTAAAAGGAAGCTCCATCCCGGAAGCCACGCGGATCTGCCACTTCACCAGGTCGATGCCCGTGACCATTTCCGTCACCGGGTGCTCCACCTGCAAGCGGGTGTTCATTTCCATAAAATAGAAGTTTTTGTCTGAATCCAACAGAAATTCCAGCGTGCCCACGCCTTCATAACCCACGGAAGCCGCGGCATGCGCCGCCGTTTCCATCATCTTCGCCCGAAGCTCGGGGGAGATTAAAGCGCAGGGGCTTTCCTCAATGAGCTTTTGGTTGCGCCGCTGCATGGAGCAATCCCGTTCGCCCAAGCATACGGCATGGCCCTTTTGATCGCAGAGAATCTGCATTTCCACGTGCTTTACGTGCTGAAGGAACCTTTCCATGTACACGCCGCCGTCGGAAAAGGAGGCCTGCGCCTCCCCTGAGGCAGCACGGTAGGCGCTTTCCACGTCTTCCAGCTTATCCACCCGGCGGATGCCTTTTCCGCCGCCGCCGGCCCTCGCCTTGATCAAAAGAGGAAAGCCGATTCTTTCCGCGGCCTTTTTGGCTTCCTCCGCGTTCATGATCAGGTCGCTGCCGGGGATGGTGGGCACCTTCAGGTTTGCCATGGTGCGCTTGGCTTCATCCTTATCCCCCATGGCGCGTATGACTTTCGCGCAGGGGCCTATGAATTTCACGCCTTGCTTTTCACAAAGTTCTGCGAAAGATGCGTTTTCAGACAAAAAGCCGTATCCAGGATGAATAGCCTCGGCCCCGCTTACGATGGCCGCCGACAGGATGGCTTTTTGGTTCAAATAACTGTTAACTGCCTGGGGGCCGCCGATGCAGTAGCTTTCATCGGCCATGGAAACGTGCAGCGAGTCCCGGTCCGCCTCGGAAAAAACGGCCACGGTGAGGATGCCCATTTCCTTGCAGGCCCGAATAATCCGTACCGCAATCTCGCCCCTGTTGGCTATAAGGATTTTCGGAAACATTCATTGCCTCCGTTCAGCCGGCCAGCATCAGCGTGAACACGCCGCTGGCGCATGGGGCATCCGAAACAGTCGCCTCACCCGCGACCACATACACATTGGCTTTACTTCTCGTTATGCGGCAGGTTACATTCACCGTTTCGCCAGGGCGCACCATATGCCGGAAGCGCACGTTGTCCATGCCGGCGTACAGCGTGGTCTTGCCGGGGAGCTGTTCGCGAAGCAGAACGCCGGCTGTCTGCGCAATGATCTCGCATAGCACCACGCCCGGTACAACAGGGTTGCCGGGGAAATGCCCCTTAAGGAACCACTCGTCGCCCCGCACGGTATACCGCCCCAGCGCGTTTCCGTTTTCATCCAGTTCCGCCTCATCCAACAGAAGCATAGGCTCCCTGTGGGGTAGAAACGTTTTGATTTCTTCTCGGTTCATGACGTACCTCGGTCAAAATAGTTTGAAAAGCGTCTGCCCGTATTCCACTACGCTGCCGTCCTGCACGCAGATGTCCACCACTTCGCCATCCTTGTCGGCAGTGATTTCGTTGTTCAGCTTCATGGCTTCCACAAGGCACATCACATCGCCCTTTTTCACACGGTCTCCCACCTTGACAAAGGGCTTGCCGCCGGGCTCCGGCGCCACATAGAACACGCCCACCATGAGTGATTTCACCTCATGGATCTGATTGAAGTTGGGACCGGGGTCTGCATTTTTAGCGGGGCCGGGAACACCGGCCGCCGCCGGCTGGGCCGCAGGCACCTGAGAAAGCGCTGGCTGCTCCAACCCACGCACAGGCGCAGCCTCGCGGGCAAGCAGTATGCGCGTTTCGCCTTCCTCCATTTCCAGGCGCGTGAGGCTGTGTTGGGAAAAAAGGTTTAGCAGTTCCCTCAATTGCTTCATGTTCATGTAGCTGACCTCACGGCGAGTGCGCTGTTGTGGCCGCCGAAGCCCAGGGAAATGGAAAGGGCTGCATCCGGCTTCCATTCGCGCGCATGATTTGGTACGTAATCCAGGTCGCAGTCCGGGTCGGGCTCATTCAGGTTGATTGTGGGCGGTACAATGCCGGTCTTTATGGCCAGCAATGCGGCTATGCATTCCACCGCTCCGGCCGCGCCAAGCATGTGGCCGGTGGCGCTCTTGGTGGAGCTTATCAGAGACTGCCTTGCTTTTTCTTCGCCCAATGCCAGTTTGATGGCCTGGGTCTCTATTTTATCATTCAGCTGCGTGCCTGTGCCATGGGCGTTGATATACACTTTTTCATTATGGAAGATGCCGCCCGCTTCCTCAAGCGCCAGTTGTATGGCCTTGGCTGCTCCCAGCCCTTCGGGGTGGGGCGCCGTGATATGATTGGCATCACAGGTGTTGCCGTAGCCCACGATTTCGCCATAGATGGGGGCGTTGCGGGCGATGGCGTGCTCCGCTTCCTCCAGGAGTACGATGCCGGCGCCCTCGCCCATCACAAAGCCTTTGCGCCGCATGTCGAAGGGCACGCAGGCAGCATTGGGGTCGGTTTCTTCGCTTAATGCCTTGCAGCTGGTAAATCCAGCGATGGCCAAAGGCTCAATGGCTGCTTCCGACCCACCGGCCAGTATGGCGTCCGCATAGCCGTGGCGGATAGCCCTGAACGCTTCGCCAATGGCGTGGGTGGAAGTAGCGCAGGCGGTAACCACCGGCAGGCAGGGCCCCTGGGCATGAAAGCGGATGGCGATGTTCCCGGCCGCCATATTCCCGATCATCATGGGTATGAAGAAGGGGGATACCCTGTCCGGGCCCCGTGTTAACAGCTTTTCACACTCGGCGGTAAAGGTGTGCATGCCGCCGATGCCGCTGCCTACGTATACGCCAAACCGCCATGGATCGGTACATTCAAACTTGCTGTCCTCCATGGCCTGCACGGCTGCCGCCATGGCATATTGGGCGTACATGTCCATCCTTCGGGCAGAGGACACATCCATGCCGAAGGCTTGCGGATCAAAATCCTTGACCTCCGCCGCCACCTTCACTTTCAGATTCGAGGCATCAAAACGGGTAATGGGTCCTATTCCGCATACGCCGGAGGTTATATGATTCCAAAATAATGAAGTACTGTTCCCTACGGGAGATACCACGCCCAGTCCCGTGACAAATACACGCTTCATGGCTTTCACCTCACATGTACAGTCCGCCGTCCACTTGCAGGACAGCGCCTGTGATATACCCTGCCTCATCAGAACAAAGGAAGGCCACCGCAGCGGCGATCTCTTCGGCGGTGCCCATGCGCTTTGCGGGAATTGACTGCACCGCTTTTTCCACGAGCTCGGAGCCCATTTTTTCCGTCATATCCGTTTCAATAAAGCCCGGAGCCACCGCATTGCAGGTGATGTTCCTGGCTGCCAATTCTTTTGCAATGGTTTTTGTAAGCCCGATGAGGCCTGCCTTGGCGGCGGAATAATTAGCCTGGCCGGGGTTACCCATCAGCCCCGAAACAGAGGAAATGTTCACGATGCGTCCCCACCGTTTGCGCAGAAAATCGCCGTAAGCGGTGCGAATGGCATAGAACGCGCCATTCAGGTTCACTTGGATCACCCGGTCGAAGGCTTCCTGCGTCATTCTGGGCGTGAGGCCGTCCATGGTAATGCCCGCGTTGTTGACGAGAATATCCACGGTGCCCCATTCCTGCTTGATACGGCCAAAAGCTTCCTGCACTTTAACAAGATTCGATATGTCGCACTGTATAGCCATGGCCTTGCCACCTTGAGCCAACAGTTCATCCAGCGTATTTTGCGCGGCCTGTTCATTGCCGGCATAGAGGAAGGCTACATGGGCCCCTTCTTTTTTAAGGCGCAGCGCTATGGCCCGGCCGATCCCCCGGGATCCTCCCGTGACCAAAGCGATTTTGTCCCGCATCAGGCGTTTCTCCCTTCCAGCATAGCCGCCGCTTCCAAAAGGCTGGCCGTGTTTTCCACATGGCATACGGTGGCTTCCGGCAGGATTTTGCGGATAAGGCCGGAAAGTACCGTACCTGGTCCCAGTTCCACAAACAGGTCCGCGCCGCCTAACGCCATGTTTTTGACCGTTTGCTCCCACAATACGGGATGGTCTACCTGTGAGGACAAAAGGGAAACGATGTCCCCTTCGTAGGGCAGCGCGGTACGGTTGGCATACAGCGGGATTTCGGGAAAAGTCAATCCGGAATCTTGCAGCCATGTTTGCAGCTTACTGGCCGCATCGGACATAAACGGCGAATGGAACGCGCCGCCGACTTTCAATGGCATGGCCCGGCCACCCTGATTTACCACCGCCTGCAGAAAGGATTCTTTCTGCGCTGACGCCCCGGAAACCACTACCTGGCCGGGGGCATTGAAATTAACAGGATGCACTTGCTCAAACTTAAGGCACAGGGATTCTACTTGTTCGTTACTTAAGCGAAGGACGGCCGCCATGAAGCCGGGCTTTGCATCGGCGCAAGCTTGCATCAGCGCTGCCCGCACCTGAACAAAGGCGAACGCTTTTTCAAAGGGAAGCATGCGGGTGAAGGCTGCCGCCGCCGTTTCACCCAGGGAAAACCCGGCGCACATGGCGGGTTCCATTCCCTTTTCCACAGCTGCCGCGGCGCAGGCCAGCTCTACCGCAAACAGGCAGGGCTGGGTGTTTTCCGTGATTGCCAGCTCTTCCGCACTGCCTTCAAAGCATTGTCGCCGCGTGCCGGGCCGGATCGCCTCCGCCTGATCGAGCACCTTGCGGGCTGCTGGAGAAGAATCGTAGAGCTCCCTGCCCATGCCCGCATATTGGGCGCCCTGGCCAGCGAACACAAAAGCTATTTTGCCCACATTTTTGCACCCCGCAAGCAGTCTTCCGCCTGAGCAAACATTTCACGAAGAATTTCTTCCACAGGCATGCAACGGTTCACGAGCCCAGCGGACTGGCCGGCCATGAAACATCCCGTTTCCAGATCGCCGTCTATAGCGGCCCTGCGCAGCGCGCCCGAACCAAAAGCCTCCAGCTCTTCCTTGGAGATGGCCGGATCCTCTTCCTTCACGCGGAAAGCCTGCATGTAATTGTTTTTTAGTGCCCTTACGGGATGGCCCAACTTGCGGCCGGTGACAGCGGTGTCAATATCCCGGGCCTTTATAACCATATCCTTGTAATTCCCATGAATGCAGCACTCATCGGAAGCCAGGAACCTGGTGCCGCACTGCACGCCCTGGGCGCCCAGCATGAACGCCGCAGCGATTCCCCTGCCATCGGCAATGCCGCCCGCGGCCAGAACAGGGATGGCCACCGCATCCACCACCTGGGGCGTAAGCGCCATGGTGGTCAGTTCCCCGATGTGGCCGCCGGATTCGCAGCCTTCGGCAATGACGGCGGCAGCTCCATCCCGTTCCACGCGCTTGGCGATGGCAACGGAAGGCACCACGGGCACCACCTTAATGCCGGCCGGCACCCACTTTTTCATGTATGCGCCCGGTAGTCCGGCCCCCGTGGTTACCACGGGCACCTTTTCTTCCAATACCACCTGCGCCGTTTCCTCCACAAAGGGGCTCATGAGCATGATGTTCACGCCAAAAGGCTTACAGGTGAGCTCACGGCACTTTTGAATTTGCTCGCGCAGGTATGCGCCGCTTAAGTTCATGGCTGATATGATGCCAAGCCCTCCGGCATTGGATACGGCCGCAGCCAGATGTGCTTCCGACACCCAGGCCATCCCCCCCTGAAAAATGGGGTAGCGCAGGCCGAAAAGCCTGGTGATTGCCGTTTCCATTACGCTTTCGCCTCGTCGATGGCTTTCACCAAATCTTTTACGGCAACCATGTCCTTGTTGATTTCGATGGTGACGCTGAAGGCATCCTCCAGGTCCATCACCAGTTCCGCCACGTCCAGGGAATCCAGCTTGAGGTCAGAAAATTTGCTTTCCAAGGCGATCTGATCGGCAGTGGTTCCCTTGCGCTGTGCCAGAAGTTCCGCGACTTTTTCAAAGGTGTTCATGATGTTTTCCTCCCGTAAATTTGATATTTATTAATAGGAATTGATACGCAGCTATTCTTTGCCCTTATGCCAGCGAAGGATGCAGGCACCGGTGGAGAGCCCCGCCCCGAAAGCGCTCATAGCGATGAGGTCACCGTCGCTTAAGCGCCCTTCACGGTTCAGCTCATCCAGCAAAATAGGGATGCTGGCGGAGGATGTGTTACCCACGCGGCTTATGTTGTTTGGGAACTTTTCCTCGGATTGGTTCAGCCGCTGGCGGACTGATTCCAGGATCCGCCGGTTGGCCTGGTGCAAAAGAAACCATTGTATGTCCGCAAGCGTGACGTCTGCCTCCTGTGCCACCCTTGCGATATCCTCCGTAGCATGGGAAACGGCGAAGCGGAATACCTCCTGCCCTTCCATGTGCACGCCGGGCGCAATGGAGGAAGGGGTGGAAAAGGGGCAGTTGCCAGGCGCAGGCTGGATGAACAGCGTATCCTTGTCATCATCTGCGGACAGGCGAATGGACAAAAGCCCGTCCTGCCCGCCTAATACCACCGCGCCCGCGCCGTCGCCAAAGAGTACACTGGTGGCGCGATCCCTCCAGTCGCTAAGCTTTGACATGCCTTCGGCGCTTATAACCAGTATTTTCTTTGCTTTACCGCTTTTTAGGTATGCCGATGCCACATCCAACGCATAAATAAAGCCAGTGCATGCGGCGTTTACATCCATACAGGGGCAATTGGCTCCAATGGCTTTCTGCACGGTACAAGCCATGGCCGGGGCAATTTGCTCCCCCTGGCAGGTGGTGCCAAGAATCAAATCAAGCTCCGAGCCCGAAACTCCGGCGTCGTCCAGCGCTCTTTTTGCTGCCTGTACGGCCAGTTCCGTAAGCGTTTCGCTGGACAGGATGTGCCTTGTTTGTATACCGGTTCTAGTTGTAATCCATTCGTCGCTGGTGTCAAGAAACTGTTCCAATGCCGTATTGGGCACTGACAGGGCCGGCAGTGCGCTGCCGGTACCCAGAATCCTCAATGCGTTTCATCTCCTTGAATTACAGTGCTTTCCTCCCGCAAGCGGGCGATTTGCTCCTGCTTTAAAATGAATTCCTGCAGGTTGCGCAGCCCCCTTAGCAAGACTTCCCGTTCATTCTGGGGTATATTCTTCGTTACGGCCTGCACCATATGCCTGTGGAAGAAACGGTGGGCTGCCTCCGCCCGCCTGCCTTCCTCCGTTAAAAGCACATGAACCGTACGCCCATCCTCCCGGCCCTTGTGTTTGCGCACGTATCCCTTTTGCGCCAGCTTACCCACGGCGACCGTTACCGTTGGCAGGGTGATGGACAGATCCTGGGCAATGTCCGTAATGGTGCGCCCCTTCTCCGGATCCCGGTGGATGGCTTCCAGCATGTGCAGCTCGCTGATGCTCAGCTTGTTGCCACTCATGCTTCTGAGCGTTTCTTCCTCCATCTTGAGGATCATATGAAAGGTATTCACCAATAGGTCATTGAGGGCGATACTGAACGGGTCCATAGGCCACCTCGGTTTCATTTGTTAGTCAAACTAACTAACAGAAGCGATTATACCTCTGCCTAAAACAACTGTCAAGAGGGTGGAAAATATCGAAAAAAACAGTCAATGGTATTGCCTGATCCACTGTATGTTATCCTTGCGGCTTTGCGGGCGATTGATAATCGCCCCTACATCGTGTAATGGTTATTGACTTCAATCCGGGTCACATGGTAGCCGGAAGAAAATTCAATAGAAATCTTTAAAGCAGCAGGGGCGATTTTAAGTCGCCCGCCTAAACATCCGGCTTAATTCAAATTTTCTTCAAGGTAGTATGACGGGGCATACAACACATTGTATGCCCCGTTGGTATCATTCATATGGTTTCGCTTATACAATCCGTCTTGCGATCTTCATCACCCCGATACCGCTCATATCCCCCTGACCGGTGGCCAGGTCTTTGGGAGAATGGATATTGAGCATGAATCCGTTCTCGCCATACTTTTCATCGATGCCCATGGCAAATTCCTCCCGAACGGCGATGTGTTCCACCTTGCCCGTTATCAGCGCGATGATGCCGGCGCCGGATAGGTCCAGCGACTGCGTCAATTTGCACTCCAGGCAAAGGAACGCTTCCTGTATGCGGGGGGCGTTCACTGTGGAGGCAGCTTCCACCGTGAAGCCGCCCGCTTCGAATTCATCGGTATCATCACCGTTTTGCTGTATGGTTTTGACTAAACCGTTATAGTAGTCCTTGGAAAGGAAATTGACCACAAATTCGCCTGTGCGCTTGATGTTTTTATAGGTGTGGTTATACTGGCTGAGCCCGCCCAGGATGGCATGGAAAGCCTGGCCATCGCCGCAAAAGGTGCTCCAGGAATGAAAACAAACGTTAGGCCGGCCATTTTCCTTGAGGGTAGTAATGGCGAACAGCAGGTTGGGAATGCCGCAGGCAAATTCCAGGTGGGAGAAGAAGTCGTATTGTCCGTCCCAGGTAGGTACAAAATTTTCGGGCTTCACGGTGCCCATCTCCATCTTCTTCATGCGTGTTCCTCCTTTTTTTCTTCCATTATACCGGAGGAACAGGACACCTGTTTGTCTTGTTCATGGTAGGCATCAGCCATCTTTTTCGCGATTTCCCGAATCTCCTCAGCCATGTCGGTAGGCTTAAGCACTTTGGCCTTGTCTCCAAAGCCAAGAATCCAACTGACCATATACGATCTGTTGGTGTAGCCCGATTCAAAGCGCAAAAACCCATCCGGCTTAACCGTAAAGCATTCCCGGCCATAACTGTCAATCAACTGATACAGCACGGATGGATCAAACAGTATAACGACCCGGTTTTCATCCGGAAAGCGGGCCTCAAAATCCATGCTGCCAGGCGGTATTTCCCGCGGGGTAAAAGCTTTATCCGTAACCTCAAGCTCCCACAGACGGTTCAATTTGAACAGGCGGAAATCCATCCGGTCCAGGCAATACCCGAATACATACCAGCTGGACCACTGAAAGGTGATGCAATAGGGCTCTACCCTGCGGCGTGACTGCCCCTTTTCGGAATAATAGTCAAATGTGATGAGCTTTGATCCTGAGATTGCCTGCTTGATGGATGCGATCTTTTCCGAAAGGCTGCTTTTGTAGTAGGAGGACAGGTTGATGATCATGTTCTCCTTCAGCGAGATCACCGCATCGCTATTTTTCGCAAGCTTGTCCAGCATCCGCTCCATCTGCGTACCGGAGGAAACGGTGCCGATGCCCTTTAGTGCGGCCAACAGCGTTTGCAGTTCATCCACCGTGAGCACGGATTTGTCCAGCTTATAACCCTCCGCAAGGGAGATGCCTCCGTTGCCGCCCTGCTTTGTGATCACCGGGATGCCTGCCATGCAAAGCGCGTCGATGTCCCGGCCGATGGTGCGGCGGGTGACTTCAAACTTTTGGGCCAGCTGCGGCGCGGTAACGGAACCGCTTTGCAAAAGCGTGGTCAGGATGCCCATGAGCCTGTCGAGTTTCATCCTTTTTACGATACCTCCTTCCGTCCTGACCTCCTCCAGCCTCCTCCAGGAGGGAGCCTTTTGGAAAGCTTCCCTCCTGGAGGGAGGTGCCGCCCGCAGGCGGCAGAAGGAGGTTCTATATCAAGGCAATATTTAGTTGTTTAAGTTAGCCTTATGCTTTAGTAAGCATCCATTCGTATTTCGATATATAAAAGAAAAGCCCTGCTTAATAAAGAAACGCCCCGGCGGTTATAAGGCGCCAGGGCGTTGTATACAGGAGAAAAGTTAGGTTTTTACTTCATGGGCGTTAAGCGCAATGCGAAGTTGAACTTCGTTTCGTTGAAAGCATACTTTTCCAACAGCCTGGGCCCGCAGCTGTTGGAGCCGATGCCGTTCAGCTTGTAATCCACGCAAAGCACCGGACCCACTGCCTTTTCCAGTTCGAAATTGTGCGCCTTTTTCGTCAGTTCCTCCTGGGTATAGGGGGAAAGCTGGAAAGAGAAATCCGTTTCGCTGTCCACCCGCAGGCCAAAGCCGTCATAGGCTTTCACTTCCGCAAAGGCACAGTTAAAATGGCTGCCGTTCTCCTGGGGTCTTACATAATCCTCATGGTTCTTTTCCGCAGTGGTGGAAAACACGCACATAAAGGAGGCGCGGTGTTTATCCACATAGCTTTCATAGGGGCCATAGCCCAGATACCGGGCATTTTGCACATCGCCTGGCAGCTTGAGCCTAAGCCCAAACCTTGGCAGGGAAGGCATGGCTTCATCCTTTTCACACGCAAAGCTTGCGTCGATGGCCCCGTCTTTGCCGATCACGTACCTTGACTGCACCTGCAAAACGGGCTGCAGGTAAATAGGGCTAAGGGATAGGCTGCAGGTGATGACCGCCAGCCCATCTTTTACTTCGGCCGTAGCCTCATACGCCCTCTGAATGGCCCTGTTATACCCTGCTTTAATCCAGTCGTTTTTCAGGTTGCGGTCGTTATCAGTAGGCGCGCGCCAGATGTTGAGCAGCATAGGTTCCGCAATCAGGCTGCGGTTGCCCGCCACAAGCTGATCAAACGCACCCGTCCGCACATCGAAACGGTAGCGAAAATCAGCCCCGGCAACGGTGATATACCGGTCATCCTGCTTAACCTCCATACCGCCGCCGGCCAGCGCTTTCAGCTTGCGGTCCGAGCGCCTTAAGACAAACTGGTCCCGGCCAAGCAGCGTGCCTGCCGGTATCAGGGGGTGGCTGCCCGACGATTTGTAGGTAATGTTCAGGAAGCAGTCGCCGCTGGATGGCACGTCATAACGCAAGGTATATGTTTTTTCGCCCCTTGGCGGGATGGAGAAGCCGGCGATTTCCCCCGTTTGCACAGCGTCTCCGTCCTGGGTTACGGCATAAGAAACGGTCAGCACATCCTTCACATCCGCAAAGTCCAGCGTACTTTGGAATATGACTTCGCCTTTATGTAGGTCGCCGGCTTTGGCCCTTACCGGCCTTATTACGTTTTGATATTCCTTCAAGCCCGTATGCGGCCTGCGGTCGGGGTATACCAGGCCGTCCATGCAGAAGTTGCCGTCGTGGGGAAACTCGCCGAAGTCGCCGCCGTAAAAATACTTTTTCCTGCCGTCATTCGTTTTGCCCATATATACGGCATGGTCGCACCATTCCCACACAAAGCCGCCGCACAGGCCGGGATGCTTCTCCATCATCTCCCAGTAGTCTTCCGCGTCCCCCGGTCCGTTGCCCATGGCGTGGATGTACTCGCACAGCACGTAAGGCTTTTTGCTTTTCCCGCTTAAGAAATAGTCTTCGATCTCCGCAATGGAGGGGTACATGCGGCTGTATACATCCAGCGCATCCTGGCTGGTGGGATCATCCTTGGGCTGGTTGTGGGCGCCCTCATAATGGACAAGGCGGGTGGAATCGTACGCCTTCACCCAGCGGGCCGCCGCGTCAAAATTGACACCGTAGCCGGCCTCGTTGCCCAAGGACCAGAAGAGCACCGCGGGGCAGTTTTTGTCGCGGATCACGTTGCGCTGCACACGGTCCAGAATCGCACCGGCAAAGCGCGGGTCACGGGCCAGGGCGCCATAGTTGTAATTAAAGTCGCCGCCCAGCTTTTCCGCGCAGCCATGGCTTTCCACGTCGGACTCGGCAATCATGTAAAAGCCGTACTTCCCGCAAAGCTGCGGGAACCAGGGGGCATTGGGGTAATGGCTGGTGCGGATGGCGTTGATATTGTGCTGCTTCATGATGGTCAAATCCAGCATTGCCTGCTCTTTTGAAATGGCATAGCCGGTAACGGGATCGCTGTCGTGGCGGTTGACGCCTTTTAAGCGGATGCGTTTACCATTGAGCAGTATGATCCCGTTTTGTATTTCGATTTTGCGTATGCCTACCGGGATGGCAATGGCTTCGCCGCCGCCCGCTATCAACAGTGTGTACAGCACCGGTGTTTCCGCTGTCCATAGTGAGGCGCTTTCCAACACAAATTGAACGCTGCCTGTGCCTTGCTTGCGGGTGATTTCCCGGCCTGCAGGGTCCAGCAAGGCAAACTCCAGGGGAAATGCTTCCCCCATGTAGTCAAGCTTCACATCAACGGATGCGCCATGGAAGCGTTCATCCGGACAGGCTTCTACCTTCACATCCCATACGTGATTCCTGGGACGCAGCAAAAGGTACACATCCCGGAATATACCCGACATGCGCAATTTGTCCTGGTCCTCCAGGTAGCTGCCGTCGCACCATTTCAAGACCGCTACGGTCAAAGTGTTTTCACCATCATGGACAAAAGAGGTGATCTCAAATTCCCCCGTTGAGTGGGATACCTGGTTGTAGCCCACGAACTGCCCGTTGACGTACAAATACAGGCAGGAATCCACGCCCTCAAAGTTCAGGTAGCAGCGCATAGAGGCATCCGAAAGCGAAAAATTCCTACGGTATAAACCGCAGGGGTTTTCCCTGGGCACATAGGGCGGATCATAAGGGAAGGGAAAGCGCACATTGGTGTACTGGTGGCGGTCATAGCCATGGTTCTGCCACACGGAAGGCACGGGAATGGTCTTGTTCCCCAATGGAAAATCCACGCAGCCGATATCCTCGGGCACATCCTCCACGCTTTCATAGTAAGCAAACGTCCAGTCACCATTTAGCAGGATACGGCGGGAGGAATCTTCCTCCTTTAGCGCAGCCTCTTCCCCCGCAAAGGGCAGGTAATAGGCCCTTGGGGCAGCCGTGTTTATGTGCAGCGCCTGGGGGTCTTCATAAAACCTTTTGAGCATATGTTACTTCCTTTCCAGAACGTAAATTCACTGCATTTTATTGTATCCCAAAGACTGGTTTCGTCCATTGACAAAAAGGGCAAAAACATGCACAATATGCGCATCCACCCAAATGGAAAATCAAGGAGGGAACGCCCGCCATGCGCATGGATGCAGGATATTTCTATGGCCATGATGTGGACGACGCGGGGGCGGACCATTCCTTTTTTGTTTCAAGCTGCGGCCGCTACCAGTTGGTCAAAAGACAGAAGTTTGAGACGCTTCGCGGGGAGGGAAGGCAGGACTGGCAGATACTGTTTATTGCTGGCGGCATGGCCCATTTTTATCTGCCGGAGGGGGAGCAAATAGCCAATGAAGGCGAGGCGTTTTTGTATCCGCCAGGCTGCCCGCAGCGGTACGGATACTTCCTGAGCGAAAAACCGGATGTTTACTGGATGCATTTTTCAGGAGCCTTGGCCGATGATCTTCTGAAAAAGGCCGGACTGCCTGAGCTTAAAGTGTTCCATGCAGGCGTTCACAGCGACTGCACACTGCTGTTTGACAGAATCATCAGGGAATTGCAGCTGTGCGGCCTATACTGCCAGGAGATGGCGTCTAACCATGCCCAGGCGCTGATCTATTTATTATCCAGGGGAATGAAAGAAAAAAGTGGTCCCCAATCTGCCGCAAGCCCGGAGATACAACAGATGGTGGAATGGATTCACCGCCATCCGGAGGAATCGCTGCCGATAACTTACTATGCCCGCCGCGCGAACATGAGCGTTTCCAACTTTATCAGAAGGTTCAAGGCGCATACGGGCCTTCCGCCCCAGCAGTATATTACAAGGTTTCGCATGAGCCACGCAAAGGAGCTGCTCACATCCTCCCAATTGCCTATAACGGATATCGCCAGGATCGTAGGCTATGACAACCCTCTGTATTTCAGCCGAATGTTCAAAAAGGAGACGTGTGTTTCACCAAGAGCTTATCGTTTATCAACAGGAAAAGCAGAGGAGAAAACAAAAACACAGTAGAATGCGACGGTGCATGTTTGATTGGGAACCGAATGATGCAAAGATGCCGCCCGGCCGGGCGGCATCTTTATATTCATTACGCCAATACAGTTTCCTTTTCTGCCCGCTTTATCACTTTTTGCTCCGGCAGTTTCTTCGCAGGTGCGCCGCCGTAGTAGGCTTCCGTCAGTATTCCTTCCATGTCCTTAATTCTTGGATATACAGGGTTGGCGGTAGTGCACTGGTCTTCAAAGGCCCGCTCGGCAATGGCCGGCACCTGATCCAGAAATACCTTTTCGTCGATGCCCAGGTCTTTGAGCGTCGCGGGGATGTTCAGCTTCCGGTTCAGCTCCTTCACTGCCGCAATAAGGCTCTTGACCTGATCTTCCACCGTATCGCCCTTCAGGTTCAGCACCCTGGCGATTCTGGCATACCGCTTGTCGGCGGTGTACGTGCCATATTTGGGGAAGGTGGCAAACTTATCGGGCTTTTTGGCGTTGTAGGCGATCACGTATGGTAGGATAACAGCGTTGGCCCGGCCGTGGCTTACGTGGAACTCGCCGCCAATCTTATGAGCCAGGGAATGGTTGATGCCAAGGAATGCGTTGGTAAAGGCCATACCGGCGATGCAGGAGGCGTTGTGCATTTTTTCCCGTGCTTCGGTATCGCCATCATTCAGATAGCTGCGTTCAAGATATTCAAAGATCATTTCAATGGCTTTTATGGCCAGCCCGTCGGTAAAATCGGAAGCCAGCACCGACACATAGGCCTCAATGGCGTGTGTCAGCACGTCCATGCCCGTATCCGCCACAATCGTTTTAGGCAGCGACCTAACAAACTGGGGGTCGATGATGGCCACATCCGGCGTCAGCTCATAATCCGCCAAAGGGTATTTCACATTGCCGTTTCGCTTATCGGTAATCACGGAAAAGCTGGTCACCTCCGAGCCCGTTCCGCTGGTGGTGGGAATGCACACCATTTGCGCTTTCTTACCCAGGTTGGGGAAGTGGAATGCCCGCTTGCGGATGTCCAGAAACCGCAAACGCAGACCATCAAAGGATGTTTCCGGGTACTCGTAGAACAGCCACATGCCCTTGGCCGCGTCCATGGCGGAGCCGCCGCCCAGGGCGATAATCACATCCGGCTGAAAGGCTTTCATGGCCGCAACGCCCCGTTCGATGGTTTCCACCGAAGGGTCCGGCTCCACCTGGTCAAAAATCTCGCTGTGGCAATACGTTTGGCGCTTGCGCAGGTAATGGAGCACCTTGTTTACATAACCCAGCTTCACCATCACAGGGTCGGTGACGATAAAGGCCCTACTGATATTCGGCATGTGGGCCAAATACTGAACGGAGTTTTCTTCAAAATAGATTTTCGGTGGAATCTTGAACCACTGCATGTTCACCCTGCGGTGTGCCACCCGCTTTTTGTTGATCAGGTTTACCGTGGAAACGTTGGCTGTGGTGGAGTTGTGGCCGAAGGAGCCGCAGCCCAGCGTGAGGGAAGGCGTATTGGCGTTGTAGATATCGCCGATGGCGCCCTGGGAGGATGGCGCGTTGGCGATCACCCTGCCCGCCTTCATGGCTTCGCCGTAGGCTTTGCAAAGCTCCTCGTCGTCGGAATGGATCACCGCGGAATGGCCCAGACCGCCCAGCTCCAGCATTTCCTGGGCGTAGCGGAAACCATCCTTTTCATCCCTGACCACAAAGTAGGCCAGTACCGGCGAAAGCTTCTCCAGGGAAAGAGGATACTGCCGGCTGGGTTCCGGAAGCTTGGCAATCAGTATCTTTGTGTTTTCCGGCACATTCAGCTGAACCTGGCTTGCAATCCACGAGGCTGTCTTGCCCACCACCTGAGGATTGACCCCTTCCCGGCCGGCGGGCATCATATATTCCGTCAGCTTTGCGATTTCGTCGGGCTTCAAAAAGTAGCAGTTGTTCTCCTGCATGAAGTTTTCAAACTTCGGGGCAATTGCTTCATCTACGATCACACCCTGCTCCGAGGCGCAGATCATGCCGTTGTCAAACGTTTTGGAAAGCATCAGGTCCGTGCAGGCCCGCTCCACATTCACATTGCGGTTGATATAGCAGGGCACGTTTCCGGGGCCTACCCCAAGAGCGGGCTTGCCGGCGCTGTAGGCGGAATGCACCATGGACGATCCGCCGGTGGCCAGGATCAGGGAGATGCCTTTGTGGTGCATGAGCGCCGTTGTCGCCTCCACAGAGGGCTGCTCAATCCATTGCACACAGCCTTCCGGCGCGCCGGCGGCGATCGCCGCGTCCCTTACAATGCGTGCCGACTCCGCGGAGCACTTTTGGGCGGAAGGGTGGAAGGCGAAAATGATGGGGTTCCTTGCCTTGGCGCAAATCAGCGCCTTGAACAGCGTAGTGGAAGTGGGGTTGGTAACGGGCGTTACCCCGGCCACCACGCCCACCGGCTCCGCCAGTTCGATATAGCCTTCCTGCTCATTTTCATCTACGATGCCTACGGTTTTCAGATCCTTGATGCTGTGCCAAATATATTCCGTGGCAAACATGTTTTTGATGACCTTGTCTTCCACGTTGCCGCGGCCCGTTTCCTCCACCGCCATTTTGGCAAGGTGCATATGCGCGTCCAATCCGGCCAATGTCATGGCGTGCACAATTTTGTCCACCTGGGTCTGGTCAAGGAGCATATACTCTTCCAGCGCCTTTAGCGCCTTGTTCACCAGGTTGTCGATCATATTTTCAACAAGCTTCATATCCTGCTCTTTTGCCATGGGGAGGCACCTCCATTTTCTTATTTGGGGACCAGAGAATGTTTTTCTCTGGCTCGTTAATATTTTAACATAATATTGTTAAAATTTCAACAATCTTTTTTGAATAGTTCACGTCTCATCTTTGCCTGAGGAGAAGACTTTATACCATTTAAAATCATTCAGGCAGCTATAGGCAGCGCAGGCTCAAATGTATTCCTGTTGTAAGCACTAAATGGAAGAAATCTAACGAAGCCCTATGACAGGACTAACACAGGGCGCCTATGATGGAATGGAGGGAGAATAGCAAACATACTGCAGCATTCCCTGCAAAAAATTGAAGCAAAACTTTCAGACCGTGGTACAATCTCCATATTATTACGTTGACATTAGGCCGCAATGTGCCTATAATGTAAAATGATTGGGAACGATCATTGTGCAGTATGAATAAGCAAATGGGCCGGCATCATTCTGCCTGCGTTATGCAAATGCAGGCCGGTCATGCATCGCTGACCCGGTAGGAGGCATGGCATTTTCTATGGACTTACCACGCGCACACGCAAAACACAACCCTTCGCCTTTAAGTATGAGGCGCATACTACCCACGGTGGAGCCTTATCTGTTCCTATTGCCAGCCCTTGTAGTCTTTATTTTATTTTTGTATTTCCCGTTTGTGCGAACTATTTACCTTAGCCTGTTTCTCACCAACAAGTATGGCCTGGCCAAGGTATTTGTGGGGGCCAAAAACTATCTGGATATTTTTAAGGCCGATTCCAATTTCTGGCCAAGCCTGTTGGTAACCTTTCAGTTCGTGTTCCTGGTGGGTCTTGGCGGCCTGGTGGTGGGCCTGATCACCAGCCTGCTTACCGAAAGGAAATACCCGGGCAACACATTTGCCAGCGCTGTTTACGCCATGCCGGTAGCCATCGCCTCCGCCGCTGCCTCCATGTCCTTCAAGATGATACTGCATCCCACCAACGGGCTTTTGAACATTTTGCTTGGCACGCAGATCAACTGGACGGGCGATTCAAATTATGCCCTATTTTCCGTTGCGGCCATGACGGTATGGCTCACCTCAGGCATCAACTTCATTTTTTTAAGCGCGGGGCTGCGCAATATTCCCGCGGAACTGTATGAAAGCGCCTCCCTGGATGGAGCGGGGTATTTTAAGAGGCTGTGGCATGTGACTTTGCCAGGCCTTTCTCCCACGTTGTTTTTTCAGGTCATCATCAATATCATCGGCGGATTCCAATCCTTCAGCCAGATCAGGCTGTTAACCCAGGGCGGCCCCGGCGAAGCCACAAACGTTATCGTCTACGCCATTTACCGGGATGCTTTTTTCAACTTCCGGTTCGGTACCGCCGCAGCCAGGTCGGTGATCCTGTTTGTGATCGTGCTGTGCATCACGCTCGTACAATTCAGCATGGAAAAAAGGAGCGTGCATTATTAATGCAAACACGGCTGATACGCAAAAAAGCAAAAAACCTGGGTTCGTTCCTGCTGAACGTGCCGATTCTGGCAATCATACTTGTTCCGCTTCTGTATACGCTCTTTATCAGCATCATGCCCGCCAGCGAAATCTACAAAAACCGTCTCATACCGTCTGCCATCCAATTTTCCAACTATGTCCGCGCTTTTACCAATACAAGCTATCCGTTTTTGCGGTTCATACTCAACTCCTTCATTGTTTCCACCTCCGTCATGCTTGGCCAGATGCTCACCTGTTCCATGGCGGCGTTTGCTTTTGCCTTCCTCAATTTCAGAGGCAAAAAGCTGCTTTTCATCATGATCCTGGCCACCATGATGGTGCCGGGAGAAGCCACCATCATCGCCAACTACCTGACCATCAGCGCCTGGGGATGGCGGGACAGCTATCAGGCGTTGATCATGCCTTTTCTTTCCAGTGCCATGGGCATTTTCCTGCTCAGGCAAAATTACCTGACCTTCGCCAAGGAACTGCATGAGGCAGCGCGATTGGACGGCTGCTCAAACGCACGGTTCCTTGCGTCCATCGTGATGCCGCTTTCCCGGCCCGCCCTGGGGGCCCTTGGCGCCTATGTGTTTTTGAACACCTGGAACCAGTATATGTGGCCCCTGCTGGTCACGGATACATCCGCCCACCGCACGGTGCAGATAGGAATCAGCATGCTCTATGATGTCGACGCCGAGGCGCTGGGGTTAATGATGGCGGGTGTGATCATTGTTATCGTTCCTTCGCTTTCCATCTTCATCTTTATGCAAAAGCAGCTCATCAACGGCCTGATGGCCGGTGCGGTGAAGGGCTGAACAACCGGATGATCGCGCGCTTTTGCGCGTATCAAATAATACAACAAGGAGAATTCCCATGAAAAAGCTTATCTCCGTACTGGCAGCGCTCGCGATGCTACTGACCCTCATTCCTGCGGCGCTGGCGGAAGCCCCGGTGGAAATCGTATTCTGGCATTCCATGGGCGGCGTCAACGGCGAAGCCATAACCACCATGGTCAACAACTTCAATGAAGCTTATGCCGGCAAAATCAAGGTCAATGTTGAGTATGCGGGCTCTTACGACGATGCCATCAACAAGATCAAGGCCGCCGGCATGAGCGCCCTGCCCTGCGACGTGGTGCAAATCTATGACATCGGCACCCGCTTCATGATCGACAGCGGCTGGGCCAAGCCCGTGCAGGACTTCATCGACGCCACCAGCTATGACATCTCCCAGATCGAGCCCAACATTGCTGCTTACTACACCATCGACAGCAAACTTTACTCCATGCCTTTTAACAGTTCCACCCCCATTCTGTACTATAACAAGACTGCCTTTGAAAAGGCCGGTCTGGACCCCAACACGCCCCCCAAGAACTTTGACGAGATCATCGCCATGGCGGAAAAACTGACTGTCAAGGATGCTTCCGGCACTGTAACCCAGCGCGGTTTCGGTATGGGCAACTATGGCTGGTTCTTTGAACAGTGGGTTGGCAAACAGGGCAAGCAGTATGTGGACAACAACAACGGCCGCGGCGCGGATGCCGCTACCAAAGTCGTGTTTGACGAAAACGGCGCCGCCAAGGATATCCTGGGCGTCTGGAAAAAGCTGATCGACGACGGCGTCATCACGTACCTGAACCAGGGCAACAACGATGCCAAGGCCGCTTTTATCGCCGGCCAGATCGCCATGACGCTGGAATCCACAGCGGCACTTAAGTCCCTTCTTACCAACGTGGGCGATGCCTTTGAAATCGGCACCGGCTTCTTCCCCAACATCAACAAGGATGATGTGGGCGGCGTATCCATCGGCGGCGGTTCCCTGTGGGCGCTGAACAGCGGCAACGAAGCCAAGCAAAACGCCACCTGGGAATTCATTCAATACATGATCTCCCCCGATCAGCAGGCTTTCTGGAACGCCCAGACCGGTTACTTCCCCATCACCGTGGCCACCCATGAGCTGGATGCCTTCAAGGCCAACCTTGCGCAATTCCCGCAGTTCGGCACGGCCATTGAGCAGCTCCATTCCACCAAGCCCGAGTATGCCGGCTCGCTTTTGAGCGTGTTCCCGGAAGCCCGCCAGCTTGTGCAGACCTATACCGAGAAACTGGTCGGCGGCGAATTGAGCGTGGATGACGCGGTTTCCAAGCTGGCTGCCGATATCAACAGCGCCATCGAAGAATATAACTTAGTAAATCAATAACCTTTACTCCAAGAGGCTGCCGGTGAAAACCGGCAGCCTCTTTTTCTTTGCTTTCAAATCTTGTATACTTTTATGGATAATAAACCACTGGAGGCAGAAATGGAACAGGAAGCACGAAAGTATCTTGAAAAGGACAAGCTTTTGCACATCGACATGCTGGAGCCCCTGCGGCTTAAGGAAGCAAAAATCCTCTATGCGGGAGAGGATGGCGTGCTTATCTACCAAATCCCCGGCGGCATCCATATGCTCAGCGCCGCATCAGAAGAAAGCGCAAGGCGGATTTCCGCCCTGATGGAGAATGCGTCCCTCATTGTGCTTCATCAGCCCTATTTAAGGAATGAACTGATGCACCGCTTTTCCCTTAAGCGGACTATGTTCTGCCACCAGGCAGCCTGGATGAAAGATACGCCTGTTCCCGCGCAGGATAATGATGCGGATATAAGGCCTTTGACCGTGAGCGATTTCACCGTCGTTAGCCAGCATTATGTAAGCTTGCCTGATGAGCAGTATATACGCAGCCGGCTGGAAGCCGGAATGCTGGGCATTTATATGAACGGTGACCTGGCGGGCTTTATAGGCACCCATCCGGAAGGCACCATAGGATTATTGGAAATCTTGCCAGCCTACCGCCGGCTGGGGTTGGCCTTCCAGTTGGAAATTGCCATGATGCATCGCCAACAGGCGCAGGGGCGTATCCCATATGCCCAGATCATAGAAGGAAACGCGGCGTCTATTGCATTGCATAAAAAGCTGGGTATGGAAGTAATGCAAGAGCCGTCCTTATGCTGGTTATACTAAACGCTGGTTACGGTATAGCGCTTGCAATGTATTCTCTGAAATACTGCAAAGGCTTGATCGTCTCGCCATAATTTTCACTGACAAAAACGGTTACCATTCTATATTTGGGTACGACAATAATGAATTGCCCAAACAATCCCATTGAAAAGAAAGTTTGCGCAGATTCATCCTGATTCGTGGTTATCTCAGAAGTCCACCAGTGCATTCCATAATGACCGATGTCTCCATATGTCAAAAACTTAGGCTTCGTAGATTCCTCAACCCATGCCGCAGGCAATATCTCATTCCCATCAACAGTACCTTTGTGCAGGTAGAGGGAACCGAACTTCATCATATCCTGTATATGCAGCTTCAGACCGTTGGCCCCCAAATTCACCTTTTGTTTTTCATACCAATGATAATCGCATATGCCAAGCGGCCCAAACAAGAACTGTTCGGCAAATTCGCATGTATTTTTGCCGGATACCTTTTGTATGATGGCAGATAAAAGGTGCGAGCACCCGGAATTGTAATTCATTCGCTCACCGGGGTTCGCTTCCATTTCTCGCCCCAGAATAAAGCCAATGATATCCCTTGAGTACTCCATGGGACTAAAGTAGTGCCAGTCGCCAAACTCCGGCCAGGTCAGCCCTTCGCTCATAGTAAGCAAGTGGTATACCGTTATGGCTTGCTTCCGAGGATCGTCCTTTGCAAAGGCGCTGCCAAAAAATGATGTGATGGGCATATCGATGCTGTCGATCAGTTTTCTATTTATGCAAATGCCAATCAGGGCAGATATAAAGCTTTTAGTACTCGAGTTAATGGCATGCAGGTTATGTACAACCTTCGGGTTTTTGTAATACTCATATACTATTTTGTCTTTGTACAATATGACACAGCCCAATATGCGGTCTTTTTTCATCTTGCTCTGCATTTGAAGAATCTCATTCTGATTCAACCCGCTGGATTGCAAGTCTGTTTTTTCAAATGGTCCCATATCTCTCTCCTTGAAGATGTATACCATTTCAGCCCAATACAGACACAACGATGTATGATTATTTGTCTCCCGAGATAACGCAAGAAAAATGCCGCTCGATAACGGGCGGCATTTTGCGGTAACACTGCTTATGGCAGGCCGATTTACCTTGGGATCAGCCGCCTTCTCCCGCTTTCCAGGAAGTGCCGAAGTGCTCTCGGCTCCTCCAGGACCCTGCCGCAACCAACCACTACGCAGTTTTGCGGGTCGTCGGCCGCGGCGCAGGTGACCTTCAATGCGGTGGAAACCGCTTCGCATAGACCCATAAGCTCCGCGCCGCCGCCGGTAAAGAGTATACCGGCCTCAAAGATGTCGGCGGCCAGTTCAGCCGGGGTGCGCTCCAAAACGGCATGTATGCTTTCGATAAACGCCTGCAGCGGCTCATCCAGCGCCTCGGTGATCTCGTCTGACGTGACGCGGATTGTTTTGGGCAGCCCGGTTAAAAGGTTGCGGCCGGTGACCTCCATGTATAACTGCTCGGTACGGGGCACAGCGGAGCCGATGGTGATTTTCAGTTCCTCGGCTGTACGCTCGCCGATGAGCAGGTTATGCTTTCTCCGCAAATACCGTATAATGGCATCGTCAAACCTGTCGCCGCCCGTCTTGCTCAAATCGCTGACCACTACCTGGCCCATGGACAGCACGGCAATGTCCGTAACGCCGGCGGAAACATCCACGATCATGGAGCCATAGGCTTCGTTCAGATCCAGCCCGGCACCGATGGCGGCGGCCACGGGCCGGTCCAATAGCTGCGTACGGCGCATACCCGCGTCGAACATAGTGGATATAATGGACCGTTTCTCCACCTCATTGACGCCGCTGGGCAGCGACACCACCGCCAGGGGTCGGGAAAAGAAACGCCTGCCGATGACCTTCGTCACAAAATAGCGCAGCATTTCGCTTGTCAGCTCGAAATCGGATATAACGCCCTCCCGAAGGGGACGGATGGCCAATATCGTGCTGGGCGTACGGCCAAGCATGCGCCGGGCCTCATCGCCGACGGCAAGCACCTGCCGGCTGTCCCGGTCGATGGCCACCACGGCTGGCTCCCTAAGCACAATGCCTTTCCCCTTCATATATACCAGCACGTTGGACGTACCCAAATCAATGCCGATATCGCTGTATGCCGCCATAGGTAGAAAATATCCTTTCCCGCGATGGATTTGCGCAAAAACCATCTTTAGCGCAATGCTAACGGGTAATATTCTACTCTTTGGCGTACTTTTCCTTCTTTTTTACGAAATGGGGCACCGCCAGATACCTATAGTCTCACTTTTCCTGCTGTTCCTCCCGCATGCCCTTGTACTTCTCCCGCGTCGCCGCGCCTCCACGCAGATGGCGTACAGCCTTGTTGTAGGCCAGTACCTGCGCCACTTCCTTGGCCAAAGCGTCGTGTACATGGGGCAAGCGCTCCCCCATGTCCTTGTGCACGGAAGATTTCGATACGCCAAACTTCTGCGCGGCCTGCCTCACCGTTGCTTTCGTCTCGATGATGTATTCCGCAATGCACATGCACCGCTGGGCTATGTACTCCTGCATATACGTACCTCCCTAGTGTTTGTACAGGAGCATATGTCCAAGCCGTGAAAAACATGACAGGATACGGGGGGATAGATTCATAAATAGCGGGAGGAGCTTCTTTTGAAAAAGAAGCTCCTCCCGCACCCACCTCAAGAAAACTTTCTATAACCAATAAATATGAACAGTACATGCGTTAGGATGGGCCGTTGCCACTCGAAACAACTATGCATTCATTCCTGCGAATAGAAAAAATTCGCCCCGCAATTGTCATCCTGAGGGCTATGCCCGAAGGATCTTGCCTTTGGGATATCATTTGCAACAATAGATCCTTCACTTCGTTCAGGATGACAGACGGCTTGATTGGACTTGCAACCATGATCTATGCATATTGATAAGTAAACATTCAAAAAAATCCGCAAGATATCTCCTTGTACACCATGCGAATATCCAACTGTATTTAAGTATTCTTAGGATGAGCGCGAGAAGGGCTTCTTTTGAAAAAGAAGCCCTTCTCGCAACTATCACAAATCGTACTCTACCCGCGTCAGCTCCAGCCCCTGTGGCGGCGCTGTAGGCCCCAGCAGGAGGCGGTTGCCGGTTTCCAACGCCTCCGTCAGCACCTGTGGATCAAGGCTGCCCTGGCCGATTTCAATCAGCGTGCCGGCCAGGATGCGCACCATATTGTACAGGAATGCGTTGCCGGATACGGTGAGCGTCACCAGCTCGCCCACACGCGAAACGGCTGCGCCTGTAATGGTGCGCACCGTTGTCTTGGCGCTGCCGCCCGTGGCGGCAAAGGCCTTGAAATCATGGGTGCCAATGACCTGCTTTACCGCCGCGTCCATAACCTGCTCATTCAGATGCACCGGTACGTGGGCAGTCAGGTTTCGGTAAAGCGCCGAGGCGTGGGGCGCGTTGTACATGCGGTAGGTATACGTTTTGCCACGGCAGGAAAACCGGGCATGAAAATCCAACGGCACAGGCCTGGCGCCAGTGACCCTAATATCGTACGGCAAAAGATTGTTGAGCACGAACGGAAACTTCTCATCAGGGATGGTGCTATTTGTATCAAAATGGGCGGCCTGCGAAAGAGCATGTACGCCCGCGTCGGTTCGGCTTGCTCCGGTCACTGCGGTTTTCACCTTCAAGGCCTTTACAAGCGCTTCCTCCAACCGCTGCTGCACGCTCATGGCGTTCTCCTGCCGCTGCCAGCCGGAATAGCCTGTACCATCGTAGGAGACGGTCAGGAGCACGCGCCTTAAGGGGCGATCTTCCCCCTTCATAGGAGGATGCCTTCCAGAACGATCAAGGCGATCAGCCCTGCCGTTACCAGGCTGGCGTAGCCGTCAAGATGGGTTAATTTCAAAACCCGCAGCCGTGTCCTGTTCTCTCCGCCATGGTAGCACCTGGCCTCCATGGCCATGGCCAGGTCGGAGGCGCGGCGGAAGGCGCTTACAAACAACGGCACCAGAAGCGGCACCATGGCCCTGGCGCGGGCAATCAGGTTGCCTGACTCAAAGTCCGCGCCCCTGGCCATTTGCGCCTTCATGATCTTATCCGCCTCTTCCAGAAGCGTGGGGATGAAGCGCAAGGCGATGGTCATCATCATAGCCAGCTCATGAGCGGGAAAGCGGATCACTTTGAGCGGCGTCAACAACAGCTCCAGCCCGTCGGCCAGCGCCACGGGCGAAGTGGTAAGCGTGAGTAAGCTGGTGCCCAGCACCAGGAACACGAGCCGCAGGGAAAAGTGCACCGCCATGGAAAGCCCTTCCCAGGTGACGGTGATGATCCAAAGCCTGAAAACCACCGTTGTCCCGGTGGAAAAGAACAAGTTCAGAAAAAAGGTCAATATCAATATGAATCTTAACGGCTTGATGCCCCGCATGAGCATCTTGAAGGGCACTGTAGACAAACGCACCGTCAGCAGAATATACAAAAGCGCCAGAACATAGCCCAGCAGATTCTGCACAAGAAAGATGCCCACAATAAAAGCGATGGACAGCGTGATCTTGATCCTTGGGTCCAGGCGGTGGATGATGCTGTTGCCGGGATAGTATTGGCCAAGGGTGATGTTGCTCAGCATGATCCCGCCTCCTTCCAGATACGGAGGATGTGGTCCTGGACCTCCGGCAGGGTATACAAATCGGCCGGCAGATGGACGCCCGCTTTTCGAAGCAGGTAGCTCAGCTTGGCTGCCTGGGGCACGCCCAGGCCCCAGCCTTCCATTTCCTCCACGCGGGAGAAGACTTCCCTTGGGGTGCCATCCAAGACCAGCGCGCCTTTGGATAATACCACAAGCCTGGTAGCCAGGCGGGCGATATCATCCATGCTGTGGGTGACCATGATCACAGTCAGGTTCCCCGCAGCGTGAAGCTCCTTGACCATGGACAAAATGCTGTCCCGGCCGGCGGGGTCCAGCCCGGCGGTAGGCTCGTCCAAAACAAGCACCTTGGGCCTCATGGCCAGCACGCCGGCAATGGCGACCCTGCGCATCTGCCCGCCGGACAACTCAAAGGGAGACCGCTGGCCGTATTCCTCAAACGAAATACCCACCTGAACACAGGCTTCCCGCACGCGGCCGGATATTTCCTCCTGGCTGAGGCCCAGGTTCTTAGGCCCGAAGGCGATGTCCTTTTCCACCGTCTCCTCAAACAGCTGATGCTCCGGATACTGGAAAACAAGCCCTACCTGCTGGCGTATGAGTTTCCTGTTCGTATCCTTGGCAAACACATCCGCCCCGTTCACCAGCACACGGCCGGATGTGGGGGTAAGCAGCCCGTTCAGGTGCTGCACCAGCGTGGATTTGCCCGAGCCCGTGTGGCCGATGACGCCCAGGAATTCCCCGTCTTCAATGGTCAGCGAAATATCCCGTATGGCTGTCGCCTGAAAAGGGCTGCCAGGCATATAAGTATGCGTTAATCTTTCTATTTGGATGGGCATAATTTCTCCGTCAACTCCCGGGCCATTTCTTCTACGGTAAGTATACCTTTGGGTAAGGGCATCCCTTCGCTGATCAGCTGCTGATTCAGTTCCGCCATGGGCGGCACATCCAATTGCAGCTTGCGCAGCGTATCCACGCACTGGAACACACTGCGGGGCGTGTCAGATAGCACGATCTGCCCGTCAGACATGACCACAACGCGGTCGGCAAGCGCCGCCTCCTCCATGAAGTGTGTGATCCAGATCACGGTGATTCCGTGCTCGCGGTTGAGCTTTCGAACCGTCTCCAGCACTTCCTGCCTGCCGGTGGGGTCCAGCATGGCGGTGGCTTCGTCCAGCACCAGCACATCCGGCTGCATGGCCAGGATGCCGGCAATGGCCACCCGCTGCTTCTGCCCGCCGGAAAGCATGTGCGGCGCGGTGCCCGCAAATTCCGTCATGCGCACGGCATGAAGCGCCTCGTCGATGCGCGGGATCATTTCCTCCGTGGGCACGCCCAGGTTTTCCAGCCCAAAGGCCACATCCTCCCTGACGACGGTGGCTACGATCTGATTGTCCGGGTTTTGGAACACCATGCCCGCATGCTGGCGGATGACCCAGGTCTCCTGTTCCTTTGCGGTGTCCAGCCCGCATACCAGCACCCGGCCCTCCGTTGGAAGGTATAATGCGTTGAGCAATTTGGCCAGCGTACTCTTGCCGGAGCCGTTGTGGCCCAGCACCGCCACAAACTCGCCCTTTACGGCCTTGAAATCAATATGTGTAAGGGCGCTTTGTTCGGCATCCTCATAGGCGTAGGATACATTCTGAACATCCACCCTGGTTTCTAGATCCATAGCTGCTCCTTTGGCTAATTTCAATGGGTTTGAATACCAGTCCTCATTATAACATCAAAACGACCCTGCATCAACTTTGAGTTCTTCTGAAATAGTTCTTTCCATATCTTGAACATTCCGCCTGCATATGTTAGAATACAAGGCAATTTAACACCCAAAGGCAATGATAAGAAGAGTAGGTACCGGCTGCTTTTACAGAGAGCCCAGCTGCTGAAAATGGGTAAAGCTTATGGTCACCGAACATGGTCTTGGAGCTGCGCACCGAACAGGAAGCCCCTTTCAGGCTGCGCCGGGATCGCCCGTAACAGTGATAGCGTATCGGTTGGTTTTTTGCCTGCCCGTACGTGACGAGGCCTGCTTTGTAAGGAGCAGGTAAATGAGGGTGGTAACACGTGGCATAGCCTCCGTCCCTGAATCGGTTTCGATCAGGGGCGGGGGCTTTTTGTTTTGCCATCAACCAGAAAAGGAAGGAAAGAGGGAAAAGACATGAGGAACATTCTCATCGGGGGCGCTTGGCCGTACGCAAACGGTTCGCTGCACATTGGGCATATCGCCGCATTGCTGCCGGGGGATGTGCTGGCGCGGTATTTCAGGCTAAGGGGTGACAGCGTGTATTATGTTTCGGGCAGCGACTGCCACGGGACGCCCGTGACGATTCGGGCCAGGCAGGAGGGAAAAACGCCGCTTGAGATAAGCAACCACTACCATGCGGAGTTTGTACAGGTGTTTTCAAAGCTGGGCTTCAGCTATGACCTGTACGATAAAACATCCAGCCCTGCACATATTGCGTTTGTGCAGGCGTTTCACAAAAGGCTGTATGAGGGCGGCCTCGTGTACGAAAAGACAGCACCGCTGGCCTACTGTGCGTGCTGCCAAAAAACGCTCACCGACCGGCTTGTCGTTGGCATATGCCCGCACTGCGGAAATAAGGCCCGGGGTGACCAGTGCGATGACTGCGGCGCCGTACTGGAAGCCGAGGCACTTCATGACCCGCAATGCGCCGGGTGCGGGTCTAATGTTACCTTTACAAGCACGCAGCAGCTGTATATCGCCATTTCCCGCCTGGACATGGAGCTTCGCGGCTACTTGGCCGCGCACCCCAAGTGGCGCAAAAACGCCATCGCTATCACGAAACGGTACATCGACGAAGGGCTTCGGGACAGGGCCATCACCAGGGACCTTGATTGGGGCATCGATGTACCCAGGGCCGGTTATGAGAGCAAAAAGATCTATATCTGGGCGGAAAACGTGCTGGGATATCTATCGGCCAGCCATACTCTGGCAATGGTGCGGGGCGTTCCTTTTGAAACGGTTTGGGGAGAAAACGCAAAACATTATTACGTTCACGGTAAAGACAACGTACCCTTCCACACCATCATCCTTCCATCGCTGCTGCTGGCACACGGCGGTAGTCTGCATTTGCCGGACAGCATTATTTCCAGCGAGCATATGACGCTGAACGGCCGGAAGATATCCACCAGCCGCAACTGGGCCATATGGGTCAAGGATATCATGGACCGTTATGATGCCGACGCGCTGCGGTATTTCTTTATTGCAAACGGCCCTGAGAAACGGGATACCGATTTTTCCTGGCGTGAGTTTTTGGAACGCACCAACGGCGAGCTGCTTAACGCTTACGGCAACCTGGTCAACCGAACATTGTCGTTCGCTAAAAAATACCGCGGAAATACTGTACCGGAGGGCACGCTGGAAGAGGAGATTGCCGGGCGCATATACGCCTTGTTTGACACCACGGCGGAAAAAATAGAAGGCGGGCAGTTCAAGGACGCGCTGGAGGAGATCTTTGAATTTGTGCGTTTCGGGAACAAGCATTACGATGTCAACGAACCCTGGAAAACAAGAACGGCCGGTCCCGCAAAGTGTGATCAAACGCTGTTTACCTGCGTTCAGATCATTGCGAACCTGGCCGTGCTGCTTGAGCCCTTTTTGCCCTTTTCCTCGGAAAAATTGTTTGCGTGGCTTATGCTTACGAACAAATGGGATTTTAAACATGTTCCCGCTGGGCTTGTTCTGCCTGAAATATCGGTTTTGTTCAGAAGGATAGAGCGGGAGGAAATAGAGAAGGAGGAAGAGAAATTGAAACACTAATATTCTTGATGCTTAAGACCTCCCCCAGCCTCCTTCGTCGGCAGCCCCCCCAAGAGGGAGCCTCTCCCTAAGCCTCCCTCTGGAGGGAGGTGCCGCCCGCAGGCGGCGGAAGGAGGTAAAAGCGTTGTCATTTTCATCTATTATGATGACGCACGGCGTTATGATTGTCTATCATAACAAATGTTATTTTAAGAGCATTTTAAGACAGCCGCATTTTAAAATCCTCATACCCGAACCTTCGCACCAGCTCAATTTCCCCATCTTCCCGCCACAGCAAAATATCCGGCAGGTTCATGCCGTTGAAGGTGTTGCTTTTCACCATGGTGTAGATCGCCATGTCGCCAAATACCAGCCTGTCGCCCGTTTTCAAAGGCTGATCAAAGGAATAATCGCCGGTCACGTCCCCCGCCAGGCATGTTGGACCCGCCAGACGAAAGGTATACGGCTTCTCCCCCGGCTGCCCCGCATCTATAATCGGCGGGCGGTAGGGCATTTCCAAAACGTCCGGCATGTGGCAGGTGGCGGAGGTATCCAGAATGGCGATAGGCAGAGTGTTGTACACCACATCCATCACCGTTGTGATGAGATAGCCGGCATTGATGGCCACAGCCTCCCCCGGTTCCAGATACACCGTCACGTTATATCGGGCGGAGAACTCCTTCACCAATCGGATCAGACGGGGGATATCGTATCCCGGCTTTGTAATATGATGGCCGCCGCCGAAGTTCACCCACTTCATGCGGGGCAGATATTTTCCAAACTTCTCTTCCACTGCCTGAAGCGTTTCTTCCAGCGCGTCGGAATCCTGCTCGCACAGGCAATGGAAATGCAGCCCCTCAACCCCATCCAGTAATTCCGGGCGGAACTGCTCTATCGTCACGCCCAGTCTGGAGCCTGGGGCGCAGGGATCGTAAATCTCATGCTCCTGGGTGGAATGGGCAGGGTTTACGCGTATGCCGCAGGATACGCCTGCCTTGAGGGCTTTTTCGCGGAACCTCTCCCATTGGGAGAAGGAATTGAACACGATGTGGCCGCACAAAGAAACCACTTCCTCAAAAGTGGCCTCGTCAAAAGCGGGGGAGAAGATGTGCGTCTCTCCCCCGAAAAGATCATGGCCCAATTTTGCTTCATTGATGCCGCTGGCTGTGGTCCCCTGAAGGTATTTTTTCATCAGGGGATAGAGCCTGAACATGGAGAACGCCTTTTGCGCCAGCAATATCCTGGCGCCGCTCTCCCGGCCCACCTTTTGCAAAATCTCCAGGTTGCTTTTAATTGCCGCCTCGTCAATCAGGTAGCAGGGCGTTTTCAGTTGCGATACATCCGGAAGCGTACGCATGTCAGTCCACCAAGATAGGGTTGAAGCTTTCCTGCCATGGCAAACCCCAGCGGCCCAAAGCTTCCATAAAAGGATCAGGGTCGAACTGCTCAATATTGAACACGCCAGGCTTTTTCCATTTGCCGGTCAATACCATCATGGTGCCGATCATGGCCGGCACGCCGGTGGTGTAGGAAATGGCCTGGGAGCCCACTTCCCTAAAGCATTCCTGGTGATCGCAGATGTTATACAGATAGTAGGTCTTGGGCTTACCATCCTTTAATCCCCTGAAGATGCAGCCGATGTTTGTTTTGCCCACGGTGCGGGGGCCTAATGACGCCGGGTCGGGCAGAACGGCTTTTAAAAACTGCAAAGGCACGATTTCCCTGCCCTCAAACATAATGGGCTTGATGGAGGTCATGCCCACGTTTTGCAGGCACCTTAAGTGCGTGAGGTAGCTTTGCCCAAAGGTCATAAAAAAGCGGATGCGCTTGACGCCGGGGATGAACTTCGCCAGCGACTCGATCTCCTCGTGGTGCAAAAGATACATGTCCTTTGGGCCGATACCCTCGAAATTGTACTCCCGCTTGATCTCCATGGGTTCGGTCTCCACCCAGTGGCCGTTCTCCCAGAAGCTTCCCTTGGCGGTCACTTCTCTTATGTTGATCTCCGGGTTGAAGTTGGTGGCAAAGGGATAACCATGGTCGCCGCCGTTGGCATCCAGGATGTCGATCTCATGAATCTCATCAAACTGGTGCTTCAGTGCATAGGCGGAAAACACGCTGGTCACGCCGGGGTCAAAGCCGGTGCCCAGAAGTGCGGTAATGCCGGCTGCCTTGAACCGGTCATGATACGCCCATTGCCACTTGTACTCAAACTTGGCGGTATCGATAGGCTCATAGTTGGCGGTGTCCACATAGTCGGTTTTAGTAGCCAGGCAGGCGTCCATGATCGTCAGATCCTGGTAAGGCAGCGCCAGGTTCAGCACCACGTCAGGCTGAAAGCCTTCGATCAGGCGGATCAATTCCTGCACGTTGTCGGCGTCCACTTGGGCGGTGGATATCTTCGTCTTTCCGCCCAACAGCTTGTCCCTCAAAGCGTCGCACTTTTGCTTGGTGCGGCTTGCGATCATGATCTCCTCAAACACTTCGCTGTTCTGGCAGCACTTGTGGATGGCCACGCCGGCCACGCCGCCGCAGCCGATGATGAGCGCTTTTCCCATGGTGAGTCCTCCTTGTGTATGGCAAAGATGGCTGATTTCAAGTCAGAGTCGAAAACCTTAGCAGGCGGGCGAAAAACTCTTTACAGCCGTAGGGCGGGGGCTTGCTCCCGCCAAAAGTAGCGGCAATATGACTTATGATACGGGCGGCGGGAGCAAGCCCCCGCCCTACGGCGTTCCGGCATAGATGAATGGGTTTACCAAGCAGTCACAAGCCCCAGCAATGAAGTCACTAGATATGCGAAACGGAACTTATGGGTAAGACAGCTACTCAGAGCGAATCTCTATTCCGCTTGCCCCATGCGGTATCAAAGTATGGTCAAAAGCAATTCCCTTAACACCTTCAGCGCTGTCGCCGTAGACGTTCCGCTGGGGTCATATGGCGGAGAAAGCTCATTGATATCGCAAGCGACCACATTCGCACCCTTCAGGCTCAAAATGGCGCCAAGCAGCTCCATGAACGTTACGCCGCCGGCCTCCGGCGTGCCGGTGCCGGGGAATAAGGATGGGTCCAGCACATCCAGGTCGATGGTCACATACAGCGGTTTGTCTTTTAGCTTTTCCACAGTTTCATGAAAACCTAGCAGATCAAACTTGCGCATGGCCACATGGCCCTGTGCCGCCCACTGAAATTCCGGCCTGTCGCCGGAGCGGATGCCGAACTGGAAAATGTGCCCGTCGCCCAGTATGTCCCAGCAGCGCCGCATGACCGTGGCATGGGAAAGGTTTTCGCCCAGGTATTCGTCCCGTAAATCCGTATGTGCGTCAAAATGCAGGATGTTAAGATCCGGGTACTTTTTTGCAGCGGCCCGTACAGCGCCCAGCGTAACCAGGTGCTCGCCCCCCAGCATGACAGGGATCTTGTTATCCTGGAGGATTATGGCCGCTTTTTCCTCGATCTTTTGAAGCACGGCCTGCACGTTGCCAAAGGGCAGCTCGATGTCTCCCCCGTCGAACACACGGCAGTCCGCAATATCCCTGTCCTGGTAGGGGCTGTAGGTTTCCAGCCCGTAGCTTTCCGCCCGCATCACGCGGCTGGCAAACCTGGTGCCGGGCCTGTAGGATGTGGTGCCGTCAAAGGGCGCGCCGAAGATCACGGCTTTTGCTTCCTCATAGCCGCTGTCGCAGCCCAAGAAGGTGGATATGTTCTCAGTCCACATGCTCCACATCCTCCAGCAGCCTTTGCACATAGGTGGGCAGCGCAAACGAGCCGCGATGCAGGTTGGTGTTGTAATAGCGCGTATCGATCTCCAGCTTCTTCCAATCCTTGGCGCCCAGATCCCGCACGGGGTGATACTCCTTGGAGGCGAACCCAAACAGCCAGTACCCGGAAGGATAGCTGGGGATGTGCGCCTGGTATACACGGCTGATGGGGAAAGATTCGGTAATGCGCTTATGGGCCCGCTGCATGGCCAGCGCGTCGGCATCGTAGAAGGGGCTTTCGTGCTGGTTGACCATGATGCCGTCAGCCTTCAGCGCTTTGTAACAGTTGCCGTAAAACTCCCTGGTGAAAAGGCCTTCCCCCGGCCCGAAGGGGTCGGTGGAATCCACCACGATCAGGTCATACTCGTTTTCCCGGCTTCTAACAAACTTCAAGCCATCCTGGAAAAACAGACGCACCCTTTTATCATCAAAGCCGCAGGCGGTAAAGGGCATGTATTCTTTGCACACCTTGACCACCATTTCGTCGATCTCCACCAGGTCGATGTTTTTGATGGATTCGTACCTTGTCAGTTCCCGCAATACCCCTCCGTCGCCGGCGCCGATGACCAGCACGTTTTCCACGTTGGGGTGCACCGCCATGGGCACGTGCGTTATCATCTCATGGTAAATGAACTCATCCTTTTCGGTGAGCATCATGTACCCGTCCAGCGTCAGAAACCGCCCGAACTCCTGCGATTCAAACACATCGATGCGCTGGAACGCGCTTTGCCCGCTGTACAACTGCTTATCCACCTGTATGGAAAGCTTCACCTGGGGCGTATGCTTTTCGGAAAACCAGAATTCCATTTTATCAGCCCTCCTTCCAGGGGCTTTGCCCCTGGATCCCCACCAAAGGGAACTCCTTCCGTCACGGCTTCGCCGTGCCACCGATGGGCTCTATCTTCGCGGTACTGCGCTACCGCTTGTACCGCTCGTTTCGCCCATTTCCTCCACTCCGCCTATATCCGCCACAGGCGTAAGCGGAGTTCCGGAACCTCCCTCAAAGGCTTTATCCCTATGGAATCTTATTTTAGGGTAAATGTAATTCCCTTTTACCTCCTTCCGCCGCCTGCGGGCGGCACCTCCCTCCAAGAGGGAGGCTTAGGGAGAGGCTCCCTCTTGGAGGGGGCTGCCGACGAAGGAGGCTGGGGGAGGTCTTAAGCATCAGATGTAATGCACCATTTTCAGGATAGTTAGATCCCTTTACCTATATCACCAGTATTTGTTCCACTTCCGGGTCCTGCGTGCCGGTTAAGAAACATCCTTTTTCCCTGGCATAATTGATATACCCGATAATTTCCTTGGTAATCCGCTCGCCGGGCGCCACGATGGGGATCCCCGGGGGATAGCTCATCACATACTCCGCTGCGATGCGGTCGGCGCTTTGCTTAAGCGGCAGCATGGTTTTGTCTGCGTAGAAAGCCTCTTGGGGCGTCAATACCACCTGAGGGGTGATGTACTCATGGTCCATCAGGCCGCTGCGGTCCTTTTTGTAGCGTCTGCGGATCTCCGCCAGCGCGCCCACCAGCCGCTCGATATCCTGGAACCTGTCGCCCACCGACAAATACGCTAGTATGTTTCCGATGTCACCAAACTCCAGCATGATATCGTATTCGTCCCGGAGAAGGTCGGATACTTCAATGCCGGCCAGCCCCACATCCAGTGTATTCACCGCCAGCTTCGTTTCATCAAAATCATATATGCTGTCGCCATTGATCAGTTCCCGGCCATAGGCATAATAATCGCCGATGCGATTCACCTCGTCCCTGGCATATCGGGCCATCTCCGTAACCTTTCGGAATATCTCCACACCGTTTAGCGCCAGCCTCTTTCTTGATATATCCAGGCTGGACATGAGAAGATACGATCCGCTGGTGGTCTGGCTCAGGTTGATGATCTGCCGCACATGATTGGGGTTCATTTGCGGCCCGCACAACAGGAAGGAGCTTTGGGTAAGCGATCCGCCGGACTTGTGCATGCTCACCGCCGCCATGTCCGCCCCGGCGTGCATGGCGGCAATGGGCATGTCCTCCCCAAAGTAAAAAAGCGTGCCGTGGGCTTCGTCCGCCAGCACCTTCATACCGGCCTCGTGAGCCACGCGCACAATCTCAGGCAGGTTGGAGCAGATGCCATAATAGGTGGGGTTATTCACCACCACGGCTTTGGCATCGGGATTTTCGCGGATGGCCCGCTTCACGTCCTCTACAGACATGCCCAGCGCAATGCCCAGCCTTTTATTCACCTGGGGGCTCACATACACCGGCACGGCGCCGGCCAGCACCATGGAATTGATCATACTGCGGTGCACGTTCCTGGGCAAGATCAGCTTTTCCCCCTGCCGAACGTTAGACAGGATCATAGCCTGCACGGCGGAAGTGGTGCCGCTGACCATGAAAAAAGCGGCGGAGGCATGAAATGCCTGAGCCGCCAATTCCTCCGCCTCGCGGATGACGGAAACGGGGTGCACCAGGCTGTCCACCGGCTTCATGGAGTTCACGTCCATGGAGACACACTTTTCCCCCAGCAGCGCTACAAGCTCGGGATTTCCCTTGCCGCGCTTGTGGCCGGGTACGTCAAAAGGGACAATCCGGTTTTTTTGAATATACTGCAGTGCCTCCACGATAGGCACCCGGTTCTGATCCAATTTGGCCATGCGTCAGCCTCCCCTGCGGTATACGTTGGAGCCTGAGAATACCTCAATCATTTCCTTGCGCAGGTTGGTGGTGATCTCCAGCCTTAGCATGGGCGGCAGCTCGTAGATGTCGGTGTTGAACAGGTAGTGCTGCAGGTCGACTTCCTTCACCATCATTTTGGTGTGGAACAGATTCGCCTGGTACACGTTCACATCGATGGCATCATAGTGCTCCAGCGTTTTTTTGTCGATATAGTCCTGTATAGATGTGATGTCATGATCAATGAAAATTTTCTTGCCGGAAAGGTCCCTGGTGAACCCCCGCACCCGGTAATCCATGGTGATGATGTCGGAATCAAAACTGCCAATCAAATAATCCAGCGTGGACAGCGGCGTGATCTCCCCGCAGGTAGCTACATCAATATCTACCCTGAAGGTGGCAATAGCCGTTTCGGGGTGGAACTCTGGATACGTGTGCACCGTCACATGGCTTTTGTCAAGATGCGCCACCACCGTGTCCGACTCCATGCGGGAAAGCATTGATTCTTCGGCTATGAGGAAGGTGACGCTGGACCCCTGTGGCTCGTAATCCTGGGTGGAAATGCTAAGCACATGGGCGCCGATCATTTCGGTCAGCTTGCTAAGGATCTCGGTAAGCCGCTCGGAATTGTACTGCTCGTTGATATAGGCGATATAGTCCCGCTGCTCCCTGGGCGTTTTGGCGTAGCACACATCATAAATATTGAAGCTTAGCGCCTTGGTCAGGTTGTTGAACCCGTACAGCTTCATCTTATCCTGGCTCATGGCGTCCACCTCCTTTCGATTCTTTTAGATAAATAAAAACACACGGGAACACCGGTGCTTTCTGCAGCGGATTCTCGTGCGTCATACGCAAACTGTAGGCTTTTGGGCGCTATTCGCCCATATCATAACGTACAGCATACTCAGAGTCTATATAGCCTTACACTTTTAATACTCTTATTGACTATTCACAAGTGGTTATGCCGCAGGGCATATTGGTTATAAAGGAACCAACTTATAAATTGAGCTTACGCCGTTTTTTTCAAACGGTTCCACTCCATCAATAAGGAAACAAAAATTGCCAATCGGCTTAAGACCCGGCTGTCCGTATGGCCTATTCACCCCGGGGGTAGATCGTTGGGGCGGTCTTTTTGATTCAGGCCATTTGCATGGACCGCATAACCTGAAACGAAATATAAAATACCATGATAATATGCAAATGTCAATGGAAAAATTCGCAGATTTACACCCTGTTTCTTCTACCGGGAAACGTCCCTTTTAAGGCCTTACACGGCATTGAAAACGGTCCGGCACCAAAGCCCCGCCAACCCTGAAAAAACCTGCGATCCGCCTTTCGAAATAGTTATATTTAATAATCATGCCCACATCTGCGAAGGAATTTGTCCATACCGCGTCGAACGGCTGGAATATACTTTCTCCATTCACTTACAAAATGATGATGGGTTGGTGAGTATGATGAAAAGAAAAATCGCAAAGCTCAAGCGTGGGCTGCCCGCGATGGATGGGGCAGGCGTCCGGCTGGTGCGGGTGCTGGGCTATAACGACGTGTACGACTTTGATCCCTTTTTGATGCTTGATTCCTTCGACTCCTCAAACCCTGACGACTATACCAAGGGCTTCCCCATGCATCCCCACAGGGGCATTGAAACCATCACCTACCTGATCCATGGCAAAATTGAGCACCAGGACAGCCTGGGCAATAAAGGCGTCATCCTCTCCGGCCAAAGCCAGTGGATGACGGCTGGCCGGGGCATATTGCACCAGGAGATGCCCAAGGCCTCCCAGCGGATGCTGGGCTTTCAATTGTGGCTGAACCTGCCCAAAGCCGAAAAGATGGACCCGCCAGCCTATTTTGAAATCACGGAAGAAATGATGCCCGCCGTTCAAAGGGAAGGTGCCCTGGTAAGGGTGATTTCCGGCAGCTACGGCAGCGCTGTTGGCTCCAAGCCCCGGCATATTCAGGCCACGCTGCTGGACGTAAGCCTCGATGCCGGAAGCACCTTCACCCTCCAAACAAAGCCGGAGGAGACGGCGTTTGCTTTTGTGATCTTGGGAAGCTTAGTGATTGAGGACCAGCCCATACAGGAAAAGACCGCCGTACTGTTTGGGGATGGGGACATTGTAGAAGTCTCTGCCCCGAAGGATGAAGATGCCCGGATCATCCTTTTCTCTGGCAAGCCTATAAAGGAGCCCATCGCCTGGGGCGGGCCGATTGTGATGAACACGGAAGAGGAATTGGACCTTGCGTTCCGGCAATTGCGGGAAGGGACTTTTATTTCGTAAAAAACGTTTGTACCATGCGCAGCAGCTCAAGATCGCGGTATACGCCGCACACCACCTGCACACCTACGGGAAGGCCCTCCCCCGTCACCCCCGCCGGCACGGCCATCACCGGGTCTGCCGTAAAAAAAGGCGTTGTATAGCCCAGGTTCGCCGCGGCATACAGCGCCTTTTGCCCGTCTACGGGAAAATCACCATAGAAGGGCTGCCCATTGACCACCCTTATGGGCTTTGTGTGGGGAAAAGCCGGGGTTGCCGTGACGGGCACCACCAGGCAATCAAACCTGTTCATCAAGCGCCTCATGGCCCGCTTGCATTCCTCCCGGCCATCTTCCGCCGTAAGGTATGACCTGAGCCTGCGGTCCATCAGCCTATTGCCCATAAGATGCCGGGCGGCAAAGCAAACTCCGGCGGGCATCATGGCCGCAATGGCACCATATAAAAGCCTGATAAAGCTTTCCCTCGCCAGTTCAAAAGGATAGTCTTCCTTTGAAAGCTCATACAGGTCGTTGCCTGCGCCGGCCTTTTCAAGGAACGCCGCAAGGCAGGCCTTGCTGTCCCTGGAAAGGGGCAGGCCGCCGCAATCCAAAGACCAGACGATTTTAAGCCGCTTAACCGGGTCTTTCTTCACGGCAGGAAAGCCTTCCTCCGCCAGTACAGAAAATATCATCTCAACCGCTTCAGGCGTTTTAGCCTGCAGCCCCAATCGAAGCATCTGGGAAAGCGCGCCACCCGACGGCCTGCCGCCCGCAAACCCGTCCAGCATGATGGCGCCCCCGGTAGGCACAAACCCATAAATACCGCAAAAATGGGCGGGGATACGAATGGAACCCATCAGGTCATTGCCAAGGTCTGCATCGCTGATGCCAAGCGTCACCGCGCAGGCTCCTCCGCCGCTGCTGCCGCCGCAGGTCCTGTCCGGAAACATGGGGTGATTGGTGCGGCCATAGACCGGATTGTCTGTTTGGGCATCCATGGCGCCGGGCGGCATATTGGTTTTGCCAAGAATGAGCGCATCCTCTGCCCTGAGCCTTGCTACCGCGCTGCAATCCTTTGCCGCCAGGTTGTTCTTCCATTTCAAAAAGCCGGCTGTGGTATGCATACCCTTAACATCTAGGTTATCCTTGACGGTGATCACGGTTCCCGCCAGCCGTCCGGCCTTTCCTGCCGTGACCCTCGCGTCAATTTCCCTGGCCTTTGCAAGCAATTGATCAGGATAGAATTCCACCACAGCATTTACAGCCGGGTTCTCCCTTTGGAGAATTGCCAGCCTTTCCCCGGCAATATCCTCCACTGTCTTCTCCCCGCGCAAAACAGCCTGCCTGTTTTCAAGCATCCCAGGACACATGCGCATCCCTCCTTTTAATGGAAGGATACGAAAGTATCCGAAAAAAAGCTTTTCATTTCTTGCTATCTTACCGCTTCACAGGAACGCAGAAGGTGATTTCAATCTCCCCACCCACCTGGCGGTAGCATTCCACAAAGGGGCGGCTGTCCGGATACAGCGCGTCCAAGGGCATGCGGTACCCGTACAGATAATCATTAAGGAGGAAAAAAGCCTTGGGAAAATCCGGCCTGCTTCGCTTCATGGTAAAGCAAACATATTGCCCGCCGGTAGGAAAGATGCGGACCGCAATCTCCCCCTCGGGCTTTACATCCTTCCCCACCGCAGCGCAGGCAAAATATCGGCATCTCTCAAAGGGCGCTACCTCCGGGGTATCCAGCGTCATGCCCATGAGGACAAGACCTGGTCCCGCAAGGTTTTGCTTTGCAAGCCAGCCAAACAGCCTTTGAAAGGCCGCCAGGATGGGGGCGCTTTCAAACTCCTGGGATAGGCCCTTAATGGCGATTCCCGCCACATTCAAATCCTCAAACGTCTGCGTGAAAAACAAGGCGTCCAATGAAGGATCGGGCTGGTAGGAACGGAACCTGCCCGCTTCCAAATCCAGCGGCCTTTTCCGCTCCTTGTTCCTGCGGTATTCGGAAGGGGAGCAGCCCATGGATTTCATGTAGCTGCGCACAAAGCTGGAAGAGGAGGCAAAGCCGCAGTTAAGGGCAATGCTGGTGATAGAGCAGCGGTCATACATCAGCCGCCCGGCGGCCGCCATAATCCTGCGCTCCAGAACATATTCATGGAGCGTTTGTCCTGCCATGGCATGGAACAAGCGGTGGAAATGATACTCCGAATAGCCGGAAATGGCGGATAGCGCCGCAAGGCTCAAATCCTCCGCCAGATGCCCGTCTATGTATGCATAAACCTTATTCAGGCCGGAATACCAGCCTGCCGCGGCTCCAGTTTCCACGCCATACTCTCCTTCAAGTGCATATTGTAAGTACCGGACCTTCCAATGTACACCCGAAGGTCCAGGGCTCCGAAGCCGAACGCCGCCTGTGGCGGATGAAGTGAGGCGGAGGAGGCTGGCGAAACAAGCAATGCGAACAGCAGTGAGCAGTGCGACGATTGAGCCAGATGGGTAGGAAAGCCCTGGTCGTACCCGCAGGCACGAATCCCTCTTACATCAATGTGCATCCGAAGGTCCAGGGCTCCGAAGCCGAACGCCGCCTGTGGCGGATGAAGTGAGGCGGAGGAGGCTGGCGAAACAAGCAATGCGAACGGCAGTGAGCAGTGCGACGATTGAGCCAGATGGGTAGGAAAGCCCTGGTCGTGCCCGCTGGCACGAATCCCTCTTGCATCAATGTGCATCAATGTATGCTTTCAATTCCGCATGCCACGCGTCCGGTTCAAAAGTACCTATACTGGTATCCTCCCCAAACAGCAAATCCATAAGATACCGGGGCCTTTTGCCTCCAATATGCATGGCCTTGATGCAGGATACGCAGTACACCACCACCTCATCGCAGGGCATTTCGCCAGCCCGCCTGCGCATGCGGTCCTTTACTTCATCCACCGGTAGCGCGCCGTAAAAGCTATCACCGCAGCATACAGCCTTTTCCCGGGTACGCTCCGGCTCAACCACCTCAATGTTCATGCGGTTTAGCAGCATGCGCACAGCTTCGTGCACCCTTAATTCCGTGCGCGTGGGGCACGCGTCATGGACGGCCATGCGCTGCCCATGATAATCGGGAAAAGGAAAGGTATCGCTTTTTGCCAGCACTTCCCACAGCGACACGGTGGAAACGCCTTCGTATAGCGAGCGGAAACGCCGGTCGCACCCCGCGCAGACATTGATCACCTGGGTGCCGCTTTTGAGAAGCGGGTCATGATGGCAGCAGATGAGATGTTCAGAAATGGCTTCGCCTGTTCTATTTTCGCCTGTGTCATTCAGGAAATCAGTAATCCTGTGAGCCAGTTGCGGCTTGTACATCATCAGCGCGCAGCCGGGAGCGAATACCTTATGCATGGCGGTCCTCCTGAAAAGGGCAAAATATTAGCATATGATTATTGTACAGGAAATAGAACGGAATGTCCTGGTTAATTTTTTTGGCGGTATTTTGGAGCCGAACGGAAAATGGATGATGGGAACTGCTCTTACATGCGATGGAAGGCCTGCAGTGCCGGCTTAAGCGGAACTGCGTCTGATCGGGCGGCAAATAGCAATGGGCCGTAGCCTTTCGACTACGACCCACTGCATCGAATAGCAGGTTGGTATTGGATGCCCCAACCAGGCAAATCCAGTGAATTTGTGCTGCTTCCGAAGAAGCTCCCCACTGGAAGGGACGGCGTGGCTATTCATTTCACGCCGATGCTTTAAGGTTGTCCAGGTTCATGGTGCGGTATGCGTTTAAAATCTGGAATTTTTGAACGCGATAATCACTTAAGTTTTTAAGAATACGGCGGGGATGTCTGTTTTAAGCTGCTTGGCGCGCTGCTTTAAGTTCATAAATTTTTCCTTGCGCATGCTCCACATTGATGGTAAGAATTTCCCTGTTGTGGTATCATTATACAAACTTTTCAAGCATTGCGAAAGGATGTGCGTCAAATTATGGAGACATTTGATTATTTGAATGCGTATTACAGCAATTACAACGAGGATGGGCGCCTTCTTTCGCAGCATGGCCAGGTGGAATTCCTGACCACCATGCGCTATATACAACGCTATCTTCAGCCAGGTATGCGAATTCTGGAAGTAGGGGCAGGCACGGGCAGGTACGCACATGCACTGGCCAGGCTTGGTTTTCCGGTAGACGCCGTGGAACTGATCCCCTACAACATTGAATTGTTTCAAAGGAATACTGAGCCTGGCGAAAACATCACCATCCGTCAGGGAAACGCGTTGGACCTAAACGCCTTCGCGGAAGAAAGCTACGATATGACCCTTGTTTTGGGGCCTATGTATCACCTGTATACCGAAGCGGATCAATTAACGGCCCTTTCCGAGGCGCTTCGGGTGACAAAACATGGGGGCATTGTTTTTGTGGCGTATTGCATCAGCGATGCGTCGGTGATTGGCTACGGCTTTAAAGAGGGTTTTGCCCCGATGCTGCTGGAAAAGGGGATGATGGACCCTGAGACCTTCAAGACCTTTTCCACCCCGGCAGATTTATTTGAGCTGTACCGCAAGGAGGATATCAATGCATTGATGGAGCGCTTCCCGGTAACAAGGCTCCATTATGTGGCCACGGATCTGATGACCAATCACATGCGCGAAACGGTGGATGCCATGGATGAAAATATGTTTGCGTTGTATTTGAAGTATCATTTTGCAGTGTGTGAACGCGCGGATATGGTGGGGATCACGCACCATAGTCTGGATATATTCAGGAAGGATTAGCCATAAAGTGCTAGGAGGTGCCCTTCTTGGGATAAGGCAAAGTATATGTATATGTTTATACAGTTAATTTTTATTTTGCTCGTGAACCATCAAAAAGACTATCTGAGGCTTCCCCTTGAGGGGAAGCTGTCACCGCAGTGACTGATGAGGTGTATTCCGATGACTGCCAGGATGCGTTACCTCGGCCAGTTGCTAGCTACTGGCCTGTGACAAAAATACGTTTTCTCTTTCGTCCCGAAAGAGAACCAGAAAGGGCCGGGGGAGTCTTGATCCTCCCCCTGGACCCCTTTCAAACACCCAATTTGTATACTTCCCCAATTTGATATGGGAGCGATTTTTTATCGCCGGCTGAATCGGAAATGAACCTGCGACTTTCTGTAGGATGAGGCAAAATATATTAGTATTCTTCTTGTATGGGAATATAGAACAAAAAATCTTCTTGTCGAGGAATTCACAAATTTAGATACAACAGTAATGTTGTAATAGAATATTGATTTATAATACGATGGCATATTTTGTGCATTGGCTTGGTGAAATAAAGCAGCATTTTGCATTGATCTATCAAAATGTCGTGGTATAATCTGGATATATAGTGCTTGTGGAGGAAAAAAATATGAGGGCTGGAACCATTTTGCGTACAGTTGGCATTATAATTTTTCTCGCCGGACTTATTCTTGGCATTGTGATGGTAGCCGGTGCACAATCCCTCATTACAACATATACAGCTAATACTAATTTGACATCTGTAATAATGTGGGGTGTCGCCATATATATATGGATATCATCCGTAATTCTTGCTTGCCTGATATTTACTGTTGGTACTATGTCGAATAACATGGATGAAATTAATATTAAAATGGAAGATATGCAAAGCAATACACTGGAAACAACCAAAACCCTTCGCTATATTATGAATATCATAGACAAGCGATTATTTAAAGGAACAATAGGCATTGATACAAGTAGAGCAGAGAAGAGTACACAATATATTCCCCGCAGTAACATACGATCGAATTCAACAGACATATAGGCCAAATTATTTCGTATTTCCGCTAATGTGATATCTAGTTGGGACTGTAAGGATAGAAATCCCTCAAATGAGTGCTGTACCCTATATTGGCTAAGTAGCGTATAGTCAGAAGAGGAAGTGAAATTCATGAAAGAAAAAATTATTAAAGATCTTGTTTTTGGTTTCATTCATATAGATGATGGCGTAGCAGAAGTAATTGATCATAGATCATTTCAAAGACTTAAGAATATTTCACAACTTACCGCACATCACCTATTTCCTTCTGCAAATCATACAAGGTTTGAGCATTCATTAGGTGTTATGCAGTTAGCTGTGCGTTTTATTGAAGCCCTAAAATGCAAGATAATTGAACTGGCAGGAAAAGAACATTACGAAAAATGCTATATACACCTAAAATATGCGGCTCTATTACATGATGTGGGACATGCTCCATTATCCCATGTGGGAGAAGCTTTTTTTGATAAAAATAATATAAAGGAGAATATCAAAGCATTACTGGGGCATGACAGAGATAATAGTTATTGTAACGAGTCCGCCTCCGCCCATGAGCTAATGTCTTGCTATGTGATTTTGAAAAACTTTAAATCCCTTTTGGAGAGAATATTCAATTCAAATAATACACCTCTTGACATAGAATATATACTTCGAATGATCACTGGAAGTTGCTATTCTGATTCAAGCATGTGGCTGTACAATATGACCATTGAACTTTTGAATTCAAAGTCTATCGACGTTGATAAACTTGATTATCTTATGAGAGATAATTTCATGACAGGTGAAGTAGCACCAAAAATAAACCTAGACCGTCTACTGTTTTCGATCACTATCGATGGAATGAAGAAGATTGCATATACTCCAACTGGTATATCTAGTGTTGTTAGTATCATAGATTGCAGAGACTTCCTGTATTTATGGGTTTATAATCATCACGTTGTCGTATATACAGATTATCTTTATAAAGAAATCATCAAGCACTTAATAAGTGAAAGAAATACTATTTCAAAGCAGAAACTTTCATACCCTGAATACTTTTCATGCAAAGCAATAGCCGATTACTATATCACAGATGATGATATTCGCACTGTAATAAATAAGGAGGCAATTGATACAGATTCTCAATATTCAAAACTTGTGTTATCTCAATTACTTGAGAGAAAATTCTTGAAACCTTTATGGAAAACAATTTTTGAATTTAACTCATTTATGAGCAAAAGCTTCCTCGATTCAAGGCAGCGGCATAGAATTATTGATATAGTTACCAGTGATAAAGCATATGAAAAGTTAGGTGAACTAGTAAATAAGATATTATATGAATGCCATCTACAATCTGGGCAATTATTTATTATTCCTCGTTCAAATAAGTTTTACGCCATGAGTAGGGAAACAGAATTTTATATAGAAACCAAGCGTTATGGGGATGTTGACCTGAAAGATATTATGCCCGAACGACGATTTGACGAAAAGTATTCAAATATTGTTTTCTATGTTTTCGCTCCTACAGAACGACTAAATGAAGTAGAACAAGCATTGGTATCTATACTTAAAAGAGATTATATGCTATAGAAATAAGCCGAATGAAATTTTCAAATTAAACTAAAAGTTTTCCTGGAGGGGTGCGGGGAGGCTTCCTTTTTCAAAAGGAAACCTCCCCGCATCATTTCCCCGTATTCCCTTTCCCCCGTCACTCCATGATAACCGACTTCCCCATCAGGAACTTATCGATTTCCCGGGCGGCGAGCTTGCCTTCCTGAATGGCCCAGACGACCAGGCTTTGGCCGCGGCGCATATCCCCGGCAGTAAAGACTTTATCGGTACTGGTTTGGAAGGAGCCGTAAGAGGCCTTGATATTGCTGCGTTCATCGCGCTCCAGGTTAAGGGCGTGGGGAAGCGTATCTTCCGGGCCCAGGAAGCCCATGGCCAGGAGGATTAAGTCGGCGGGCCAAGTACGCTCGCTGCCGGGAATCTCCTGGGGAATGAGCCGGCCCTGGGCATTTTTGACCCAGTCGATATTCACGGTACGGACTTCTTTTACGTGGCCGGAATCGTCGCCGATGAGCTCCTTGGTGTTGATGAGGTAATGACGCGGATCGCGGCCGGTGACGTGGATGGCTTCCTCCTGTCCGTAGTCGGTTTTGAACTTCTTGGGCCATTCGGGCCAGGGGTTGTCGGCCTCGATGCGGTGCTCGGGCGGTTCCGGCATAATCTCGAACTGGACAACGCTTTTGCAGCCCTGGCGCAGAGAGGTGGCCACACAGTCGGTGCCCGTATCGCCGCCGCCCAGGATGATCACATGCTTGTCTTTGGCGCTGATGAAGTCAGCAGGTTCGGCGCCGCTTAACAGCCGCTTGGTGCTCATGGTCAAAAAGTCCACGGCAAAATGGACGCCTTGAAGGTCATTGCCCGGAATGGCAAGGCCGCGGGGCTCGGTCGCGCCGCCGCAGAGAAGCACCGCGTCAAAGTCAGAGAGAAGCTTTTGAGCGGGGATATCCTTACCCACTTCGGTATTCGTAATGAAGGTGATGCCGGATTCCTGCATGAGGCTGATGCGTCTATCGACGACGGACTTATCCAGCTTCATGTTGGGGATGCCGTAGGTTAAAAGCCCGCCGGGCCTATCCTGCCGTTCAAAGACGGTGACGTCATGGCCCACGTAATTCAAGAAATACGCGGAGGATAGCCCAGCGGGGCCTGCGCCCACAACGGCCACCTTTTTATGGGTAGGCGTGGCATGGTGAGCCTTGACCCAGCCTTCCTTATAGGCGCGCTCGATGATCTCATATTCCAGGCTACTTACGGTAACAGGCTCCATATGGTAGCCTTCGGTGCAGCTGCCTTCGCAGGGGGCAGGGCAAACACGGCCCGTGAACTCGGGGAAGGGGTTGGTACGCTGCAGGCGCAGGTAAGCTTCGTGCCATTGGCCCCGGTAGACAAGGTCGTTCCATTCCGGGATGAGGTTGTGAACTGGGCATCCCGCCGCCATGCCGGCAAGGAGGATTCCGCCATGGCAGAAAGGGATGCCGCAGTTCATGCACCGGGCGGCTTGGGTTTTAACCTCAACAGGGTCCTGGGGAAGGCGGATTTCGGAGTAATCGGATAAGCGGTCTGCGGGTGACCGCTTGGGGTAATTGATGCGCTCGTATTCGAGAAAACCTGTTGGTTTGGCCACTATATATCACCCCGTTAAGAGAGATTTCACATCTGCGGATGCAACAAAAGGGCTTTCCGGTCGCCCTTTTGAAACCTTCGGGCGGTATCTCTTTGGAGATTTGATAGAAGAGAATTTCGTGCCTGCGAGCACGACCAAGGGGCTTTCCGGTCGCCCCTTGGAATCCTTCGGGCGGCACGATCAAATGCCTAATGCCCAGCATTTCAAAATGTCTTTTACTCCTTTGCCCCGCGCTCGAAGGCGGCCATCAGGGCTTCGTCGCCCGTAAGGCCCTGGTCGATAGCGTCGTCAATATACTGCATCATTTGTTTGTAATCCTTGGGGATCACGCGGGTAAAGCGCTTGGCATAGGCTTCCCAGTCCGCAAGGATCCGCTTGCCCAAGGGGCTGCCGGTCAACTCCACATGTTTTTCGATGAGCTCCTTGACCCTAAGCTTTTCCTTATCGGAGGCGAAGGGCTCCAGAAGCACCAAGGATTTATTGCAGCGCAACTCGTCAAAGTCCAGCACGTAGGCGATGCCGCCGGACATGCCCGCCGCGAAGTTTAAGCCCGTCTTGCCCAGCACCACCACGCGGCCGCCGGTCATATACTCGCAGCCATGGTCGCCCACGCCCTCCACCACGGCATCAATACCGCTGTTGCGCACGCAGAATCGTTCCCCGGCCACACCGCTCAAATAGGCTTCGCCTTCGGTGGCGCCGTAGAAGGCCACGTTGCCGATGAGGATATTTTCCTCCGGCTTGAACTTGGCCGCCTTGGGCGGATAGGCGATGATCTTGCCGCCGGACAGGCCCTTGCCGAAGTAATCGTTGGCGTCGCCCTCCAGCTCCAGGGTGAGCCCCTTGGGAGCAAACGCGCCGAAGCTCTGCCCGGCGGAGCCCACGAACTGCAATCGGATGGTATCGGCCGGCAAGCCGCTTTCGCCGTACTTTTTGGATATCTCACTGCCTACCAGCGTGCCCACCACCCGGTCCACGTTGCGGATTTGCAGCTTCGCGCGAATCGGCGTCCCATTTTCCAGCGCCGGCCGGCACATGCGCAGCAGCTTTTTCATGCCCAGTGATTTTTCCAGGCTGTGGTTCTGGTCCCGCTTGTGGTAGCGGCCTACGTCGGAACCGGCGTAGGGCTGGTACAGGATGGGCGACATATCCAGCTTATTCGCCTTCCAATGCCGCAGGTTTTCCTTGGCCTTCAGCTTGTCGGTGCGCCCGACCAGCTCATTAACCGTGCGTATGCCAAGGCGCGACATGATTTCGCGCAGCTCGCGGGCGATAAAGCGCATGAAGTTTTCCACATACTCCGGCTTGCCGGTAAAGCACTTGCGAAGAGCTTCATCCTGGGTGGCGATGCCTACGGGGCAGGTGTTCAGGTTGCACACCCGCATCATCAGGCAGCCCAGCGCAATCAGCGGCGTGGTGGCAAAACCGAACTCCTCGGCGCCCAGCATGGCGGCGATGGCCACGTCCCGGCCCGTTAGCAGCTTTCCGTCGGTCTCCAGGATCACCCTGTCACGAAGGCGGTTCAAAACCAGCGTTTGATGGGCCTCCGCCAGGCCCAGCTCCCAGGGCAGGCCGGCATGCTTGATGCTGGTTAGCGGTGACGCGCCGGTGCCCCCGTCGTACCCGCTGATGAGGATCACATCCGCCTTGCCCTTGGCCACGCCGGCGGCAATGGTGCCCACGCCCACTTCCGACACCAGCTTTACATTGATGCGAGCGTCACGGTTGGCATTTTTCAGGTCGTGAATTAATTCCGCCAGGTCCTCAATGGAATAGATGTCATGATGCGGCGGCGGCGATATGAGGTCCACGCCCGGGGTGGAGTGGCGTGTTTTGGCAATGGCGGGGTACACCTTGCGGCCCGGCAGCTGGCCGCCCTCGCCGGGCTTGGCGCCCTGGGCCATTTTGATTTGAATCTCCTGGGCATTGACAAGATAATTGCTTGTGACACCAAAACGCCCGGAGGCCACTTGCTTGATGGCGCTCTTTTTCGAATCGCCGTTTTCCATGACGATAAAGCGCTCAGGGTCTTCACCGCCCTCGCCCGTATTGCTCTTGCCACCTAAGCGGTTCATGGCGATGGCCAAGCATTCGTGAGCTTCCTTGCTGATGGAGCCATAGGACATGGCGCCCGTCTTGAAGCGCTTCACGATCTCCTCCACCGGTTCCACTTCCTCTATGGGAATGGTTTCGCCGGGGGTGAACTTGAACTCCAACAGGCTTCGCAGGGTAGCCATCTGCTCGTCACTTATCTTGCGGGAGAAGGATTTAAACAGGCTGTAATCCCCAGTGCGGCAGGCCTTTTGCAACAGATACATGGTCTCCGGGTTGTATAGATGTTCCTCCCCGTTTTCCTTGCACTGGAAGGTGCCGCCGGATTCCATGGTATCGGTATATGGGGAATTTAGGGCAAACGCGCTTTCATGGCGCAGCTTATTCTCCTGGTGGATCTCCTCTATGCCGATGCCCTCCAGCCTGGAGGGGGTATGGGTAAAGTACCGGTCGATCAGGCTTTGGCTAAGGCCCACCGCCTCAAAAATTTGCGCACCATGGTAGCTTTGCATAGTGGAGATGCCCATTTTGGTAAGCACCTTCAAGATACCCTTTACCGACGCCTTGATATAGTGTTCCATGCCCTCTTCCGCGCTGATGCCGTTTAATAGCCCTTTGTCCGCAAGATCACAGATGGTGTCAAAGGCCATGTAGGGATTAAGGGCTGTAACGCCGTAGCCTATGAGCGTGCAGAAGTGGTGCACTTCCCGGGGCTCGCCCGATTCCAGCACCAGACCTACGTTTGTGCGAATCTCCCTGCGTATCAGGCTGTGGTGCAGCCCCGAGCAGGCCAGCAAGGCTGGGAGGGCGGCATACTCCTGGTTTACGCCCCTGTCGGAAAGAATCAGGATGTTTGCGCCCTGTTCGATTTCGCGGCTTGCCTGGCGATTTAGTATATGCAGTGCCTTTTCCATGGCGGTGGGGCCGTCGGAAACCCTGTATAGCAGTGAAAGCACGGCGGTTTTGAACGTGCCGTTGTTCAACTGCCGGATTTGATTCAATTGACCGTTTGTGAGAATAGGATGTTTGATCAACAAGCTGACCCTATCCTCCTGATCGGGCGCCAGCAGGTTTCCGGAGGAGCCCAGCAGCACGCTTGCGGAAGTGACAATCTCTTCCCGGATGCCGTCGATTGGCGGGTTGGTCACCTGGGCGAAAAGCTGCTTGAAATAGACATAAAGCATCTGCGGCTTTTCGGAAAGCACCGCCAGGGGCGAATCCATGCCCATGGACCCCACCGGATCCTCCCCTGAAACCGTCATAGGCAAAAGAAACTTATAGACGTCCTCGTACGTGTAGCCGAAAGCTTTTTGCAGCTTTAACAAATCCGCGGGCAGCGGCGAAACCTCATCGGCGGCCTCGGGCAGCGACCCCAGGGGGATGATGTGCTTTTTGTTCCATTCGGGATAGGGGTATTCTTTTGCGACGCTGCTTTTTAGTTCCTCATCGGAGATGATCCGCTTTTGCACGGTATCGATGAGCAGCATCCTGCCCGGCTCCAGCCTGCCCTTGCAGGCCACGTTCTCAGGCTTTAAATCCACCACGCCGACTTCCGAAGCCAGGATCACACGGTCATCATTGGTCACATAGTAGCGGGAGGGGCGTAATCCGTTCCTATCCAGCATGCCGCCGATTACGTCGCCGTCGGAAAAACCGATAGCCGCGGGGCCGTCCCATGGCTCCATGAGAAAGCTCTGATACTCGTAAAACTCCCGCTTTTCCTTGGACATGAGCGGGTTTTTCTCCCAGGGCTCAGGGATCATCATCATGGCGGCATGGGGTAGCGACCTGCCGGTGAGATACAAAAACTCCAGGCAGTTGTCAAACATGGAGCTGTCGCTGCCCGTTTCATCGATCACCGGGCAAACCTTTGATATGTCTTCAAAGAGAGGCGAAACAATGCTGCGCTTCCGCGCCTTCATCCAGTTCACGTTGCCGCGGATGGTGTTGATTTCCCCATTGTGTACGATATACCGGTTGGGGTGGGCCCTTACCCAGCTGGGAAAGGTGTTGGTGCTAAACCGGGAATGCACCATGGCCAAAGCGGTGGCGTAATCCAGGTCGGACAAGTCCAGATAAAAGCTGCGAAGCTGGGAAGCTGTAAGCATTCCTTTGTATACGATGGTCTTGGAGGACAGGCTGGAAAAATAGAAAATACCGCCGTTATCCTCGCTCATTTTCGGAATCGTTTTTTCCGCCAGCTTGCGGATTAAAAACAGCTTGCGTTCAAAAGGCATGCCGCAGGGAACATCATCGCTTTTGCCGATGAACACCTGAATGAACCTGGGCAGCGCGGCCTTCGCGGTTTCCCCGATAGGGGTAAAATCGATGGGCACCTCCCGCCAGCCCAGGATCGTCTGCCCTTCCTTAAGAACAATGTCCTCAAAGGCTGCCATCTGCTTTTTGCGGAAATCCTCATACCGGTGGGCAAAGATCATGCCCACCCCATAGTACCCCGCCTCAGGCAAAGAAATGCCCAGCGTCTGACAGTCGCGTTTGAAAAATGTGTGGGGTATCTGGGTCAGCACGCCGGCTCCATCGCCGGTATGCTCATCTGCGCCGTGGGCGCCGCGGTGGCTTAAGTTCTCTAAAACCGTAAGGGCGTCTTCCAATATGTCGTGGGATTTTTCCCCGCCGATGTGGACGACGAAACCCATACCGCAGGCGTCATGCTCCATCCTCGGATCGTACAGCCCCTGCTTGAGGGGCATACCCTGTCGGTTCTCCATAATCTCACCCATCCATGCTGCTTTTTGAGGGTTGCTTATGATTCTACCACAAACCCATTCCGGATGCGAGAGGGATTATGCAATTTATGATATGGATTCCTTCAAAAATCACAAAAAGAACAACATACTTGAGCTGATATAGAAGTTTCTTATGTCACATCATTCATCATGGCAATAGTATCACGAAAGTGGCATAAGGAATATATAGACGGTGAACGCCCGCCCTGGCCTTACGCTTATAATGCATTGCCCCATGAGATAAAAATGTTAACACTTTTAACCTCCTTCCGCCGCCTGCGGGCGGCACCATCGCATCTGGCTCAATCGTCGTGGCTGTGAACGTAGCGAAGCAGTGAGGCGATTGAGCCAGATGGAGGCTGATGAGATGGTAACGGCTGAACAGATAACCGAAACAAAACACCTCATCCGGCGTGCGCGCCACCTTCCCCTCCAGGGGAAGGCTTTAGGAAAGGCTCCCTCGTGGA
>JAEZHM010000113.1 GCA_023416585.1 Bacillota bacterium
TGGAAAAGGCCACGCCGCCGGCAAGAGAGTCGTTTTGCTTCATGGGCATACACCCTTTTTTGGTTTTACAGGCAAACATCATATAGCCTGTAGTTTATTGTATGATTGGGGCAGGTAAGAGTGACGCAGCGAAGAAGCATGAGAAAATGGATATCTTTCGTGGTGATATATGCATTTAAAAAGCAATAAAGTGAAAATCCAGCCTTATAGGCTGGATTTTGCGTGTAGATGAAAAATACGAATTCAGGTGTTTGCAGAAACATAAGCCTTTGATGTGTTTTGTTCTTTTTTGCCGAACACCATGGCGATATGCTCCTGAGAAAAGCCCCATCTCTTTGTGAGAACACTGACCAGGGGAACGATTACTAACCCAGCCACCATGGCCGATGCACCGCTTATGGGGGATAAGGCGAAATTGCCGCTGACTACGGGCGGCAGCAGGGAAATCAGAACGCCGCACAGGACACCGGCATAGACACCGGCCTTTGTAACACCCTTCCAAAGAAGGCCATACAGGAACGGTGCCAGAAATGCGCCTGCGATGGTGCCCCAGGACAGGGACATGAGGGAAACAATGGGCGTGCCCTGCATGAGGAAGTTCACTGCAAGGGAGAAGAGGATGAACACCACGCACAAAAGCCGCATGGTGAGTGTGGTACGCTTGGCGTTCATCTTGGGGAAAAGGGAGCCCAAAAGGTCAATGGAAAGTACGGAGGAGGAGGACAACACCAGCGCTGTCAGTGTGGAAATGCTGGCAGAAAGAAGAAGCACCACGATCAGCCCAAGGAGGGCGTCGGGGATGCCTACCACCGTCTGATCGGTCAGCATGGCGGGCATAATGGCATCCTTGGCCATGGCACCGTTGCTGACAAGGGAATGAAGCGTCTGGCCTGCATCATTTGTGATCTTGCTGAGCACCACCCGGCCGAAACTGCCGGCAAAGTATGCCCCGCCTGCGATGATGATACAAAAGAGGGTAGAAATCACCGTTGCCCGGCGTATGGCGGCTGTCTCGCGTATGGCGAAAAACTTGTGAATCATATGAGGCATGCCAAGCACTCCAAATGAGGTGAGAATTACATTGGAAAAGAGGAAGAGCTCTTTTCCTTTGGGCGGGAACAGGGAATTGTAGCCGGAGCCGCCTATTGTATCGGTACCGAGCTGCGCAAGGCCTGCCGTGGTCCCGCCGGCGCCTTTTAATATATAGAAAACAACGGCAGCGATCCCGCCCAGCATGATGATCCCCTGTATGAAATCCGTAACAGCGGTAGCTTTGTAGCCGCCAAAGAAAAGGTATACGGAAGACAAAACCGCAATGCCGATTACGCACCAGGTGTAGTCAAACCCCATAGCCATCTGGAACATGCGGCCAAGCCCCTTGTATACCGAAGCTGAGTATGGTAGAAGGAATACGAAGATGATCAAAGAAGCCAGCACCTTCAGCGTTTTGGACTGGTACCGCTTTTCAAAGAAGCTGGGCATGGTAGCTACATTCAGCCTCTCGCCCATCTGCCGCGTGGGCTTTGCCAGCAGAGACCAGGCTAGCAGCCCCCCAATCAGGGCATTGCCGATACCTGCCCAAATGGCGGAAAAGCCTGCATCCCATCCCACCGAACCGGCATAGCCAATGATGATGACGGCAGAAAAATAAGCGGTCCCATAGGATAATGCGCTCATCCATGGGCCGACATTTCTTCCCCCCAGCAGAAACTCGTTGAGAGAGATGGATTTTCTTGCGGTAAAAAAGATGACGATGACCATCATCAGGGCATAGAGAACCAGAACTGCAATCTTCACTTGAGACACCCGCCTTCCATACTACTTGTTCCCTGCACATGGGGAACGCCTTCAATGCAAATTATACAGAAATATATGAAAACTTCAAGAAATTCTTTTCGGTCTCATACCGCAATCATGGGGAATAACGAGGCGGCAATGGCGCTTTCGTTTGTTATCGTCCCGCCGGCTTTGCCGGTTGGGGGGGCTCCGAGATGAAGCGCTGCCAGCGTCGGATGATGCGAAGTTCCGAGGCCAAAAGCCGACTGTGCCGGATGAAGTGAGGCGTAGGAAACGGCGAAACAAGCGGCGCTCGCCCGCCCCCGCCCTCGACAGGCGGGGCAATGCGAACACCGTGACGATTGAGCCGGTTGGGGTTTGCGAAGCAAGCCTTCCCTCACACGATTTTAAGCCATAAGGCTGAAAGCTTTATAGGGAAATCATGCGAACTCAAGAAAATGACGCGTCATTTTCTTGATGTTCCTCCCATAGGCTTTATAAGCATGGGAGCATATGTGCACAAGCATGGGAGTGGGAGGGCGGCGCATGAAGTGGCGGGAAAAGGCGGCGGACGTGAGCGGCATTCCCGAGGATGTGCTCATGGGTTGGCCCAAGTTGATATGGTATGGCCGGCGCCGGTTGATTGTGGAGCAGCATCAGGGCATATTGGCCTATCAGGAAGGGGCCATAAAGCTTCGAACATCCTGCGGTATTCTGACAATAGAGGGCAGAGAACTTCAGATTACGCATTACGGGCCTATGGACGCGGTTGTGACCGGCGATATTGCCTTCGTTGGGTATGAGCCTCGGAGGGAGGAGAAAAAGCCGTGATGGATGTAGCCAAGCAGCTCTTTTTGGTTTCCTTCCGCGTGGAGGGGCTCAGCCTGGAGCGGCTTTTGAATCTGGCTGGCGAGCAAAACATCATGCTGCATGATCTAAAGCGCAACGGCCTTAAAGCCGTGGAAGGCGTTTGCATGGAATCGGACTATGCAAAGCTTTCGGAACTGGCGGAAAAGCGGGGTTGGAAGCTGACACGGTTAAAGCACAAAAGGCTTTCTGCAGTTCGCAATTGGTTAAAAAAGCGGCTGGCGGTGGCGGTAGGGCTTGTACTTTGCCTTTTGCTGGCCACCGTATCCATGCAGTTCATATGGCGCATTGATATTCTGGATGCGGGGCCATATGAAAGTGAAGTGCGGCTGTATTTAAAGGAGCAGAATATCCATCCGGGCATATGGAAGCGGAACGTTTCCCTTCAGGAATTGACCAGCAGCCTGGAATGGCGCATGCCAAAGGTGGCTTGGGTGCAATCCTACTATAGAGGCGCGGCGCTTGTCATACGCTGCGTATTGGGCGTACCTCCGCCAGGAGTGGAGACTGAGGGCGGGCCTGGCGACGTAGTGGCGAAAAGGGACGGTATTCTTGTATCATTGCTGCCATTGGCCGGAACGCCCATGTGCAAGCCAGGGGACATGGTGCGGGCTGGGCAAGTGCTCATCTCTGGTTGGGAACGTGGTACCGGGGAGGAAAAAATACCGGTGAAAGCCCGGGGAATCGCCATGGCCAGGGGCTGGGTGGGAGCAAAGGTGCGCATCCCCCTGGACGAAGTGCACAGTGAACCTACAGGCCATGTTGCCGTAAGCCAGGTAGTACAAACCCCTTATTTTCAGGTGGGTACATTGGAAACGCCGGAGTTTTTACAGTCCGACCGGACGGTGGAAATGTGGCCCATCGGCGGGGCGTGGTGGCCGGTTTATTTGCGCCGCGAAACATTTGAGGAGGTGGCATTGACCGTCGCACCCAGGGATGAGGCTGATGTGAAAGCGGAAGCGGGGATCGCTGCGCTTCGGGCACTTTCGCAAAAAATAGGAGCAGGTCATGAACCAGTTGACAAATGGGTAGATTATTGTATGATAGAAGGAAGGATGCTGGAAGCCACTGCCATTGCGGAAATACTGGCGGACATTGCGCTTCCTAAGCCTTGGGAGGCCGGCGCAACAAAATAAAAAGCGCCTGCATCCGGAAGAATGGAGGAACGTTTTTTGCCCCCAGCCAGGCAGGTTATGCTTTCGGTGGATACACTGGATGATTATATGTCGCTTTTTGGCACAAACGATCAGAACATCGCGCTCATCGAAACGGAGACGGGCGTTTCCATTTCTCTTCGCGGCACGGAACTGTGCATCACGGGCGACCCCGCTCAAACAGAGCTTGCCCAGATGGTCATTATGAAGCTGTTGGACATGCTTCGCAATCATGAGATTGTAGACCGCTCCCGAATCCGTTATGCCATCGCACTGGCCAGGGACGGGAAGGTGGACATGATCGATGAAATACTGAAAGATGTTGTGGCTATTACCCATAGGGGAAAGCAGATCAAATGCAAAACGCTTGGCCAGCGGGAATATGTGCGCATGGTGCGGGAAAATGTGCTCACCTTTGCCGTAGGCCCAGCCGGCACAGGAAAAACATATCTGGCTATGGCGCTGGCTGTAGTGGCACTCAGGAACAAGGATATCGAGCGTATTGTGCTTACCCGCCCGGCTGTGGAGGCGGGGGAAAAACTCGGCTTTCTGCCCGGCGATCTCAACCAGAAGGTGGATCCTTACCTACGCCCGCTGTATGACGCGCTGTACGATCTGATGGGCGTGGACTCATATCAGAAGCTGGTGGAGCGGGGCGTGGTGGAAGTTGCGCCCTTGGCTTACATGCGGGGCCGCACGCTCAGCGATTCCTTCATCATCCTGGATGAGGCGCAGAATACCACCTCCGAGCAAATGAAGATGTTTCTGACGCGCATGGGGTTCAACTCCAAAGTTGTGGTCACGGGCGATATCACTCAAACCGACCTGCCCTTTGGCAAGCGTTCCGGCCTTATCGAGGCGCTGGAGGTGCTTGAGAACACGCCGGGGATTGGTATTGCACGGCTTGATTACCACGATGTGGTGCGCCATGATCTTGTACAAGCCATCGTTCAGGCGTACGATGCATATGAAAAGCGGGGGAAGGAGAAGTAAACCATGATGGCCAAGCGGCAAAAGGGCCGGAAAAACAGGGAGCGCATCAGTCTGAAGGGAGTTCTGGCAGTTGTCAGGACCGAGCGGGCAAAATGCGCTTTTGTGGCCATCCTGGGTACGGTTGCTCTTGCGGTCCTGTTCGGTACCGCCATTGCGCCGGAACGCTACAACCTGAAGGTAGGGACCATTGCCTTCAAAACGATCACCGCTTCCAAGGATGTAGTGGACGAAGCAACTACCGCCCGCCGCAGGGAGGAAGCTGCCAAGCAGGTAGAGCCTTCCTATCACCCCAAGGATGGCGTCACGGACACGGTAATGAACGATTTGAGAAGCGTGTTCGAGGAATTGCGCAGAGTGCAGCAATATGGCCAGACGCTGGTATCTGGTACATCTCAGACGCCCGAAGGGGATTCCAACACAGCTTCCCGGCATTATACGCAGGGCGAACTAGACTACGCCAGGGAAATGCTTACCACCATCGTCCTATCGGATTATCAGGTGGCTACGCTTTTGCAGGCGACAGCAGATGAGCTTGAGCAGGCGTACAATGATGTTTCTGCCGCCGTGCGCAACACAATGAATGCAACAGTCCGCGAGGGGCAGATCAACGAATCCATTAACAACATATTGCAGATCGTGGGCTTTAAAACGGATACCAGTCTTTTGCAGAATGTGATTTCACCCGTTTTGCGCAGGGTGATACAGCCCAACATGGTTATCGACCAGGAGTCTACAGCAATCGCCCAGGAGAATGCGCGCAAAGCTGTGGAACCTGTCATGTACAACCAGGGACAGAACATTGTTGTGGCCGGGGAACGTGTGAGCGCCAACCAGTTGGAAATGCTGCGTAATTTAGGCCTTTTGGATGATAACAGCGTGGATGTGCCCATGTATTTTGGCGCTACGTTATTGATCGTTGCGGTCCTGCTTTTGACGCTTGCCCTTCTTACGCTGATGAATAACTCCCTGATGCGGGATTTTCGGAAAATGATGGTGTTCATGCTGATTTTGAATCTCACGCTTGCGATATGCATCGTATTCGTGAAGGTCATGAGGGTGAACGTCTATCTGTCGCCGGTGATCCTGGGCGCGCTTCTGTTAACCGGGCTTCTGGGCCCCCTGGCCGGCATTGCCGGGAACTTGGCATTGTCGGTGATTATAAGCGCTCTGTCGACAGGCGGGAACAACGAATACAGCGCCGTGATGATCCACATGCTGCTGAGCAGCGTGGTGGGCGGCACCGTAGCGGTAATGGCGCTCCGTGGCAAATCCCACAGGGCCCAGGCACTTTTATGCGGCATCTATGCGGCGCTGTCCAGCCTGGTGGTCATGACGGCGGTAGGCCTAATGACCAACAATGATGCGCAGGCCGTTTTTACAAACGCACTGTGGAGCATGGGCGGCGCGGTGATTGCGGCACTCTTGTGCATGGGCTTTCAGCCGCTTCTGGAGATCATTTTCAATCTGGCCACGCCCAGCAAGCTGATGGAGCTTGCCAATCCCAATCAGCCGCTGCTTCGCAGGCTGCTTATTGAAGCGCCGGGAACTTACCATCATTCCATTATTGTAGCCAACCTGTCGGAGGCCGCTGCGGAGGCTATTGGCGCCAACCCCCTTCTTGCCCGGGTCGGCTCTTATTTTCATGATGTGGGCAAACTGAAACGCCCCTTGTATTTCAAGGAAAACCAAATGGGGGATAACCCCCATGACCATACGGACCCTTATGTTTCCTCGGCCATCGTAACCGCCCATGCCAGGGACGGGCTTCAAATGGCTAAAAAGTACCGCCTGCCTGTGGAGATTGAAAAGATCATCATGGAACACCATGGGGACACGCCGGTGATGTACTTTTACCACAAGGCACTCCAGCAGGCAGGCGGCAACCCGGTGGATATACAGGATTTCCGCTATGACGGCACCCGCCCCTCCATGAAGGAAAGCGCCATCGTCATGCTGGCCGATACTATCGAGGCTGCCGTGCGCTCCATGCCCGATCCCACACCACAGCGCATTGAGGAATTTATTGAGCAGTTGGTAAGGGGTAAACTGGAGGACGGGCAGCTGAGCGATTCACCGCTGACGCTGCGGGATATAGACAAGATATGCGATGCTTTTACTACTGTGCTCATAGGCGTATTCCATGAGCGCATTGAATATCCCGCGGTGGAAATTCAGAAAAAGGAGCCGCCGGTACCCGCCCGCCTGATGGAGGCGGAACAAACGCCCGCCCCGCCTGCCCAAATGGAGGCATCGGAGGAAACATCGCCTGTAAAAGAGGAGGTACCTCCAGAACCTGTGCAGGAAAACGGCAAGGAAGCGGAGAATGCACCGGGGGAAAAGGAACACTTGGAGGAATAGGCTTGACTTTATATTGGATGATACACGCAGTTGATGTGCCCCATCATTTGCCAGGCTTGATGCAGATGGCGGCGGATTGTGCCCTCATGGAGGAAGGCGTAACCATCCCCTGCGGCATCGGTGTTATAATGACGGACGATCAGGAGATTCAAAAAATCAACCGGGAAAACAGGAACATCGATGCGGCTACGGATGTCTTGTCCTTCCCGACGGTAAAGTACAAACAGGGTAAAACGGCCGGCCAAACCGAACTTCTGTTGAAAAAGGAATATGACAGCGAGCTGAACGTGTGCTTCCTGGGTGATGTGGTTCTTTCCATGGACCATGTTGTGGCCCAAGCTGCGGAGTATGGCCACAGCGCAGAGCGGGAAGCTGCTTATTTATTGGTACACGGCATCTGCCACCTGATGGGGTATGATCATAATACAAAGGAAGAGCAGTCGGCAATGCGTGCCATGGAGGAAAAGGCTTTAGCTATGATGAACATGGGTAGAAATGAAACAACGAATCAGGTATCCGATGATACACTATTGGATTTGGCACGGAAGGCCATGGAACGAAGCTATGCTCCGTATTCCAAGTTTCAGGTAGGGGCATGCGTGCTCTGTGCCGACGGCCGCCTGTTTACGGGCTGCAATGTGGAGAACGCTTCTTTCGGCCTGACCAACTGTGCGGAACGGACGGCTATTTTCAAAGCGGTTAGCGAAGGAGCTACGGAATTTACCACCATCGCTATCGCCGCCCGCAGCGCCGAGCCCTGGCCCTGTGGTGCCTGCCGTCAGGTTCTAAATGAGTTTGCACCGGATATCAGGGTTCTGGTCACTTGGGATGATCATCAATCGGCCAGTGCAAACTTGACCGATCTGTTGCCGCACGGCTTCGGACCCAAAGATTTGCCCAAGGATTAATAGGAGGGAGTTGGTGCTTTTATGGAGAACAAGAAGAACTTCCATTCCGGCTTTGTGGCCATCATCGGACGGCCCAATGTGGGAAAGTCCACCCTCATGAATGCTTTCGTGGGGGAAAAGGTGGCCATCGTGTCCAACCGTCCCCAAACCACCCGCAACCGTATCATGGGCGTAATGACCAGGGATGATTGGCAGATCGTTTTCCTGGATACCCCCGGTTTGCATACTCCCAGAACGAAGCTGGGGGAATACATGGTACAATCGGCCAGGGATGCCATGGAAGGCATGGATGTACTTTTGGTTTTGGTGGACGCTACGGCGGTTGGTCCCAAGGACAGGGAAGTGGTTGCTTCACTGAGCGTCAAAAAGGTTCCCAAGGTGCTGGCGCTCAACAAAATCGATCTGATCCCCAAGGAAAACCTGCTGGCGCTGATGGCTTCCTTTGCTCAGGTGGGATACGATGCCATCGTGCCCATCAGCGCGAAAAAAGAGAATGGGTTGGAGGAACTGAAAAAGGTGCTGGTGGGTTACATTCCGGAAGGACCCAAATACTTCCCGGATGATATGATGACCGATCAGCCGGAACGGCTTATCTGCGGGGAGCTTATACGGGAAAAAGCGCTTTTGCACCTGAAGGAAGAAGTGCCCCATGGCGTTGGCGTGGAAATGATGGCTATGAATAAGCTTAACGATAATTTCATGGAGATTCACGCCACCATCTATTGCGAGCGGGATGCCCACAAGGGTATCATCATAGGAAAGCATGGATCCATGCTTCAAAGGATCGGTCAGGAAGCCCGCATGGACATAGAAAAGCTGCTGGGCATGCATGTAAATCTGGAACTATGGGTGAAGGTGAGGCCGGACTGGCGCAACCGGATGGACGATTTGCGCACGCTTGGCTACGAATAAGACGGCGTTTGATGAAGCGGAGAAAGAGACAACTCATTCTCCGCTTCATTTTTTATGGATAAGCATTGGAGGATTGTAAATTAATTTCCTAACTGTTTATTACCTGACAACTTTGTGCTACAATACAAAAAGTAATAAAAATGGAAAAAACTGAATTGCATGTTCAATAGATCATCTGCCATAGAAAGGAATATGAAAATGAAAAAAAGTGTATGCTTAATCGCTGTAGTTGTTTTCATTCTTTCCATGGTTCAGGTTGTATATGCGCAAGGAGCATCGACAACCATTCAGAATGAAAAGAAACGAAATATTGAGGTCAAGGGACTGGGCCCAGATGGGAATTTCCCATCAAATCCTGTAATTGAAGGTCAAAGCCCTGTTACCGGTATGCCATGGGCCGGAAAGTATCTGCCTATGCTGGTACAGATTGATAATACTTCCGGTGGCGTAGGGAACTTGGCACAATGGGGTGTGGATCAGGCAGACATAATCTATGAAACACCTTTGCATCAAGGCGGGTATACTGGCCTTACATTTTTGTTTAGCGACGTGATTCCGCAAAGCACCGGTCCAATCCGCTCCGCCCGCATGACGCAAGCAGAATTGCGGGAAGAGTGGGATGGAGGATTTATCTTCTATGGTGCTCAGGAAAGCGAAGGAACCAGTGTAAGTGCCCTATTCCAAAAAACAGGGGCAAGCCAAAAGGGCGTGCTCTTCAGCGGTATCGTCGGCTCCAACAAGCCGTGGAAGAAGTATTATACGCGCGTCGGCAAGCAGCTAAGCCCCCATAATGTGGATGCCAATGTAGAGGCCATGCAGGCTTTGATCCCTGCAGATTTTCAGGCACCCTTCAGGCCTTTTTTATTCACGGATGAACTTCCCAAAGCGGGGGAGCGTGCGACGAATATTTCTATCAAGCAAAGGAAAGCTGATTATTCGTCTTCCTTCACCTATGATTCCGGTAAAAATGGTTACCTGCGCAGCGTGGATGACGAAAAGTATGTGGACAGGAATACACAAGTGCAGCCGTTCTTTGCGAATCTCATTATCCAGCGCACAAAGCTGACATTTTATGAAAATGATGGTGCCCGGCCTGTGACAGTCAATATTGGATCCGGAAACGCAGATATCTTTATGGGTGGACGGTACATTAAAGGCTATTGGATGCGTACCGGTATGAATCAGCGTACCGTTTTCTTTGACCAGGACGGCAATGAATTGAAATTGCAGCGTGGCAAGACTTTTATAAGCATCGTGGATCACAGTGTTCCTGTATCATACACTGGTGATTGATGCCTCAAGCATATGCTCTTGGGTTATCGCCGGCGTTTCGCGCGATAACCCCTTTTTTGTGTAAAAACCCGAACAATCGATCTAAAAAATGTTGGCAATATTCGCCTTCGTGTGATATAATCAAAAAAGTGTTTGGAATTTGCGGCGCGGGAGTGTTGTGTCCATGGATCGGGTACGAAGGAACGAACGGATGGCGGCCATGATGAAGATATTGTCCGCTTCGCCTAACAAAATTTTTACGTTATCCCATTTCTGCGATTTATTCGGGGCGGCCAAGTCCACCATGAGCGAGGATATCGATATTCTCCGCTCGGTGTCCAAGGAGTTTGGGCTGGGGGAATTGGAGACCGTAACAGGCGCAGCGGGCGGCGTTCGCTACCGTCCCATCATGCAAAAGGAGCATGCCCTAAGCTGCATTAAAGATCTGTGCGATAAGCTATCCAGCAAGGAGCGGGTGCTGCCCGGCGGCTTTCTGTATTTTTCCGATATTCTGTCCATGCCGGATGTGGTGAGCAAAATGGGCATGATACTTGCCGGCAAGTATTATGAGGAAGAGCCTGATTTTGTGCTCACCATGGAGACAAAAGGCATTCCCGTTGCTCTGATGACGGCCGAGGCGCTGGGCGTACCGCTGGTGATTGCCAGGCGGTCCAGCAAGGTGTACGAAGGCTCCGCCGTGAACATCAATTATGTTTCCGGTTCCTCCGGCAGGATTGAAACCATGTCGCTGTCCCGCCGCGCGGTGAAGGAAAACCAAAGAGCGCTGATCGTCGACGACTTTTTGAAAGGCGGCGGCACCGCCAAGGGCATGGTGGATTTGATGCACGAATTCAACGTTACGGTGGTGGGCATGGCGTTTGTAATGGCCACAGCCCATCCGCAAAAGAAGCGAATCAGCGGGGAACGCTCCCTGATGATACTGGAAGAGATGGCGGATGAAGAGATTGTGGCCCAAGTCCGCCCTGCCGAGTGGCTGTACGAATAGCTTTCTTCGCATCGCGTAGGATAAAAACGAGGTGAATTGTATGTCAAGTATTCTGCCGCTCCTGCTATTGCCGGATGGTGTGCAGGGCGAGATGGAAAGTGTCGCGCCCATTGCCGTTCATGCCCTCTTGGGAAGGCCGGTTTTCCTTCATGCCATGAAAGCGCTGGAAGCGAATGCCGGACCCTGCCTTTTGGTGCCGGAGCAAGGTGGTTTGGAAGCGGCCCAAAGCATATACACAAATGAGAGAAAATTTGCCGTGAGTTTTTCGGCGGCCGCATCCGCTTTATCCGAGGGTAAGGTGCTGGCGGTGCGGGCCGATATGCCCTGCTTGCATCCTGAAACTTTGCAATTTCTGTTATCTGCGGTGGAAGGTAATGTAAAAGCTTCCTTCCTGCAATGGCAGGGGGAAGACCTGGAACAGGAACCTGGCCTTCGGATGGGTGGAACAGCTTACTGCTTTGACGCGAAGACGCTTCAAAAGGTATTGTCCGACTGGGATGACGGGGATTGCTCGCCTCTGGACGCACTGTCGGCGATATCCGAGGAGGGTATAAAGATTGCGCCTGTGGCTGCCGACGGGGAAGAATTGATCTCTGTCCGTACCAGGGTGGATTTTGCCAATGCCTTTGCCTGCCTGCAGGAGAGAATCAACAATTGGCATATGTCCCAGGGAGTAACGCTGCTTAATCCGAGCGCCACGTATATCGACTCGGACGTTGTGATTGGCCCCGGTACCGTGATCTATCCCGGCTGCCACCTGCAACAGGGAAGCATAATTGGCTCAGGATGCACGCTGCTGCCCAACTGCAGATTAAACGGCGCTGTTTTGATGGATGATGTTACGGTGGAAAGCAGCGTTCTAACGCACTGCAAGGTTGGATCTGGAACAACGGTTGGGCCGTTTGCCTATTTAAGGCCGGACAGTACGGTTGGTGAAAAGTGCCGTATCGGCGACTTTGTGGAAATCAAGAACAGTACTGTAGGTGACGGGACCAAGATATCGCATTTGACTTATGTGGGCGACGGCGACCTGGGCAAGAATATCAACCTTGGCTGCGGCGTTGTTTTCACCAATTATGACGGCAAGCACAAGCACCGTACTGCCGTGGAAGACGATGCCTTCGTAGGCTGCAATGTGAACCTCGTCGCCCCTGTCAAGGTGGGGAAGGAGGCCTATGTGGCTGCCGGTTCCACAGTTACCGAGGATGTGCCGGCGGGATCGCTGTACGTAGCCCGCTCCAAGGGAATCATCAAAGAAGGCTGGGTACAGAAACGGAAGGAAGACGGAAAGCTTTAAGCAAACGAGACATACGCATACTTCGAGAAAATGGCGCCTTAAGCTGTTTTCTCGAAAAGGTGTTTTTGGAGGAATGCTTTTTATGAACTTGATCGTAGGGCTGGGGAACCCGGGTCTAAAATATGAGCATACCCGCCATAACGTAGGCTTTGACGTGGTGGAAGTCCTCAGCCAGAAACTGAACCTGCCCGTGAACCGTATGCGGTGCCAGGCTGTGGTTGGCGAGGGAACCTACGAAGGGCAGCGCATTGCACTGTGCCGGCCGCAGACTTTTATGAACCTGAGCGGCCAAAGCGTGCAGGCGCTTATGCACTGGTACAAGGTGACGCCGGAAAACCTGCTGGTGATTTATGACGATGTGGACCTGCCCCCGGGCAAGCTTAGGGTGAGACCCTCCGGCGGGCCGGGGACCCATAACGGCATGCGCTCCATTGTAGGAGATATCGGCAGCGAATCCTTTGCGCGCATACGGGTTGGCATAGGTGACAAGCCGGAAGGCTGGGAACTGGCAGACTGGGTTTTATCCCATTACGCCACTAAGGAAGAACGGCAGGCGGCCTTTGACGCCTACATGCTGGCAGCGGATGCGGCCCTATGTTTTGTAAAGGAAGGCATAGAGGCCGCCATGCGCAACTTTAACGGGAAATAATACGAGAGGCAGCAAAAAAGATGCGGCAAGCATTGTTCTCTGTACTCAAGGGGAGCGAATCCTTTCAAAAACTGCTGGACGGTGTTAAAAAGGAACAGGTCGTTTCCGTGTACGGCCTGTCGGAGGGGCAGCGGGCATATCTTACATCCGCTCTTCACTTTGCCACCGGCCGGCAGGTGCTGCTGATTTTGAATAATGAGCTTAACTCAAACCGTGCGGCAGAGGATATATCCCAGCTGCTGGATGGGCGCTGTGCCGCGCTGCCTGCCCAGGAACTGGAGTTTGGACGCGGCGCGTCCAGCCATGAAAGCGCCTGGCGGCGGCTGGAAACGCTGCACCGTGTTTTGCAGGGAGAAGTGTCGGTGCTCTGCGCACCGGCTGAAGCGCTGATGAACCGGCACATGGCACCCAAAGTGTTCAGGGAGGCCACCATCCGCCTTGCGCCAGGTGACCGATTCGATCCGCAGGCATTCATTGGAAAACTCGTAAAGAATGGTTACGAGCGGGTGAACATGGTGGAAGGCAAGGGTCAGTGTGCCCTTCGCGGCGCCATTGTGGACGTGTACCCGCCCAGCGAACCCAGCGCTCTGCGCATGGAGTTTTTCGACGACGAGGTAGACTCCATCCGCACGTTCGACTGCATTACGCAGCGAAGCATGCTCAAATTGAAGGAAGCCGTTCTGCCGCCTGCTGCCGAAGTGCTGGTGGACGGCATCGACTACGCCCGGGCAGCGGTCAGGATGCGGGCGTGTCTTGCGCAGCGTGCCGGTGTATCGGAAGAAGCACCCAGGCTGTACAAGGAGCTTCCGCCATTGCCCGAAGACGATGAGGATGATCTTCCCTCCTTTTTTGAAGAACATGCGCCGGCTCCAAAGCCTGCGCCCATGCAGCCGGGAACGGCACTGGAGCGGCTGACGGCCCAGAGCCATGACGACGCGGACAGGCTGGAAAGCGGCTATCCTTTCCGCCGGATGCAAAACTGGGTGCATGTGTTGTGCCCCGATACGGTATCCCTTATATCATGGCTGCCGGAGGCTATCGTCCTCATTGACCAGCCGGATCAGTTTCAGGACCGCATCAAAGGCCGTACGCTTAGCTTTCAGGAAGATTTCAAGACCTCCCTGGAGCGGGGAGAGGCCGTGGCGGCCCAGGCGGATCTTCTTCTTGAATATGGCGATGTGCAAAATTCCCTAAAGGGGCGCACAGTCGTCACACTATCCGACTTTCTGCGGGGCATGGGATCGCTTTCGCCAAACGTGCTGGTAGAAATGGAAGGCGTCAATGCCCACGCCTATCAATCCAATCACCGTGATCTGGCTGACGATTGCCTGAAGTGGAAGGCGGAAGGGTACTGTACCGCGCTACTGACGGGCGGTACAGCCAGAGGTAAGCGTCTGGAAAAGGCGCTGTCTGAGATGGATGTTCCCTGCCTGTTTACGGAAACGCTGGACAACAACCTGATCATCGGGGAAGTGCTGCTTCTTCCGCTGACCTTATCCAAGGGGTTTGTGTGGCCGGAGGCAAAGCTGGCTGTTATTTCCGACAGTGACATCTTTGGCGCAGGCTACCGTAAGGCCCGCACCAGGCGAAATACCGGCGAGCGTATCGCCGCATTCACTGACCTGAACATAGGCGACTACGTGGTGCATGAGACCCACGGCGTGGGCATCTACCAGGGCACCATTAGAATTCAAAGCGAGGGTACCTACAGGGATTATCTGTTCATACAGTATCAGGGCAACGACAAGCTATACGTGCCCACCGACCAATTGGACCGTGTACAGAGGTTTATCGGTTCCCAGGGCCAGCCTCCGAAGCTGAATAAACTGGGCGGCGGTGAATGGCAGCGGCAGAAGGCAAGGGTCAAGGCCGGCATCAAGGCCATGGCCTTCGATTTGCTGGCATTGTACGGCAAGCGCCAGGCGCAGAAGGGCTACACTTTCGCCAAGGATACCGTTTGGCAGCGCCAGTTTGAGGATAACTTCCCTTACGAGCTGACGCCGGACCAACAGCAGAGCATACAGGATATCACCCGGGACATGGAAGCCCCCATGAATATGGACAGGCTGCTATGCGGCGATGTGGGCTATGGGAAAACAGAGGTGGCCTTGCGGGCAGCCTTCAAGGCGGTCATGGACAACAAGCAGGTGGCCTTCCTGGCCCCAACCACCATACTGGCCCAGCAGCATTACAATACCATCCAAAAGCGCTTTTCCGGCTTTCCCGTGAACAGCGATGTGCTGAGCCGCTTCCGCCTTCCCAAGGAGCAGAAGGAAGTGCTGGAGCAGCTTAAGGAAGGCAAGATCGATATCATTGTGGGCACTCATAGGCTGCTCAACAAGGATGTGGTCTTCCGCGACCTGGGGCTTCTGATCGTGGACGAGGAGCAGCGCTTTGGCGTTTCCCATAAGGAAATCATCAAAAACATCAAGAACACGGTGGACGTGCTGACGCTGTCTGCCACGCCTATTCCAAGAACGCTGCATATGTCCATGGTGGGCATAAGGGACATGAGCCTTTTGGAAACGCCGCCGGAGGAACGTTTCCCTGTACAGACCCATGTGCTGGAATATGCCGATGGACTTATCCGGGATGCGATTTTGCGGGAGCTTACACGGGGCGGCCAGGTTTACTTTCTTTACAACCGTGTCCGCTCCATCGAGCAGTTCTATTCCCGTTTAAAGCAGCTTGTACCGGAAGCGCGCATAGCCATCGCCCACGGGCAGATGAAGGAGAATGCGCTGGAAGACGTGATGATGGACTTTTATGACGGCACGTACGATGTGCTGTTGTGCACCACCATCATCGAAAGCGGCCTGGATATTCCCACAGCCAACACATTGATCGTTTTTGACGCCGACCGCTTCGGGCTTTCGCAATTGTACCAGCTACGCGGCCGGGTGGGGCGCAGCAACCGGCAAGCCTATGCCTACTTCACCGTACGCCCCGACAGGATGGTAAGCGAGACTGCGCAAAAGCGGCTGGCCGCGATCCGTGAATTCACGGAGTTTGGCGCCGGTTTCCGCATTGCCATGCGGGATCTTGAGATACGGGGCGCCGGCAACATTCTGGGACCTGAGCAGCACGGGCATTTAAGCGCGGTAGGCTATGATATGTACTGCAAGCTGATCGAGGAAACCATCAGGGAGGTACGGGGTGATTTGGCGCCTTTGGGCGACTTGGAGACGCGTATAGAGCTGAAGGTGAACGCATTCCTGCCGGCGGATTACGTGCCTGACGAGCGCCAGCGTATGGAGATTTACAAGCGAATATCCCTGCTGGAAGACCGGGCCGGCCGCGAGGATATCGAGGAAGAACTATTGGACCGCTTCGGCGAAGCGCCGGAGGCGGTGAACAATCTTCTGGATATTGCCCATTTGAAATCCCTGTGCCGCAAGCTTGGCATCGTGCATGTATCCCATAAGGGATTAACTCTTACGATGAAGCTGGAGGAGAAGCATGTGCCTGATCCGGTGAAGCTGATCGACGCGCTTTCTCAGACGGACAAACGGCTGATCCTTTCCGCCTCCAAGACACCGGCGCTGCTGCTCAAAGATGTAAAGCTTACGGTGGAGGAGATGCTTCCGCTGGCGGTTAAGCTGCTGGAGAAGGTTGTGAATCTGATCAGCGCATAATCTTTGGCGAATAAGTAACGGACCGTTGGCTGCATAGCCGGCGGTCTGTATTTTTATGCCGATTTCAAAACATGTCGTTGGGGATATTCTGCACAATGAAAGATGCCAGGATTTTCTCTCCCTTGACAGTTTCCGCAAAAAGCTCTACGATACGACAAAGCGGTATGCAGTGGTGACCGTATATGAAGGTGCTTTAAAGCTCATTCACGCAGCATCAAAAAAAGCCATTGTCTCCTATAGCGGGAAGATTGCTGCGTGGGATATGCATAGCTTCGGGAAGGGTGGTCGCATGCGCAAATGGTTTCGTAAAAGATCGGTATTCGTTATGCTGCTATCCATCTTTCTGGTGGTTATGATCCCAATGTATATTCTGGGTTTTGGCATCTACAGCTGGGGTCACGGAATGGCCAGGCAGGAGATCACCAATTCGCTGAATTCTACCGTTTCGTTTTATATACGCACGCTGGAAACTGAAATACAGCGCATACGCGATTTGCAGTTTGAATGCCTGAATGATTCCAATCTGTTTTATTATGTGAATGCATCCAGCATCATGTCGCAGTTCCAGCGTGTCAGCGCATTGCTGTCGCTTCAAAACCGCCTTAGTGTGATGCGCGACAGTTCCCATTATATATTGGATGCTATTTTGTATCTTCCCCGCAACGGCAAAATGATCTCCGCCAAGGGAGGCGTGGATGAACTGTCGGATGCGTGGAAGCCCATCGTCGCTGCCAAGGCTGATAAGTCCGCGGCTGGCATCATCTATGTGGATGGCCGGCTGTACCTGGGCGCGGCTTATCCCGTTCTCCCCGCCGATCCTGACGCCACACCTTTGTACATATTGATCATTGAGCTCTCCACCAAGGATGTACAGGAATTTCTGCTCTCCTTCAACCTGTATCAAAGCGGTGGGACGGTGCTGTATAATGAGACCCAGGATTATAGGCTATCCAGCGATAACGCAGGGGAAGTTGTGGATCACATCCGGCATGACGAACGAATTGCTAATGAAATGCTCAAGTCCGGTGAAGCTACCGTATCCATGAATAACCGGCAATACCTTGTGGTGGGCGAAGCATCGAAATATCTGAACATGGAGCTCTATACCTATATTCCCGAAACGCAGATTTATCAGAGAATATGGCGGTATCAAACGCTGTTCTTTGTCTTTTCCGTGGTGGCGCTGGTCGTGATGGTAGTGTTTTCGCTGGCCTGTTATATGCTGATCAAGAAGCCCATGAATCTGCTGGTGCGCTCGCTGCGCAAGGTGGAGCGAGGCGATTTATCCACCCGCATCGAGCACCATGTCAGTGACGAGTATGCCTACCTGTACGATACGTTCAACGGCATGGCTTCGGCGCTGGAAAACCTGTTTGAGCTCAACTACAAGCAGCAGCTTCTGACGCAGCGGGCGGAGCTAAGGCAATTGCAGGCGCAAATCAATCCGCATTTTCTGCACAACAGCTTCTTCATTCTCTACCGCATGGCAAAAGACGAAGACTTTGACAATATCACCGTATTTTTGACGTATCTGTCCGACTATTATCGCTTTATCACAAGAAATGCCCAGGCGGATGTTAAGCTTTCAAACGAAGTCACCCATGCCTACAACTATGCCCGCATCCAGCAGGTCCGCTTTGGCAGGCGCATCAAAATGGCGCTGGAAGAATTGCCGCAGGATTTTACCGATGTGATGGTTCCAAGGCTTATATTGCAGCCTGTTTTGGAAAACGCTTTTGACCATGGCTTAAAGGACGTAGCGGAAAATGGGCAGGTCAGCGTTACTTTTTTGCGGAACGGCGATACGCTTACCTTGGCCGTGGAGAACAACGGTGCGCCGCTTTCCGATGAAGAGCTTGCGGATATGAAACAAAAGCTTAACGCAACGGACGACCTGCAGGAATGCACAGGGATCATCAACATCCACAGAAGGCTGCGGCTGAAGTTTGGGCAGGGAAGCGGGCTAGTACTATCCCATGGAAGCATGGGCGGCCTGAGAGTGGAGATCAAGCTGAAGATTCCCGAGAACCCGTTTGACAGCCCGGAAAACACCCGTGAAGCGATTGGAGAGAAATGACGTGTACCGACTTCTGGTTGTAGATGACGAACCTTTTATTACTGATTCTTTGGCCAATATGCTGGAGACGGCCATAGAGGACAAGCTGGACGTTTACAAGACTTATTCGGCCTTTCAGGCGCTGGAGTATCTTGCACGCACCAGCTTTGATATCATGATTCTGGATATTCAGATGCCAGGCATGTCGGGCATAGAGCTTATCAAACAGGTCAGCGTACAGTGGCCTTCCTGCCGTGTGGTGTTTTTAAGCGGCCATGATGAATTTGAGTATGCTTATCAGGCTATGCAGTACCATGCCGCACGGTATGTGCTGAAAAACGAGGGTGACGAAGTTCTCCTGGACGCCATCCGGCAATGCATCGCCGATATCGAGCGGGAAGCTATCAGTGAAGCGCTCTTGGCCAGGGCTGACGAGCAGATGCGGATGTGTATGCCCATCCTTCGCCGGGAATTTTTGCACGGACTTTTGACCGGTGCCATGGTTAAAGAGGATGATCGTGTACAGCAGTTCAAACGGTACGGCGTTCTTTTGGACGGTACCCAACCGGTAATCCTGCTGGCTGCCCGCCGGGATGATTTTCGGGTGGAGGATTTATCCACTCAGGTGGATATTGTCATCCGGGCAAAGCTTTCCCATGCCGCTCGGTGCGAGATATGCTGCGCGGATTCCAGTTTTATGCTGTGGCTTATACAGCCGCTTGCCGGTGAAAACATGGAGCGGGCGGCGGTGACGGTCAAGGGCATGGCGGAAACGATACAGCGTACCTTAATGCAGACGCTGAACGCATCCATCTCCTTTGTATTTGACGCACGCCCCTGCACATGGGAATCACTTAAGGAAAAAAGTGAGGTTCTGCGCTATGCTGTGGAATGCTTGCTGGAGAAACACAGCAGCATGGCGTTTGTCGATGTGGAGTTTTTCCGTATAAACGATTTGTCGCGGGCGGATGATTTGTTGGACAAGCTGAAATTTGCCGAGCTTAAGGAAAGGCTGGCAGACATCTCCTGGGCCATGTCCAACGGCGATGTGCAGCAGTTTGAAAAGCTTACCTCGGATCTTACCAGGGTGCTGGAGCCGCATCTTAATGGGGATGATCTTTACATACTCGAAATCATGAACCAAATGGATTCCATGCTTCTTTCCTTTGTCATCGGTCATGATTTAAAGGAGCAGATTGGCGGTGACCCCTTGTTTCGTGCCGTCATTGCCGGCCAGCCCGTAATGGGGGACAGGCGCGCCCGGCTGGAACGGTTTGCGTTCCTTGGAAAACGTCTGATGGAACTGTGGTTCATGGAGCAAAAGGACAAGAGCGACGCCTTTGTCCGCAATATTGACAAGTACATTCAAAAGCATCTGGGCGATGATCTTTCTCTTGTCACCCTGTCTGAGAAGGTGTATTTGAATCCCTCTTACCTGTCCAGGCGCTACAAGGAGCTAACCGGAAAAAACATTACCGATACCATCACCGAGGTGCGAATGGCCAGAGCTGTCCAACTGTTGGATGATGAGCAGTTCAAGGTGCGCAATGTGGCTGAAATGGTGGGCTTTGCTTCCGCAGCCCACTTTTCCAGGGTGTTCAAAAAACATACAGGTATGACACCCCAGGAGTACAGGGACAATTCCCGCGGCGTAGGATGAGATGGATGAAGTTTCTCTCAAGGCGCGCTGCCAAGCGCGTCTTTTTGGGTTTTAGCATGAATTGGTTTCGGCCCTTGGCACTTGTCCTATGTGGCGCAAATTGCACCAAAGAAACTAGCAAGACGTAAAAAGGAAGCAACGATAGTATAAATTATACAATATACAATTCGGGTTTTGCTACGTTATAATCTAATTAACCAATTCCGGAACAAATGAATAGGAGGGTTTTCATGAAAAATACCAGGAGACCATTGGCGATGCTGGTTGCGGCGATCCTGTTGGCCAGCATGATGCTTGGCGTCACAGCGCTGGCATCTGAGGCAGATCCCTTTGGCAAGTACGAAGCGCCCATTGAGATCACTGCTGTAAAGAATCTGGGATCAGGCGCGCTGGAATTTCCGCAAGGTGACTCCATTGAAAACAATGTGTGGACCCGCAAGTATGAGGAAGCGCTGGGTATCAAGGTCCGTTTCCTGTGGACCACCAATGAGCAGCAGTATACCCAGAAGGTGAATATTGCCATCACCTCCAACGAACTGCCGGACGTCATGGCGGTTTCAAACACCCAGATGAAGATGATGTACGAAAATGGCCAGCTGATGGACATTTCCGAGCTGCTGCCCAAATACGCCGCTCCCTACACTTGGGATATCCTCAACTCCGACGGCGGCGTAGGGCTGAAGTCCGCCACCTTTGATGGCAAGCTCTATGCCATTCCCCAGGTCAGCGCAGGCCTTATGTCCGCCAAGGTGCTGTGGATCCGCACCGACTGGCTGGATAAGCTGGGCTTGAAGATCCCCACGACGGTGGATGAGTTCATGGCCGTGGCCGATGCTTTCACCAACCAGGACCCCGATGGCAACGGCGTGAAGGATACCTTCGGCCTTGCTTTCCACAAGGATTTGTTCGGTGTAGGCTATGCCTGCCTGGAAGGCTTCTTTAATGCTTACGGCGCGTACCCCAATATTTGGGTCAATACCGGCGACAGCCTTAACTATGGCAGCGTGCTGCCCGAAATGAAGACAGCATTGGGTGCGCTGCGCGACATGTATGCCAAGGGCCAGATCGATCCGGAATTTGGCGTCAAGGATTCCAACAAGGTGAACGAGGATGTCGGCGCCGGCCGCTTTGGCATGATGTTTGGCGACTTCTGGAATGCTGCCTGGATCAACTCCGTCAAGGTTGCCAACCCCACCATGGAATGGGTACCGGTCTCCATCCCCAGTTTGAGCGGTACGACCGCCAAGGCCCAGATCCCCTTTGGCACCAGCACATACTATGTGGTCAGTGCCAACTGCAAGAATCCCGAGGCCGTAGTGAAAATGCTCAACCTCCAGCTGGAAAAGAGCTATGGCGAAACGGCTGAACCCACCGTATACAACATCACCCCCGACGGCTATGGCCCCTATGCCTACACTGTCGTTTCCGTGGAACCCCCGATGAAGAACTTCACCGCAGCCGAAAAGGTCACCGCTGCCATTGAAACAGGTGATACCTCCAAGCTCAACGATGAAGAAAAGAACTACTACGATATGTGCAAGCTGAGCCTCGGCGGAGACCACAGCAACAACAACTGGCATCAGCTGAAAATGTTTGGACCAGGCGGATCCCTCACAGTGCAGAAAAAGTACTGGGATGAAGGCAACATCATGCGCGATGCCTTCTACGGCGCATCTACCCAGACCATGACTGAAAAGCTATCCACCTTAACCAAGCAGCAGCTGACTGACTTCACCGCCATCATCCTTGGCGCACCCCTGGATGATTTCGATACCTTCGTTACCAACTGGGGCAACCTGGGCGGCACGCAGATGACGCAGGAAGTCAATGATTGGCTTAAACAGCAAAAGTAACAGCGAAAGTCCAAAGACACTTTAATCCCGGGCGGGGAGCGTATCGCTCCCCGCTTGGGGTATTACAAGGCTGCTGCGGTATAGTTTTATAGGCACATGCCGCGCAAGTGGCGGTAGCCTACATAACGGAGGTTCTATGCATAAAAAAATCCTTAGGAATCTGCCGCTGCATATCATGCTGATGCCGGCTATGATCTTGCTGCTGATCTACAACTATATTCCCATGGCGGGCAATGTAATGGCTTTTCAAAAATTCAATCCAGTGAAAGGATTTTTTAAATCCGCCTGGGTGGGTTTAAAAAATTTCAGCTATGTTTTGGCTATGCCTGATACTTTTCAGGTATTATGGAATACCCTTTTTATCGCCATCATGAAAATGGCAGCCGGCATTATTGTGCCTGTGTTTATCGCGCTGCTGTTAAATGAAGTGCGCTCCCAAAAGTATAAAAGAACATTGCAGACCATTGTGTACTTTCCGCATTTTTTAAGCTGGGTCATCCTATCAGGGATTCTTATTGACGTATTGTCTCCATCCAAGGGGATTGTGGGACAAATCTTTTCCTCCATCGGACTTAAGCCCATCTTTTTTCTGGGAGACCCCAAATGGTTTCCATACACGCTGGTAATTACGGAAACATGGAAGGAATTTGGTTTTGGAACCATTGTGTATCTGGCCGCGCTAACCGGCATTGATCCCACGCTGTATGAGGCTTCCATGATCGATGGCGCTAACCGCTGGAAGCAGGTAAAACACATCACCATACCCGGCATCATGCCCATTGTGGTGCTGATGATGATTTTAAGCATGGGCAATATTTTAAACGCAGGCTTTGACCCGGTATACAACCTGTACAGCCCGCAGGTCTACAAGACGGGCGATATTCTGGATACCCTGGTGTACAGGATCGGGCTTCTGGATTTCCAATACGGTGTAGCAACGGCGGTAGGCCTGTTCAAATCCGTGGTATCCTTCACAATGCTTGCCATCTCCTATGCCTTGGCCTACAAGTATACCGACTACAGGGTGTTTTGAGAGGAGGCCGAAGCAATGCGGAAAATGACCCCGGGCATGCGGGCTTTTAGCGTGATCAATTATCTGTTTCTTACCCTTGTCGCCTTTACTTGCCTTCTGCCGATGCTGAACCAATTGGCCATATCCTTTAGCTCCAGCGGAGCGGTGGCTATGGGCAAGGTCAGCATATGGCCAGTGGAATTTACCCTCAAATCATATAAATACATGGCGGAAAAACCGCAGTTTTTTTCGTCGGTTCTCATATCCTTTCAGCGGCTGCTGCTGGCGGTGCCGCTGAGCATGCTGGTGTCCATATTGGCGGCGTATCCCTTGTCCAGACAAGAAAGCGAATTCAAAGCGCGCAAGGTTTACATTTGGTACTTTGTCGTTCCCATGCTGTTTTCCGGCGGGCTGATCCCAACCTACATGATTGTCAGGTATACGGGGCTCATCGATTCCGTGGGAGCTTTGGTGCTGCCGTATCTCGTTAATGTGTTCAATATTATTTTAATGATGAATTTCTTCCGCTCCATTCCCAAGGAGTTGGAGGAGGCGGCACTAATGGACGGTGCTGGGCATATAAGGGTGCTTGTCTCCATCATTCTGCCGGTATCCACGCCCGTATTGGCGACCATCGCCTTGTTTTTTATCGTCAACCATTGGAATTCCTGGTTTGACGGGCTGATTTACATGAACTCTCCGGAAAAGTATCCACTGCAGACATATTTGCAGACCATGGTGATTTCAAGGGATCTGATGGTCATGGAATCGCTTAGGGATGTACGCAATATCCCCGATATTTCCGACAGGACGGGCAAAGCCGCACAGATTTTCCTGGCGGCGCTGCCGGTACTGATCGTATATCCTTTCCTGCAAAAGTATTTCACCACAGGCATTGTTATGGGCAGCGTTAAAGGCTGAAACAATACATTTATTCGAAGGAGAAAGCAAATGTGGCATATTGATTCTCCCAATGGCCGGCTTCGGGTTTTTGTATGGCAGGACCCGCAGGGCGGCCTCCTTTATAGCGTAACGAAGAATGGCATGCTGGTTTTAGAGGAAAGCGATCTTGGCATCAGCACCAGTATAGGAGAATTTACGCGGAGCCTTGTAAATGAAAAGCGGGAGGACCGCTCTATTCGCGAAAGCTATTCGCTGCCGGCAGGGAAAAAGGCAAAGTATGACAACAATGCTGAAGAAATGGCATTATTCTTTAGCATGGAGGGGATGTCCTTTGTTTTGCGGGTGCGGGCGTTTGACGAAGGCGTTGCATTCCGATATGAGATTCCGGAGGGGAAAGGCACATCACTTCTCATAAACCACGAGACGACGGTATTCCATTTCTCCAAAGAGTGCGACAAGCTCTGGCTTCAGGACTGGATCAAAACCTATGAGGGGCCTTACAACAAGCATACCTGGGAAGACGGGCTTTTTGGACAGGATTACGGAATGCCCAGCCTGTTCCATATGAGTGCAGCCGGTACATGGATGCTGGTGAACGAAGCAAACATACTCAATACTCACGGCAGCTATTGTTCCTGTCACTTGAAGGGCACCGGCGAAAGAAGGTTGTCCATAGCCTTTGCTCCGGAAGAGAAGGGCAAGCCAATTTCTTCGCCGCTTCCCTTTCAGTCGCCTTGGCGTCTGATTGCTATCACAGACAGCCTGGATGAGCTTTTGAACACCACGCTGAATTATAACCTGAATCCGCCTTCCATGATTGCAGATACCTCCTGGATCAAGCCTGGCCGCACCCTTTGGGCCTGGTGGGAATATGAAAATGGCGCGCAGCTGTATACTGAGTCCAAAAGCTATGTGGACTTTGCAGCCGCCATGGGCTTTGAAGCTGTCACCCTGGATTGTGCCTGGGATTTAAGCTGGCTGAAGGAATACTGCGATTACGCCCATCAAAAGAACGTAAAGGTCTGGGTTTGGACGGGGATGCAGCGTATCGACACTTTTGAAAAAGCGCAGGCCCATATTCCGCTATGGGCAAGCTGCAAAGTGGACGGCCTGAAGGTAGACTTTTTTGAGAACGATTCCCGCTACACCATGGAGCAGTATCACATGATCGCGGAGCTGATGATCAAGCACAAATTGATGATCAACTTCCATGGCGCCACCAAGCCCATGGGAGAGGGACGGACCTGGCCCAACTTCCTTACCTCAGAAGGGATACTGGGCCTGGAGCATTACAAGTGGAGCGATATGCCAAATGCGCTGCACAACTGCACCGTTCCCTTTACCCGCAACGTGGCCGGCCCCATGGATTATACGCCAGTCGGCCTTTCCAACTTAAACAGGAACACTACGCCGGCCCATCAATTGGCGCTGCCGGTGGTGTTCGAATCAGGCGCGACGCATTACTCCATGTCCCTGTATTATATGGAAGCCTGGTTGGGTACCCGGTTCCTGCGCCGTACTAGGCCTAAGTATGACGGCCTGAAGGTGCTCTCCGGCTACCCCGGCGACCATGCCGCGATCCTCCGCTATACAAAGGGTGAATGGTTCATTGGTGTGATCACGGTGAACAAGCAGACTGTGAGCCTAAACATGGACTTCCTGCCTGAAGGAGAATTTGAGGCGGAAATCTACGAGGACGATGACAAAGGCGAAATGCTGGTGATACGGCGTATGAAGGTTGGCAGGGGAGACGAGCTTTCACTGAACCTGCTGGCAGCCGGCGGCGCGGCCATATACATTGCCGGGGAATTGAAGGAACCTGAGTGCGGCATTTGCTCCGGTTATATGAGTGACCGGTATCAGGAATACTTGGGCAGCCGTGCGAAGATGCTGAGGGGCAGCGAGCCGGTGCGCTGGAATCAGGAACTAACCGGGTTGCAGCTGAACGGCACGGCGTCGTTTGAGGTAAGCGTGCCAAAGACGAAACGGTACACCCTTCGCTTCTTCTACGCCTCGGAAGGCGCATGGGAGCTGGAGGCAGTTCACGGACAGCATACTGCCCGCGAAAAGATGGTATCCAGTTCAGGATTAAGAACGTTCATCACCCATGAGCTTTCCATGATCCTTGAGAAGGGCGAAAGCAGGCTGTTTATTAGCCGCCTGTCCGGAGCCATTCCTTCCATCCTCAAGCTGCATGTCATCGATAACGATCCTCCGGAAGTGATTACTCTGGGGGCTGACAAAGCGGTGCTGACAGGAGAAGCGGAATTGATACGGGCCGATACGGGCGAATACGAGGCGGTAGGCCTAGGTTTCAATAGCCAGATGCGCTTTGAAGATGTGATTTTGCCCGAAAGCGGCAAATACATAGTGCGAGTGGACTACTGCGGCGGCGAAAGCCGCGATATCTCCATAGAGGCTAATGGCCATGACGTAGTTCACACCTACCTGCACTCTACCGCCGGATGGGGTTTCCCGGTGTGGAACAAGCCGGAGGGAAAGGAAATATTGATCCCACTTCAAAAAGGCAAAAATACCATCCGCCTATTCAACGATAGGGGCCCCATGTCCCACATTCGTGGCATTGCCATCATCCCAGACAATGCTGGCCTGGAGGAGTAAGTATGTGGAAAGCAACATCGCCGGATCATTCGCTGTCCGTGACCGTAAAGCAGGGCACGGCGGGGGAACTATGCTATACCGTGGAAAAGCATGGCCATACTGTTGCGGAGGAATGCAAACTTGGTCTTATGACCAGCATAGGGGACTTTACACAGGGCCTGCAATTTTCGCACCAGCAAACAAATGAGATCCGGGAAACATACTCCATTCCCGCCGGGAAAAAAGCGTTGTATGAGAATAACGCCAACGAATTATCTCTGCATTTTACGCGGGATGGCTTGCCGTTCGTGCTCAGGGTCCGGGCATATGAGGAAGGCATGGCATTTCGCTATGAGATTCCGGTGGAAGGGGAAGCATTTTCGGTCCAATACGAAACAACGGACTTCCGCTTTCCCGAAACCTTTGACAAACTGTGGCTTCAAGATTGGGTTGCCTCCTATGAAGCGCCCTACAACAAAACCGCCTGGGGCATCCATCATAAGGACCGGCACTTTGGCATGCCCAGTCTTTTGTATTCCCAGCAAAATGAATTCTGGGTGATGATCAACGAAGCCAACGTGCTGAATACAAATGGCAGCTATTGCATCAGCCATTTGAAGGGCACGGCGGAGCGCAGGCTTTTGCTGGACTTTGCTCCGGAAGAACATGGGCAGCCCATCCCTTCGCCTCTGCCATTTGCATCCCCCTGGAGGCTGATGGTGGTGGAAGACAGCCTGGACGGCATTGTCAACGCTACGCTCAACTACAACTTAAATCCTCCTTCGGTTATTGAGGATACGTCTTGGATCAAGCCAGTTCGGGCACTGTGGGCCTGGTGGTCCAGCGATATGGGAGCGCAGCTTTATTCCGAGGCTAAGCAATATGTGGACTTTGCTGCCGCCCTGGGCTTTGAGGCCGTGGTGCTGGATGCTTTGTGGGACGAAAGCTGGATCAAGGAATTCTGCGCCTATGCCCACGAGAGGAACGTCTCTCCTTGGCTCTGGACAGCCATGCAGCACATTGACACCTATGAAAAAGCAAGCCATTATCTGCCCCTATGGAAAAGCTGGGGCATCGATGGTGTGAAGATTGACTTTTTTGAAAACGATTCCCATTATACCGCTTGGCAGTACAACATGATGGCTGACATCATGAAAGAGCAAAAGCTAATGATTAACTTCCACGGCTCCACAAAGCCCATGGGGGAGGGGCGGACATGGCCTCATTTCATAACCGCCGAGGGGATCATGGGCCTGGAACATTACAAATGGAGCGATATGCCCAGTGCTGAACACAACTGCACCGTGCCTTTCATACGAAACGCGGCAGGGCCTATGGATTATACGCCGGTGGGCTTCTCCAACAAAAACCGCAACACCTCCCTGGCCCATCAAATGGCGCTGGCGGCGGTGTTCGATTCTGGCTGTCAGCACTATTCCGCATCCATCTTTCACCTGGAACCCTGGGAGGGGACAAATTTTCTGAGAAGGCTGAAACCCAAGTATGACGGGGTAAGGGTCCTTTCCGGCTTTCCCGGCGATCATGTGGCCATGCTGCGCTGGGTTAAAAAGACCGAAGAATATATCATCGGCTGCATTACCAACGCAAACCGTACGCTGCGGCTGTCTTTTGATTTCTTGCCCCCGGGCGAGTTTGAGGCGGAAATCTATGGCGACAACCGTTTCGGCAACGCTATCACCTATGAAAAGATGAATGTGACAAGGGACACTGTGCGTGACATCGTTATGCCCGATCATGGCGGTACGGGTATCTATATCGCCAGGGAAGTCAAACCCCTGGCCATGGCTTTATGTGGTGGATATATGGGCGGCAGCTTGTCACGCTATCCCTCGGAAAACGCAAGGGTGATGCACGGCAGTGAAATGGTGAGTCTGTCGCATGAGCAAAAGGCCATCATGCTAAACGGCAGCGCGGAATTTGTGACAAACGACTTGCCTGCCTTCAAGCGCTATACGCTGCGTTTTTATTACATGGCCGAATCCCCCTTTACGGTGGAAATCACCGATGGCAGGAATACGGTAAAGGCCGATATGATGAAAAGCGGAGCGCCGGGTATCATGGCAGCGGGGCAATTGACCATGCTTTTGGAGAAAGGCTCCGCCAGGCTTGTAGTCAGGCGGTTGTCGGGCGCTGTGCCCATTATCACCGAGATGCGTGTCATCGACAATGACCCGCCGGAGACCATTGTTATAAACGCCGGCACGGGCATCGTATCCGGCGGGGCGGAACTGTTGGAAACGGAGGATGGGGAATACAAGGCTGTAGGCCTGGGTCATGGCGGGGAGATCGTTTTTGATAACGTGATGCTGCCCGTGGATGGATCGTATATCCTTCGGATCAACTATTACGCCGGAGTGGGCGGCGCTGCCGATGTATATGTGAACGGCATGGAGCCGTTGAAGGCATACCTGGCTGGTGTTGGACTGTGGGGCGCCACATTGCGAGGCGACATCCTGGGCCGGGAAGTGCTCGTGCATCTGAATAAGGGCAAAAATACCATCCGCGTCGCAAGTGTTGAGAGCATTCGTCCCCATATCCGGGAGATCACCGTTACCCCCGATGATTGATATGCAACGGAGGAAACCGCATGGCCATACAGGTGAAGGATAATCTGTTTTTGCTTAAGTTAAGAACGAACACCTACGCATTCAGAGTAATAACCGTCAGCAGCTGGAGTATGTATACTGGAGGGAAAGCATTACATGGATGGAGGATTTCCTGACTGAAAAGGAGGCAGACCCGCGCCATTTTGAACGGGAATTTTTCGCCATAAAGCCGCATGGAAATCTGTTTTCCATGCGGCTTTCCTGTCTTGATGAATCCCATACCTGGACCATCATCCGGTTTCCATTTTTACTTTTCCAACTCAACCAGCGCTTCGATCTCCACGGGAATGTTGGTCGGCAGCGCCACCATGCCCACGGCGGAGCGTGCGGCACGCCCGGACTCGCCAAACAACTCGATGAACAGCGCAGAGGCGCCGTTGATTACCTGTGGCTGATCGTAAAAATCCGGACCGCAGTTTACAAAGCCCAGAACCTTCACAATTTTTTTAATGCGGTTCAAGTCACCCACGGCCGCCTGCAGATTGGCCAAAAGGTTCAATGCCGCGGCCTTGGCGGCCTCCTGCCCCTGGGCAATGGTAAGATCCATGCCTACCTTGCCGGAATACTGCGTACGGCCCGGTATATTTGGGCCTACACCGCTCAAATAGAGCAGATTTTCAGCAAACATCATCACAGGGGTGTACAGGCCGCCGATGGCCGGGGGTGCAGGGAGTTCCAGATTCAGTTCCCGAAGGCGCTGGTAGACATCCTGTTTCATAGTACATTCTCCTCTGCTTATATCAATCATTTATTTGCTTGTTCTGACTAGAAACCTGCCCTGCCCCTTTTGAATGATCTGATCGTTTTCTGCCACAGGAACACCGTTTATAACAACCATGCGGATACCTTTTGCCAATTGCTCCGGCTCTTCATAGGTTGCGGTATCGGTAATGCCATCCGGGTCGAAAATCACAAGATCGCCGTCCATCCCAGGCTTTAGGAACCCTTTCCTGTACAAACCGTAGCGGCTGGCTGTTTTACCGGTCATGCGGTGAATGGCTTCCTCCAGGGTTAGAAGCTTTTCCTCACGGACGTACTTTCGCAATATCTTGGGGAAAGCGCCGTAATACCGTGGGTGAGGCCTGCCCGGTGGAAGTACGGAATCGGAAATGATGTGGATGGGATTCCAGGCAAGCACCTTGCGCAGGTTGTTTTCGGTGACGATGAAATTGATGATGCCGGCGCCGCCCTGCTCCGAAACCACCAGATCGCACAGCAGATCTGCCGGGGCAATTCCTTCCTTTTGTGCGGATTCAGCGATGCTTCTGCCTACAAAGCGCTTGTTCTCCGGTTTGTTCACTGAGGAAATAAAGATGGATTGAAGCCCGCAGGAGGCCACGATGTTGTCCCAGTCAGGCTGCTCGTTTTGAAGGATACATGCCAGTTCTTCCCTTGCTTCTTTCGTTTTCAGCCTTTCCGCCAGCGCCTGCGTTCCGCCTGCAAGCCATTTGGGCGGCAGCAGCGTGAGCAGCGATGTGGAGCCGGCCTCATAGGGGTATGCATCGCAGGATACGTTCTGGCCGGAAGTGACGGCCTCCTCCACCAGGAAAACGGCCTTTTGAAATATTTCGCCCCAGCTTGCCTTGCCGGCAGCCTTGAAATGGCTGATTTCCAAGGAAACGCCAGCGAGTTTTGCTATATCCAGCACTTCCTGAACGGAGCGAGAAAGCCCCGTTCCTTCTCCCCGGATATGCGTTACAAGTGGAGCACCGTAAGGAACAAGGGCTTTGGCCAGCTGTATAAGCTCCTCCCGGACATAGTAGTTTTCCGGGGAATACATAAGGCCCATGGAGAGGCCGAATGCTCCCTGGGAAAGCGCGTTTCCGATCCTCAAACAGGATGCAGCAAGCTGCTCAGGGGGAACAGGATCGCTTGAATACCCGGAAAGCCCCATGCGCACGGTACCGCTGCCCACGAAAGACCCCACATTCAGGGAAGGACGGGCTTCATCCACAGCCGTGCGGTACTCGTCAAAGCTTTTGTAGGCGCTTAAATCCGTCATGTCACCCATGATGGGCGTCAAAAAGCGCAGCAGATCCTGCTGCATAATCTTTTCGCAGGGGAAAAGGGAAAACCCGCAATTGCCGCACAAAGCGGTGGTGATGCCCTGGCGGAGCTCCACCTCGCCATATTCCCTGGTTCGGAGCAGCGCGGCATCGATATGGCGGTGCGGATCAATGAAGCCGGGGCAGACGATAAGCCCTTTGGCGTCAACCTCACGGACTCCCGGGATAAGTCCGATCTTGCCGATGGCTGCGATCTTCCCGCCTGCAAGCAGCACATCCGCCGGATAGCCCGGAGCTTTGGTACCATCCACCACAAAACCATTCCGAATGTTAAGGTCAGGCTGCAAGACCATCCCTCACTTTTGCACATGATCATGCCATCATTTTCTGGATGGAAGAACGTATGGATAAGGATAGTCGGCATTATAGGCCGGGTTTTGGAAAAATGCAAGGTCTTTTTTCCAATATCCGCTATGGACAGCTCGTGTCATCCATGCTAATTAGAAGCCGCATCATATCCCGTAATGTATGCAACCGAGTGGCGTGCATTCCCGGCGCTATCCTTGCTACGCTTTCCCTGGCATTGCTTGATGTGATGATCATCACAGATATATCCAAGTTTTTGCAGCAGTACCGGCAGAACAAAACGCTGAATGACGTGTTCTCCACCCTGCGTCCGGCGGTAGCGTGCCTGATTGCAGCGGCGGGCTATTCCATTTCATTCAACGCTGTTGGCGCTGTACTGGGGTTACATGATTCCTTACAAAGCAGAAGAGCGGACGTATGTCCGCTCTTCTGCTTTAATCCCCTGGACTAAACACTCCGGGATTGAATTCCAGGAGATTGACAAGGTGTCGCAAATTCGCTTGTGTTCTCATTGCTTTCACCTCGAAGGTATTTTGCTTCAAATAAGCACTTTTAAGTGAGGAACTTTATTCCAATTGCAATGCATCGTTCGCTGATTTATAGTTAATCTCCCCTTGACAGCTTTGCGGAAAACAATACAATAAATGCTATTGGAAAAAATGCCGGATTGCGGAACAAAATTACCTGATGCTTCCGGCCTGGGAGAGTAGAATATGATTCAAAAACTATGGATCGACACAGATATGGGCGGAGACATTGATGATGCGCTGGCGATCAGCATGGCGCTTCATTCCAGGGAACTGCAGGTCATCGGGATCTCCACGGTATACATAGGCAATGCATGGCGTACAGATTTGGTGCGTTCTATGATGGAAGCATTTGGACATTCTGAAATCCCGGTGCACTTGGGTGCGGAAAAGCCCATTACCGGCCAGTGGAACAACTACGTTCCGGTGCCCCCCCTTGCAAATGATGCTGTACCGGCGCTGATCAAGGCGGCCAGGGAGAATCCCGGTCTTTGTGTGGCAGCCATCGGACCACTCACCAATATCGCTTTGGCCCTTGCCCAGGCACCAGAGATTGCCAAAAATCTCCGCCTTTATATCATGGGCGGAATGGTCACCATGGCCTACCCGGAATGGAATATCGTCTGCGATCCCGAGGCGGCCAGAATTGTCATGGAGAGCGGAGCCGACATTACCCTGATTGGCCTGGACGTGACGGAGAAGTGCCGCTTAAGCAAGGAAGAAGCCCAGGCGCTTGTAATGGGGGAAAACAAAAAGATGCGCTTTCTTCAGGGGGAGATGGCCCGCTTTTTTGAAAACTTCAATTTCCTTCCGGTTCTACACGATCCGCTGACGATTGCGGCGCTTTTATGGGATGATCTTATGACCTATGAGATGAAAGACATCGTTATTGAAACCAGGGGAGAGTTTACGCGGGGCGTCACTGTGGATCGGCGCTTTTCTGAAAAGAGGCAAATCCGCACGGCGGTATCCGTTAATGTCCCCAAAGCTATGGAGCGTATTGTGAAGCGTATTCGGGGAGAGATATAAGCTTTCCCGTGGTTTTATGAATCATTTGTGTTTTTGCGGTATAGAAAAAGCGGTACGCCTTCAAGCAGAGGCATGCCGCTTTTGTTTTCACTTGCCGATGACGCCCTTTTTCAGGATGACGCATGCATAAAGCGCATCTTCTCCCGTTTGGATGGTGGCGTATGCCTTTCGGCTGCGGTCATAAAAGTCAAAACGCTCAATGAAATCGATTTTCGTGCCCGGTGCGTGCTTATCGACAACGTTGCGGAATTTTCCCCAGATGGGTGGATCACCTGCCGCGGTGCCGGGTACAACCTGCATCAGCGTTACAGGCTTTTCTACGAAAGTGTCCAGCGGGAAAAGCCGCAAAATGGCATCCAACAGTTCCGGAACCTTGTGGCCGTCACAGCGGATGCACCTGGCTCCCATAGAGGCGGCAGGGAAATTGCCATCTCCGATGACAATCTCATCCCCATGACCCATTTCTGCCAGAACTTTCAAAAGTTCAGGAGAAAGCAGCGGTGAAATACCCTTTAACATGTAGAATACTCCTCTCGCATATAAGGCGGTTTATGCCCTTGATACCGGATAGTATAGCAGGAAAACATAGAAAACGAAAGTATTATTAGGCTCCAAATTAAACGTTTTCCCTGATTATCTTGGAATAGTCTGCAAAGGACTGCTTGGTTGCCTGCTTAGCAACTTCACTAGATGCAGTGCAAACTGTGCAATAGTGATAAAATATGTCAATGCATTTCACTATATATTTAAATAAAATGGCAAGAATTTATTGCATGAAAATCTGAAAAAGAACTTGACAGCGGGATGAATTGTGAATATAATAAATTTAAGATATTAAAGAAAAGGAAAAACGTTTATCCTAAAGTGGTGACTTGATCAGCGCATTATTCAACTTGATTGCGCTTTTGAAAAGGAAGAACCCATGTTCTAAAAACAGGGCGCTTCCGCGGGAAAACATGTGCCCAAAAACGTTCGAAACGGGAGGGAATTCAGATGGCGACACTGGCTAAGGAGATGAAACCGTCAGCCGTGAATACATGTCGGAAGAGCTTATTCAAACGCATGATCGGATGCTGGCAGTTATATGTGATCTTGCTGCTTCCGCTGTTATGGGTTCTTATTTTCAGCTACGGTCCTATGTACGGTTTACAGCTGGCCTTCAAGCGCTACAGCCCCAGGGCTGGCATCTGGGGAAGTAATTGGATAGGTTTCTCTTATTTTAAACAGTTTTTTGGCTCAAAAATCAGCTGGCAGATAATTAGTAATACATTCATTCTGAGCATGTTCTCCATTGTGGCAAGTTTCCCCATCCCGATACTGCTGGCTATTTCCTTTAATGAAATCCGTGCCCGCAGATATAAGAAATTCGTGCAAATGGTTACTTATGCTCCGTATTTCATTTCGACCGTCGTGTTGGTAGGCATGATGATGATGCTTTTAGAAACGAGGGTGGGCATCGTCAACCGTCTGATGGGTCTGATTGGAATAGCCCCCATTAACTTCATGGGTAAGCCGGAACTGTTCCGTTCGGTGTATGTGTGGTCCGGTGTATGGCAGACCAGCGGGTACAGTTGCATCATATACATTGCAGCGTTGGCTGGTATCAATTCCGAATTGCAGGAAGCTGCCACCATTGACGGTGCTAATAAGATCAAAAGAATATGGCATGTGGATTTGCCGTGCATCAGGCCTACCATCACCATCATCCTGATCATGGGCTTTGGCTACACCATGAGCATTGGGTTTGAAAAAGTATTCCTGATGCAAAACAGTCTGAATACCGCCACCTCTGAGATCATCTCCACCTACGTGTACAAGATCGGTATGCAGTCCAACAACTTCGGGCTTTCCACAGCTATTGGGCTTTTGAATTCCGTTATCAATCTGGTGCTGCTGATCCTTGCAAATCTTGTGGCCAGAAAGGTGGGTGAAACAAGCCTATGGTAACGGGTATGAAAAGAAAGCGGTCTTTCATCCGCATGTCCATCAGCGACCGGATATTCATGGCATTCATCTATCTGTTCCTGACGCTGGCCATGTTGGTGGTTCTTTATCCCATGGTATTTATTTTCGCCGCATCCTTTAGTGACGCAAGGATGGTCTCGGCCGGCCGGGTATGGCTCTGGCCAGTGAAGCCAACCCTGGTTGCCTATGAAGCAGTCTTCAAGAACCCCCGCATTGTCATGAGTTTTTTCAACTCCCTGTTTTATATGGGAGCGGGCACGGTGATCAACCTGATTCTTACGGTACTGGCTGCCTACGCCCTCTCCCGAAAGAATCTGGTAGGCCGGAATCTGTTTACAGGGCTTTTCGTATTTACAATGCTCTTTTCCGGTGGCCTCATCCCCACATACCTGTTAATGAATAACTTGAGTCTTCTTAATACCAGGTGGGCGCTCCTTCTTTGCAGCGCGTTGTCAGTATGGAACGTTATCGTGACGCGCACATATTATCAATCCACCATACCGGAGGAATTGCATGAGGCAGCAACCCTGGACGGTTGCGATGAGTTCAAATTCCTTTTGAAAGTGGCGGTGCCCCTGTCAGGCCCTATCCTGGCCGTTATGGGTTTGTATTATGGAGTAAGCCACTGGAATTCCTACTTTAGCGCCATGCTGTACCTTCGCAATGAAAACTACTATCCGCTGCAGATCATCCTGCGCAATATTCTGGTTTTGCAAAACGTGGACACCTCCATGATCAAGGATGCGGATGTGCTTCTTCGGATGCAAGGCCTTGCGGATCTGCTGAAATATTCAGTCAGCGTTGTTTCCACGGTACCGCTGCTGATTATGTACCCGTTTGTTCAGAAGTACTTTATCAAAGGAGTGATGGTCGGGGCATTAAAAGGATGACGCAGACTTGGAGGATGGAAAGCATCCAAAGATATATCCCGGTAAACCTGTCCTACCAAGGGTACGTGGGAAATACCAATTTAATGGCAAAACGAAAGGAGAACAACTCATGAAAAGAACACTGGCTTTCCTTCTGTGCGCTGTGATGGTGCTCCTGAGCGCAGCCTCCGCCCTGGCGGTGGATGTAACCCCCAACAACGAGTTCCCCATCGTGAAGGAAAAGATCACCCTGGACGTGTTTGCGCCCGCCATCCCTACCATCATTGATCTGAACACCAACGAATTCACTTTGTGGCTTGAAGAAAAGACTGGCATTCATGTAAACTGGATCACCGCTCCCCAGGAGTCTGCTTCCGAAGTTCTGAACATGATGCTGGCCAGCGGAGATTTGCCTGACATTATCCTTGGCGTGCAGGTATCCACCGCTACCGAAGAAATGTACGGCACAGCCGAGCATATGTTCCTGCCACTCAATGATCTCATCGATAAGTATGCTCCCACATTCAAGGGCATCATGGACGCCCGGCCCGAAGTAAAAGACAGCATCACCGCATTGGATGGCAACATCTACACCTTGCCCTCCATTCAGGATTGCTACCATTGCGGCTATAGCCAGAAGATGTGGATTAACCAATCCTGGCTGGACAAACTGGGCCTTTCCATGCCCACCACCACCGAGGAATTCTATAACGTTCTAGTTGCCTTCCGTGACAAGGATCCCAACGGCAACGGCAAAAAGGACGAAATCCCGCTCATCGGCGCCAAGGAAAACGAAGGCTGGTACCAGAGCGTTACCGGTTACCTGCTTAACGCTTTTGTGTATGACAGCGGTGTGTACAACCAGGTGAAGGACTATGTCACCAAGGACGGCGTGGTAGATACCTCCATCAATAAGGATGCATATCGCGAAGGCTTGCGCTACCTGAACAAGCTGTACTCCGAAGGTCTCATCTATCCCGATTCCATGACCCTCAAGTATGACCAGGTGAAAGCGCTGGCCCTGGCGGAAGAAGAACTTGTAGGCGCCGCGCCTGCCGGCCATCTGGGCATGTTCCTGGATGTGGTCACCAACCCCGAGCGCTATCGCCACTACACCTCCGTGGCACCTCTCAAGGGACCCGAAGGCGTTCAAAATGTGACCTACTTCCCGTTCTTCCCCATCACCACCGGCGAATTCATCATCACCACGGACAATCCGGCTCCCGAAGCCTCCATGCGCTGGGCAGATCTCATGTATGACTATGAGACCAGCATGATCCGTGGGTGGGGCAAGGAAGGCGTAGCCTGGCGCAAGGCCGAAGCCGGTGAAATGGGCCTGGATGGCGTGACCCCCGCTATTTATAAGATGTTGATCCCCTTTGACGAGCAGGCGCAGAATGTAAACTGGAGCTGGCTGGGCATCGAGTATACCGACAACGCCCTGTGGAATGGCACCAACGTTACCACCCCCGACATGGACCTGTATTCTCCCGAAGGGTTTGAGAAGCTGCTGTGGGTGGAGACTGAAAACAAGTATGAGCCCTACAAGAGCGATGCGTATTCCGAACTGCCCGCCCTGCGCATGAATACTGAGGACACGGATGAACTGAGCATGCTCCAGGTGCAGCTCAAGAACTACATCGAAGAGAGCCGCTCCCGTTTCATCATCGGCGACCTGAAACTGGACACCGATTGGGAAACCTATCTGAACACACTGAACGACTTGGGACTCAACCGCTATCTGGAACTCAAGCAAAACGCCTACAATGCCATGTTCAAAAAGTAATCAATGAATTTCTCCTGATGGTCCAGGCAAAGGGAAGGGCCTTGCGCCTCAAGGCCGCAAGGTCCTTTCCTCTAATTGCGTACATATCCCGATACCTTCAACGCGAATAACACATTCGCCCTAAAAAATGCATATAGGTCCGGTTTTGGGGAGTCAAGTCCCTGTCCGGCTTCTCTATAACGATCCCCATGGAATTGTCTTGAGATATCATATGAAGCTCAGCGGCTTGGATGGAAAGGAATAATACCTATGTCCGATAAGCATTTTCCCCGTACGTTGGTTGGAGGCGTATCCCTGCCTCGCATGCTCATTGGCTCCAACTGGATGGTAGGGTACAGCCACACCAGCGTGGCAGCAGATAATCAGATAAAGCAATCATACAGCAGCAAAGAAGCCGTGGCCGACATGCTGGAGGTTTTTTTATCCTTCGGCATCGACGCAGCCATGTGCCTGACGGAGAGCAGCCCCATATTCGTGCAAGGCATCAAGATGGCTGAGGAACGCACCGGCAAAAAAATCATCATCATTGATACGCCAATCCTTAATGTGGATGATAATGAGGCGGCCCGGAGGGAAGCACGGCAGACCATCAAACGGTCCCGGGAAATGGGTGCTACCTTTTGCCTGCCGCATCACTATAGTGCAGAGCAGCTTGTAAATAAAAACAAGCGCACCCTGGAACGCCTGCCGGATTATCTTTCCATGATCAGGGAGGAAGGGATGATCCCCGGCCTTTCTGCCCACATGCCGGAGCTGATCGTATACTCCGACCTGAACGGGTATGACGTGGAAACGTATGTGCAGATCTACAACTGTCTGGGCTTCTTGATGCAGGTAGAGGTTGAGTATATCCACAAAGTGATCACCGGCGCAAAAAAGCCGGTCATGACCATCAAGTCCATGGCAGCTGGCCGTGTATCACCTTTTGTGGGGCTGACCTTCTCCTACAGCACCATCCGTTCCTGTGATATGGTGACGGTAGGTTGCTATACCAGGGAAGAAATCATCGAAGACGTTGAAATTGCCATGGCGGCCATTGAGCGGAGGCCTCCGGACCTTACTGGCCGGAGCAGTCCTAAAAAGAGTGACGCCATGCAAGGATAAACCAAAAGAGTGCTTTAAAGAAAAGCGAGGGAAGCCGTATGAAGAAACTGATTATGGATGGGCCCAAAAAAAGTATTCTGATCGATGTACCCATGCCAACACCCAACGACGATCAGGTACTTGTCAAAATCAAGTATTGCGGCGTGTGTATGTCCGAGCATCATGACTGGGCAGTCGCGTCAAAAGGCCGTGTCTTTGGTCATGAACCCATGGGCGTGGTGGAAATGGTAGGCAGGAACGTAACGGAATTCAAACCCGGCGACCGGGTAACCGGCCTGGGCTTGGAAGCATTTGCGGAATACCTTCTGTTTACCACAGACAAACTTACGCACGTGCCGGACAATGTGAAGGATGAGGACGCCACGGCAGAGCCTTTGTCGTGCCTGGTCAGCGCAGCCAGCAAAGTGCCGCTTTCGCTGCCCGGTGATACCGTTGCGGTGGTGGGCACGGGGTATATGGGCCTTGGCATGGTGTCGCTGCTCAAACTCAAGGGCGCAGGGAAGATCATCGCTGTGGATGTAAGGGAACAGGCGCTGGAGAATGCAAGGCGGTTTGGCGCTACAGAATGCTACCTGCCCCACCAGGTGCCCAAGGAGTACCTGGCCCCTATGAGCGATATCTGGACCGGCGGCATATCCATTGTGACCGAATGGGCCGGCACAGGAGAGGCGCTTACACTTGCCGGTGAAATGACGAAGATCGACGGCTTTCTTGGCATCGGTGGGTACCATACCGGCGGCTGCCGTACAGTGGATATCCAACTTTGGAACGTGAAGGCCATCAGCGCCGTCAGCCTCCATGAGCGCAAGGATCCCTTCCAGATGAAATGCTGTCAAAACGCCATGGAGCTGCTATCCACGGGTCAATGGCCTTTTGCCGGGGTGAATACCCGCATATACGGTCTGAATGAGTTCGATCAGGCGCAGCAGGATCTGGACACAAAGCCTGGCAACATGATCAAGGCAATTATCGACTGCACAAAATGGTAAGGTGGAGGAAAACGTATGAAAAGTGATGCGGTATGGGTTGTGGCGGACAAAAAAATTGAAATCCGCCCTGTGGAATGTTTATCTCCCAAATATGATGAAGTTCAGATAGAAACCAAAGCCTGCGGTGTATGCGCTTGGGATTCTTATCTTTATAGGGGCCTGAGCGCTCCCGGCCCAATCCCGTACGTCATCGGCCATGAGGCGGTGGGCATCATTCGCGAGGTAGGGGAAGGCGTAAAAGGCTTCAAACCCGGCGATAAAGTATTTTGCTCCAGCGGCGGAAACCAAATGATGCAGCAATACTTCAACCAGCATTATTCCTGCATCGCCAAAATTCCTGATGATGTGACTGATTATCCCGCCTGGGTGCTGGAACCCACCACCTGCGTTGTTAACTTGCTGAAAAACACACAACTGGAACCTGGGGATTCCGTGGCATTGATCGGCGCGGGCTATATGGGCCTGCTTACCTTGCAGGGCTTGACCCGCGGCTCCTGTGCAGGGGATATCACCGTGTTTGAAATCCGCAAGGACCGGATCGCGTTGGCCGAAAAGCTGTGCCCTGGCCATGTATATGACCCCAACTCCGAGGAAGGCAAAGCAAAGATTGAAAAGATCATTCAAAACGGCGGCGTGGATGTGGTGATCGACTTTGCGGCCTCCGATTCCGGCTATGACCTGGCGCTTTCACTTCGCCGCTATAACGCAGGCAAGCTGGTGCTGGGAACCTGGCACCGCCATGAGAAGACATTCGACGGCACGAATTGGCATATGAGTGGCGTGAACGTTTTAAATCTTTCACCCATGAGCAACCGTCATTATACCGATATGATCCCAAGGACCGCGGCGATGGTAATGCGGGGCGTATATACGCCCGGCGAGCTTGTCTCCCATGTAGCGCACTATCAGGATGTGGAAGCGGTGAACGATTTGTTCCATAAGTCCATTGATAAGAGCGACGGCTATATGAAGGGTGTTATTACGTTCTAAGGAGGAAACAGCGCCATGAAAATCGCTTATACCGGCTGGACATGGCTGGTAAATCATAACGATAACCACAAGTGGGAATTCGAGCAGTTTTTGAAGGAAGTTGCAGACCTTGGATACGAAGCAGTGGAGAACTTTGCCTTCATTACGAAATATTTTGACAATAACGCCGATGAAGTCAAGGCTCTGCTGGATAAATACAACCTGGAAATGGTGAACCTTTATGAGCACTACACCGACGACGACGAAGCGGATTATCAAAGTGCGGTAAACTATGTGGACTTCATGAAGAAGATCGGCGCGACGTATTTGAATCTTCAGGGCGTCATGTGGAAGGATGCACCCCTTGACCGGCCTTGTGACCGGGAAAGGATATTGAAGTATGCGGCGCTTTCCAACCGCATCGGTAAGCTTTGCCGGGAAAACGGCTGCGTAGCCTGCTTCCATCCCCATGCCAACACCCCGGTTTATACTGGGGAGCAGATCGACCTTTTCCTTGCAAACACTGATCCGAATCTTGTTACCCTATGCTTGGACACCGCCCATACCACCCTGGCCGGGATGGATGCTGTGGAAGCCTTTCAAAAATATCTGCCACGCATTGGATACATCCACCTGAAGGATGTGGATCCCGACAAAGAAAGATATGCTGCATGGCCCATGGACAGCTTCTGCGAACTGGGACTTGGTACAGTGGATTTCAGGGGCATCTATAAGGTGCTCAAACAGGGCGGTTATGACGGTGTTCTGTGCGTGGAACTGGACAAGCGGCCCGTGTGCAACTACAAGTCCGCTATGATCTCAAGGCGGTATCTCCATGATGCGTTAGGCTTATAAATTATTTAATACAACTTAATCATTAATAAAGAGGAGCATTCCCGAGTTTCGGGGATGCTCCTCTTTTGCTAATGACCTCACATGTTCAATGCAATTGTGTCACCCGCTGCCGTCAAAGGCGGGAGAAAGCTGGTATAGGTTACAGCAGCCATACAGCAAGCAGCACCGCGATAAAGAACAGTGCCGTGATCAACTTGATGACTGCCATCCGCCTCCTTACCCATTCAGACAATAGCAGCACTGCTTTTCCGCGGATCACCAAAGCGCTTATAAGGGCGGAAGGCACCAGGAAGGCCAGGCAATAAGCTGTCAGCAGCAGGAACATCCGCAAGGAATCCTCGCCGGATTTAAGGCTGGTAAGCAGCGTGGCCAGATACACCTGCCCTGCACAAAGAAACTCGCTGGCGGCCACCAGGATGCCAAGAAGAAGAATGGTGGGGATCAGCGCTTTGCTGGATACGGCAATTCCCTCGATCTGTTTGTGGATAAACCGGCGGATTCCTTGAGGCAGCTGATTGCGTACCTGACCATATTTTTCGCGTTTTACGGCATAGGCATCCCATAGGTTGAGCACGATCAGCACTATCGAATACACGGTAAGGAATATTTTGATGGCGAGCGGGAGCCAGTCAAGATTGAGGGACCGCATAGCCCCGGTAAGGAGAGTGCCGATAACCAGATAGCATACAAACTTGCTTGCAAGAAAGAGAACAGCATACCTGCCCGCCCTCTTTTTCATGGGGACCAGGATGCTTAAAAACAACAGAACCATGGACAATGCACAGGGATTCAGGCCGCCGATCAGCCCTGCCGCAAAGGTGGACCATAGCCTGAGGGGAGGGAGTTGTTGATTCACCGGCTGAGCGATGCGGTTTCCCACCGCCTCACCCCGGCTTATGGAAGACATAAGATCCCGGGCGATTTCTTCGCTGCCACTTAGGTATTTGTCCCTTAAAAAAACGATAGGCGCGTAACGCCTTTCCTCCGGTACTTTATAGCTTTCAAATAGGGATATTGCCAAAGCTGTGTCATCCCCAATGTTGATGGGAATAACCTCCACCTTGGATTCAAAGGTGTACGTCCCCCTGGTGATGAAGACGCTGGCGGGAAGGGAGTCCAGCGTCTTTTTTGCTTCCGCGCAGCTTCCGCAGGCGGTGACATACAGGTAATAAATCACGCTGTCTGTAGTATTCGCCCTGCCTAACGAATTTTTGGGCAACTCGGCAGAAATGGCATCCTGCCCGGCATAGATTCCGCCGTCTACAATCAATAATGGAAGAAGCTGATTTTCTTTGGGAATGTTATAGTGCGTGATGGTAGCGTTCAGCGCTTCCTTGGCGTTTTCATAGCGGATATTGTAGAATTTGCAATCGTAATCACCGGTATTTTTCCCAGTCATATCCCGGAATGTTCGTATAAAATCTTCCTCTGGCGTGCAGGAGCCGCAGTAATTTTCAAAAAAATACAACAGTTCCGGTTTCCTCTCCGCCAGTGTCTTCGGATGTATCATAAACGCCAGGAGGATAACCAGCGTCAGGCAAAAAAGGCGTCTCAAGCTTGCTTTTCCTCCTTTTAATCTGCTATGCCCGAAAGCTGACCGTATCGCGCTCTACCAAGGAAGGCTCAAAGCACTTTACTTTCTCGGCCGTGGTACGCTTTTCGATCCGGTCCAGCAGCATCTTAATGGCATACACGCCAATTTCATAGGCAGGCTGCTTCACCGTTGTCAATCTCGGCTCCATGGTGGAGGAAAGATATACATCGTCGAACCCTACCAATGAGATATCCTGGGGAACTTTTAGTTTGTGCTCGCGGATGGCCCGGAAGGCCCCCAAAGCGATCAGGTCGTTGCCGCAGGCGATGGCCGTAAAGGGGATTCCGCGGCCCAACAGCTGGAGTGTTTTCCTGTATCCTGTTTCCAGCGTATAGCTGCCGCACTCCAAAAGATAAGGGTTTACAGGCAGGTTATTATCAGCCATGGCCTGTTCATAACCTCGCAGGCGATCATCCTCCGGCGCGTGAAGGGAGCCAAAGCCGGTGATATAGGCGATCTGCTTATGCCCGCGCGATATCAAGTGCGTCACGGCTTTGTAGGAACCCGTATAGTTGTCCACATACACGCAGTATTCCATGCCCTTGGTATAGTTTTCTACCGCCACAAAAGGCACGCGATAGCGCTTTAAAAGGTCTTGGCTTTCAGGCTTAGTATTGGTTCCGCCAGCCAGAATCAATCCGCTTACATTGTATTCCGCCATGGATTGAATGGCGGATAGTTCCCGGGAATGCATCTGGTCCGTATTGCTGATCATGGCGTTATAGCCAAAGCGCAGCGCTTCATCCGTCATGCCCCTGGCCATGTCAGCGTAATAGGGGTTGGAAATGTCGGGGATGATTAGGCCGATCATATGAAATTTCTGGGAGACGAGGCCGCGGGCCAGAAGGTTTGGACGGTAATTCAGCTCGTCCGCCACTTTCAGGATTCGGTCACGGGTTTCCTCGCTCACTTTGCTGTAATCTCCGTTCAATACCTTGGAGACAGTGGCGATGGAAACGGCGGCCTGCTTGCTGATATCCTTGATCGTGACGGCCATAAAGTTCCTCCTGACACGCTTTTTTGAGCCATGTAAATGAAAGAATAAAAAAAATCTCCGTGATCATACTTGCCTGAAAGCATGATACGTCTTTTCGCATGGGCTCGTCAAGAAGCGTTCATATAACCTGGCAAATAAGATAGAGCCAATCCGGTAATCAGAAAAATAATGCTGAAAAAGCAGGAAAGGCTGGGGAAGAAACAATTTCTTCCCCAGCTTACTCATGCGATTTCTATAACCGTGTATACAGGCAGATCATGCAAAATGATCTCCCACGCATCGCCCTGGCAGTTGACTTCATGGGTCACAACGCTGCCATCCAGGGTATGCACCTTCACGTTTCCGGAAACCTCCCGCAAGGTGACTGTTGCCGTTTCAGCAGGAAGGATCGCATCATGGGCTGCGTCGTAGCCGTAGTTCAAGATATGCACAAAGGTGTGCCCATCCTTGTCAAATCGTTGGATGCCCAGCTTCCCGCTGCCGCTTGTAAGGGTACAGGCTGGTTTGTACAGTTTCCGGAAGCCTTCCAGAAGGCTTTGGTTTGCTGCTTTCCAATCTGTACCGCAATCAGTGAACACCACATTGTTAAGCCCCTGCAGCCGGGCGGCGGCGCCAACGTTTTCACCAATCCGGCCATGTACCAGAATGCTTCCGCCCTCTTTGGCATATTGAACGAGCACGTCAGCCTGGTTCTGGGTCAAAATGTAGCAGTCTGGCACAACCACCAAGGGATAGGCGCGAATAACATCCAACGTGAAATCATCTTCCCGCACGTCTCCGTCAGCCAGCATTTTCACATCATACATGGCTTGGGCTTCGGACAATGTTTTGATGGCATCCCAGAAGGGAATATGATTTGCATTTGGATCAGTCCACTCGCTGGTGGTACAGTCCAACAGGCTTTCCTGCTCGTCCAGCATGGTATTGCCGCCGTTACCCTTTGTGGTCTCCCGCCAGTAATAGCTGGGGAAGGAGTACAATACCGCGGCGCCTTTCACAGGCGTTTTGGGGTAAAAGTCTTCATGCTGATATAGGAAATCCTGTACCTGGGCAGTAAGCTCCCGCGGGGGATAGAAGGAATCCTTGATGGTGTTGCCCATCCAGCCGCCGTAGGGAACGGCCATGTTGCAGCCGTACACGGAAGCCTCCAGCAGGAAAATGCGGTACAGATCATACCCTTTTCCAGCGTCCAGCATTTTTAGCAGCTGGGGCACAATGCCACCGTAGGGATTTTCCGCCACGATGATGGGCTTTTGCCCGGCAAAACCCGCGCAGTAACGATAGAAATGAGGCTGGCGGAAAAGGGTGTGCTGCATTTCGGTGATGATGACATCCACCTTTGACTCAATTGTATAATACACCGGCATAAGGTTGAAGAAGTTCCCGGATACCATGATGTCCCGGCTATAAGTGGATTTGCCGTATTCCTTGGCATAATCCACCAGCTCTGAAAAGTACTTCTTCACCGCCCGCATTTGGAACTCCCAATAGTGGCGGTAGAATGGCGCGCCGTGGGGGTAGGGGGAACCGGTCTTAAGCAAATATTCTTTATAATTGAAAGTGTCAAGATCGATATTGTCAAACTCAGTGCCCAGAAGCCCCTTGGCCTTTTGTTCCTTCAGGTACTCAGTGAATTGCTTCATGCAGTCTTTGCAGAAGCAGCCGCCGGAGCCGATGGAGGTGATGGGCAGCTCGCATTCATCCAACTGTATGCCAGGCACGCCGGCATCAATTTGGATCTTCATGATCTTTTTTAAGTAATCCCGCCAGACAGGATTGTTCCGGCAGGTCTGGTAACAAACCTGGTCGTGATTCCTTACTTCCACCCAACGGGCATGCACCGCGGTTCCATCGAGTTTGCGGGCGGCGCATTCTTCCCATAGGTCGGTGACGGTATCCCCATCGCTATTTTTGATGCCATCAGGATAGTAATCCTTTAGTGATGTGCGGAAGGCGTTGGGATATTTGTTCTGAGAAAATTCTCTAAGGCCGTACCAGCCGTGGTTTTCAGTTTGCTCTGCGTGCAGATTCAGGCGTTTTATTTCACCAGTCGCTTCATCGATTACCGCCGGGAATTCCCAGCCCTGCACCTCGAACACGATGGCGAAGACTTTAATGCCCCTTTTGTTGCATTCTGCCACAAACTCGGAGTCATTCATATAGCCGTAAAACCGCATCCTTGGGTCGACCGGGCCGAAGGCCTCGTGCTCCAGGTAAGGAAGGGAAATGCTGCCACCACCCATGGCCGACCAAACCAACAGCGTTCCGTGATATTTTTCCAAATCCTCAATCATTTGCAGGCTGCGAAGCGGTAGGCTGGGGTGATAACAGTGATTGTTTTTGAACCATCCATCAAAATATACGCCTCGTTCCATTGCTTACAAAGCTCCCTTCGCATGATATATATTGTTGGGGATTTCCAGGGAATAAACGTTTAGCTAACCTTCTACGACCGGTGCTCGCTTAATCCTTGGATCGGTAAAAATGTCTGTATCATCATGACTGGAGGTGCTGAATTCGGATACTACGGCGCCTTCAGGGCCGCCCTGGAACCAATGGAGCGTATCTGGTGAGAGGGTGTATTGCTCGCCGGGATGCAAAATGACCTCATGGAAGGCGGTGTAGTAAGCTTCATCGCCCTTGGGCGGCCGGGCGGCGGGGTTGGTGCAGGGTGCGCCGGATACGTAAAGGTATACTTTACCCATGCGGCAGCGGAAGGTTTCCTCCTTGCCTAAAACTCCATCGATGGTTGGGTGCCTGTGTTCCGGGCAGGTCTGTCCTGGAAACAGCACCAATTCCTTGGCACAGCTGCGCCTGGTATTGATGTAGGTCGTAAGTTCCAAACCGGTATGTTCAAGATCATTCAGGCCAAAATCAGCAACTTCCAGGTTCTCCTTTTCCGTTTCTGTCAAGGCGATGTGTGCCCTTTCAAAGTATTGCAACGCTTTTTCCCGGGCGGCTTCATAGGTTTTGCGGTCCATATTCAATGCTTCCTTTCTACACCATTTTTGTAGAATAAACGTTTATCCTATGCTTTATGGTCATTGTAACATGGTTATGGAATGCTGTCAATGCGGGGAGTTATTGTCAGGGCTGATGGCGGAGGTTTGATTTTCCCGCCGGAAACGGGCCGGCGTAAGGCCGAAGCGGCTTTTAAACTGCTCATAGAAATAACTCAAGTTTTCAAAACCTGAGGATAGTGCAACGTGGGTGATGGACTGGTCAGTGTTGCGAAGTAGATTGGCGGCATAATTAATGCGAAGGTCACTGATGAATTCTGAAGGCGTTTTATGATAGTAGTGGCGGAATTGGCGGTACATATGCTCCGGCGTTTTCGGGCACAGAGCAAGCATGGCTGGAAGGCCTGCCTGAAACTGCGCCGGTTCTTGCATGGCGGCGTGAAGTTTATACAACCATTCAGGTACTTTTGTCTTTGGCGTGGGCCGCATGTGATAGAAGCAGGTGGTGAGGAGCAGCATCAGCAGCCTTCTCGCATGATGGCGGATGGTTTCCTTATCGTTCACCGGCAGGAGATTGAGTTCCGAAAAGGCGCTGATCCATTCCTTCACCTTGCCGGAGGGCAGCACAGTATGTGCGGGCATCATGTTTGTCCACAAGGGACAGGTATGGTAATTGTCATATAACAGGTCCAGCGCTTTTTGCAAAACGCCGGTGGGAAAGGCCAGGTTCATGATCCCGCAGCCGGCCTCACCCATGGGCTGATAGCAATGGATATCCGCAGGGCGCATCAACATCATGGAACCTTCGTGAAGCTCCTGTGCCTGGCCATTCACAACGTGTATCACCTGCCCGTATGCGATTAAAAATACTTCGCAAAAGTCGTGATCATGGAGGCGTGTCACAGTTTTTACCTGGGTGATATAGTTGTAATGGACCTGGGAAACGGAGTCCAAAAAAGCGTCGTGCGTGAAATGGAAAACATCCATCCAATATTCTCCTTTTAAGTTTGATATCAATATAGCATAATTTGCAACCATAGCGCAAGCATCAAGACGGGCGCCATGTTACAATAAAACCAAGGTGCTGGAACGAACGCAAAAAATCACCATTTGCGGAAGCGTTCTGCCATCGGGTATAAGGAGGCATAATCATGCGGCCGGAGTTGACTATTGAAAAGCAGTTTACAAAGATATTCAAGGAATATAAGGATGCATCACTTGCCATCCGGGAAGCCAAATGCCTGCAGGTGCTATTTCCTGCGCTTTTGCCGCCCATCGAAAACGGGGACATGTTTGCGGGCAGAGCGCTCACAATGGAATACCGGGGCGTGGGCTTTTCCCCGGATGTGACGCTGTACCGCCTTCCCCACGGCATGGGGTATTTTTACCGCCCCGATGTATTTCAAAAAGCGCTTCAGGAAGTTCCCGAAGGTAGTAATGAAGCCGCCGAGATCAGGGAAATGATGTCCTTTTGGGAAAAGGAAAATACAACAGCACATGTGAAGGAGCATTTTACGGAGCGTATCCGTGCCTTTCTGCCCAGTGATTCCTTCGCGGGGGATGTGGGTGTGGGATTTCCCCTGTACCGCATGACCGGTGCTTATGAAAACTATGAAACGCTGCTGTCTTTGGGACTGCCGGGTCTAAAAGTGCGGATTATGGAAAAGCAGGCGCAGGGTGACCCGGAGGGCTTTTATGAGGGCTTGTCCCTGGTGGTAGACATGATTTGCAAGTGCTGCCTGCATTATGCAAAGCAAGCCCATGACCTCATGAAGGATGCTTCTCCCAAGCGGGCTTCAGAACTAAAGCTTATGGCAGCAGATCTTATGCATGTGGCTGCCCATACCCCGCAAACCTTTCGGCAGGCCATTCAATTAAGCTGGCTGTATTCCTGCCTGGCCGGGGTGATGGATTATGGCCGCATGGACGTGTATCTGGGGGATTTCCTAAATAACGATCTTAATCAAGGCATTGTCACCGAAGCAGAGGCACTTGATTGTGTTGTGAACCTCTGGAAGCTGATCGTGGCCAGAAAGACCGTGTATCACGGCCGCGTGGTTATCGGCGGGAAAGGCCGCAGGAATGAGAAGAATGCGGATGCCTTTGCCATGCTAGCCCTGGAGGCCTCCCGGATAGTACACGATATCGAACCCCAGCTGACACTGCGACTGTATAAGGGCATGGACGACCGGTTGTATCAAAAGGCGTTGGAAGTGTTAGGCGAGGGCGCCACCTATCCCATGCTCTACAGTGATGACGTGAATATTCCCGCGGTAGGGAATGCTTTCCGCCTGCCAAAGGAAAAGGCTGAGCAGTACGTACCCTTTGGCTGCGGTGAATATATCATTGACCATGAAAGTTTTGGCTCTCCCAATGGCGTCATCAATATGCTCAAAGCTTTGGAAGTGACGCTGTTCAACGGCCATGAGATTGTGCTGAACCGGTCCATGGGGCTATCCCTTGGCAAATTTGAAGATTTTGAAACCTTTGAAGATTTTTACTCTGCTTATAAAAAGCAGATCACCCACTACATCGAAATATTGGCAGAGGCGGAAGCCATCATCCTTACGCAAACCGCAAAACAGGCACCTTTCCTTATGATGAGCCTGTTATACGATGGATGCATTGAATCCGGTAAATCCATGCTGTCTGGCGGTATTGCGTATCTTGGTGCAACGCTGGAATCCTATGGTAATATTAATACTGTGGATAGCCTGGCTGCCATCCGGGAAACAGTGTTTGAAAAGAAGTCCATCACACCCGCCCGGTTGCTGGAGGCGCTGAAAGCCAACTTCGAAGGTTATGAGCTGGAACAAAAGCTTTTGCTCAAGGCGCCAAAATACGGCAACGATTTAGAGGCGGTGGATGATCTGGCACGGGATCTTCATGATTTTGAAGCCCGCACCATACGGGATCAGGCCGGCCGGGTAGGCCTCCATTCCTTCCTGATGGTAGTCATCAACAACTCCGCAAACACGTATCTGGGCCGCTGGACCGGTGCTTCCGCCGATGGGCGAAAGGCGTGTACCTTCATGGCCAACGCCAACAATCCTGTAGGCGGTATGGATACAAACGGAATCACCGCTATGCTCAACTCCCTGGCATCCTTCCCGCCTGATCACCATGCAGGCTCCGTACAGAACATCAAGTTTGGCCGGGATGTATTTGAGCGGGCGCCGGAAAAAGTGCGAGCCCTTATGGATGCGTACTTTGAAAACGGCGGTACCCAGGCCATGATCACGGTAGTCGGCCGCAAGGATTTGGAAGAAGCGCTTAAGTACCCGGAAAATTACCGTTCCCTGCTGGTACGTGTAGGAGGTTTCAGCGCCCGGTTTGTGGAATTGGAAAAGGACGTGCAGCAGGAAGTGCTGTCCCGTACCGTGCATTGATATGATTGTGCAAACAGGACTCATTACGGATATCCAGCGTTTCTCGGTGGATGACGGGCCGGGCATCCGTACAACGGTATTCCTGAAAGGCTGTCCGCTAAGGTGCCTATGGTGCCACAACCCCGAATGTATCAGCCCAAAGGTGCAGCTTCGCTATGTGGAATCTGCCTGTATCCTTTGCGGCGCCTGCGAAAGGGTATGCCCTTCCAAAGTCCATCATGTGACGGAAGTAAACCATCAGGTGGATTTTGAAAAGTGCATCGCCTGCGGCGCTTGTGTCAAAGCATGCGCCTATGACGCCCTTTCCCTAAGCGGTAAAACCGTTACGGTGGAAGATGTCATTTTGGAGGTCATGAAGGACAAGCGGTACTATGATACCTCCGGAGGTGGAATAACCATCTCTGGCGGGGAACCGCTGATGCAGCCGGAGTTTACCTTGGCACTTTTGGAGGCTGCCAAGGAGCTAAACCTTAATACCTGCATAGAAACATGCGGGTATGTGGAAGAAAAGGCGCTGAAGGAAGCAGCGGAACTTACTGATGTGTTCCTTTATGATTACAAGGCAACAGATCCTTTTGCGCATCAAGCGCTTACGGGAGCAGGCAATCAGCGCATCCTTGACAACCTTGACATGCTGTATCATATGGGTGCGTCCATCATTCTACGCTGCCCCATCATACCAGGCTGCAATATGGATCCCGCCCATTTTGACGGCATCATTGCACTGCTTGCGAAATACCCAAACATTCTCCGGGCCGAGCTGATGGCCTATCACAAGATGGGAACCGCAAAATACAAACAGCTGGGAAAGCCCTATACACTGTCCCATCTTCCCGACATGAGCCCGGAGCAAAAAGCGGAGACGCTTGCGTACTTCCATAGCCATACAGCGCGCCCCGTAATATTCGGTTAAGGAGTGGAAAACATGAAAAAGTGCTGCGTTATCGGTTCTGTCAACATGGATATGGTCACCAGGACGGACAGGTTCCCCAAACCCGGGGAGACAAGGAAAGGAACCTCCTTTCAAACCATTCCCGGCGGCAAAGGGGCCAACCAGGCCGTCGCTCTCTCCCGTTTGGGTATTCCTACATTTATGGCTGGCCGGGTAGGGGATGACTTGTACGGCCGCATGTACCTGGACCATTTTCAAAAGACCGGTACGAACGTAGAAGCCTTGGGCATGGATGCTGCCGCAGGCTCCGGCATTGCCGCCATTGAGGTAGATGACGCGGGAGAAAACCATATCATCGTGGTGCCCGGCGCCAACGATACCTGTACGCCTGAGTGGCTCGACGAAATTTTTCCGCTGATTGCCGATTGCGATATCTTTCTTTTGCAGTTGGAAATTCCTTTGGAAACCGTGCAGGCTGCTGTGAACAAACTGCATGGCCTTCACAAGACAGTCATTCTGGATCCTGCTCCCGCCAGGCCTTTAAGCCGGGAATTATTATCCAAGGTGAGTATTGTAACGCCCAACGCTACGGAGCTTGCTGCCATTACCGGCGATTTGCCTACGATCGCAGGCGTTCAGGAGCGGGCAAATCATCTGCTTCAACTGGGTGTATCCTGCGTGGTGCATAAGTCAGGCTCCAATGGGGCGTACATTGCCACTAAAGAAAGCTGGAAACATATACCTTCCTTTAAGGTGAAGGCGGTTGATTCCACAGCGGCGGGGGATACCTTCAACGGCGGCCTTGCTGCGGGCCTTGCCATGGGCTGGGAGCTTGACAAATCGGTGGTTCTGGCCAATGCCGCGGCAGCCCTTTCTGTGACAAAGCTGGGCGCCCAAACGGGCATGCCCACCATGGAAGAGGCCTTGGAACTGATGGACGGGGTACGATAACAGATAATAACACCCAAACTGATGTGAACCGGAACAAGCGGGCGATTCATAATCGCCCCTACAACGCTGTGAGCTTGTTGGCTTCATTGCCGGAACAGTTGCGAGCCGGAAGAGAAGACAATGATCACTTTGCAGCAGTAGGGGCGATTATGAACCGCCCGCTTCGTAACGGTATCCAATAGATATATGGAAAGTATATGCATCTGATAGCAGGTTCGTCCATGCATTCATGTTTTATTGTGCGGTATTGAATAACGGCGCATAACGAATCAAACACTCAACCGGGGAAATACTGACATTGTTGTGGAAGGAGATGTGATCAATATGAAAAATGCGCCGAGTGCTAATAAATCCGGCAGCAGTCCATATGGCACAGGCCCGGGCTTTGGGTCAAAGGGCGGAGGGCCGGTCTTTGGCCCTAACAATATGGGGCAGGGCAGCGATTTGCCTGTGGCGCTGAGCATGCTGCTGATGGAGAATCCTTTGGCCATGCAGCGCTTCAATGCCATGTCCAAAGAGGAAAAAACCATGGTGCTCAAATATGTGGAAAGCGGTTTAAGCGGCGAGGATGCAAAGCTTAGAATCGAGAATACCGTGAAAAGCCTGGGGGAAGGTGTGCCCGGGTTTTACTTAAGAAACAATTGAGTGTTTTGGGTAAAAAGAAACGCCGCGCATTGCAGGAAAGCGCGGCGTTTTGGGCTTTTAGAGGATCATTCTTATCGCTTCATCCGCAGTGTTTTTACCTCAAACGGACGGAAGTGCAATCTGACTTGGCCATTTTGAAGTGTAACTCCAGACTGCTTGTTCTCCAGCATGTCGCATTCCCAAACCGTGGCAGCCGGGATACCAATGTTCAGTATGCAGTTTGTGTCACCCTTCTTGGCCTCGTAGAGCCTCAGGATCACATCACCGCTGCCATCTTCGGCGGGTTTCACCGTATCGATGAATACATTCGCCTTATCCAGCGAGAACGCGCTGAAGCTATTGCATGTACCGGGCGCTACCTGCAGCGGAACGTTGAGGGCATAGGCATCCTTAACCACCGGGGAATCGGCAAACGGCCCTTCCCATGCGGTAAAGGCATAGGTGAAGGTGTGCTCGCCATTGTCGGCCCGCATTTCGGGGCTTGATGCCGCGCGCAGAAGCGTCAGCTGCAGCTCGTTGTCCAGCTGGCTGATGCCATATTTGCAGTCGTTCAGTACAGCCGCGCCGTGCGTCTGGTCACAAAGGGCGCTGTAGCGCTGCTGACAGACCTCAAAGCGGTCTTTGTCATAGGAGCGGGAGCGGTGTGCGGGCCGTGTGAGGTAGCCATACTGTATTTCGTTGATAGCTTCCGTCGCTTCCACGGTCATCGGGAAAGATACCTTCAACAGCCTGTGCAGCTCGCTCCAAACCACATGCGTGTTAAAATCAATCCTGCGGCTGTTGGCGGCAAGGACGATATCCTGCGTGAAGGTGGAATTTAATACCGTGCGTTCCATGGTGAGTACGGCACGCAGGCCGTTTGCTTCACGTATGGACAGTTTCACCGGTTCATCAATATTCACCGGCTGCTGAATGTAGTTTGAATCGATATCCCAGGCGTCAAACAGCCTTGGAACATCCTTGAACAGGAGCAGGCGGTTCATCGGCTGTGCCGCATATTCGCGCCCGGTCTGCTTGTCGATGTAGGAGACAACCTCGGCACGATCGTTGAACACGGCCCGGATAAGTTCATTTTCCAGTATGGCCCCGTCTTTCGTAAGCTTTGCGCTGGCCACAGGCTGTTTTGCATTAGCATCTGCCGGTACCAGGGATACAGCGCCGCAGGCGGGCACTTCGATCAGTGCCAGCACACCGTTGGCAGTCTTAAACACGGGCACTGCCGTGCCATCTGCCGTTTTTGCGCCCTGTGCGAATGCTTCAGGCAGTGTAACCAGCTCTTCCCGCTTAAAGGACAGGGAGTTGTAAACCGTGACGCCTCCGCCTTCTGCAAGTGCTCTTTGAGCGTCACTCAGAACAGCCTGTGCCTCGTTGATAATCCATTTATGGTCTTTTCTTGCCTCTTCATAGACGCGGGCGATGGAGGAACCCGGCAGAATGTCGTGGAACTGGTTGAGCAGCAGCCGCTTCCAGGCCGCGTCCATACGGTGCAGAGGATATGAAAAGCCCTTAAGCATAGCCAGTGCGCCCCACATTTCAGCTTCGCGCAGCGCAAGCTCGCTCTTTCTGTTGCCCTTCTTAATAGCTGCCTGCGACGTATATACGCCGCGGTGCGCGGAGAAGTACAATTCGCCTACATACGTATGCTGCGGACCACCATCCTCTTCCATCATCTCAAAGAATCGGGTGGGGGATTCCATATGGACCTTCGGCACGCCCTCTATATCCTTTTCACGCAGCGCATATTCAATGTGATCGCGGCATGGGCCGCCGCCGCCATCGCCATAGCCGAAGGGCAGCAGGAATGCATCCAGGCCGCGCTTTTGCACGCGCTTATTCCATGTTTCGCACAGTTCCTTAGGATCTGTGCGGTACGTATAGCTGGTGGGCAGGAAGGTATCGATCTTGGAGCCGTCGGCGCCCTGCCATGTGAAGTAGTGGTAGGGGAATGTATCGCCTTCGTTGTAGGACCAGAAGATTTTTTGCGTCACCAGGTACTTTACGCCGCATCCCTTTAGAATTTGCGGCAGTGCGGCGGAGTAGCCGAAGGTGTCGGGAAGCCACAGCACTACGCTGTCCACGCCCAATTCTTCTTGGAAAAATCGCTTGCCATGGATGAGCTGGCGCACCAGCGATTCACCGCTGGTCATATTCGTGTCAGGTTCTACCCACATGGCGCCTTCGGCGATCCAGTGGCCGCCCTTAATTGCCTTCTTGATGCGCTCGTACAGTTCAGGATAGTACTCCCGGCACATGACATAGGCGGCAGGCTGGCTTTGCAGAAACCGGTATTCCGGATACTCCTCCAATAAACGTAGCTGCGCGCCGAATGTACGTGCCGTTTTCCTGTGCGTCTCGGCCATAGGCCATAGCCACGCCAGATCGAGGTGAGCATTGCCTATGGCATAAAATTCGGGCATGGTGGAGCCGTTGTGCGCTTCCATGGCTGGGCGAAGCACTTCCCGGGCTTTTTTGTAATCTGCGATGCGCTTTTCAAGCGGCTGCTCAAAATCTACTGTTAGGGAGAATTGCTCCAGCGCGGAGGCGATTTTATCGGCGCGAAGGCTCTCGGGATCGATTTGCTCCAGAATCTGCGTCAAGGCCTCTACATCCAGATAGATCTGATACGCATCCTCATTCCAAATACCGTAGGTGCAGCTTTCCAGCGTTGCACGCTCGCCCTCTTTTTTGGGATCGGAATAAGCGCCCGGCAAAACGGGGCCTGTGGCGCAGCCGCCAAGCGGGCTTTCCGGGAAGAAATGCCCGGCATAAGCTTCAATCAGGATATTATACTGCTTGTTGGCTTTGCCGCTTTGCGTCAGAATATTATCCACCAGAAAATGGTGGGGTTCCCTCACCCAATCGGCGCGGTAGGTACCGAAAGCTTTTCCGTCCACAAAAATCGTGGCCTCGCCGCCAGTGCGCAGGTTCATGACGATCCTACGGCCTTCAGCCTCCTTGGGCAGCGAGATTGCGCCTCGCAGCCACAAGTATTCATAGGTATGGCCCCATTTTAAGCCGAAGGGGACAGGCGTAAACGATCCTTTTGATGCCTCGTCAGGCATGATATGTGCCATGGTGGTGAAGCCCTCCAGGCTTATATCTCCCAGAGGAAGATACAAGTCCTGCCTGAGCGTTTCTGTCCAATGCTTCAGGCGGCCTTTCCATTCGCTATGCATGTATTTCATCAGATTCCCTCCATTAGCCTAATGGCTTCTTTAGTATCATTCCCACGGATTTGGCGTAAAATCTCCCCCGCGGCACCATTTTAGATAGGCGAGGGCATGTTTCTGAGCCGTCATCTCCCAATCCTTTTTGTAGATGGGGTCGTGGTAGCCTTCCACGCAGATGTCCAAAGTATAGCCGCCAGTATGCAGAATGTAAATGATGTCACGCCAGTCGCTGTCACCAAAGCCCGGCGTACGTTCGGGAGCATACCAGTCTGTATTGCAAAGCACGCCATAATCACTGACCGCGCGGTGGTCAATGCTGGCGTCCTTTCCATGGACATGATAAACCTTTTTTACCCATTTGCGGAGCTGAGCGATGGGATCGATAAGCTGTATCATCTGGTGTGCGGGTTCCCATTCCAAGCCGAGGGCATCGCTCTTGACCTCATCAAACATGCGCTCCCACGCCCTTGGGTTAAAGCCGATATTGCAGGTTGCGCGGTCCCAGGTACCGCCCATGGGGCAGTTTTCAATGGCAAGGCGGACGCCTTTGTCTTCGGCGTACTTTGCCAGTTCCCTAAAAACTTTGCCGAATTGGGGAAGCGCTTCGTCCACGGGCTTTCCTTCATACGCGCCGGCGAATGTGGATATGATTTTCGCTCCATACAGGTGCGCGGCATTGATTGCACGTATTAGATTCTGTTTATGCTGTTCATTTTCAAGGGCGTTGCAATAATAACCCAGCGTTGTAATTTCGACGCCCTTTTCTTCGGCCAGCGCTTTCATACGCGGACCCTGCTCCTCAATATTCGTGTCATAGTAATCCATGTGGAAGTTGATCGATAAAGTTTCGAAGCCAATATCCATAAGATGTGGTGCCCATTTTTCGGCATACCAGCCGGGTACACATGTGCCTATGCGTATTTGAGAGATATCATAATGCGGAACCATGAAATCCGATCCTTTCATAAATTAAGTGCATTCATTTGTACTATTCCATATACCCTTACGCTTCCCTGCTGCCGGCTTGCGCTTTTACAAGAGGATGGAAGCACAATACCTTTCGGGAACCGTTAAATGACACCATTTTAGGCCGATTTTTCCTGCACTCCACCGTCGCGTAAGGACAGCGGGGGGCAAACTTGCAGTAGGAGATGGCGTACTCCTTATCCTCAGTATCTGGCATGACCAACTCCTTATCCCACTTATCGCCAACGCGGGGCACCGCGTTCATCAGAAGCTCCGTGTACGGGTGCGCGGGCTCGTCCATGATCTCCTTGGCAGGGCCGTATTCGATCAGGCAGCCGCGATAGAGCGTGGCGATATAATCGGATACGTAGTAGGCCGTGGAAAGGTCATGGGTGATGTAGATGAAGGAGACCTTGTATTTATCCTTTAGCTCCTTGAACAGGTTGACGATGTTCATTTTCATGGATGCGTCGATGGCAGCCACAGGTTCGTCGGCAATGATGAGCTTCGGGCGCGTAATGAGCGCCCGGGCAATGGAAACGCGCTGCAGCTCGCCGCCGGAAAACTGCGTGGGATATTTTCCCTTGACTACACTCAGCGACATGCCTACGTTGCGCAGCGTTTCGTCTACCAGCTTTTCAGCCTCCGCTCGGGTTTTGCATATGCCAAGGCGCAGCGCAGTATTGAACAGATATGTATCAACTGTTTTTCGGGCCGAGAAGGATTCGTAGGGGTTTTGGAAAATGGGCTGCACATCCAGGCGAAACTGCAGGGGGTTGTAACCCTTCTTATTGGCATAGTAATTGCCTGACAGAAGAATATCGCCCATGTCCGGCTTGTACAGGCGAAGGATCATTTTGCAGAGTGTGGATTTGCCGCATCCTGATTCGCCAACAATGGACAGGATCACCGGTTTTCCGGCATCGATATCCAGGGAGACGTCGTCGATGGCTACAAGTTTCTTGCCCAGAAGCAGGCCGCCGATCCTGAAGATTTTACTAACGTTTTTTATTTCAAGCAGCTTTTTGGGTGCAGCCGTTCCTTTAACTTGGGCAACAGGCATGCTTAATTGCTTTTCCGCCATCTTATTTCACCCCCTCGTTCAGCTTATGGCAGGCGGTAAAGCGGCCCGGACGTACCTCGCGGAATGCGGGGCAGTCCCTATGGCACCGCTCCGAGGCAGTAGGGCAGCGTGGCGCGAATCGGCAGCCCGGTGGTGGATTGGTGAGCGCGGGCGGGCGGCCGGGTATGCCAACCTTTTGGCTCTTGTCGCCTACTTTAGGGAGCGCGCTGATCAGCATCTTGGTATAGGGGTGAATGGGGTCGTTGAAGATATCCTCCGTATTGCCCAGTTCCACAAAGCTGCCTGAATACATGATGCCCATACGGTTGGTGATTTGGTAGTGAACGCCCATGTCATGGCTGACAAGTACCAGGGTGTTCTTGAACTGCTTCTGCAAACGCATCAGCATCATCAGGATACCCCGCTGCACCACCACGTCCAGCGCTGTAGTAGGCTCATCGGCCAATACTACATTGGGAGACATGAACGTGGCAAGCGCAATGATCACGCGCTGCCGCATGCCGCCGGATAGCTGGAAGGGGAAGGCGTTCAATAGATCGGGGGAAAGGCTCAACTCCTCCAAGTATTGTGCCACGCGCTTGATCGTCTGCTCTTCCGTCTCGTTTTTTCTATCCGCCTTGGGTATGGAGTCAAGGAACTGGGATTTTAAGCGCGTGATGGGATTCAAGACGCTCTGCGCGGCCTGGGGCACATAAGAGATATTGTTCCACCAGGTCTTGCGAATGTTACCGGTTTCAAAAGAGAAGGGCTTTCCGTTCTTTTCGCCGCTTAAAATAACCTTTCCGCAATCGATTTCCAGGGGGAATTCAACGATATCATACAGGGCCTTTAATAGCGTTGTCTTCCCGCACCCGGATTCGCCGGCGATGCCGAATATTTCGTTGTCGAAAATCTCGAAATTGACGTCTTTTACGACGTGCACATTGCCGTCAATGGTCTTGTAAGAGGTGGACAGATGGTTGATTTTAAGCATCTTTTACCTACCCCTCTTCATGGACATATAGTCGTTATAACCCGTAATGAGCAGGAACAGGCCGATAAACAGCAGCACCGTGGCCACAATGGGCGAGCCGATCCAGAACCATTGCTTTGCGAAGATGGCGTTTCGCTCCCTGGCCCACTGGATGATATTGCCCAGGGAAATCAGGTTGGCGGGAGAAAGGCCAAGCACTGCCAGGCTGGATTCGGAGGCGATGGCCGCCAGTGTCGCGTTCATAAAGTTGGACAGTGACCAGGTCAGAGCGAAGGGAAGGATCTCGGTTATCACAACTTGGACCGTGCCCTCGCCCGAGAACCAGGCAGTGTGGATGAAGTCGCGCTCCTTGATCGTCAGTGCCATAGAGCGGATCTGACGGCTGGGCCAGGCCCAGGCGAACATACCCAGCACCAGCGCCATCATGATGACGGTGGCGGAACCCCTCATAAGCGCGGTCATCAGTATCAGGATGGGCAGGGAAGGGATCACGACGAAAGTATCTGTGATCACGGTGAGAACCCGGTCCAGCGCGCCTCCGGAGAAGCCCGCCACCAGCCCCACGAACACGCCCACCACAGTACCGATGGTCGCCACGATCAGGCCAATCAACAGCGAGTTATGAATGCCTTCGATGAGCAGCCAGAAGATATCCTGGCCCATGCTGGTGGTGCCCAGCCAATGCGCAGCGGAAGGAGCCAGCTTCTTAGGATAGGTATTGAACGTGAAGGGGTTGATATGGGGGAAATAAAATACAACGAACCCCAGGATCACGAAAAACGCAGTCATGAACAAGCCAATCTTCAGGCGTATGTTCGCGTTTTTCCAAAACTTTCTCATATGCGTGGTCCCTCCTTTCTTAATTATAGCGAATGCGTGGATCGATAAGGGGATAGATCAGGTCTGCGATCAGCGTCGCTGTGGAGATAGCGACGATGGATATGGTGATGCAGCCCAGGATCATATTGTAATCTGATTGCAGAATTGCTTTTTGGATCAGCGTACCAACGCCCGGATAGCCGAAGATGATCTCCGTCATGATGGAGCCGTTGAACACCCCGCCCAGGCTCATGGCCAATGCGGTGATCTGCGTCAGTATGGAATTGCGGAATACGTAGCTTCGGCCGATCTTGCCTTCCGAAAGGCCGCGGTAGCGGGCATACATTACAAAATCCTCCTCAGCCGTAGTACCGGCGAGGGATTTCATGGAAATGATCCACCAGCCCATGCCCAACAGCAGGATTGAAACAGCTGGCAGGATGGATGCCCGCAGGAGGGAAGTGATGTACGTGCCAAAACCACCCATGGTGTTGATGGTGGTTTGCAGCGGGAACCATCCCAGCACGAATGCGAACACGATCTGCAGGATCAGGGCAATGATGAAATAAGGGATAGGGTAGAGACAGATGGCCATACCCTCCAGAATCTTGGAGGAACGCTTGTTTTTCCTGAATCCGGCCAGCAGGCCGATGATATTGCCGAGGGTCCAGGCGACGATCGTCGTGACCAGGGACAGGCCCAGCGTATAAGGAAGATAGGTGCTTATGATCTCCCCCGCAGGGGTGGGATAGCTCATCAGGGACGGACCAAAATCAAAGTGCAGCAGTCCCTTCCACAGGAATGTCTCGTACTGCTCCAAAATCGAACCATCCAGCCCGAACTGAACGCGCAGCGATCTGCGCAGCGATTCCATCTGCACTGGGTCCATCTGCCCGGAGCGGGACTGGATCTGGCCGATCATGTTCTCCACAGGGTCCGAGGGGAACATACGAGGGATAAAAAATATGAAGGTAACGCCTATAAAAATGGTCAAGGCCCACGTCAGAAGGCGGAGACCGAAATATTTCCAGAATTTCAATGGCTACACCCCTTTGCTGAATCAGCAAATGATCATAATCCGTAATAACCAAACTACCCGGCAGAAGCTCAGGATTGCTGTTATAAAGAATGAGGCACGCGCAGCTTATGCGGCGCGCGTGCCTCGGTTCGCCCAGCCTTTTTAAGGCTATGTGTTAGAGCTTACTTGGCAACAGGGGTGATTTCGGTCGTGATGTACTTGAAGCAGCTCCACCACCACCAGGGACCATTGTAGGGATTTTCGGCGCTGGGGTAGTTGTTCCAGTAGGTGCTGTTGGTAGGAACGAACTTCACGCCGGAGTGGAAGCCGATGAAGGGCAGATCCTTGATAGCGATCTTCTCGAATTCCATGGCCAGTTCGTAAGATTTGGGATCATCGGGAGACAGCTTGGCAAGCTGGTGGATGATGTCGGTGGCTTCTTTGTTGTTCCAGCGGGAACCCTGGCCGGCTCCACGCTCGCCAAGGGGCACGATCAGATCGGCATCCCAGCCGTTGATCTGGGAGTAAATGTCCTTGGTGATGAAGCCGGTGGGCCAGTAGCCGGCGACTTCCCAGTTGCCGGTGGCGCCGTTGGTATCCCAGGTTGCACTGGATTCACCGGTGATCTCGCACTTGAGGCCGAACTTTGTCAGCTGGTCATACGCAGCTTGGGTGCCGCGGCCGGCCTGAGCTTCGGTGTTGGCCAGGTAGCTCATATGGATGACGAAGGGTGCGCCCTTGAAGTACCAGCCATCGGCCTTCTTTTCCAAGCCGGCCTTGACGAGCAGCTTCTCAGCCGCAGCGGTATCGTACTTCCAGCAGCCGTAGCCGAACATGTCGACAAGAGCGTCGTGATCCGTGGGGATGTTTTTGCCCTGGTCACGCAGGGCCTTGCCCATGCGCTCGGCATAGTCGGGGTCGAAGGGCTTCACAGTGGTGCCATCGCCCAAATCCAGGGTGAATTCCGTAAGCCAGGGCATCAGGGGCTTGAAATACAGTTCCTGCATGGCGCTGGTAGCGGTAAGCATCGGCAGGGGGCTTGCGCGGCCCACGCCGTCGAAGATGTTCTGGGAGATCTCGTCAAAGTTCATCGCCAGAGCGATGGCCCAACGGAAGTCCGGATTGTTGTAGGGTTCTTTAGCCATTTCGAAGGCAATACCCTTGGAGCAGGGGTCGTCGCTGGTGGCGTATGGGAACTCTTTGTACCAGGCGGCGATCTTGTCGTTGGCGGAGGTCATGACCTCCAGGATTTCGGGGGTGACTTCGCAGAGGATGTCAACTTCGTTGTTGATCATAGCCATCTGGCGGGTGGTGTCATCGCCCAGAGCCTTGACCAGGATGTACTTGGCTTGAGGCATTTTGTCGGTTACGACGCCGACGGTGCTGTTCTGCCAGTCTTCGCGGCGCTCGTACAGGATCCACTTGCCAAGCTCGTCATAGGATTTCACGGTGTAGGGGCCGGCCACAACGGGCTTCTCATCCTTGAACGTGGTCACATCTCCCACCTTGGAGTAGATGTGTTCGGGAACGATGCGCAGATCGTTGCCCCAGATAGTGACGCCAAATTTCATCGCAAGACGGGGGAAGGATTCCTTCGTCACGATCTTCACGGTGTAGTCGTCAACCTTTTCCACGGACTTGAACACCTGGTTGTAGTAGTCGCACTGGTTGATACCGGGGTTGGACATGATCATGTTGAAGGTGAAGACCACGTCGTCAGCGGTGAGGTCTTCGCCGTCAGACCACTTGATGCCCTGGCGGATTTTCACCGTATGCTCGGTAAAATCAGCGTTGGAAACGGGCATGCCGTCAGCCACTTCGCCGAACTGCTCGCCCTTGACAGTATCCATTTCCCACATCATGGCGGACATAAGCTGATGGATGCCAAAGCCCATTTGGGTGCCCTGCATGTAGGAGTTGAATTGGCCCGGTGTGTCGGTCGGAGTCTGGGTCTCAACAATAAGGGTTTCCCGGCGCGGAGTCCCGACTTCGGTCGTCCCTTCAGCGAACGCCACGGGGATGAGCGAGAGCAGCATCGCCAGCGCGAGGAGAACGGACAGGGTTTTGCGCATGTTGGTAACCTCCTTTTTATTATTGACACGACATACGGTTTGATAACACGTATGCCATGAGCAATCCATCAGAGTATCTCATCATCGCATCTATTATGTACAATTTCCATATCGAAAGTAAGTCAAGTATATCGTAGGTGTACAAAGAAGTCAATAGATTCTATCAAAGTCGATAATTTATACCCAATATATCATTTGGTTGCAATGTATTATGTATCGGATCATAAAGCAGCTATGCCGGAAACATTTATTGGTCCATATTTAATGATACAATAAAAATATTTATAATAAAATAATCGAATTATTTGTTTGGTTTAAAAATAACTCATGGAAAAGAAAACACGAATATATAGCGGTGTCATGAAGAAATTTAATGGGACAGGAACAACGGCATAACAAATATTGGAAAGTGGAATCTGATATAATGCAATCGATTGCATAACTATTTTATTAAGATAGTGATATGATCCACCACAGTATACACAATGGCATGAAATATGAGAACTGGCTTGTTTGGACTCGCTGATATGGAATTGTGAAATATACCGTAACCAATTGAGGGGACGGGTTTTTAATCATATGATTTGTTTTTTGAATGTTTGCAGGAAATGTTCGGATCATTTCACCTGCGCTGGGGGCCATGTATCATCATCCGACAGGAGCCAATTCACATCGACACCCAATATCTTTGAAAAAGTCATCAATTCGTAATCTGCAACGAATCGCGTACCAATTTCTATTCTGCTTATGCTGTCCCGCTCAAGTGTAATGCCTTCAATCTGTACTTTTGCTGCCAAGTCTGCCTGTGATAGTCTTCGCTTCAATCTCGCTTCTCTGATTCGCTCACCGCTGATGTTCTTGTGGCCATCAAAATCGTATATTTTCATTGTACACCTCTTAAATTTGTGTTAAAGATCAGAAATTTTCTTGAAATTAACACAAATTGAGCTTATAATTGCGCTAAAGGTCAGAATCACGAAAATTTGGAGGAAGCGTTTTTCAGCAACCCACATATATATGGACATGTGAAGCCTAAGGATGTGCCAAATTTGTCGTGAATTTCATAAAATCACAACTAGATTAACTCAAAAGCAGAGGATTGATACGGACGACTAATTATTTGTGGATTCCGGTGTTGATCCCACCGGGCTCAATAACAAGATACGATCAAAAAAGGAGGAGTATAAAAATGACGCAGTCAATTAGCCAGAATATGGAAGGGCGGGAGGAGGATACGCTGAAAGGAAAGCACCTCATATTTTACATGGGCTATGAGATGTATGGCATAGAGATACGCCATATTACTGAAATCATCGGTGTCCAGCCAATAACGGAAATCCCTGAGATGCCGCAGTACGTAAAGGGAATCACAAATCTTCGGGGCAAGATCGTTCCGGTCATAGACGCTCGCCTGCGCTTTAAAAAGTCAGCTAGAGAATATGACGGAAAGACCTGCATTATCATAATAGACATCAAGCAAATTTCAATTGGCCTGATTGTTGACAGTGTGTCAGAAGTATTGAAATTAGAGGATGAGGATATCGCGCCAGCACCTACCATCAATAAAACAGATCACAAGTTTGTCAAAGGGATCGGGAAGGTGGGAAAAAGCGTTATCCTTTTGCTGGATTGCCAGAATCTTTTGACGGATGACGAATGGATCTGCTTGGGAAATGCTACGTGATTGCAAGTACGGCCAAATCAATTATAGCAAATTCCGTATACGGCATATTTCGTTCGTTATCTCCATTTTTATAAGGTTTTCTTGTCGGTAGGCAATAAAAAGGTGATATCAAATACGATCTACGTACATGAAAAGCACAAAAGCATAGGAGGAATACAAATGAAAAACCTAACAATCAGCATGAAACTTATTGCAGGATTCGGTATCGTATTGATTCTGATGATTCTAACCGTCGGGTCAGCTATGTTAAGCATTGGGCAAATCGTGCAACAGGTTGATCTGTACGCTACGTATACAGTTCCCAATATAAACTCCACCTGGAGCATAAGGCGTGATCTTGTTTCCGTTGAGCGCTACATGCTGCAAGCAATGAAAGCAGATACAAAGGGGGAAAAAGAAGCATACCTGAACGAGGCCGCCAATGACTCCGCCCGTGTGGGGGAAAGCCTGAATGCGTTTACCAAGAATCAGATGGACCGGGCAATGGAAGAAAAAATTGCAGAGGCTACATCCCAGCTTAAAAAAACCGCATCGGTACGGCAGCAGGTTACGAAGCTGCTTGGAAATGATAATGAAACAGATAAGGCGCTGGCCTTAAAGCTTTTTGAGGAGCAATACATACCCGAATTCAATAAATTGGCCGAGATGGTTGTTGAGTTCAGTGATAACGAGGTGCAGCAGGCCGGAGTACAAAGGGAGGATGCTGCGCGCACGCAGACTGTAGCATGGATCATGCTGGTATCTGTTGCAATCGTTTCCTTTGTGGTGACAATCATCGTCATCTACGCGATCAGAAAATCCATTTTGTCTCCGGTCAAAGAGATCGAACGGGTGTTTACTGAAATTGCCAAAGGCAATATGAAGGCCAATGTGAATTATGACAGCCGTGACGAGCTTGGGAATATGGCCAGGCTTATCAAACAGACAAATGAGCTGCAGGGCTCAATTCTTGGAGATGTGATCAACAATTTCACCAAGATATCCCAAGGCGACCTGCGCATAAGAGCAGAAATTGATTATCCCGGCGACTATGCCGCCCTCAAGAAGGCTACGGAAGATACCGCCGCCGCCCTGAATCACACTTTGATGACGATTAACACTGCAGCAGGGCAGGTGAGTGCAGGTGCCTCGCAGGTGGCAAGCGGAGCACAGTCCCTGGCGACCGGCTCGACAGAGCAGGCTTCTTCCGTGGAAGAACTGAGTGTCTCCATTACCAAAATTGCAGAACAGGCGGCAAAAAACTCAGTGAACGTAAAGTCTGCGACACAATACGTGGAACAGGTAAGCGCAGGCGTCTTTGCCGGCAACGAGCATATGGTGCAGCTGACGAAAGCTATGGCGAATATTGGGGCTTCGTCCAATCAGATTGCAAACATTACAAAGGTCATTGAAGATATCGCTTTCCAGACCAACATTCTTGCGCTGAATGCCGCTATCGAAGCTGCCCGTGCCGGAAATGCCGGAAAAGGCTTTGCCGTTGTTGCGGATGAAGTGCGAAGCCTTGCAGCAAAATCAGCAGAAGCCGCCAAGCAGACTGCAGAATTGATTCAGCGCTCGGCTTCCACTGTAGCGGAAGGTTCGCAAATTACGGAACAAACCGCTAAGATTCTGTTTGATGTCAGTGAAAAGGCGAAGGAAGCTAACGTAAACATCATTCAAATAGATCATGCATCCTCCGATCAGGCCATTGCCATTGAACAGATCAAACAAGGACTTAACCAAGTTTCAGCCGTTGTGCAAACCAATGCCGCCACGGCTGAGGAAAACTCCGCAACCAGCGAAGAAATGTCCGCCCAGGCGTCCACGCTGCGTGAGGAAGTTAGCAGATTCAAGCTGGATTCCAGAGAGGACAAAGGGGCTGCAGGAAGTATATACCTCGATGGAGATATATCCAAATCAGGCAATGCAAGGCATGAAAACGTATATGCAATCGGCAAGTATTCAGGCTGACCTTTTTAAACTCCAAACAGTCAACTATCAACAAAAGAGCCGTCTTAAGCGACGGCTCTTTTTCTTTACATATACCATTTGATCCTGGCATTCAAACGAAATATCGATAGCGCTTTCTCCTCTTGGCCACTTATATTATAGCATGGGGCCGCCTTAACAACAAGACTGTATATTTGAGGGCAAATATGCTAGACTACACGCACGACGGAAAGTGCCCAATCTCATCCCGCCATTAAACGAAAGGGGATTTTGAAGAATGGAGCAAGCGCAGGAACAGAAGGAACTGCTGTCTGAAAATCTTCATTTGGAGCACACGATCGCTTTCGTGCAAAGGGAAATAGCGCAGCTAAAGCAAAAACGGGAAGAGCGGGAGACGGCCATCTCTTCCGCGCATGATGATGTACAGGAGTATGCGCCGCGGGCAGACACCATATCAAGCCTGTACTCCATGCAGGGCTTTCACGACCTGGCTGAGCTGAGCCAATATTTTCAGCCCGAATCCGATCAAATCGCCGCTCGTGAAAAAGAAACCGCAACAATCCAGTCTTTGGGAAACATGCTGGATTCGCCTTATTTTGCGCGGATCGATTTTCGCTTCAACGGGGAAGAGAAAGCAGAAAGCATTTATATCGGCCGCTGCACGCTGATGGAAAAGGATACGCTTATCCTACACGTACATGATTGGCGTGCGCCAGTATCCAGCGTATTTTACCGCCATGGCCTGGGCAAGGCGTCGTATGAAGCGCCTGCCGGCACGGTCACAGGCGAGGTGCAGCTTAAGCGGCAGTATGAAATAAAGCAGGGGAATCTTCTATTCTTTTTTGATGCGGATATTCAGATTATCGACGAATTCCTTAGGAACCTGCTTTCAAAAAATGCCACGCCTCAAATGAAAACCATTGTGGAGACCATTCAAAAGGATCAGGACATCGTCATCAGGGATATGGAAAGCGATGTGCTTTTGGTACAGGGCGCGGCGGGAAGCGGCAAGACATCCATTGCGCTGCATAGGGTTGCGTATCTTATGTACCGGGAACTGGCGGGCAAGTTAAGTGCCAACGATATTCTTATTCTGTCCCCCAGCACTGTATATGAAAAATACATTTCGAATGTTCTGCCGGAACTTGGGGAGAGCAATGTGAAAACCATACTCCTGGAAGATATCTTTCAAAGCATATTTGCGCAGGATACGATACAGTCCAGGGGCGAATGGCTGGAAAAGCTGCTTTCATGCCGGAAGGATAGACAGGCTGAACTATGGAAAAGCAGCATGGCATTCAAGGGGTCTTATGCGTTTATGAAGATACTTGACCGGCTTGTTCTGGACTTGCCAAGAAATTGGATTGATTTTCAGGATGTGGACTATGACGGACATTGCATTGCATACCGGGATGTTTTGAAATCCGCCGTCTGCAATCCAAAAAAGATTGCGGTTTTAGGGATGCGCCTTATATGGCTGGAGCAGGAAATACTCGAGAAAGTGCACCGTCTGCGCAAAAACCGCATACGGAAGCTGAATCATTTTGCGGCACGGTTTCCTGAGCATATGACGGAGATGGAGGAATTCGCCCGGTGGATTTCCATTCGCGAGAGCTCCGCGCTCCTTAAAGAAATACGGAAGTTTACCAGGATCGATGTAAAAGCGCTGTATAGAAGGCTCTTCAGTGATAAAAAGAGTTTTTACCGACTTGCCAAGGGTATCGTGCTGCCTGAAAACATCGAGGAGATTTTTTTGCTTACAAGCGGTCAGCTGGCGGAAGAGCAGATCAAATATGATGATGCCGGTGCGATGTCCTATTTGTTTATTAGGGTTCACGGCTGTGATGATTACAGCCATATCAGGCAGCTTGTAATAGACGAGGCCCAGGACGAGGAGCTTTTGCATTTCGCCCTATTGCGTGACCTGTGTCCCTATGCGCGCTATACCATTTTGGGGGATGTCAACCAGTCCATCGGGAAGCCGGCGGATACTTCGATGTACCAACATATCAGCGCTATTCTTAACAAGGGTAAATCAACGTTCGCCACCATGGAAAAGAGCTTCCGCTGCACGGAGGAGATATGGCGCTTCAGTGCAAAGTTCCTTCCCCCGAACATGGCGGGGCAATGCTTCAGCCGGTCAGGCGAGGAGCCGGTTGTTCACGGGGCTTTAAGCCTTTCAAAGATGGATGATCTGCTGACAGAAGAAGTAACGGCCTGCAAGGAGAAAGGATATGGGTCCATTGGACTCATCTGCAAGACGGAAAAAGACGCCTCCATTGTATATGAAAGATTAAAGAGCAGGATGGCGCTGCGGTTTATCCATCACGACAGCGTGGCGGATATAAAGGGTACAATTGTACTACCCATTTTCATGGCAAAAGGATTGGAGTTTGACGCTGTGCTTGTATGCGATGCGGATCAGGAGCATTACCGTACAGAGGATGACAAGGGGCTCTTGTATATAGCGTGTACGAGGGCACTGCATAGGCTGAACCTTTTCTACACCGGGGAAATCAGCCCGCTGCTGGTGTGATTGTGTGAGGGAGGGATTTGTTTGGTTATTCTCAAGGTAAGGAAGCTCCTGGCGGAAATCATCGGCGTAGAGGCGGTGGACATAACCTCTAGAATGCCTCTGACAAAAGACAATGGTGTAGATCCGCTGGATATTGCAAAGCTTATCATCGCATGCGAAAAAGAATTCAAGGTAACCATTCACGACGAGGATGTCCTTGATTTCCACTGCGCCTACGATATTGCGGCCTACATTGACAATTTGCTTTCACTTGGCCTCAATGAAATACCCGAACGAACCGAGGAAGACCGTACCGCGTGGTTTTATGAATAGAAAAAACGATGTAGGCTGCCGGCGAGACCCGGCAGCCTGCGATTTATCCAGGTATGAGAAAACATGATCTATTTGGCAGCAACATTGGGAATCAGGATGCTGTCATCCCCTGCAGCGAGTTGGAACATGTCGGAATAACCGGAGCTGGTAAGGAACTCGAAATGGACGATGATTTTAACCGGCTTCGTATTATCCACAATGTGATCGGCAAAATCCTTATCCGACCAGAGGGTATTTTCCGTATATCCTGCTGAGCAGCCTGATACGGTCAGTTCATTCTTTCCCGCTTCCCCGGAAAGCTTCCCGTCCATCATCCATTGATTCATGATTTTCCCGCACCGTTCCATGGACACCCCGGCGTCTACTGTGAGCTGCAAATCCACATAAATGCGGATGGGTGAAATGAGGAATTCGCTTATTTTTGCCGAGTAATCGCCGATTTTTGTTTCTTCAGTAGGCTGAACATGATATACCCCCGGCAGATTCACGGAGGACAGCGTGAAGGAAAGCTCCTTTGGCGTATCCTTTGTATTGCGTATGGGAAGCTCCACCGTGAAAGTATCACCCAAGGTCAATTGGGACAGATCGAACTGCTCCCAGGCCACGATCTCACCGTTGCCTTCGCCTGCATAGGTGCCGCATTCGCCCAGTGGGTCGACATGCTCCCCGTTGATCAGGCACCAGTCCATCACTATCCAGTTGATGTGATCTTTATTGGCAGCGTCAAATGTGAAGCTTTCCGCCTGCTCTGTGTCGAAATCTACTTGGAAGGGTTCAGTAGCGCTCCGGTCCCTGGTTGCGTACACGACCCGCAGGTATCTGCCGTCGAATACGGCTTCCTTGATGGTTACGTCCACATGTTCAAAGCTGTAGGAAGCCAAATCCTTTTTCAAAAGGGCATAAGCGTCCGGCTGGACGGTGGAAAAGACTTCTTTCTTGTCCTTGCCCATCAGATCAAACAGCCCGAAGCCGTTTGTAAGCGCCATGGCTGTGGCCAGGGCGGCCAGCAGCAGCACAAGTGCGATGACGGCGGCTGCAGGAATCTTTTTTTTCATAGCTGTCTCTCCTTCTTTTTCGATGGCGGAAAGCACTTGAGCTTTCATTCCCATATGCATTGTCATGCCGGAGAGGCGTGCATCGACGGCTTGCCTGAAATTTTTATTCATCGAAATACCACCTTTCCAGCCGTTTTGCAAGCCGGTTCTTTGCCCGTTTCAGGCGGGAAGATACCGTAGGCTGCGGAAGGGAGAGGGTTTCGGCAATCTCCTTTGTCCGCATTCCCTGATAGTAATACAGGAGGATCACTTCCCTGTATTTGCCCGGCAGGCGCATCACTTCCACAATTACCGTATCGTCCTTTATGTCGTGCGACAATGACGGTTCCGGCAGGATATCCAAAGTTATGCTTCTGTCCACGTGGCGGAACCAAGCGGTACGGGATATGCTTTTACAGCAGTTGACCGCTATGCGTACAAGCCAAGTTTCCTCGCTGCATTCGCCCCTAAAGCTGCATAGACTTTTGAAGGCTCTCAAAAACGTTTCCTGCACGGCGTCTTCTGAAAGCGCCCGGTCGTGAAGGTAAAGAAAGCAAAGGCGAAGAATGCTGTCGCCATAGAGTGCCATCATGCGCTCGATGTCCGCCGCCTGATCATTGCCCGGTACCTGACAAGGATCCATTCCTTCGCCCCCTTTACTGATTAGACTGCATGCAAAGAAAAAAACATTCAAAATAATTCCAGATTGCAATATGCGTGTTGATGAATGCAAGCCGCCCGCCTTGTCGGCTGACGGCTTGCATTTTCGCCGGCTTAAAATAAAGTGCTCTAAATATCAATCATCAAACTGAACGGTAAATGGCAGCTCGCCTACCGGTTTCGTAAAACTTGCTTCCTGCCCGCGGGACAATGTTACAGTCTTCAGGGCCGGCATGCGAGTAAGCGGGGAAAGATCCTTTACGGGGTTATGGCTTATTGTTAGCTGTTCAATGGAGGCGTTTCCATCAAGGGCGCTCAAATCGTTGATCGTATTGGATGTGACCGCTAGACTGAATAGCTTCTTGAAAGCCGAAATTCCCTCAAGATTTTTAAGCTTAGTCTCATAGAGATTGAGGTTGCTCAGCTCCTTCATATTCATGAAAGGTTCCAGGTTGTCCACATCACTGAAAAAGAGGAGAATGCTGCGTAGGGATTCCACTTTCGATAGGTTGCGTATGCCTTCAGCCTTAAGCTCCCGGCTGCCGAACTCCTCCAGGTGATCAAACGTTTCAAGCGCTGTGTAATCCAAATCCTGCGGCATTTCATACAGCCATAGCCTTCTTAAGCTCATGCCGGCAATGGGTGACAAATCAGTTGTCAGAGTACTGCTGATGTTCAGTGTATCCAACTTGGTCAAAGCCGACAGACCGGATATATCTGATATTGGATTGTTGCTGATGTCCAGTTCCTGAAGCGTTTTCATATCACACAATGGACTGATGTCTGAAATACGGTTGTCGCAAACGGATAAATGAGTTAATGAAAGCTTGCCCAATGGGATAAGATCGGTCAAATCCAACCGCATCAGCGACAGCTTCTGTAAATACGGCATATATTCCAAATCGGTAAGATCGGTAAGTAAACTATATCCTCCCACAAAATCCGTGCCATATAGATGCAGTGCAAAGCCGAAGGAATGGGCGTCTTTCCAATTCGCGTAAGGCGTATCTCCGCACAGAAACAGTTCAGTGATACCTTGCAAATCATCAATGCTGATATCACCAGTGGCGCGGTTCAGCCTAAGCCTTACGGCCTTCTCAATCAAAGGGGACTTGAACCGGTAAACGCCTTTATTCAACTGCACAATGGCGGCCTCCATGGAATTCAATATACCGGCACGGTTGGTATATATGCTTGCTGCTGCAGCGCACAGCAATATAAAGCAGGCTGTTCTTACAGCCAGATTGCGCCAGCGCGTGGCATAAGCTTCCAGACGCTTGTGCAAAAGACGAACAGACGGATACCTTTTTTCGGGATCAAAACGCAGGCATTTATATATGATCCGCTTGAGGGCGGGAGATATATGCAATGCACGAAGCTGATTTATATCATAGCCGCCCGTCAATAAAAACACCAGAAGCATTCCGATGCCATACACATCGGCCCTCGCATCGCACCTTTTGTAGCCAAACTGCTCCGGCGCAGCCGTCACAGCCGTACCCAATATCTCTGTATCATAGGACTTTTCAGATGATTCTGCCTGTACGGTATCCAGATCCACCAGGTGGATCGTTCCGCTATCGGATATGATAATGTTTTGGGGCTTGATATCCCTGTGAATGATGGGTGGGTCCATTGCGTGCAGCTTTTCAACAACAATACAAATCTTGCACACGATGGACAATATCCTATTTATGGGGATCGTTTCGCAGCTTTCCAAATAATCGGCCAAAGATCTGCCCGGAATATATTCGCGAAGTAGAAATGCGTGTTCTGCCCGCGTAAAACAGGCAATCGGGTGGGGAAATGCGCTGTTATGAAGCTTAAGCAGCAGCTCGTGTTCACGCATCAGTTTGTTTATGCTGCCGGCTGGCGCCACCTTTAGTATACAGGAGGTTTCATCCTCTTTGCCTCTCAGCAAAAAAACCTGCTGATTCGCGTTTTGCTTCAAACAGCCGTTCACATGGTAATACTGACCGATGCTTTCGGGCATATCTGGGATCACACATGAAGATTGATATTCGGCTAAAAAGGCCTGCATATCACCCATAAACATATCTCCAAACAAGTAGTTAAGGCATACGGTTCAGCAGGGAAGCCTCCCCAAGGCTTAGAAGAAAATCCTCCATTTGGGTAAGCGAATAACGGTGATGTATGCCGAAAATGATGGCGGCGTCACGCCGGACTCTGGGGTATAATTCCCCTTTATTTGCCAGCCGCAAAAGCTTTTGCGTCCATGCAAGATCCAGGCTCATAACAAGCGTGATGCAAATCAGTATATCTCTGCCGGGGTTTCGTTTCCCGCTAAAAACCTGGTAGGCATACGGATGGCTGAGCAGCGCCGCATCCGCAATCTGCGCAATAGTCAACCCGCTGCTTTGCTTAAGAGCCGACAGATTCGAATGAAGAGTCGGATTATCTATCGCATCACCGCTGATATGAAGAACCTGATCGAATTTTCCGCTTTCCCTGAGCAGCTTCTGTATATCGTCGGTTCGCAAGTCTTTGTTCACGCGCTTTCCTCCATGCGAACAGCTTAAGAAAAATGCAATCATGTTTTCCATGCGCACAAAGCCATTTCCTCCTCATAAACAAATAAAGTGCTATAAAAATCCAAAAAATGACAGGATTGATGCATCCTGCATAGCAAAATAAAAACGCCAGGAAGTATAATTTTGCATGCGGATGTTCTGATAAGGAAAGAAAGCAGCTTCCTGCTGGAGATGAGAGAATTGGATTATCAAGTGGCACAGTTCAAGCTCCATGAGTCGCTTGTACTGATTGGCAACATTCTTGCACAGTTTGACGCGGAGCAAAATGTGCTGGCTGAAATTCGCGGCAGCCTGGATTTGATTCGTGAAAAGCGCTTTGTTCTGGCGGTGGCGGGAGATTTCAAGCGTGGCAAGACAAGCCTTATCAATGCGCTGTTGGGCTCTTCCATACTCCCGACCGACGTAAAGCCCACAACAGCCGCCGTCAACCGCATCACGTATGGCGTTATGGCGCGGGCATCCATTCTGTTTAAGGATGGCCGCCGGGAGGTACTGCCAAGCGTATCAGTTCTTGCGGATTATGTGACAAAGCTGGATAGTGAAAAAGCTTCGGTTGCCACCGGTGTGCAGGAGGCCATTTTGGAATACCCTGCCATGCTGTGCATCAACCATGTGGATATCGTGGATACGCCTGGCCTCAGTGACGAGAATGATATGACGGCCATTACATTATCCGCTTTGGATACGGTGGATGCTGCCATTGTGACTGTTATGGCCACATCGCCGTTCAGCGAATCGGAAGCCGCCATGGTGGGCGAAGTCATCGCGTGCGCCAAGATCCATTTGCTTGTGTTTGTTGTGTCGTGCATTGATCTGATAAATCCGGAAGACCAGGACCGGTTGCTGAATGTTATCAGGGGCCGCATTGCAACCATGGTTCCGGAATATATGGAAAAAAAGTACGGAGAAAAGCGGCCAGATCTTATCAGGAAGACAGAAGCAGTTCTTGGTGATTTTCAATTGTATGGCGTTTCCGCTATCCAGGCTTTGCGTTCGTTCACAACCAACGATCAGCTCTTGCTTGAGAAAAGCCGTTTTGAAAGTTTTAAAAATGAATTGATGGCGGTGGTTACAGCTAATCAGGGGAAAAGTGCTATCAGAAAAGCCAATGAAGTATTGAAAAAAGGCATAGCCTGTTTTTATGAGTCAGTTGCCAGGCAAAAGGAAGTACTTCAGTATTTTACGGACGATTCCCTAAGAGAAATTATGCAAATCATAAGCAATTTTGGCGATCAGGAACGTAAGATCATTTCTTTATGGAATCAAATGTGCAGGCAGCTATGGGAGAATATACGTACTGAACTTGAAAATCAGAATGCGGTACTAAAAACATTCTTTTTGCAGGAATTGGGAAAGCTGCGCAGCACCGGAAAAAGGGAAGTGAACAATGCAATGACTTCCGCCGGGCTTAACGCTAACCGGGCCATGCAGGACTATTTGCAAAAGCTGCTTCAAGTGTTTGCGTCGAGCTTTGAAAAAGCAGCCATCGTTCCGTGGAGGGAGCAAAAAGCATCATTATGTCAAAAGCTTGCGGCTTATGTAGATAATGAGCCTCTGATATCGGATGCCCTTTGTCAATTGAAGCGCTTCGATATGCTTGGCGTGCAATTGGATGTACGTTTTGCCTGGGCTGATGCGCTGATGATGCAAAAAAGCGGCGGAGGTTCCATGGAACTGATCCAGCATGTGGAACGGGTAATCAAGCAATCGCTGTCTTCCTGCGTCAAGTGTCTTGAAGAGGAATTGAAACGGTATGAGGAACAGCTTAGAACGCTGGTGGGGAATGAGTCGATAGCTCACGAGCGCTTTATAAGCGAAGTACAAGCGCATAAAAAGCGGCGGTCGCAGTACCGGCAGGAATTCCTGGGTCAGCAGCTTGACACCCTTTTGCCCAAGGTGCTTAAGGTTGAAGCGGAATGTAAAGAGATCGAAGCCGTCTATAGCTGATACGAATCAGATAAAACAAGATATTAGAACATACGAAGAAAAGGGTGGAATGAACATGGAAAACGGCCAAAAAAAGTGCAGTTCATGCGGAGCAGACCTTGAGAACGGAGCGGTATTCTGCAAGGCTTGCGGAGCACGGCAAAGCACGAGCAGGGAAGTTAAAACCCGAGAAATCAAAAGGAGATGCGGCAAGAGCGTACTGATCTTTCTGACAATTGCCTATGCTTTTTGTGCAATATGTGTACTTGCCTTTGCCGAGATGGACAGGGATCCGTTCTTCGTTTTCATTTTTCTTTTATTTACAGGAGCATCCATTTTTAGTTTCTACCAATACAAGAAGCGGTATTAAGGCTGACCGGGGCCGATCCTCTTTGTATCTCGGAAACCTAAAGCAAATGATGGAAGGATGTGCTTATATGACCCAGGCTTCATTTTCTTCGCTGGTATCTTACAAAAAGACCATATCCGATCTGGAAATGGATCTGCATCAACTCAGCAAATTTGCCAGGGAACTGAATCTTGACGGCTGCGCTGAATCTGTGGACAAGCTTCTTTTGCGCGTAAGGGACGATAATTTCAATGTGGCCGTTACAGGCGAGTTCAAGCGGGGCAAGTCAACGCTGATCAACGCGCTGCTTGGCGAAAAGATACTTCCGGCGGATGTTACCCCTACAACCGCTACCATTAACCGCATTACATACAGCCCGGCGAAATTGGTAAAGGTTTTTTACAAGGACGGCACTGAGGATCAGATAGATATCAGTGAATTGTCCCGGTACGTTACCATGCTGGATAAGGATTCGAAAAAGACCGCTGATTCCGTTCAGGAGGCGGTGATCTATTATCCCACCAACTATTGCCGCAACAATGTAGACATCATTGACACACCGGGCTTGAACGACAATGAGTTCATGACCCAGGTAACGCTTTCCATTCTTCCCAAGGTGGACGCTACCTTGTTTGTGGTGATGGCAGGTTCGCCGCTGTCCCAATACGAAAGCGATTTTCTGGAAAACAAGCTTTTAAGCAGCGATGTGGGTCGTATCATATTCGTTGTAACGCGCATGGACAACTATACATTAGATGAGCAGCAAAGGATCCTGATCAATATAAGGGAGCGGATTGAGGAACACCTTGTGGCTCACGCAAGGGCTGTCATGGGGGAAGGCTCGCCGGCGTTTGAAAGCTTTCAGCGGAAGCTTGGGGATATACGTATTGTGGGTGTGTCCTCCAGGCAGGCTTTGGATGCCAAGGCTAAGGGTGATGAAGCCCTGCTGAAGGAAAGCAATTTCCCGAACTTTGAAACCATATTAAGCTCGTTCCTGACCACCGAGCGCGGCGTTGTGGTGTTGGATCAGCTCACCAATAAGCTTCTGTCTGTTACCGGCGAAATTGCCCGCACCATTTCCATGTATTTGAACGCAGTGCAAATGGATGAGTCTGAATTTTTGGAAAAGCACAATCATGCCATGACCGAGATCGAAAAGACCCGGGCACAGAAAATGCAGGAGCTGAAAAAAATACAGGAAGCGGCTGACCAGGCATATACCCTGGCGCTTGGCGTAGGCTCCGACTATTGGAATACACTGCTGAAAAAAGCAGAAAGCATCGTTAACGATGAAGCGATAGCGGCCTCTGAGCTGAAGGATGACAAGATTGCCGCACTGTGCGCAAGGCTCCATCAGAAGATCCGCGACATGATGGAAAACGAGGGGCGTATTCAGGTGGAGCGCATCAACTCCATTGTGACCGACTGTCTTGGCAAGGAATACAGCCGCCTTGCTGCCTTTGATGAGGATCTTACGGAAAGGCTTCATCAAATTCAGGAAAGCTTCACCGTCAAAAGGGATGATTCATCGGCAAAGGACTATAAGCTGGCCAAGGTAATCGGCGCCCTCACTTATGGTATGGGCGGCGGCATGCTGCTGGGGTACAAGACCGCCGGCTGGAAAGGCGCGGCAGCCAGCGGAGCTGCCGGACTGGCCACGGCACTGGCATCGGATGTTATTTTTACTTCTATCCTGACTGCGGTGGGTATTACGCTGTCGCTTCCTTTGGCGCTTGTGATCATTGGCGTTGCCGGCATATTCGGATCTTTCGGCGGCAAAAAAGTGGCGGAGTTGTTCAAGGGAAAGGCGCATGTGGCAAAATTCAAGGAAGATTACTGCTTGCGGCTGAGGGAAGAATTTGCCACGATGTCCAAGAATGACGATATCGGCCAGAAGATTCGTGATTTTGTGAACCAGGCTTTTGGTGAACTGAAGAACAACCTGGGCGATGAAACGGAACGCGCACTGAAAGACGTGGAGATGACGCTAACCAGGCTGAAGGTTGATTTTGCGCAGAATCAGCAGACCATTGAGCGTAACAAGATTATCTATCAGCAGATTCTGGATAACCTTACACCCATCTCAAGGAGGGCTGCCGGAATCCAGCATGAGCTGAATGCTTTATTGGGCATTGAGGACAGCCGGGGAGAAGCGGCAGCGGACGAAGAAAAGGAGACAGCTTTCGATACCCGGAAAACAGGGTTTGTGCTGCAAGGCTGATTGCGGCCTCCCCGCCGGCCTCCCTCCAGGCCGGCGGGGATTATGAAACCGGATAACCTGTTTCATTTTGCAGAGCTGCCAGAATTTACAGTCATGGCTGACGTGGTATGGATGATATATACGGATAGATACGGCTGTACATGTAATACCATTTCATGGGATAACCCGTCCAGCCTGCCCATGGATGCGATAGCCAGCAATGCGGTTGTTTGTATTTTTACGAATAAGTATAGTATATTCAAGCGATTAGCTTATCTAAATTCCAAACATACCCGTATCGGAAAAAATAACCACTAAAACGGAAGAAATTTACCATTACCTAAAAATCAACTTCCCAATAGAACAAACAAATTAAGGAAACCGCTGCATTCATAAGCTGTGGTTTCTTTACTATAATAAAATAAATCTGGCGTAAACTGAATACACAATACGAACGGAGGTCGCAGGTCATGAAGAAGATCCTATCCTTGATCCTGGTACTCGCGATGGTCTTTGGTCTGTTCGCGTTTACGGCGCACGCCGAGGATATCACTATCGGCGTATCTATCTGGAGCTCGACCGACACGCTCGGCAGCGAAGTCAAGCGGATTCTGGACGCCGCGGCGCAGGCGCTGAACGTAAAAGTGATCTATGTGGATCAGGCCCACATTTCAGAGCAGGTTACCGCTTCTGCGGAGACGCTTGCCATGGCCGGGTGCGACGGCATGATCATTTGCAACTCTTCCTCTGCGGAAATGGCCTCCGTCATCAATACCTGCACGCAGAACCAAATGTATGTTGCTCAGTTCTTCCGCGTCATCAATGAGGCGGCGAATCCCACCGAGTATGCGCTCGCCAAGTCATCCCCGTATTATGTGGGCACGGTGCATGAATCCGAGCCGGACAATGGAAAACGCCTGGTTCAAATTGTTTGCGAAAAGGGAGCCCGGAAGATTGGTCTGATGGGCTGGGAACCCGGTGACGCCACATTCCTTGGCCGTTGGGAAGGTTACAAGGCCGGCATCGAGGAGTGGAATACCGCCCATCCTGAAGACAAGGCCACGTTGCTTGAGCCGCAGTACGGCAGAACGACATCCGATACCGGCCGTACCACTGCTGAAGCCATTATAGCAGCGAATCCCGACATTGACGCCCTGATCGTAGCCGGCGGCGGCGGTGATCCGCTGATCGGAGCAATCGCAGCCATCGAAGGCCTTGGCCTCACTGGCAAGATCCAGGTCGTCTCCACGGACTTCCTGCCTGACCTTGGCGAGAAGCTCAAATCCGGCGCCATGAGCGCCGAATCCGGCGGGCACTATGCCGACCCGTTCTTTGCCTTTATGCTGGTGTACAATGCCATCACAGGCAAGTATCCCACTTCCACGGACGGCTTCTACGAGATCGTCTTCCCGTATATGTTCGTTGCCTCGCCTGAAGATTACGAGGCGTATGCCAAGTACTTTACCGGCACCGAACTGCCCTATTATACGGATGAGATCAAGGCTATGGCGGATCTGGGTTTCGAACAGCTCAGCGATACCTGCTCCAAGCTGTCTGTGGAGGATGTTGTGGCGCGCCATGCCAAATAACGCAGAACATACCAAATCGATATAGAGCATGGGGCTGTTCTTTGGGGAACAGCCCCATCTCTTGATGGTTACTCATCCTTATTATGCGAAGGAAGGATGCTTATGGATCTGAATGCCCGTCTTCTACATTTCAGAACGAACAAAGTTTTTGGACGGTTCTACGGGCTGATGCTGCTTGTGCTGATGGCAGCCTTTTTCTATGCCGTATTCAAGATCCTGACGCCGTCGAATTTCGGAACCCTGGAAAACTTGTACTTCTATCTTCAATCGTCGATCATCTATTCGGTGGGCGCCTGCGGCTTATATTTTATCGTTGTCATGGGATTGTTTGACTTCTCCATTGGCGCGAACGTAGTGCTCTCCGCTATCGTAGGCGTTGTGCTATCCAAATCATTCGGTTACGTCGGATTATTGTTGGGTTGTATTCTGTGCGGTTCACTGATCGGCTTTTTGAACGGTTTCCTGTACATTAAGCTGAATATACCATCCATGATTGTTACGGTAGGCTTGATGCTCATTTACGAATCGGCAGCCTACTATGTGGCGGGCGGCGTCAAGCAGGTGCTGGATCCGCCTCTGCAGGCATTTGGCAGCGCACCGGGTAACATTCTATTGGCTTTTGCCGCGTTTTTTCTTACCAACTTCATATTGAAGTACACCAGGATCGGCACATATTGCTATGCCATCGGCAGCAATGAGTTTACAGCTAAAAACATGGGGATCAACGTAAACAAGCAAAAGCTTTATGGTTTCGTGCTCTGTCATCTTTTCGTGGGGGTAATGGCCATCCTATCGGTCAGCTATGGCACCTCAATGACAGCGACCACAGGCATGACATCCATGATCCGTAACTTCACACCGCTGATGGGTACCTTTTTCGGCCTTACATTCCGCAAGTACGGCACCGCGGTGCCCGCCATCGTCATTGGCGAATTCATCATAGCTATCATATTCAATGGATTCGTGGCGTTGGGAGCGCCTACCACTGTACAGAATATCGTGACCGGCGCCGCGCTGCTGGCCATCGTTGCCCTGACTGCGCGCCCTGATAAGGGCGAAATTGCAAAATAACGGAGGATACGGGACAATGGCAGAAACGATTTTGGCCGCCGATCATGTGGATAAATCCTTCGGTATTACGCATGCGGTCAATCATGTTTCCCTGGAATTTCAAAAGGGAGAGATCAGAGGCCTGATCGGCGAAAACGGGTCAGGCAAATCCACCTTCTGTTCCATGCTTTGCGGCATTCATACCATCGACAGCGGACGTTTTCTCCTGAACGGTAAGGAGCTAAAAGCGCGCAACCAGGTAGAGGCAAACAAGGCGGGAATCTCCATCATTGTGCAGGAGATGGGAACGCTGTCCGGCTTGACCGTAGCCGAGAACATCTTCCTGGGGAACGAAGGCCGCTTTATCAGGCATGGTGTCAAGAACACGGCTGCCATGAACAGGGAGGCACAACGTCTGCTGGACGAATTCGGCTTTGCGCATATCAAATCATCGCTTATGATCGACCATTTCCATTTTGAAGACCGCAAGCTGGTAGAAATTGTGAAAGCAACGTATTTCAAACCGCTTGTGGTTGTTATCGATGAAACGACAACAGCTCTCAGCCAGTATGGACGTGAAGAGTTGTACAAACTTATGGCGGAAACAAAGGCGGATGGGCGAACGGTGATATTCATATCCCACGACCTGAACGAAGTGCTGGCGTATACAGATACCATCTCCGTCCTGCGTGATGGTGAGCTGATCGATACGGTGAAAAGCGCACAAGTCACTGAGGATGATTTAAAGCGGCTGATGGTTGGCCGGGAGCTTAACAGCCGGTATTACCGCACCGATTATGATGAGCCGGAAATAAGCGGGGTGGTGCTGTCCGTAAAGAATGTATCTGTGCCAAAACAGATCCATGACATCAGCTTTGAACTGCACAAAGGGGAGATCTTGGGCTTCGGAGGCCTCAGCGAGTGCGGCATGCATGAGGTGGGTAAGGCTGTATTCGGCGCATCCTTTGACCGTACGGGTACTGTGGAACTTTATGATGGTACCTGTATCGATTCCATACCCGATGCCATCAGCCATTCCATTGCTTACGCATCCAAGGACCGGGATAACGAGTCGTTGATCGTGAACGATTCCATACGGGACAATATCGTGCTGCCGTCGGTGAATGACCTTGCTGAAAAGGGATTATTGAAGCGGAAGAAACTTAACCGTTTCTCCCGGGAACATGCCGAAACAATGAGCGTAAAGATGACCGGGATTGAGCAGTTTGTTTCCGATTTATCCGGCGGAAACAAGCAAAAAGTCGTTCTGGCGCGGTGGTTGGGAAAGGCGTCTGATATTCTCATTCTGGACAGCCCTACGCGGGGCATCGACGTCAAGGTCAAGGCGGATATCTACGCACTCATGGCTGAGCTTAGGGCAAAAGGCAAATCCATCATCATGATCTCCGAGGAGATACAGGAGCTGCTGGGCATGTGCGACAGAATCCTGATCATGAAGGATGGGGTTTTAAGCGCTGAATTTAAACGCAGCATGGAACTTGGCGAAGAAGATATCATAGCCGAAATGTTGTAGGAGGGCGTGAAGCATGGTACAGCGTCAAACCGTTGCCGGACTTGAGCCGCAAGGCGACGGCAAAATCAGGGCAGCCCTCTTGGGATCACGCCTAAAAGCTCTCCTCCCGCTGTTCGGGCTAATTGCGATCATCGCGGTCTTCGCACTGCTGACCGGCGGGCAGATCATCAGCTCAAAGAGTATACGGCTGATTTTCAGCCAGGTATATCCCCTTATGATCGCCGGCACCGGTGTGTTTATGGTGATGACATTGGGCAGCCTGGATTTTTCGCAGGGATCGATCCTGGGCATATCTTCCATCGTGGTCAGCGCGCTGTCCTTCTACAATATCCCCTTGGCAATCCTCGGCGGCATTCTGACCGGAGCTGCCATTGGCGCGCTTAACGGCTTCTTTCATGTGCGTTTCAGGATCCCTTCCTTTATCGTCACCATTTGCTCCATGTACTTGTTCCGCGGCCTGTGCGCATATTTAACCACAAACGCACCGGTGGCGGCAACGCCCGCCATTACGGCGCTTAATCAGGACTTTATAAAGCTACTCATCACGGGAACAGTACTGCTTGTTGTGTTCATGCTGTTTCATTTTACCAAGCTTGGCATCGACCTCAAGGCGGTTGGAGCCGGCGAAAAAGGGGCTAGGTATTCCGGTGTGCGCACCGACAGGATGAAGCTGCTTGTGTTCATTGCGGCAGGTGCTATTACAGGGATTGCTGCCTTTGTCAACGTAGTCAAAGTCGGTTCCATCACATCCACTGCCGGCAACCAGTTCGAAACGCAGATCCTCATTGCACTGGTGCTGGGCGGCCTGCCGATTTCGGGCGGCGCCAAGGTCCGCTTTTCCAACATCATCATCGGTACGCTGATTTCTCTCATCCTGGGCAATGGTCTGGTCATGCTTGGCCTGGATACCGCGATGCAGCAGCTAATCAAGGGCATGATCTTTCTGGCAGTCGTAGCACTGACAATCGACAGGAGATCCCTCAAGGTCATCAAGTGATATTGATAAGATACATTTAGTTTCCTGGATGATAAAAATGTTGGCACAAGAAAAAGCCGCTGATAGCGCAGTGCTTTCAGCGGCCTCGTTTTATATAAGGCTGATTTTATTCAGCGGTCATCTTTTTATCCATTCGACCTGCGGTACCAAAGGATGCCGTTGACAACCTCCAGAAATTGCCCGGGAAGCAGATCGACGCTGTATTCCGTGAATGGAGCCATTTCTTTGCGCTCCAGTTCGACGGCCAAGCCCTCCTCCGTAAGGAAATCCGACACCACATAGTAACTGGAGGCCGCACCTGGAGCCATGGATACGGTCGCAGAGCTTATGGGAACACCCGGTACCTGCACTCCGGCAAGAACCTTGAAGCTGCCTGTATACCGGATATCGGCAGCATTCAACAAGTCGGCCGCCGAAACCATAACTGTAGGAGCAAGGGTGACGCCGGATCCAATGTTCAATACTGCATTTTCCGGAAGATACACGGTGTAGGCTGCAATTCCATCAACCTCATACTGCTTGCTTTGCGCGCCGGGAAGATTGATTTGAAGGGAACCATTCTCCCCATCGGGAACTGTGAAGGTATACAAGCCGGAAGGCAGGTCCTGGCCCACGGTATAAGTCCCTTGGTTATAAGTTATGTTACCGGCATGAATAAGGTCGGAAAGCCAGTAGGTTTTTATATATTGTGAGGGCAGAAAACCATTTTGCAGGTCATTGCGCCACCTCGTCTGGTACCATTCTCCCGCATTGCACAAAAGCTCCACAGTGGTCCTGGTGCATGGTACTTGGCAAATGGCTTCATCCTGAGCGGGATAGGGCTTTAGCGGAACCCAGCCCGCCTCTGGCGTATTCAAAATACCGTAGCCTTTTGCCGGTATACCCGTATCGGAACTATATACATCGTCCGAATATTCAAGGGCAACCTTGGGTATAAAACCGGAATAATCCCCAACGCATATATGGCAGTAATCACCGATTTCACCCAAAACTGATACTCTCATTCCGCTGGGATATTCTCCAAGGGAGGGGGCATTATCCTCTGGCTTGTCCCGTAACGTCACGAACCCATTTTCACACGTTAATACCGTTGCGACCCGGATTCCCATTTCATAAAGACCCCGGGCATCCCCGAAAACCACACTATCGGAGGGCACATATCCGGCAATTTCTGTTGGGCTTTTCATGATTTTGACACGGTACCACCCTTCCTGGGCTACTGCCGCGTTTACGATAACACCGGCATAATACGTTCCCACAGGAATGGCGCCGTTATCAGGGGATGAACGCAGGATGACTCCGCCTGTTTTAAGCACGCCTATTTCCTCCTGGTATGCCAATGCAGGATGGCTGGAAAGGAAAAGTGACAACACAAGGCAAAGGGAAAGGATGGGTTTAGAGAATGTTTTCATCTGTGGTTTCAGGATCTTCATAGTTGCGCTCCTCCTGCAAATTAGCGGTAAAAATGGAAATGTTGTTTTTCATACAACGCAATTATCCCTAGGCTTCATGCCTGTTTTTTGGAATTTACAATTTCATGATATAATTCCATATAATAAATTTTATGGAATATGTGATAAAAGAGCATCCCAAAACGACTTATATTTGTCATGACAAAATTCCCATGGGAAAGCGGTGGAGCAATGACCAAGGATGCCCTGGGGCAAAGAATCTGGGAAAACCCAAAAAGCCTCATGTGCTGGCCCGCAAGGAAAGAGTGGCAGACCATGACTATGCTGTGAGCGCGGAGGATCTTGAAGCTTATCAGCAAAATGTTGTAACAAAGCAGAAGTTCTACTGTGAAAGTGGCGAAAGCTGGATTGCCATGGATACAATGAAAAAGAACTACCTGGCAGGATAGCTAACGGATGAGGCGTTTATAAAGGCGCTGAACGAGCTTGTGCATAAGGCAGAAACGAAGTAAATAAATCCCTTAAAATAGCAAGCCGGGATTCCCGGCTTGCTGTTTTCTTTTGCTTGGAGATTATCAGTGAACTTTGAAAGGATGAACTCCTTATTGCACTAAGTTACTGCAACATGCTAAAGCAATAGATGGAAGTGGGTTTTTACAGCGCAAAACACAGGAAAAACAGAAGAAAAGCGAGTGCGGCGGCATTACCTTTGTGTGCCACGAAGGTAATGCGGAATTCAATAATACCGACAACGAATAAAACGTGTATGATATCGCCGCATTGGCCGCTTCTTATTGGGTTCAAAAGGGTTTGATAGAGAAGGGCGATGTATCCGGTTTCTTTGTAAAATAGTCTATTTATCAGATACCGGCATACACGATGTTTCGGATCTTCCATGTCAGATCGGTTATGCCTGAATCGGTTTTTTGCATCATTACCAGCAGGATAAGCTCATGCGCCGGATCAATGGTCATGTATGTACCTGTCCAACCATCCCAGCCGAACTCACCGGCAGACCCGAAGGATCGGCTCTGGGATGGGGACTGCAAAACACGCATAAAGCAGCCATACCCGTATCCTGCAAGCGAATCCCAATTGAAACCCTGCATCTGCTGGGAAGTCAATTGATGATGGCTCATGTATGCTGCCGCCGCCGGGGATAGTATGCGTATGCCATCTATTTCTCCCGATCCTAGCATCATGCGGCAAAAGCAAAGCATATCGTCGATTGTGGAAATAAGGCCAGCGCCGCCCGACTGAAAAGCCGGGGGAGAAAGAAAATCATTCAAACCCAGGTGATTTTCCAAAAAAGCTTCAAGACGCCCGTCTCTCATGCAATACAGCTTGGAAAAGCGCTCCGATTTGTCGTGGGGAACGTAAAAGCCGGTGTCATGCATTTTAAGCGGCTCAAATATTTCCTTGTGAAGGAAATCACCAAATGGCATATTTGCGACGATTTCAATAACAGCTCCCAGCACATCCGCGGATGTGCCATACCGCCAGCTGTCACCAGGATGAAACGCAAGCGGCTTTCGCCCGATGTGGCTGGCAAAGGCCACGGTGGATGCAGGTTTTCCGTTTTCCAAATTGCGCTTCGTTTTTTCAAAAAGCGAAGCCATTTTTCTTTCTGCAGGCCCGTCGCCACCCGGATAAACAAGCCCCGACGTCATATTCAGAAGGTCCCTGACGGTAACTTCACGGCGCGCCGGAACAAGCCCCTCCGCATCAGCCACCATTTGATGGCTAAAGCCGCTTAGGTAATGGCTTACCGGCGTGCCCATGGAAAGCAGCCCGCGCTGCATGAGGATCATGGCCGCTGCGGCGGTGATGGGTTTGGTCATGGAAAATATTCTGAACAATGTGTTTCGTTTCAGAGGGATTCCGGCCTCTATATCCATCTTCCCGCAAACATGGAAAAATTCTTCCTTCCCCTTTTGATAAATAAGTGCGCTCACACCTGGCAGTTCACCGTTTTTAACGGCCTGTTCCATCGCCGGTATTATATACTTTAGCTGCAGCTTATCCATAAAATGCCTCCCATGATTCCATCCAATAATGCCGTGCAAGTTTTTGCATACAACTGCTTTTCAAAAGTGCTTCCGGAATAATTGGCCGTTGCGCTTTGCCTTGCATTGTATCAAAGGATGCAATGATATACAATATGTGTAATAAAATGCCTGAAGTTGAAGTCACATAAGGGGAGGATGCAAAAGTGAACGGTTTCTTTCGGGATAAAGATGGAAAAGAAGTATTTGTGCTGGGCCTGCAATGCCATAACTCCTCTACCGGAACGGATATGATGGACAAAGCCATCTCCGCCATCAAACAATATGGCGGCAATACCTTGGAAGCGCCAATTTACTGGTATGCCATAGAACCGGAGATGGACCGCTATGACATGACGCAGCTCAAGGAACTGATCGTAAAGGCCAGAATTGCCGGCCTTTACTTGATTGTACTTTGGTTTGGCGCAAGCAAAAACGGCCATCCCAATTACGCGCCGGAATACATAAAGCTGCACCCGGAAATCTACCGCATCGCCATAGGGGCAGATGGGGCCCCGGTAGCCACCCTGTCACCCCATTGCCAGGATACGCTTCTAAGGGACAAAAAGGCATTCCTGAAAGTGATGGCCTTCCTGAAAGAATACGACGCGGATGAAAAGACCGTTCTGTCCATCCAAATACAAAACGAAATGGGATACGCCAATACGGACCGCGATTATTCCCATATCGCCCAGCTGGACTATGAAAAGCCATTGCCGGAAGCTTTGTATGATGTGGCTTTGGAGGATTGCGGCCATGTGACCTGTGAAAAAACCTGGCGCGGGCAGTTTGGCCGTCACGCCCATGAAGCATTCAGCGCTTGGTACCATGCATTGTATATGGAAGCCATGGCCAGGGAAGGCAAAGATATTTATGATTTGCCATGCATCACCAATGTGATGGTGGGGAACAGCGGCGTGGAGGAGCCGGGACGCAGTTATAACGCAGGCGCAGCTGTGGGGCGGATGATCGAAATTTGGAAAATCGGCGCACCGTCGCTTGATTTGATTTGCCCTGATATTTACAACAACTCCAAAAGGGATTATGAAAAAATGGCCGGGCGCTACAACCGTATGGACAATGCGCTGTTCATCCCCGAATCGCCTATTGACGGCGAAGCCAACGCAATGAACTGCCTTATGGCTGTTGCGGAATACGGTGCCATTGGCATATGCTGCTTTGGCGCGGAAAGCACACTTACAAACGATGGCACGCTTACCGATAGCGCCAGGGCAATGCAGATCTCTATGCGCATGCTGTCGGCGCTGTCGCCGCTCATTATTAAGTATCGAAACACCGGGCGCATTCACGCGTTTGTGCAGGATGAATTTTCCCAAAGCCAAGCGTTGAAACTGCCTAAATATCATGTGGAGGCATTTTTCCTTAGGGGAAGCCAGCGGCGGTTCGGCCTGGGATCTCGGATCAACCTGCGTTTGGAAGAAAATCAATGGCTGCTTCAGGAACGCGGCCGCGGGCTGCTGATACAAACGGACGAACACGAATTCTACTTGGCCGGCAGTGGAATCGGGCTTGAATTTACGAGAAGGCCCGATCCTTTAGATGAGGCGCCGTATGCTCACCTGTGTTCCCGCCAGGCGGGCCAATTGAATTTTCTTTCGGTGGAGGAAGGCCATTTCGATGGGGAACGTTGGGTTGTTGACGCTATACGGAACGGGGATGAAAGCAATTTCCTTTTATATGCCCATGCAGGCCAGGCTGTGCGCATAAGGATGAATCCCAATATCGGAATGGATTTCTAAAACAAAACTGGGCAATTGCTACTTTGATGTATGCTGCATTCCACTTCCGGCGAAATTAAGCACGCAATAAATTTTAAGGCGGGATATTGTGAGCGAAATCGTCCGTGAAAGAACAGAAGGCAGAATCAGTTACCATGATTCTGTAGAAGAAATGGTCAGGCGTATACGTGAAGATGGCCTGTCTAACGCTTTTGACCGCTGGGCCGCTCAGGAAAAAATACGCTGCAAGTTCTGCTTGCAGGGGTTAAGCTGTCAACTGTGTTCCAACGGGCCCTGCAGAATCAGTGATAAAGGCAGCCCGGACAAGGGCGTTTGTGGAATAGGGCCGGATGCCATGGCCATGCGCACGCTTCTTTTGCATAACATTATGGGTGCGGGAACGTACAGCCACCACGCCTATGAGGCCTTCCGTACGCTCCGTGCAACTGCACAAGGCAAGACACCGTTTAGGCTTACGGATACAGGCAAGCTGAAATGGATGTGTGAGACGCTGGGAATAGACACGAATCTGAGCAATGAGCAAATGGCTGTACAGTTGGCGGATTTGCTGGATGCCCAACTTTCTATTGGTGCCGATGAACCAAACCTGATGGTAGAAGCCTTTGCCCCCAAAAAGCGAAAACTTCTGTGGCACAACATCGGCATCTATCCGGCAGGAGTCGTTCACGAGGAACAAAACTGTGTGGCAAGCTGCCTGACCAATGTGGATGGAAGCTATGCTTCGCTAGCGCTAAAAGCGCTGCGGCTGGGTATAGCCACCATCTATAACGCGCAGATTGGCTTGGAGATGGTACAGGATATTCTCTTTGGAACACCCATGCCGCATGAGGTGAATGTGGACCTGGGCATTATGGATCCGGATTATGTGAATATTGTATTTAACGGACACCAACCCTGGGTAGGTGTGGCTGCGCTGCAAATGGCGAAGTCTAAAGATGTACAGGATCGGGCAAAGGCAGCCGGCGCAAAAGGAATACACATTGTGGGCTCCATCGAGACCGGGCAGGAACTTTTACAGCGCTATCAAGTGGATGATGTGTTTGTAGGGCTGATGGGCAATTGGCTGACCATTGAGCCGCTTTTGGCCACCGGTACGGTGGATGTAATGGCCATGGAAGAAAACTGCTCGCCGCCTGACATGGAAGCGTATGCCAGAAAGTATCAGATCACTTTGGTCAGCGTCAGTACAATTATTGATTTACCTGGTCTTACGCAAAAAATGCCGTACAATCCGGCTGAAGCTGATGGCATGGCTGCACGTTTGATTGATCTTGGCATCGAAAACTTCAAAAAGCGCAAAGGGAATGTCATGCCCAAAGTACCGCAAATCGTACAGAAAGCTATAGCTGGATTTTCTACCGAAGCCGTTTTACAGGCAATTGGCAACAAGCTGGATACACTGGTGGACGTTATTGCCGCAGGAAAGATAAAAGGCGTTGTCGCGCTTGCCAATTGTTCAACGCTTCGCAATGGGCCCCAGGATTGGAATACGGTGAACCTGACAAAGGAATTGATCAAACGCGATATCCTGGTAGTAAGCGGAGGCTGCGGCAATCATGCGCTGGAGGTTGCAGGACTATGTAATCTGAATGCCATCCAATTAGCAGGCAACGGGCTTCAGGAGGTTTGCAACTTGCTGAAGATACCGCCCGTATTAAGCTTTGGCACCTGCACAGACACGGGACGCATGTCCATGCTGGTCACCGCTTTGGCAGAGCATCTGGATGTAGATATACCCGATCTTCCCATTGCTGTAACGGCTCCTGAGTGGATGGAACAAAAGGCTACCATTGACGGCGTTTTCGCCGTAGCTTACGGCGCCTATACTCACTTATCCCCGGTACCGTTTGTTACGGGCGCGCCAAAGCTTGTGAAGCTGCTCACTGAGGAGGTTGAGAGTTTGACAGGCGGTAAGATCGCGCTGGGCGATGACCCTAAAGAGGTGGCTGATGGGATTGAAAACCATATCATGCAAAAGAGGAAGAAGCTTGGATTGAAATAAAGATAATATAATGCTAGTTTATAACAGAGACTGCCGTGACGTAATGCCGCGGCAGCCCCTGTTTTTTCTATATATATATTTTGGTTCTTTTGGAGTATAATGTTGCAAAAGTACCGTAAAAATCCAATACACAGCGTCAGCAGGAAGAGGTAAAGTGAGATGGCTTATTATGTTCAGGAAGGTAAGCTGATTCTAAAAGCAGGAACGGAGCTTTTATGCATTGAGGCTTGGGGCGCAAACGGGCTGCGTGTTCGCGTCACCCGGAACTCCGGGTTCAGCGGAGAAAGTTGGGCACTCCAGGAAGACGTATCGGGGGAGAATCAGCCGGATGTGAAACTTGCCGGCGACTCCGCATCCATCCAAAATGGAAAAATCCGTTGTCATTTGAATGAAGAGGGCTGGCTGTGTTTTGAAAATACCCGGGGGGAACTCCTTTTGTCGGAGTATTGGCGCAACCGCTGGAACATTCACCGGTATGCCGTGCCGCTGAATGTGAGCGCTCGAGAATTAAACCCCATTCTCGGGCAGGATGCTTACCATCTTACAGCCCGGTTTGAAGCCCAGAATGAGGAAAAAATCTATGGCATGGGCCAGTATCAGGACGGATTGTTGAACAAAAAAGGCGCTGTACTGGAGCTGTGCCACCGCAACAGTCAGGCATCCGTCCCCTTTTATTATTCCAGCCTGGGCTATGGCTTTTTGTGGAACAACCCCGCCATCGGCCGTGCGGTCTTTGGACAAAACGTTACCGAGTGGGAAGCCTATGCCACAAAGGAGTTGGATTATTGGATTTGCGCGGGGGATACCCCAAAGGAAATCCTTTCAGCCTATGCGGATGCTACTGGCCATGTTCCCATGATGCCGGAATATGGTTTGGGCTACTGGCAATGCCGCATGCGCTACCGCAATCAGGAGGAACTGCTATCCGTAGCTCGCAGGCATAAGGCGCTAGGCTTGCCTGTGGATGTGATCGTGGCTGACTTTTTCCATTGGACCATCCAGGGTGATTTTATGTTCGACCCCAAGGACTGGCCGGATGTGCCCGCCATGGTGGATGAACTGAAAGGTTTGGGCATTGAGCTGATGGTCTCCGTCTGGCCTACGGTGGATACAAGGAGCCGGAATTACCGGGAGATGGACGATAAAGGCTTCCTGGTTCAGGTGGACAGGGGCGTTTCGGTGCATATGAACTGGATGGGGGACTGCGTGTTTTTTGATGCGACTAACCCCAATGCCAGGGAATTTATTTGGCAGAAGGCAAAAGAAAACTATTACCGCCATGGTGTGAGGGTTTTCTGGCTGGACGAAGCGGAGCCGGAGTATGGGAAGTATGACTTTGAATTGCACAGGTTTTATTTAGGGCCCGCCTTGCAGGTGGGGAACCTGTACCCGAATCATTACGCCAAGGCCTTCTATGACGGTATGAAGGCGGAAGGACAGGAAAAAATCCTGAACCTGGTCCGTTGTGCCTGGGCGGGAAGCCAGCGCTATGGTGCTCTTGCCTGGTCCGGGGATGTGGATTCCTCCTTCCGCTCCATGAAAGAACAGCTGGCAGCCGGCCTGTCCATGGCCATGGCCGGCATTCCCTGGTGGAACAGCGATTTGGGCGGGTTCAGCGGCGGCACGATTACCGATCCCAAGTTTCAGGAACTGCTTATCCGTTGGTTTGCCTGGGGTGTTTTTACCCCGGTCATGAGGATGCATGGGGACCGATTGCCTTATGAGCCGCCTAAAGAGGAATACAGGGGCGGCGTCCGCCAGTTTGGCAGCGGTGCGCCCAACGAAGTGTGGAGCTTTGGGCCCCAAATGCAGGAAATGCTCTCAAAGTTTATCCGCCTGCGGGAGTCCATAAGGCCTTATGTGCGTGCGCAGATGAAAAAGGCGCATGAGGATGGAACACCCGTCATGCGGCCCCTGTTTTTTGACTTTCCAAAGGATCCCAAGGTTTGGGAAGAGGAGAGCGCCTACATGTTCGGCCCGGATATGCTGGTGGCGCCTGTTCTTGCACCGGGGATTAAAGAAAGGGAAGTTTACCTGCCCCAGGGGGTCACCTGGGTGGAGCAGGCTACCCAAAAGGAATATGTTGGGGGCCAGTGCGTACAGGCTGTTGCGCCGATTGATACCATCCCCGTATTAACAATAAAAGATGCTGGAATTCATCTTTCTATTTGATGCTCCGGTTCACCGTACAGCACGCCGCGGGTGCCTGTGGCAATATAGAATCTGCCAAAGGTGCGGGGATCCCCGCATATGGAGCGGATATCGCCAAACATCTGATGATCGGTATTGATGCGCTGAAATGTTAATCCTCCGTCCAGGGAACGGTAAAACCCATAAGTGCCCTCTAGTGTGCCGTTTATATACAGCGCCTGGGGGGCGCCTTCTTTCTCTTCCTTGCCAAGGCCTACCCGGTAGACGGTATCCCCTTCCCGGCTGATCCGTTCTGCCCTGATCTTGTTTTCCTTAAGATCCATGGCAAGGCGCCACAGGCCGGCCTCCGCCATAGACAGCCAAAGGATGCCCGGCGCGTTCCGCTGGGCACGGATTTCATAATGCTGCCTGCTGTCTATGCCTGAAAGGTCTCTTTTGGGAAAATTCTCCGGCAGGGGAAGCTCCCGAAACGTTCTTCCCTTGTCAAGGCTTACAAACATGCGGCTGTCCTGCCCAAAGCCGTAAAGGACGTCCTTTAAGACCCGGTCGCTGAATACCTTGATGGTTGCCTTCTCATCTTTAAGCTGCTCTCCATCCATATCATACACCAGACTCCGGTGCCAGTTTTGGCCTTCATCATCTGTGTACAGCAATGCTGGAACCGGCAGTTCATTCCCTCTGGCCAAGCCCCACAGAATGGTCTTCCCGTCGGAAGCGATGGCCGCCCACCCGGCGTTAACGTTGGGACGTCGGATGGAAGATATCAGCGTATCCACCAAAGGGGAAATACCACTTGGGTCGGGAAGGCGTGTCCATGTTTCACAGCCGTCATGGGAGATGATCAGCCCGCCTATGGTTTTTCCTTTCCAATTTCCGCGGGCCGTAACTACTACGGGACGGGTATTTGAATCGGGATAATCGGCGTTCATGCAGGTAATATACCGGTTTCCCTGCGCGTCCGCAAAGCTGTTTTTGCATGGATAATCAAGGTCGCGGAAAGCAAAGCCTCCCAGATCACCGATAATATCTATCAGCTTCACCGGACCTGTTGATGGGCTGTATACGTTCAAATGCACCGTTTCCTCCAGCCCGTTGCACAAAGGCTGCCAGGTAACAGTTTTGTTTTCCAGTGCGTTTTGAAGGTTGAAGGTGGCAAAAACGCCGGTTCCTGTGGTGAAAAAAGCCTGGTTCCCATCAAAGGGGTTGATTTTCAAATCACCCATCCAGTGGACGATGGATTGGCCGCCATTATATTCAGGCTTCATGTAATCCACGGTAAAATCAATATGCCCTATGGAAAGCCCCTGCAGGATGGGGGTGAAGTGCAATCCATCATCCCTGGAATGGTAAATTGTATCTTGATCAGGATGGCAAATGGTGCTCATGACCACCACGCCGGGATGATTCGGATCAACAGATATGCCGGACAAACCGCAGCCTAAGCGCCGTGAGGGATACCCGGGGTCGTTATACCCTGACGGCGTAAGGTCGAGAATTTCCTGTATATCCCCGTCGGAGGAAAGCCGGTACCTTAATAGCACCCCGTCCATACAGCTTCCCGTATCGCAGGCATAGCTTGAAAACCCTGCCCAACAATACCCAGGAGCGGAAAAGGTGATGTACAGATATTGTCCGTCAAATGCATACCGCTGCGCGACATACCCAGGATAGGTGGAGCCGGGATGGTTAAGTGGCGCCGGCTGTCCCGGCAGGCAGTCAAAGTGCCTGCCGCCGTCCGTTGAATAGTATAGAGACGGCCCGCGCTTGATGCCATCCGGGCTGTTTTTTTCACCATTTGTACCTACGATCAAAAAATCTTCATGATCGGGGTGTGCAAAAATAAAGGTGAGATTGGTTTCTTCCCGGCCTTCCGGCGGGCATACAGCAATATGCTCCCAGGATTCGCCAAGATCCCTTGTTACATACAATCCGCCTGTCTGGCTTGCAAAGTAAAGAGTGTCTGGATCGATTTTTGAACTAAGAAGCCGCTCGCCTGTGCCCCGGCCGCTGGCGTTTCCGTGAATGACAGTGGGAATATCCCTGTATAGAAAATGATCGCCACGGTCATAGGAAATACACAGCTTATTATTTGCCTTGCCATCTCCCGCTGCAATGTACAGCCGGTTATCATCCAAAAAGGAAAGGGCGAGGGATAGGGGATATGTTTCCCATCTGCCGGGATGGGTAACATGATCGCATAGACTTTTCCAGGAACGGATGTCAGGCTCGTAACGATATACGCCGCCGATATCGGTCCTGGCATAGGCGATACCGGGTATGCCGGGATGGAATACAAACCCGGTGACAAAGCCGCCGCCGGGCACGGGAGCATGGCGATACACGTAAGGGATGAAAGGCATGAAGAACATCCTTTCATAAAAAATATGCAGCCACATCGTTATATTTCGCTCTTTATTGTATAGGCAAATCCTCTATTAGTAAAGCTTTTTCACATGTTTCCAATGTTTTAGCGTCCGGCTGCTCCGCATTGAAAATATCCATACCTAGCGCCGCACGCTTGGCATTGCCAAGGGCATGATAGGGAATAAGTTCATACCTGGCGGGCGGATAATCGTGAAGAAACCGTGCGATGCATGCAAATTCTTCAGCCAACGTGTTATAACCCGGGATCACCGGGATGCGGACAATCAGCTTGACTTTCGACAAGTCCCACAGCCGCTTGTAGTTTTCGAGTATTTGTAAGTTATCCGCCCCTGTCAGCGCTTTGTGCAGGGATGGCGTAACGCATTTTATGTCGTACAGGTATAGGTCGGTATAGGCATCAATCTGCTCGAACCGCTCAAAAGGCACGTTCCCCGCTGTGTCCACAGCAGTTGATACCCCATTTTCCCGGCATGCGGCGAGAAGATCACAAAGGAAAGTTGTTTGAAGCATGCATTCGCCACCGGAAAAGGTCACGCCGCCGCCTGACGCATCGTAAAATGGCTTGTCTGCCAGCACAACTTTCAGTACTTGGGATACATCCATAAGCTTGCCGCTGATCCGCTTAGCGTCTGTGGGGCATACTGTGGCACAGCGCCCGCAGGCTAAGCAGCGTGACCTGTCCGGAGTAAAATCTTCTTTCAAGGCGGCTGTTTGGCAAGCTGCTAAACATCGTCCGCAATGAGCGCATTTCTGCGCATAATGAAGCAGCTGCAGTTTAGGCAATAACGATTCCGGGTTATGGCACCATACGCAGGAGAGATTGCAGCCTTTGAAAAATACTACCGTGCGCACGCCGGGCCCGTCCGAAAGAGAGCAGCGCTCTATATTGAAAATAGTGCCTTCACTCATTTGCGGGAAGTCCTTATATAATGGATTTGAGATTTGAATTTTAGCATATTGCGTCCCGGGCAATGATATCTTCCTGCCCGGTTTTGTTCATGTCCACGAATACCGCACTGTACCCGGTAACGCGCACCATCAGGTCCCTGTGCGCATCCGGGTTCTTCTGTGCATCGTACAGGTCCTGGATATTGATGGCGCTGATTTGAACCTGCATCCCGCCCATGGCAAAATAGGTGCCCAGGATTGCGGCCAGCGTTTTAACGCCCTGCTCCCCCTTGAAAAAGGAGCGCTGCACCGTGATGTTCTGCGCACCTGACATGATTCGGCCCGTGGGAAGCTTGGAAAGGGAAGTCAGCCGTGCCGTCAGGCCTTGCTCACAAACGCCGGGGGAGGGCTGGCAGTTTTGGCTGATCGGGGCGCCACTGAGCCGGCCGTCGGGGGTTGCACCAAGGCGCCGGCCGATCTCCATATGGCGCGTGTCCGTTTCAATGGATAAGCGCAATATAATGCGCGGGTCTTCGGTCGGTTCTGTTTCGCCAAGCACTTTATATGCCGTGTCCGCGAGCAGGGTAAGAAGCCTGCACGCGTGATCATCGGCAGCCAGATCGCCATTACCGAACTTTTTCGCCTTGCGGCATAAGAGCAATACATCCTCATATCCGGCAAAATTGTGCGTGAGCGCGTCATACAGATGGCGGTAGGGGATGCTTTTGTTTCGGAATACAATCTCATCAATAGCCGTCAGGCTGTCAGCGATCGTCGCAAAGCCGCCGACCGTGTAGGGCATGGGATAATACTTGCAGCCGCCGCAGAAAGCGTTTGCCGATCTTAAAATGGTGTCGCGGAAAAAGCAATCCTGAAAATGCAGCGCTCCCGGCGCTTCCTCAAGCAGCATTTTTCGCGCGCGAACCGTCCTATCCATGCGAAAACGGAGGATGCGCTCAAAGCGCTTCATAAGCGCGTCGTATACCTCATCGATTGATTCCGGCGCTTCCATATGATCCGCTAATTCGGCCAACGCGTCAAGGAACGCGGAAGGAAGGTTTTTATAAGGCTCGGGTTCCGTAATATAGGCCCAGTCTTCTTTGGAAAAGCGGCGTCCCCAAGTGTGTAACCAGCCGGTCCCGATAACGTCCATTCCGGGTAAACAAGGCCAGTTGCAGCCAAAGAACTCAAAATTCTGCGCGTCCTCCCCGTCTGCACCCGCATTTTTATAGGCCGCGGCAGTATTTTCTTCGTTATAGACCATCATGGAGGCGCTTTCGAGCATCTTTTCCGCCAGTTTCCTCCAAAGCTCCGGTTCTTTTTGCATCATATCCTTTGCGTACCGGACTACGATGACAGGATTTTTGAATGATGGCACTATGCATTGGGCAAACAGAAGTGTCAGGTCTGTACATGCGCTCTCTCCGTTTTTAAGCGTGCCGCCAAGAAGCATATATTCCGGAGCGTCGTAATTCAAGTTACGCTTCCAGCCTGTAATCAGATCGGCATCATCCGCGCTCATCTGATGTTCGCCGCGCCCCATGATCAGGTTGTTTTTACAATAGAAATCAAGGATCAGCCGCGCCGCATCCTCCCTCGTAAGGGTACCGCTTTTGATGTCGTGCTCATACAAGCCGTTCAGCAGCACATCCATACGGCCATAGGTAAGCGTCGGATTTTCGGCAAGCAGCGAACAGTACACCAGCATGATGCACCATAACATTTGCAACGCTTCGCGAAAGCTTTTCGGTTTGCGCAGCGCGGCATGCCTGCAGGCCTCGGCAGCCTCGAAAAGCCCCTGTGACTGCGCCGCTTCCGCATATCTCAAAAGGTATGTTTGCAGCGCTTCGTACACAAAAATGGCGCCTTGGAGAAAATCCAGCACTTCCTGGCCGGCACCCTCCAATTTGCGCCTTTGCATAGCATCCTCCGCACGCTTACGCAGGCCGGACAAACCCAACTCCACCGCGTCGCTCCAATAGAAGGAGGTATGCCCCGCGTCAAACACCCAGGGTGGCACGGAACGACCGCCGAAGCGGGCGCATGTCTTTTGAAAATATTCCTCGCCGTTTCTGTCGGGAACCTCTTCGCTGATGCGGCCCAGCAGCAGATCGCCTTCCACAATAGGCACTGAAATATGCGAAAGAACATATTTCAGCGAGGCGCCGTATTTCAGCGGCTGTGGATCCCCGCAGCTTATATGCGCATCCGCATAGTCGAAAAGGCGTACGCGCTCAAGTGTTGTGGATGTTCTTGGTTTATGCGCCAGCGCGTAAACGGCCTCTTCGACCATCGATCTTGTGCGTTCATCCTCCATCAGTTTTGTAAGCATAAAAATGTTCTCCATGCAGTTTTTGTGGCATGGTTACGCCTTCCCGCCGGTTCACATTATTCGTTTTCCTTGACCCACACGGCCATGCCGTTTTTGCCGCGGTTGCACCAGGCGTAGTATGGTATCAGCCTTGCATTTCCTGTCTTGAGCGCCACGATTCCGTTAAGTTCGTCGGGACAGGATAAGGTTTCGATGGGTACGCCGCCCTCTACCGCAAACTCTGCGTGGAAGTATTCAGTGGGTATGCCGGTGCATTGGTCCAACTCCTCGGCGCAGTAAACAACAGGCCCACGGGCGAAGGCCACCCGTCCCGCATTTTCCTTTACCCGTTTATCCGCGTGGATGCGGCGGACAGGCATGTCAAGATCCAGCACTAATTCGGCACCATCTGAGACGGCGACGCTGATATATCCCTTCTCCGGCGTTAAATCCAGCAAGCAGCCGTTTACGGAAAACGTGTGTTTTTCGCACCAGCCGGGAATGCGCAATTTGAGCGGCACGGGATCTCCATCGCTTAAAACGCTGATTGCCACGCGGCCCGACCATGGGTAACCGGTGGACACGTTGAGTTTGACAGTGCGTCCGTCCAATTCAAGATCAGCCTGCGAAGCGATATATTGATTCACATACACCTGCTTGCTATCCGTGGCATAAGCATATCCGCCGATGGACGGAACAAAGCGCACAAGATTTGTGGGGCAGCAGGAGCAGCCGAACCATTCGCTGCGGCGGTGGTTCCCCGCGGAAGCGAGGGGATTGTCATAGAAAAAGCGCAGGCCATCCAATGCGATGCCAGACAGGATGCCATTGTACATTTCCGTCTCCACAAGATCCGCATATTTTGCATCCCCGAACAGAAGGCCCATGCGATGATTCCACAAAGCCATGCCGATGGAGGCACAGGTTTCGCAATAGGCGGTCAGATTGGGCAGGTGCCAGTCCCTGGTAAAACCTTCATTGGAAGCGTCCTGCCCGATGCCGCCTGTTACGTACAGGTTGGCGGGCACCACATTGTCCCATAGGCGTATTAACGCTGCGGCTAAATCTTCATCGCCATTGACGGCGGCGATATCCGCCATGCCGGAATAGTAATACATCGCCCGTACGGCATGGCCTGTGACCTTGGAAAGCTGCTGGGCAGGAAGATCATCCTGGCAATAATCAGCATGGAAATTCTGGCGGGAAAAATCGGGGGATTGAAGGTGGCCGTGGCCCCGCTCATCCACCAGCCATTTGGCATAGGTCAAATACTCGGTTTCACCTGTCAGGCGGTATAACCGCATCAGCGATAATTCGAGTTCCTGATGCCCGGTCACCCAATGCTTTTTGCCGGGGCCGATTACGCTCATCATCTGTTTTAATGCGCGTTTGGCAGCGTTCAGCCACCGGTCTTTCCCAGTTGCCTGAAAGTATGCGATGGCGCCTTCCAGCATATGGCCAAGGCAGTAATCCTCATGATAGCCCATGTCGCTCCAGCGCTTTTCAAGGTCTGTCAGGGTGTAATAGGTAAACAGGTATCCATCCTCCCGTTGGGCGGCGCAGATAGCATCAATGACCTCATCTGCCGCCTTCTCCAGCTCTGGGTCAGCGCCGCCCTGCAGGGCGTACGCCACACCTTCCAGTACCTTGTATACGTCGCTGTCATTAAAGTAAATGCCCTGAAAGCCGCCATCCTCCAAGCCGCCGGCGCGCCGGAAATTGGCGATGCGCCCCGTTTCCTCACAGCGCTTTAAACAATAACGGGTGGTGTTTCTGCGGATAGTATCCACTCTCTGTGACCAAAAGGCGCTGTCGAGCTTTACCTGATGGAAAGGGACCGGGCTTAAGCTGACAAGATCCATGATGTTTCCTCCCTGTTGTATAAAGCCTGCCGGCGCTCACGCAGACAGGCTTTGTGTTATGATTGATTTAGGTTTGCTACCCCTTCAGGCCTGTGAGGGAGATACCCTCGATCAATTGCTTCTGCCCGAATAGGAATACGATTAGGCACGGGATAATGACCACTGTGGACGCGGCCATGACCAGGTTCCATTTAGTTTGATATTCGCCGCGGAACTGCAAAAGGCCTATCGCCAATGTGAATTTCTTTGGATCATTCAGGTAGATGATGGGGCCGAAGTAATCGTTCCATACCCCCAGGAAGGTGAATAACGCCACTACTACGATGGCCGGGCGGGAAAGCGGCACAATGATTCTTAAGTAGATTTGCAGGTTGCTTGCGCCATCCACAAAGGCAGCCTCATCCAGTTCCATGGGAATGGAATTGTAAAACTGCCTAAGGAGAAAAATGTTGAAGATGCCGCCGCCGAAAAAGGAGGGTAGGATCAGCGGCCAGAAGGAGTTCACGCGGCCAAGGGCGCCCCAGGCAAGATAGGTGGGGATCAGTGTGACTGCTCCTGGCAGCATCATGGCGCTCATCAAGATTCCAAAGATCATATCACGGCCGCGCCATTTCACCCTGGAAAAGGAGTACGCCGCCAGGGTGGAGGTCAAGATGGTTCCTAAAAGAACGCCGCCCATGATGATCAAAGTGTTCATCAAGTACCTGAGGAACGGAACAAACTTCAATGCGTCGGTATAATTCTTCCATAGAAGTGTCTCAGGCCAGATAATGAAAGGCCTGACCTGTACGATCTGCGTACTTTTCATAAGGGAGGAGCGCACCATCCATGCCAGTGGCAAAAGGCAGAACAGGGATAAAAGGATCGCTGTGGCGTACATGACAGTCCGCCAGAAGATTTTACTGGGCTTAATCTTGCGCTTTCTCATTCGTTCTGCCCTCCCTCATAGTACACCCAGAGCTTGCTGGTTTTGAAGACTATTAGGGAAAGAATCATGATGACCAGGAACAAAATCCACGCCTGCGCAGAAGCAAGCCCCATCTCCATATGGGTAAAGGCGGTACGCCATAGGTTGTAAACATAGAAGAGGGAAGCATTGTTGGGACCGCCCTGGGTCATGATGTACGCCGATCCAAATACCTGGAAAGCGCCGATTATGCCCATGACGAAATTAAAAAACAAGGTGGGGGAGATCATCGGCAGGGTGATATACAGGAATTTGTGGAACTTATTGCCGCCGTCCACCTCCAGAGCCTCGTAATAATGGCGCGGAATATTCTGCAGGCCGGCCAGAAAGATGACCATGGTAGAACCGGTACCGAACAGGCCCATAAACACGATGGAGGGAATGACGGAGTTTTCGGCATAGATCCACTGGCTGGTCGGCAAACCAAGATTCTTTAGAACCATGTTGAAAATACCAAAATTCGGATTCATCATCAACATCCAGACGAAGCTGGACGCTACGCCGGGAACGATGGAAGGCACGTAAAATATGGACCTGAACAGGGCCCTGAATTTCATTTGATTATTTAGCAGCATGGCGACGGAAAAGGCAAAGATCAAACTGGCGGGCACGGACAAAAGAACATAATAAGCCGTAGCTTTTACAGACGGCCAGAACCATGGATCAGTGCCGCTGAACAGCTTTGCGTAGTTGCCAAGCCCCAGCCATGTTGGGGTGGAGATGATTTTGTAATCCATAAAGCTGAAGATCAAGCTGGCTACCATAGGACCCACCGTAAAGATCAGAAAGCCAAGAATCGCAGGCATAGCAAACGTTACGCCCACAATCTGGCGTTTGCGCGCTATGGCCCCATAGGTTGTGCGAGGGCGTTTGGCCTTCAAGGAGGATAAGGCCTGCGTCATAGAGTTACTCCTTCTTTCTTAAGGCCGTAATATGAGGCGGGGGCCCCGCCGATCAGATGCCGGTTCTTCTCTGATTCAGCGGCAGCCCCCGCTTGTATTAATTTGCGGTTTTACTTATCGTAGCGGCCTTCAAACAGCGGTGTTACCTGGTCTTTGACGGAAGCAAGGGCTTCTGCCGCGGTTTTTTCGCCGAGCCAGACGGTGTCCAGCGCCGGGGAAATAATGGCTTCCATCTTGGGGAAGTTCTTTACATAGAACTGCCACAGGGGCTGCGCATATTTGAGCATGCCTTCCACCACCACAGGCACATAGTGAGCGGGGTGGGCATCGGTCTGCGCCCACTTGGCAATCAGCTCGGGGTTGGTATACCATTCGGTAGACATGGGCATCCACAAGCCGTTATTGATCATGGAGAGGGTGTTCGCGGGATCCGCCATGAACTTGTAGAATTCCCAGGCTTCTTTGGGATGCTGGGTGCTGCTGAGGATAGACAGGCAGCCGCCCATCAAATTGGTGAAGGGTTTGTCAATTTTGGGGCAAGGCATAACATCGTAATCCACGCCCTCGGCCATCAGGCTCAGGTTGTTCCAGTGGCCGTTGATAGACATGGCGTACGCGCCGGTGGCAAAGGCATCCACCATGCCGGGCATGGAAGAGGATTCCGTGGGGGAGGGGGCAACCTTGTGCACGTAGATCAGATCGGCGATCTTCTGAATGGCATCAGCCATGGCGGGATCGTCAAAGATGTTAAGAGCGGTGCCATCAGCATTGGTGTAGTCGGCGCCGGCGGAACCCATCAGCACGCTGTAGCCGGTGGCGAACCAACGGGGCGCGGTGCAGCCCCACTGCACGACGTTGTTGTAGTCAAAGGCGGGGTCGTTGGCGTTACGGCCCTGGCTGTCCAGCGTCAAAAGCTTGGCGTTGGCTACGAACTCGTCCCATGTCCAGGCAGTTTCATAGCTGTCGGCAGGAGTGATGCCGGCGGCTTCCAGGGCAGGCTTAGAATAGAACAGACATACGACTTGTGGCCCCAAGGCATAGCCCATGCGCTTGTCGGGCGCCCAGTTGTAAGCCAGGCTTTCCAGAATGGGATGCTCGGCATAGGTGGGATCGGCTTCCTGCAGTTCGTACAGGTTGTAGACCTTGCCCTCCTGGGCCAGGGTGAAGGCGATGGTGGAGGATTCCAGGATGGCCACATCGGGGGCGGTGCCGCCGGCGATCATGGCTGTGAGCTTGGTGTCATACTCGGAGGGGATGTTGACCATTTCGATTTTGATGTTGGGATGCAGTTCCTCAAACTTTGCGATTGCGCTGTTATAAGCGTCCAGCGTCTCACCGCCGTCCCAGTTGGAGAAACGGATCGTCACCTGCTCTTCGCCGATGGCCGTAACTGCCAGCATCGGAAGAAGCAGAGCGATTGCCAGGAACAGTACCAAAGCCTTCTTCATGGTGGAACCTCCTTGTTTTTTTTCGGTCGCGGACTTAAGTCCATGCATTCATCATAGCGAGAAAGTCTAGCAATTTCTATTGGATAAAGAAGCGATAATTGTACAAATCAATTATCTACGCAGAAGCCTTTTGTGGGATCACCAAGGTAACGCAGCTGCCGCTTAGCGCGTTTAAATCAAGATGTATATCGGCCCCTTCGCCATAAATCAGCTTCATGCGCTGGTAGGCGTTGGACAAGCCTATATGACAGTCTGTAGGAGGCTCGCGCATTTCACGGAGCACTTTCTCCACATCCATGCCTCGGCCGTTGTCCTCTACGGCAAGGCGCAGATTCTTTCCATCCAAATGTGCCGACAGCTTGATCAGGCCATGGGGGATGGAACCGATATAGCCGTGCACAAAGCAGTTTTCTACAATGGGCTGCAATATCAGCTTGGGTACATCGCAATGAAGGGCAGCTTCAGAAATGTCGTATTCCACATGAAACATGCCCTCAAAGCGCCCCTCCATAACAGCCAGGAAGCTTTTCAACCAGTCCAGTTCCTCGCGGAGGCTGACCAAGCCGTTGCTTTGTTTCAGCGCGTATTGAAGCATTCTGGACAGAGCGGCGATCAAATGCGCCAGTTCCTTCTGATCGTTTTCCAGGGCGATAAGATTCATGACATTCAGCGAGTTGTACAAAAAGTGCGGGTTCAGCTGTAGATTCAATGCAGCCAACTGGGATTGGGTTTCCTTAAGCGTGATGGCATAATTTTCGTGGATCAGCCGTTGGATCTCACTTCCCATTTGATTAAAGGCGTTTGTCAGTTCCCAGAACTCCTTTTCTTTGGGCACCTGCATGCGCACGGAAAAGTCGCCAGCCGCCACCTTGTGAACGGCGCCCGTCATGGCCGCAATGGGCTTGGTGACACCCCGCGTCACAAGATACGCCATAACCAGGGAAACCATAAGCAGCATGGCAATCCAACCAAAGAGCAGGTTGAAAGCACGATATGTGGCATTCCCAACAATTTCGATCAGGGAAGTATCACAGGTGAGATACCATCCCGGACAGGCGATGGGGGAAATGAAGGCCATCCGGCTGGCGGAACCTTCCCCATAGATGGCGGCACCCTCTTCAGCAGTTAAATAAAGCGCCGGAAAATCCGGGTCCTCCGGCGCGCTGTCATAGAACGGTGTGCGGTCGGAGGACAGGAGACGGTAGCGCAAGTGGTCGTAGCCGATGTTGTCCCCGATCCATTCTTTCAGGATCCCTGCCTGAAAGTTGACCAAAATGACGGGGCGCTCTGCGGAGGCGGGAAGCACCTGCAGGGAGTTATTTTCATAATACATGAAGTTCAATTGCCGGACGGCGGAAAATACGTACCTTAAGTTTTGCAGGCGGCTTGTGTTTTGAAAGGCCGGCAAATGAAAAGCGCTTCCAAGGTCATAAACGGGAAACCATACCGTGGCATAGTTGGCGCTCATGGCAGTTTGGCAAATGCTTGAAGCTAGAAAGCCAGCAGGGCTTACGGCAGGCGATTGGGTGGAGATCAGCCCGCCCAGGACATAAGGCGTGGTATAGAATAGATACGTGTCAATATCCTCTTGCCTTAAGTACCTGCCTATGATATTACCCAATGATCTTGTGTTCAGGAAGATATCTCTTGCTTCCAGCGCTTTGCCATTCTGCTTTTGAACAAAGAAATCGGTCAGATTGCTGTCCATGGTCATCTGATCCAGTGCGTCGTTGATGGTGACCAGCTTTTGGTTGATTCTCTCCGCCGTTTGCCGAAGCGAACTCAATGTCTGCTCACCTGCGCTTTGTACCATGTCTCTTTGATATATTTCCATCATCCGCAAGGATAAAAAACATACCGCAAAAAGCAGGATGACGGATATGAGCAGAAAGAGGCGGATTCTTAGCGGCAGCCTCTGCAGCCAATGATATATGCTATGAAGAGGCTTTCTCATTTTTTGTGCCCTCCGGGCAAGCGGCTTTTGAAGTTCCTTCGGTAATTATCCGGAGATATGCCATACTGCTTTTTAAAGATCCGGTTGAAGTATGCGGGGTCAGAAAAACCAACCGCCTGTGCGATATCCGCCACCTTTTCATCTGAAGTAAGAAGGCGTGCAACAGCCGCTTCCATGCGCAGCGTTTGCAGATATTGTTTGAAAGGAACGCCGGTACGGCTCTTGATCAGCGCGGAAAGGTAATTTGGGCTGAAATAAAAACGATCACCAAGCTCGCTAAGTGTCAGCGGCTGATCAAAATGCTCCTTGATGTAGGCAATGCTGCTTTGAATATACTCTTCCGTATGCTCGCTGCGCTCCTTAGCCTGAACCAAAACGGCCGAATGCATTAATTGACGGAAGCTGTCACAAAGCTGCCGGTAGGTGGTAAGCACGCTGAACACTGCCGCTGCATCTGCCCAAAGCCGTCCAAACGCCTGTTCGGGCAGGCGGCTTTCTATGCTGCTGATCATAGTTTGGGCAACCTGGTACAGCCTTCTTAGCAGCTTGTCGGGCGTGTATCGCATGTGGGCGTTCAGGTAAGCAAACATTTCTTCGATCAGCTCATTTAGCCCGTCTTCCGATGCCTCCTGCAGCTTTTGCGTAAGGCTCTGCTCAAACCGGAATAGATACGGCAATTCACGGCTGCGCACGACTTCCACCGAAGGGTAGGTGACCAATCCGCCTTCCGGCATATAAAAGCGGAAACTTAACGCAAACCGTGCCTGTTTGTATGCGCGTTTGGCATTCTCCGCGATACATTGCATCCTGTCCGACAAGCCTATCATTACATGAACCGGAAACCCTTGGGCCATTCCCGAAAGCATGCTTTGCAGCCGTTTTTCCAAATCAAGCGGTTCAAGGGAGCCGGTGTATATACCGGCTAATATTGCGGATTCCTCCGACAGCGTGAAACACACAAGGTCCGGCAGCAGACTGACCATCCAGTTTTTCAGCTGTTCCCGGGTCTCCAGGCTATCGTCGACATTCCAGTTATCCATGTCCTCGTCCGAAATGAAAGCCAGCAGAACATAACCGCTCCGCGAGACCTGTAGTATGCTTTCCAGATCCTTCAATTCTTCCGCGGTGAGCGGCCGTGTCAAAAGCGCTGTTAGCCGCTGTTCCTTCCAGGCATCCATGGTATCGTCCAGCCGGCGGTATGCCTGCTGCGTCTTTTGCCTGAGGGCCACATGCTGCTCCAGCGCTTTAAGCGTTGATTCCACCTGATCGGTGGTATAAGGTTTTAACAGGTAATCCACCGCACCGATACGCAGCGCCCTTGCGGCATAGTTGAAGTCCTCATATGCGCTGACATATGCGATCACGGTATCAGGATTGATTTGCAAAAGCTTTTCACAAAGCTCAAAACCATCCACCATTGGCATGCGGATATCACTGAGCACTGCGTCCGGGATTTCCTCTTTTGCAAGTTTCAGCGCTTCCATACCATTGGAGGCTTCCAGCACCGTAAGATCCGCGCGGAGACTGCGCACCAGCTTGGCCAGACCACGCCGCTGCCGTGGCTCGTCGTCCGCGATTAACAGCCGCTTCACCTTTTTGTTCCCTCCCATCTTTATGATGAAAGTATACCATAAGGTTTTTAAGAGCGTCTATTCATCTTCCCGGGATAGAATAATCTGTCCGTCCTTTAACGAGGCGGCCAGCCGCTTTGCTCCATGGAATTTTGGGTCTTCCATCATATCCTGGGGCAATTGAAGCCGTCCCCGGTGATCCAACACCACGAAACTCCTGCGTTTTTCGTTAAGTGCCTCCTCCAGTGAAATAGCGCTCATATCGCTTCGCAAGCTTTCCTGTGCCACCCGCCCATCCCGTATGGCTACGGTGCGGTCCACCGCAGCAGCGATTCGGGGATCATGCGTAACGATCAATACGGTCAAACCAAGCTCGCCCCGCAGAGTGCGCAAAAGGGAAAGAATGCTGCCGGCCGTTTTCGTATCGACTGCGCCTGTGGGTTCATCTGCCAGCAGAATTTGGGGCCGGTTGGCCAGGGCCACGGCGATGGCCGTACGCTGCTGCTGCCCGCCTGACATGCGCGCCGGGATACTGTGCAGAGATCCGCCCAGTTCCACACGGTTTAGAAGCTGCTTTGCCCATTGCTTATCCATATGGCCCGCGGTCATCATGGCCAGCTCCACATTTTCCAGCGCTGTCAGGTAGGGCACAAGATTGCGGGCGGGATTCTGCCAAACAAAGCCTACCTTACGCTTGCGGTACAAAATCAGCTCCTGCCCTGTCAAGCTGTTCATGTCCGTTCCATCCACAATCACCTGGCCGGCGGTAGCCTGGTCCAGCCCTCCCAGAATGTTCAAAAGGGTGGATTTTCCGCTGCCGCTTGAGCCCATGATGGCCATCAGCTCGCCCTTTTGCACATGAAGGTCCAGCCCGGAAAGCGCGATGACCTCCATCCCTTTGTCTTTGTAGATCTTGATGACATCCTTGAGGCAGATAAAATCAATCATGGACTTCATCCTCCGCCATTCGGCCATCCTCCAGTGTATAGATGCGGTGGGCCCGTTCCATAACCATAGGATCATGGGTGGTCAGCACCACACAAATGCCTTTTTCTGTGGCAAGCCTTGAAAACAGGTCTATGATGCTTTGGCCCATGCGTGAATCCAATGCGGCCGTAGGCTCGTCCGCCAGCAACAAGGCAGGCTCGCGTACCAGCGCCCTGGCGATGGCCACACGCTGCTGCTCCCCGCCGGACAGTTCGGGTGGGTGGTGATGAAGCCTTCCCTCCAGACCGACAAAGGCAAGCCATTCCCGGCACCGGCTTCGCCTATTTGAAAAATCCGTTTTGCCCATGCGCAGGGCCAACTCCACATTCTCCTCTGCCGTCAGGAAGGAAAACAGCGCCATAGATTGGAACACCATACCGATTTCCTGCTGGCGGAGTTTATCCAGTTGGGCCTGACTCATTGTGGCAAGAGGCCTTTCTTTTAGCCATACTTCCCCTTGGGTGGGTCTGTCCAGCCCGGCCAGAAGATTTAAAAGCGTTGTTTTTCCGCTGCCGCTTCGGCCGCGCAGCACTGTAAGCTGCCCCGCCTGCGCGTAAAAGTCTACTTCACGAAGCGCGTAGACTTTTTGCCCGGCGGTTTCAAATGTGCGGCTGACTTTTTGGGCCGATGCTACCGTGAGCACTATAGGTCAATCCTCTCCAAGCTTAATGGCCTGCGCTACCTTCATGCGCTTCATTTTGATAATGAGATAGCACCAGCAAATAATGAGCATGCTCCCTATGATCGCATAAATGACAAACCTGTCGGAAGACTTGATCATTACATGAAAAGGCGGCGCCTGGCTTACGTTTTGCGCTTTCTCAAACAGCGGAACAAACATCAGGCTTCCGGCAATGCCGGTCGTTACACCGCTTATCAGCGCCACAAGGCTGGTGAGCAGCTGTTCGGTGAGAAGCATTTTCATCAATTGTCCAACCGTAAATCCCATGCCCCGCTGCAAACCGAACTGAAGCTGGTTCTTACGCAAATACATCTGCCAGTATAGAATAAACCCGAGGAAACAAATCAAGCAACTGGAAATAAATCCAACGGACATGACGCCGTTTACAGCAATACGGGAACTGCCATTGGTCAGTGTAATATTTTCCTGCCGGAAATTCCGAAGGGATGTGGGCCGGATCCCTTTTTCATTCATATCGCCGTACAGCGCCTGGGTATCCGCATCGGGGGAAAGCTTCAGCCAGACGCTGTAGGGTTCGACCGCCAACAGGGATTGCACCGCATTTAAATCCGCCACCAATAACAACGGCTCTGTATCTCCTGCCACCGAAGGATATGGGTTCCAGCCTGGCCAGTATTTCACAACGCCCGCCACAAGGAAGGAGGCGGTGTCGCTGCCTTCCCAGTTCACAGTGATCAAGTCGCCCATTTGCGCACTTAACTTCCTTGAAAGCGAGGATGAGATCAGGCAGGCACGCTCATTCATGGACAAGGCATTGAGATATGCATAAAAATATGTGCTCCATAGATCGCTTCTGTACCAGGCCGTCCTTCCAAAATCCGCGGGATCGATGGCCATCAAATGAACATTGCCTGCCGATTTGACACCGACTACTTGAACCGCGCTTTTCTCAAACACGCGGGCAGCGCTTTCTACACCTGTAAGCCCCCGAAACGGTGTAAAGGAAGGCTCCTGATACCGCCTTGTACCGGGAAGCGCTGTCTCCTGGGCAGCCTGAGCTGCATAGTTTACGTAAGCATTTTGAGCGCCCTTTCTTGGCCAGTTCACGGACAATACCACATCGGCGCCCAAGGAATAAGCAAGGCGGTCTGTTTCATTGTCATTGAGGGTGCGGGCGGCGGATGCGCTGAAGATGCCAACCGCCATGGTCAGGGAAAGGAACATCATGATATAGCGGTAGCTGCGGAAATTCCTTGAAACTCGCGAAAGCGCAAGATACGTGCCGGCGCTTTGAAACCTTGTTCCTAGCCTGGACAGAAGCCTGACGACAAAGGGATATATTCTTAGAAAGCACAGGATGGCGCCTACCGCAAAGCAGGGCATCAGTGCAAAAATGATGGGATTCAATTCACCGCTTACGGAAGCCAGCCATTCCGGCCGGGTTTTTATAAGATACCAAGCGGCTACGGAGAATGCCAGCAGCAGGATATCCAGCCCTAGCCGCAGCCAAAGCGGCTGTTTTTCCGCCGTGGTCCTTGAGCGCTTTAGCGATACAACAGATACCTTATGCCGTCTCGCCGCCGGGATGGCCAATAAAAAGACGCTGATCAAAAGCGCCGCGGCGCAGTACAGGTAGCTTTCCAAATCCAATGGAACGCTTGGCACGCCGCGCCGGGCAAAAGAAAGAAAGCCGCTGACCGTACCCAACATGCGGCAAAGCACTTGGGACAGCGGCGGCCCCAGCGCCAGTGCTCCCAAGGACAGCGATAGCCCCAGCAGAAGATAAGTGAAAAAAACAAGCCCCCTGCCAGCGCCTCTTGAAACCAGCAGGGAAATTTCTCCTTCGTCGCTGTCTATCACCATGCCTGATACCATAGCCATATACAGTATCAGGATCAGGAGAACGGGAATGTTCAGTATCCACAGCGTGGTTTTGAGCGTCTTTTCCTTTGCGGCAAAAACGGAAACCTTCTCAAGCACCGGCATTTCAAAAGCTGCGCCGAAGGGCTTTAGCTGCCTGTTTATTTTTTTGGCGTCTTCCAAGTATGTTTCAAGGCCGGACATGAGCATTTGACGGTAATCATACGCCACATAGCTCCGCACCGACGCGGCTAGCGCCGGCGTGCCTAGCAGCAGGGCTTTAGCGTCTTCCGTGCGTAAAAGCAGCGATTCCTTGAACATGACGGGTTTGAAGAATCCCCACGCCAGAGGCTTTTCAGGGTTCACATCCCAGGTTCCCACGATTTTGACCATGATCGGCGCATAAGTTTGATCCAGCCTTGGTACGCATGCTATGGTATCGCCAACCTCAGCACCGAAAAACACAAGCGCTTCTTCCGTCGCCAGCACCTGGTACAGGCCGTCTACGGGAGGATTTGGCAGCGCGCCGCGCAGAAGGGTTATGTTTTGGTCAAGGCCTGTAAGCGCTTGGAGCCTGCCTGTTTTTACTACATTTCTTACATGTTTTTCTGTGGTCATCTGCATGGCGGTAGAAGCGAGGTTGATAACGCTCAGCTGCGCGTCAAGACCCAAGCTCTTGTCCAAACCTTCGAACTGAGCATCCAGGGATGCAATGCTGTCCCGGCGCTTTGAAAGCAGCGATGCAATGCGCCCATCAGAAAAGGCGGGCTGCTTTTTCAGTTCCAGTTCACGGAGTATATCCAATGCTTCGTTTTCATTATAAAAGGCCGAAACCAGCGCCATGCCGGGATAGATGCCGGACGTTTGCTGGTAGGCCTCCAGTTCCTTTTGAAGCGTCCGGTTTAAACTCATGCGGGCATAGGTGGGGATCAGCGCCACCAGCGCGCCCGCCAGCAGCATACCCGCAAGCAGGCTGGCCATCAGACCCTTGTTGTGCATGATTTTTCGAAGGACCATCCGGATTGCCATTGCGTCACCGCCTACTTGAGAATCACCTGCATGCCCTCGGTTAAGCCCGATAGGATCTCCACCTGTGTGGTGGTTTCAATGCCTGTTTTCACGTCGTATTCCTTGCGTACACCGTCCGAAAGTACCTGAACATACGCTTGGCCAAGAGCTGTGCGCAGCGCACGCTTGGGAATCAGCAGCGCATTTTCGCTGCGGCTCAAAGTGATCACCATATTCACCTGGGAACCTATCTCAAGATCATGGGGCAGCTGATCTGGGGTAACGATAATGGCATCCTTATACCGGCTGTCCGCCGTGTCCGGCACATTGTCGGAGGAAAGCGTCACCGTTCCTGAAAAGGCGCCTGCGCCGGCAGTCATCTTGACCATCATGCCGCTGCGCACCTTTTTAAGCGATGTGGACTGGGCATAGACTACCAATTCCGTTGGGTCGGCGATTCTTAACAGCACCCTGAAGGACTCGATCACTTCGCCTTCCTTGAGGTTTTCGGCAAAGAGTACAACACCGTCCTGCGGGCTGTACAGCGAGCACCTTTCCAGCTGCTTTTCCAGCTGTTCCAATGCCAGCTGCTCATTGTTCAATTCCAATTGGCGTGTTTCTTTGTCCGCGTTTCTGCTCTTTTCCAGCCTGATCTCCGCAAGCCGGACCATGTTCTGCTGCACTTTGATGCGGTAATCAAGATCGCCGGGGTCGGCCTGGGCGATGAGCGTACCCTTTTTTACCGTATCGCCCGCCTTGACAGGAAGGGATAACAGGCGGAGCCCATCCGTATCAAAATAGCAGGCGGACTGCCGGCCGGGGGTGAGGACGCCGCTTATCACGATCTCCTCGGCAATATCTCCCCGGACGACATTTTCCACCTCATAGGTAAGATCTGCCTGCCTTTCCACCAGCGGCGGAGGCAGCACCTCCTCTTCTTCCGGAAGGAGCATGCATCCGCCGAGGAAGAAGCATGACAGGCATAAAATCAAAAGCAGGCATCTTTTCACACGTACATCCTCCATGCGGCGTCACCGGCCGATGATCAGCTTTTCCCCCTGGCATATGGTCTTTGAATACTCCCGCTGCCTTTGGGCAGCGCCATCCGCCAGAAGCGTATCATTAGGCATGGCGGTAAAGCGGATCGTTACATCCACCATGTTCCCGCTTTTCTTAAGCGAAACATCGAACCGGTAGGCGCCATGGCTCAGGTTGCGTATTGCATAGCATCCATCCGCAAGAGGGTGCGGGAGCACGGGGCGCAGGGAAAAGGCATGCCCCAGCGCATCTTCCGGACGCAAGCCGAGGATGATTTCCAGCACGAGTGCGGGGCCAAGGCAGCCCCAGCCGTAATTTTCACATCCTGAAGCTTTGATGTCGGCGGCCAGGTTCTCCCGGGCAATGCCGGGTATACGCATGCAGTACTTTTGCAAAAGCCCAGGTGTGTCTTCACTCGGCCAATGCAGGCGGCTGTCGTTCCTCTCCCAGGCGGGGCCGACCATGCGGGCCACCATGCGGGAGGCCATCTGTACATCCCCGGTTTTATAAGCGGCTTCCGCCAGCGTTTGCAACAGCGGAGGCCAGTAGGGGGCGTACCCCGGACCGAACTCGTTTGTTTCCATTCTGCGCTCATACAGTTCAAACAGCCAGCGCATCTTTTCCATTTGCGCCTGTGTGGCCATGCCCAATGTAACCGGCATGGTCAGCATGATATCATAATGATCTTCCGGAATGACCGGCTCCTTGCTGACGGCGTCAAAATCCCTGAAACAGCTGTCCACAAACATGGATTGAACCCGGCTGCGGCCCATTAGCGCTTCCTGAAGATATGCCTGCCGCTCCGTTTCTTCGCCTAGAAGGCCGGCAAAGTAGGCCATATCTTCCATCGCCGAAGCCATGGCCGCCTCCAGATCGGCTGTGCGGACGCTTTCCGCATTGGCCGCCTCCTTCATGCCTTTACCCTTGTTCTCCTTGGTTACAAAGCGTACGGAACCATCCTGACCGGATTCCCAGCTGTTGTTGCAGTGGTACCAGCCCTCCGCGTCGGTGCGGTTTTCCTGCCACCACCGGACGTAGGCTTTCAGGCGGGGATACAGCCGCCTAATGAAGCCCAAATCACCGCTTCGGGCAAGCAGAATCCGTATGGCCCTAAGCGGCATGCCCCATATAGGCGCGGTGGCACACTCGCTGCCGTCCTCCCCGATCATGTTGACGCTGCCGTCTTCCCTGGAACAAGGCACATACACTTCAGGCGCGTCCACAAAAAGACCCTCCATCACATGAAGAGCCGAATCAATATCGGCATATCCCAAGGTCAGCATGTCAATGGCCGTCTCGCCTACCACGACCCTTGGATTCAGCGCCTGCATACCATCCCACCGGTGCTTGTAGATGCCGGCGGGCGCCAGCAGATTCATGCGGAGCGTCTCAAAATCCATTACCCATCCCCGCCGCCAGGATTCCGGCCAGTCGCCCTCAAGCAGGGGAGCGGAGTGATAGAATGCATCGTCCTGCGCAATTTTGTCCGCAAGGCTTGTGCCAGCCGTTTCCAAAGCCGCATGGGCCGTTTTGACGGTTTCCTTTTCATTTACGCCGCGGGCCAGTACTGCGGTAAACGCCCGCTCTTCGCCGGCCTGTAGGCAAAAAGAGAAGCGCAGCGCACCGCAGATAGGCTCGGGAAGCCTTGTGGCGCAAGGCTTGCCGTCAAGTTCTGCCTCGCCCCGCTGCCAGGCGCGGATATCCACCTCCCTTTGCGACGTCACGCCGGTTTCGGGCGGAATATCCGATTGCAGGCAAAACACGTCGCCATAGGCAAGTATCTTGGATATCAGGGCGGGGGAAGCATACCTGGCCGTGGCCTCGTCGGATCCCCACCAGTGAACGCCGTTCATGCCATAACGCTGCTCCAGGTCAATGCGCACCTCCTGGGGCTGATCCATGCAGCGGAGCACAATCTTTACCGTCAGGGCATTTTCATGCTGCAGATACCAAAAAAATGAAAACGCCACGCCATGAGCCACAAAATCATAGCTCATGACATTGGCGGAATGGTATCTGGAGCAAAGTTGAATGCCGGCCTTGTCAAAATCCTCCCGCTCGCAAAGCAGGGTATTCCCTGCTTTCACGGAGGGAAGCACCATGCAAACATAATTGTTGATATGGCGCATGAGGCTCATGCCGTACCAGCGAAGCCCGCCGGTCCACAAGCCAAAACCCAGAGGCGGCACAGAGCGCACGACCCCGGAAGGATGAAGGCCTGTATGGGTGGGGGTATGCAGATATCCATAGGGGGTATAATCGTCTAGTGGAAAACGGGGCCTCATTGGGTCCGTGTTTGACGGCTTTTGCATCATGATGATATCTCCTTTACCATGCAGATCCTCAATATAAATAATCATATCTTTATTTGTGTGCATGATTCAATTGGAGATATCTACAATAATAGAAAGTTGCAATCAAGATGCTTTAAAGCTGCTCTCCCAAAGAGGAGATCACTCTTGTACAAAAGGCATTTCCGTCATGCGTAAGGTGGTGCAGCCATAAGGGATCATGACCATCTCTTCGCCTGGGCAGATGGCTTTGTTGCCTTTGGGAAGCCTTGAACAGGCGCCGTGCTCCATGGGCCAATCCACCTTGGCAAGCGGGGCGGTAATAGCGATGGCCGCGCCTTCCGGGCTGAAGGGGTAAGCGCCCATGTCCCGCTCCGTAACCGTAAATTCATCCCCGGCAAAGCCGTAATTCCAGGGCGATTCGGGGTAGATAGCATAATCGCAGTAGGGGAATGTACGGGGGATGCCATTTGCCTCGTATTCATGTTTTTCCCAGCGTTCCTTGATGGGCAGCGCGTACAGCAGCGGGCCCCGCCACAGGCAGGCCATATTCTCGGGGCGCTTCACAAGATCGAAGTCAAAGGCAAAGGCCACGTCGATCTCTGTCCTGCCGCTCCATTCCCGGGTGATGGTATGGTACCCGTTCACAGGCACATTTTGCCCGTCTACCTTTGCGCTTTTTGCAAAGCCGGGTATGCGGATCATAAAGGGGAACGTTACCGGGCGGTCAGTTTCCAATGTATAGCGGAGGGTATTGCGGAATGGATAATCCGTGTGCAGGGTACATGTGACCTGTGCCTGCCCGATGCTCGTTTTAACAGTGGAAGGTGCGAGGACGGCGGACACCAGCCCGTCTTCAGTGCGCATGAAGGTGGAAAGGGCGAATTTCGGGAACCCTTGGTTGAAGTTGGCGGTGCAGCAGCCGAAATTGGGCTCCAGGCCGAAAATGTGGGAATCGGGACCGTTGGTTCTGAACAGTGTTTGATCCTCTTCCAGGGGCGCGCACTGTACCTGGTTGGTCATCTGCACATACTGGTGGGTCCACATATCCGGGCTGACGGTAGCGGGAAGGGCGTTAAAGGCCAGCCTTTCCAGCTGGTCTGCCCAGAAGGGATTCCCGCCCGCGGAAAGCAGCACTTCGTAGGAATACATGGCTTCCACCACGCTGCAAAGCTCGCTGCCCTGGATGGGGCTGTCGCCGGATACGCACTCGTCCCCGGTAAAATGGCCAACCGCCATGCCGTGATAGGTAAACAGGGTACTAAGCGCCTTCTTAGCATATGCATCGGGATCGCCACCCGTCATGCGGCTGACCAGCGCCTCCTGTTTCAGACACATGGCAAGATTGACCACATGGGTCAAGTACGTCCATTTCGCCTCGGGTTCCTGATCCAGGTAGTTATCAAAGAGCTTGTTATAGTCGATGCCCTCCGCCCGCAGCTTGTGGGCAAGCTTTAAAAGCCAGGGTTCCGGCTGCTTTTCATACAGCCAGAAGATTGGGATCAGGCATTCATACCATCTGGCGGCGCTCCAGTTGAATAGTGTAGCCCTGTCGATATGCGCGTCGAATTGCTTGAGAGCGCGGTAAAGCGCAGGCACAATCCGCTCATCTCCGCTTAGATCCGCATAAACGGTCATCACCTTGGCGATCAAAAACAAAGCCCAGGTGTCGTAACGCTTGCGCTCTTCCAGAGTACAGGGGCAGATCCAGCCGTCTTCCTGCTGCTTTTCCAGGATGGCATCCATATAACGCCGGGCGCGGGCCTGAAGGGATTTATCATCAAGCAGCCACGCCAGGGGAATGAACCCGTCCAGCCAATAGGGGACTCGCTCCCAGCCTTCTTTATCCCCGCCGATCCAGCGGCTTTGGCTTACGTCCGGCCATACAAGGTCAAGGTGCCCGCTCAGACCCTGAGCCTGTATTTCAAGCTGACGCCTGAGCCATCCCAAAGGCTTTATACTGTTGCCCGAAATCGGCTCAAAAACATTCTTTTTCAACATACTGTATATCTCCTTTATTTGCAGAATGATCTTTTATTGCATGAACGCGTGTGCATACCAATAATAATAGAATATCAATATGCCATTGGATTGTCAATAGTATTACTGATGCCTAGTTGAAAAATCCAACTGGTTTTGGTTTTTAGCATGCAAAAATTTCCTGAAAATTGCAGTTTTTGCTGTTGACAAAAGTAAAGTGAATGCTATAATGAATGTATAAAGCCTGTTGATCTCGAAAAAATTGCACGCGCGTGCAATTGTGTGCAGAAAAACCGTGGGTAAAATAAGCGGCGGTGCACGGCCGGCCATCCATAGCGTTCCGCCGAAAAACGGAATTGAACCGAGAATTCGGTTCGAAATAATGCGTTGGAGGTACCTATGAAAAGAGTCATCAGTCTTGTCCTTGCGACGCTTTTGCTGGTAGCAGCACTTGCGCCCTCCGCCCTGGCGGAGCCTGTCACCGTCACCATGCTGACGTATCGTGCAGGCGAAGATGCCGGTGCGAAATTCTTCCTGCCACAGGTGGATCGGTTTAATACGAAGTACGAAGGAAAGTACAAGATCATCATCGAAGAATCGCCCTCGAATACTCATACGGAACGCATCAAGCAGCTGGCTTTGCAGGATAAGCTTCCTGCCATGTTCCAGGTTTCCGACTCCAAGTGGGTGGAAGAGTATTTGATCCCCAATGGGAAGTTACAGGATTTGAGCGAATTCATCGATGCCCGCCCCGAGATGAAAAAGCTGTTCATTCAAGACTCCTATAACTTCTGCACAAAGGATAGCAAGATAATTGCGCTCCCTCTGACCGTGCTCAAGCCCACCGGATTTTATTACAATTCCGCGCTGTTCAATCCCGATAAACCCGTTACGCAAATGACATGGGATGAATTTTCTGTGGCGCTGGGAACAAATAAAATCGCTTACCAGACGGCCGAAGGCGGCTGGACGGTCAACCTGATCCTCACCGCGATCTTGGGCGGGCTGGACGGAGGCCCAGAAGTACTCAAAGCCGGTGTGCAAAACAAGATCACCAATTTTGACACCCCGCTTTTCATTGATGCTTTCACCATTTTGCAAAATTCCTTCCAAAAAAACGGATGGGATGGGGCAATCGGTGCTACATATCCTGATGCAGCCAACTCCTTCTATGCCAATATGACGGCCGTACTGCCCGACGGCACATGGATCATCGACAAGGTGTATGACAACACCGATTGGCAGAATGGGTTTGACGGCTTAAAGGTGGTAGGCGACTACTACCCCGGCAATGTAGCCATTGCCAATCCCTGCGTATACGACTGGATGATGCCCACCAACCTCCCGGAGGAACAAAAAGAACTGGCTTACGCCTTCTTTGAGTTCATCTGCCAACCGGATGAAATTGAGGCCTTCATGCTGGGAGAGGGCGGCAGCGCTCCCAATTTGAAATACTCCGACACGTACGTCGAGAAGCTTTCCCAAAAGAGCCTACTCAAGGACTTTGCTACGAAGTCCAATGAAAAGACCATCTTCGTACCGTATTTCCATGATGCTATCGCCGCCAGCCTGTTTACCGGCGACTTTACCAACTTCCTGCCCAACCTGTACAGCGGCGATTGGACACCCCAGCAGTTCGCTCAGGAACTGACCAAGGCTGCCCAGGAATAAAAATTATCGGGAACCTTCGATGTCTATTGTGGGGCTGTGCAACCGGTCAAAGCCTGTATGCCCAGCCCCCTTTCATCATGCTAATGCCGGGAGGCGCTTTTACTCAATGTGCAGAAAAATGAGAAACAGCAAAAGGAATACTTCCTTTTGGATTGCTCTGTTCATGCTGCCCAGCATCGTCATCTTTCTGGTATTCTACCTAATGCCCATCGTCACGGTCATTGTGACCTCCTTCACCCAGTGGGACGGGTTCAACGCCCCGCAGTTTGTGGGCTTTGATAACTATTTGAAACTGTTTCAGTCCTCAAAGTTTTCCGAATCTCTTTGGAATCTGCTTGGCTGGTCGTTGATTGCGGCTACAGTGCATGTGGGATTCGGTACATTGGTTGCGTTTATTTTGTATAAAAGGCCATTAGGATGGGAACTCACCAGGATGGTTTTCATGATACCCAACGTGATCTCCATCGCCGCCTGGGCAATGATATACAAATATTTTTTCCGGAATGATATTGGCATCCTCAACACATTTCTGCGGGTGTTCGACCCCAGTGTGAACATCAACTGGTTCGCCCAGAGCCCATATGCTTTTTGGGCCATTACCCTGACCTGGGTGTTTTATGCCGTGGTGGTGACACTCCTTGTCCTGTCGGACCTGATGGCCATCCCAGATACGCTGCATGAAGCCGCCCATATGGATGGGGCCAAGGGCTGGCAACGGGTGTTATGGATCGATTTGCCCCTTTGCCGTAACGGAATAGGCACGGGAGTGATATGCTCCATTACCGCGCGCATCGCCATGTACGAATCCATTTATTTGACAACCAATGGTTCTGGAGGCACGATGAACTTCCCTATGATCCTTGTGCGGGCCATCCAGGATGGCAAGTATGGCTACGCCAACGTGAGCGCTGTGGTAATGATCGTCATAGGATTTTTGACCCTGGTGGTGGTCAACAGGGCGTTCCGCATGAACGAAAGCGTGTACTGACGGAGGGGAGGGCAACACATGAAACAGGCTGCAAATCTGCTTGGAAAAGTTTTGATGTACGGCGTGCTCCTCTTCACCATCCTCGTATCCGTTTTTCCCATCCTATGGGTCATTCTGTCCTCTTTCAAGACCAACGGGGAAATAATGAGCGGCCCGTTCGTGCTGCCCGGCATTGTCAATTTCGACGCGTACGTCTACTTGTTTGAAAAATACGATTTTGCAACGTATGCGCTGAATTCCCTGCTGGTTTCGGTGGTGCCCACCATGCTGTCTCTTACATTTTTCTCCCTGGCGGCCTATGTCATCGCCAGATATCAGTTTCGGGGAAAGAACCTATTTTACGCATTATTCACCATTACATTGCTGGTGCCGGCTCATTCCAGAACGCAGCCCATCTTTTCCCTGATCATAAAACTCGGGCTGTACAATACAAAAACTGGCCTGATGCTGGTTTACTTGTCCAGCGGCATGGCCATGTCCATGTTTATTTTGAAGGCGGCTTTCCAAGGAGTGCCGCGGGATCTGTCAGAAGCGGCGATTCTGGACGGTGCCGGATTTCTGGGCGTGTTCACGAAGGTCAACCTGCCATTGGCCATGAACGGCCTGGTGACTGCGGGAGTGCTCATGTTCCTTAACAATTGGAACGAATTCTATTACGCCAATTTACTGGTTACATCCACCGCAAACAGAACGCTGCCGGTTGTCACCATCCTGTTCAATTCGATGTTTTCCTATAATTATACCAACACCTTTGCTGCCTTGACAGTTGTCATCGTGCCGGGGATCCTGATCTATGCCGTCGCCCAAAAGCAAATGCAGGCCAGCATCGTTGGGTCAGCCGTCAAGGGGTAAGAAGATAAAGGAGTTCATAGAAATGAAGGAACATAGTCTAAACGGGTTCTGGCAGTGTACTTTCCCAGATAGGCAGTTAAAGATGGTTGAGGTCCCCGGCTGCTTTGACAAGGTAGCAGACAGATGGGATATCGCCGAACCTGTGATCTATGAAAGGACTTTCTCCATTGAGGAAGTGGAACGGTATGCCCGCATCCGCTTTTTCGGTGTAAGCTATTATTGCGATGTATATGTAAACGGAACATTTGCCGGCAGCCATGAGGGCATGTGGGACGGCTTTTCCGTGGATGTCACTTCGCTTTTGCACGCGGGTGAGAATTGCCTCCGGGTGGAGGTCACAAAACCCGGTTATGATCCGTCGGACCGGTTTCCATTAAGACAGGTTCTGTCCGGATTCATCCCTGATGTGCTGTGTACCTTCGGTGGTATCTGGGATGAAGTACAGGTGGAAACAACGCCCGTCTTTTTTGTGGACCACCATTCAGGAACGGGTGACTGCCAGGGGGATTTTAAAGTCTGCGCCGTGATCGACAGCAGAAAGGAAGTTACGCTTAAGGCAGAAGCGGACGTCTTTGACGCGTCCGGGAAGTTTGTTGCGAAGGTTCCTGCGCAAAACTTCCCTATCGTACCAGGGCAAAACAGTATGGATTTGAAGGGACTCGTAAATCAGCCCGCCCTGTGGTCGCTGGATGGGCCCAATCTGTATACGTATATATTGACCCTTTCCGTGGAAGGTCAAAGTACAGTTTTGTCGCGGAAACTCGCCTTCAGGGAGATCAAGGCGGAAGGGACCGCCATCCTCTTAAACGGCCGGCCCGTCTATATGCGCGGTATTCTTCACTGGGGCTATTATGACGAAGCCATCATCCCGAATCCAACGGAAGAAGTCATACGGGATGAAATCCAAAAAATCCGGGCCTACGGCTTCAACGCCATCAAGCACTGCCTGTACATCCCCAGGCAGCGGTATTTCGACCTGGCGGATGATGCGGGTGTACTTTTGTGGGTGGAGCTGCCTCTTTGGCTTCCGGAACCTACAGGCGAACTGGAAAGCAGGATCAATCGGGAGTATCCCCGCATCCTGGAAGCGCTAAAAGGCCACCCATCGGTGGGGCTTGTCTCCCTGGGCTGTGAGCTGGACGACACCGTTTCCGGAAACCTGCTAAGCGAAATGTATGATCTGGCCAAACGCTCAACGGGGGCATTGGTGCGGGACAACTCGGGGTCAGGCGAGTGCTACGGCGGCCTGGCGGTGGATTACGCGGACTTTTTCGATTATCACTTTTACGCCGAACTTCAAAATATGGAAAACCTCATGGAGACATTCACACCCGGCTGGCGGAATCGCCGACCCTGGGTATTCGGGGAGTTTTGCGACAGCGATACGCTGCGGGACCTAAAAGACATCCGGGAAAAAGAAGGCGTGGCGTCGCTTCCTTGGGAGCTTGCTGATCCAAAAAAGAACCCCATATCCCGCCTGAAACCCGACTTTTACCTGGGTGAACATGATGCCCGCATGGCGAAGTACGGAATCAGGGAAAATTTTAACGAACTGCATGCGCTGTCTATCGATCATGCTATGGTCCACCGAAAGGTTACACTGGAGCAGACACGCAGCTTCCCGGAGGTCTGCGGCTACAATATCACAAGCATCCGGGATGTGCCCATTGCCACCAGCGGCCTCTTTGATGATCTTATGGAACCCAAGTTCGATTACGAGGCAATGCAGGCCATCAACGGTGACGTGATGCTTCTGCCAGCTTGGGATTTAAGCAGGGTGTGGATCAACGCGGACCGGGTCAGATCGAAGGAACGATACAACTTTACCGGTGAATCGACATACTCCCTGCATGTGCTCGTATCAAACTACGGCGCTCAGCCCATTGACTCGGGAATCCTTTCCTGGCAGCTTCGGTTGAAAGAAAAAAATGTGATAAATGGTGCAATCCCAATTTGCAGACCCATCCTGCAAGGAGAGGTGGCGGAAGCAGGATACGTTAGCTTCCAGCTTCCAAAGGTGACAAAGCCGGCCACATACATCCTGCATGTTTCCTTGGAAGCGGGCATGGTAAAAGCGGAAAACGAGTGGCCGGTGTTCGTCTATCCGGCACTTACGCCCCCGCAAGGAAAGTTTGCGGTTTACGACCCCTGCAATCTGTTTTATACCTTGGAACGGGAGATGCCTTTCACCTTTTTGAAGACGGATGATTCCATCCCGGAGGGGACACAGGTAGTCATTACCTCCCTTTTGACAAACCAAATCAAGGAATACATGAAAAATGGGGGCAATGTGTTCCTCCTTCAGCGGGACCGGGGAACGCTGCCTACGGTTCCGGTAGCTTTCTGGCGGGAGGGGATCGTGAAGCCATGCACCCATCCCATCCTGGAAGAAATCGAGAAAACCACCTGGATGGATGATCTGCGCTATTTCGGCATGAGCACAGGCACGGCCTTTGATACAGAGGAAATGGCTGGGGAGGGATACCGCGAGATTACCACGATTTTGCGTAGATTTGACTGCCGTAGATGGCTTGCGTCTGATTATATGCTTTCCTTCCGTTTGGGGAAAGGGGAATGCGTCGCCTTAACCCTTCGCCTGGAGGGCGGCATGGGCAAGGAACCGCTGTATATCAGGAACAACCCGTACGGTCTGTACCTCTTGTATGAAAGCCTTCGCTATCTATTGAAATAAGGAGTACTCAATATGCATCGCTTGCAGTTGACCGGAGAGAGTTTTCTGATCGACGGGAAAAAGCAGCCTCTTTTGATGGGTGAAATACATTACTTTCGGATGCCTAGGGAGAGCTGGGAACCGGCGCTTGACAGACTGAAGGAATGCGGCTTAAACGGTGTGGCGTATTATGTGCCCTGGTTCGTCCATGAGCCTGAAGAAGGTGAGTTTGACTTTTCTGGTAAGCTGCATCCGCAAAATGACCTGCATGCTTGGATCCGCCTTACTATGGAAAAAGGGTTGATCGGTTTTTTGCGTCCTGGCCCCTTTGTCTATGCGGAAACAGCAAACCTGGGCATCCCCCAGTGGTTTTTGGATAAGTATCCCAACGCTCAGGTGCAGCGCTATTCGGACGGGAAGTATGAAAACGCCAGCACCATCCATTGTCCGGGCCATAACCATCCGGGCTTTATGGGCGCTGTTGAGAAATGGTATGCGGCTGTGGCCAGGGAGATCAAGAATTACCTTGCGCCCAAGGGCAATGTGAGCCTCGTGCAGCTATGCAACGAAATTCCCTGCGACGACCATGATGACCGGAATCCTGAGAACTTGGGACTGGGCAAGGAAAACGGGCTTTATCCTGCGTTTCTGAAAAAGCGGTATGGCGATGTGGATACGCTGAACGACCAGCATCATACGCATTTCAATTCATTTTTCGATATAGCACCTCACCTCTTGGAGGCAGCCGATCCTGAACTGTATCTATTGGACCGGTTGGCATTTTATTATGAAGACTACTATCCGCTGTATTTCAGGCGGCTTCGGCAAATGTTTCTCGATCACGGGGTGGACACGCAATTCGTCCACAACGCCTACAACCCCAGGGCCATCTCATTGCATGTGAGCAACCGGGAGCAAAATCCCTGGTTGAACGTGGGTGTGGACTGTTATTATTCCCTGAATGGACGGTTAGGGATGCAGGACGCCACCTACTACTGCGAATTCGGTTCTGAGTATTTGAAGCGCTTTTTGCACAATGTGCCCTGGGTCATCGAGCAGGAATGCGGGTACTGGCATGATTACCCCAAGGTCTATGGCCCGGAGCTGTACATATTTAATATCTGGACGATGGCGGCCGGATACCAGGGCATGAACATGTATTTGTTCGCGTCCGGCCGCAACCGTCCGGGCATGGGCTTTTTCGGCACTGCCCATGATTGGCAGGCCCCTGTTGATATGTGGGGCAATGCGCAGGAGAATTACCTGGATATCAAACGCTCCATCATCGATGTCCTTATGAATCAAGATGTGTTCTTATCAGAGAACCGTTATGACATCGCGCTGGGGATAAAAAGCGATCCCGGCCTCATTTGGAAAAAGATTGGCAAGCCTTCCAATGAAACTTTTTTTACGTTGAAAGCAGCCGGTTTTAGCCCGCGGCTTGTGGATTTTGCCAGGGAGGATCTGAAAGATCATCCGGCTTTGTTTGTGGTGTCTGATGAAGTGATGGCTGAGGATGCCCAGGAGAAGCTTTCTATGTATGTGCAAGCGGGAGGAAACTTGATCCTCTCCGGCCGTGTTCCCTCAAAGAATGCCCGTGGTGAAGCTTGTTCAATCCTTGCGCAGCAATTGGGCGTGCAAGTAGATTTTTGCCCGATCGCTAATCAAGCCCAGGAACGGCTGACCCTTGATGGGGTGGAATACTACCTCGGCACAACGGTGCAGCCCCTTGCATGCAATGAGGGAACGGTGCTTGCCGCGTCGCAAGGCGGCCTCCCGGCGGCGCTGCTGATTGCCTATGGCAAGGGCAAAGCACTGCTGCTTCCCTTCACGGTAGAAAATTTGTTTGTCTCCATGGCGGAATTGATGGAAAAGCTGCTGGGCAAGATGGCCATCCTGCCCTTCATTTGTGGAGCCCGGATGCTAAGGGTGATTCCCAAAGCCTCCGGCCATGCGGTGGTATTGAACCTGCATCCCGTTGCCGTATCGGAAACAGTTACGGTCGGGGGTATATCCCACACCCTGATGCTCGCACCCCATTCTTTTCAAGTGCTGCAGGAGGGGATTCTGTCATGAACCCGTACATCTTGGAGGAAACGTACATTGATCCCATGGCCACCAAGCATTACGAGGGAGCCTTTGCTCAGGGCTCGGGGTACGTGCATATCCGGGGCAGCTATGAGGAAGGGTTGGCAGCGGCGCCCCAGGATGAAAGCTACATGCGGCTCCCAGCCAATGTGACGATTGAAAAGCCACGCCATCCACGCTCCAAGTGGGGCACGTATGTGCCGGGGATCACGGGCTTTCATCCGCTGCTCCGGGAGGAACTGGTGAACTTGCCCAATCCCCTGTGGTTTTGCCCAATGGAGTCAGGAGAACGGCTGGATATGGACGAAAGCCGTATCGAAGGGTACTACCGTGCTCTTAACATGCGCAATGGCCTTCTTGTCCGGCGCTTTGTCTGGCATACGAAAAGCGGTGCGCGGCTTGCCTGCTCCTATGAGCGGTTCGTTTCCATGAGGCGGAAAAATGTTATCCTTCAGCGCTTCCGTTACGAAGCATTGGAAGGCTGTGCGAAGCTTACTCTGCGCAGCACCATTCAGGAAAAAGTGCGCACCAACGGTTACGACCACTTCAATAGTGTGGAAAAGCAGGATGGCGCGGGCAGAACCATAGTGAAAGTAGTAACGGATACGGGGGACCGGGTGACGCTTGTCAGCGAAATTACATGCGATAAAGGCTGCTTTGCGGTGGAAAATGGGCATCAAACGTCTTATATAGACCTTACTCCAGGCGAAAGCTTTATGGTGATCAAGGGTACGAGGATTACCACCTCCAGGGATGAAGGCCAAATCTCGATAGAGCCTATGCCCATGGATTACCAAGCGCTGTTTGAGGAAAGCGCCGCCTGCTGGATTAAGCTTTGGCACCAGGCGGAAGTTCTAATCGAGGGCGATGAAAAGGCGCAGTTGGCGTTGAATTTTTCCATTTATCACCTTTTGCGCAGCGCCAGCAGGGACGACGATCGGATAGCTGTCTGTGCCAAGGGTTTTGCTGGGGAAGCGTATTTCGGGCACTTTTTCTGGGATTCGGAAATATACCTGCTCCCCTTCTTTCTCTACAACTTCCCGGAAACTGCAAAAAACCTGGTTTCCTTCCGCGTTCGCACATTAGGCGGGGCTTTGTGCAATGCCAGTGACTACGGGTATTCCGGGGCCAGGTATCCCTGGGAATCCTCCGTGTCGGGGCTGGAACAGTGCCCCAATTGGCAGTATGCGGATCATGAGATCCATGTGACCGCCGACGTGGTCTTCGGCCTATGGCACTACTTTAAGGCCACGGGGGATGCGGCGTTCCTTTTGTGTGCAGCTCCGGTTTTTGTTGAGACGGCGCGGTATTGGCTGGACAGGGTCAATTTATGCAAAGACGGAAGCGTTTCCCTGAACGGTGTTATGGGGCCTGATGAATACGTCTTGATTTGCGATGATAATGCCTTCACGAATTTCATGGTCCGACATGCCCTTTCTTGCACGCTGGAAGTGCTGCGCCTTACCCGGGAAAAAGCTGCGCATGTGTATGATACCCTCGGTGTGGACGATGAATTTTTGGAAAAAGTCAAAATTGTCATGAACGGACTAAAATGCTTGACCCGTGATGATGGTGTGATACTCCAGTGCGCCGGGTTTGAAACGCTGGAGGAACCAGATTTTGAGAAGCTGTGGCCGGACAGGAGCAGGCATTTCGGGGCCTGTGTCTCTCAGGAGCGCAACTACCGTACAAAAGCCCTGAAGCAAGCGGATGTGTTGATGCTGCCCTATCTCTTTCCCACCTCATTCACAAAGGAACAGGTTGAGAAAAACCTTGCGTACTATATGCCTTACACTACCCACGACTCCTCCCTGTCAGCCATTGTCCATGCGATCCTGCTGGCCGGCCTTGAACAGGAGGAGGAAGCGTACGCTTTCTTTGAACGGGCGCTGGATATCGATTTGTCTTATGCGGGCGGCGGCGCCGCCGAAGGGATTCATATCGCCAACTGCGGTGGGATCTGGCAGGCAGTGGTAGCGGGCTTTGCCGGCATGAGATTTGCCTATGGAGCTGACACGCCCACCTTTGCCCCCAGGCTGCCGAAACATTGGAAGAAGCTATCTTTTCACCTGGTTTACGGAAAGCATGCCTACGATGTGACCATCGAAGGGAAAGACGTGCATTTAACAAGGAGGGACCCGGAATGAAAGGGAACAGCCTGGATACCTTGTTCTTTTTGAACCGCTGCAAAAGCAAACGCGTCTCCAGCTACGACAGGTCCGGCGGCAACCACGACTGGCTGGACATCCCTGCGGGGGAGACAAAGACCTTTGCGGAGATTTCTGGATGTGGCATCATCCGCCACATCTGGTGCACGAACTGGGTGGGTGACCCTGCCTGGGTACCGGAACAAAATAGCCTTCGCAAGCTGGTGCTGCGCATCTATTGGGACGATGAATTAACTCCCAGCGTGGAAGTGCCGTTGGGTGACTTTTTCGGCATCGGTTTTGGGCTGCAAAAAACCTATTGCTCCGCTGCCTTTTCCATGACGCCGCAAGACGGCCGTGGCTTGAACTGCTTTTTTTCCATGCCCTTTGCAAGGCGGGCACGGTTCACCCTGGAAAACGCATGCGAAAATCCCTGCAACTTTTATTACTACATTGATTATGAGGAATACAGCGATCTGCCACCGGGGGAAATCGGTTATTTTCATGCCTGCTGGCGCAGGGAATCGGATACCATGGGCTGGGCGCCCAAGGAGCCGGGCTTGCTGGACCGGGAAAAGGCCAACGTGCCTGAAGAACCCGCCTGGCTTCCCGAGGCATGGCTTACAAAGAACGATGACGGGAAGGACAATTACGTGATTCTTGACGCCGTGGGCCGCGGCAAATTCGTAGGCTGCAACCTGAACATCGACGTGTTCGAGCGCCAGGCCAATGAGTGGTACGGCGAGGGGGACGATATGTTCTTTGTGGATGGGGAGCCCTGGCCGCCATCCATCCACGGAACGGGTACCGAGGATTACTTTTCCACCGCTTTTTGCCCAACTCAGGAATACTGCAGCCCCTACAGCGGGCTTACGGTATATAGCGGTGATGAAGCGGGCTTTAAGTTTGGCGGGAAAAACAGCATGTACCGGCTGCATATCCTGGACCCCATCTATTTTGAAAAGTCGCTGCTCTTTTCCATCGAGCACGGCCATGCAAACAAGCTGTCCAACGATTATTCCAGCACCGCGTACTGGTATCAAATAGAGCCGCACAAACCCTTTGAGCCGCTGCCGGATATTGCGGGCCGCCTGCCCAGGGTGCATCCCTGGGAAACTTCCGGGAAGGAGACCTGAAGATGCGCCTGCGCTTCAAAGAGGATTTTGATTTGGTCAGGGAGCGGATGCTAGCGTTCTGGAATCACAAGATGGCGGACCGTGCGCTGATCAGCGTAACCGCACCCAAGGCCCCGGGGCTGCACATCGATATGTTCCATAATGAGAATAACCTGACATGCAATCCGGAAGCATTGCGCCGCTATTGGGAAGACCCGGAAACCATCTACCAAAACAATTTAAGACGCCTTGAAAACACATATCTTGGCGGCGATGCGCTGCCGCTGATCTTTCAAAACTATGGCACCAGCGGGCACTGCAATTATTTTGGTGCTGCACCCAAGTACGGCAACGACACCATCTGGTTCGATCCTGTATGGAACGATCTTTCCCAAGCCGATTCTGCCTATACCGAAGAGCGCCTTCATAAGCATCTTGAGATTGCGAAGTATCTAACGAACCGCGCGGGGGAGGATTATCTGGTCGGCATGCCCGACAGCACGGGTACCATTGATGCGCTGGGACACTTGTATGGCCCGGAAAATATGCTGACGGATATGCTGGATGCTCCCGATAAGGTAAAGCATGCCGTTGTAAAGGTCAATGAGGGATGGACAAAGACAAACGAGCTTTTTTATCAAATCAGCCGTGCGCATAACGAAGGCGGCGTCCACGCCTGGATGCACCTGTATGCGCCGGGCCGGCTCACCCATATGCAGTGTGATATGTCGGTGATGTTCTCCAGGACCATGTACGAGGAATTCGTGCTGGATGAACTGCATCAGCAGATGGAATGGCTGGAATACCCGGTGTACCACTTTGACGGCATCGAGCAGACGAGACATCTGGATCTTCTTTTGAGCCTTGCAAGGCTAAAAGCCATTCAATGGACCCATGTGGCCGGGCAGCCATCGGCCAAGCATTATATGCCTACGCTTCAAAAAATTCAAAAGGCCGGCAAGTCGCTGATCATCATGACCCCGGCAGAGGATATCCCCGAACTTTTATCCGCACTTTCCGCCAAAGGCTTGTATTTGCATACGGAAGTTGCTACAGTGGAGGAAGCAATAGCACTCGTCGCCAAAACTTACAAAAACAGCCATGTGTAAAGGAGCGCCGAAATGACCTCAAAAGAACGGATGCTGCTGGCTATTCACCGGGAAAAGCCGGACCGGCTGCCGGTCACGATTCACCAGTGGCAGCAATATCATTTGACAAATTATATGGGCGGCATGACAGACATCGAGGCAAACCGTGCCGTGGGTCTCGATGCCTCCATCAATTATTTTGAAATCATTGAAAACCCAAGCCCATCCTGGAAGGTATCCTCCTGCCAAACCCTAAAGGGTGAGTATACAGTGACTCGCTATACCATTGAAACCCCGGAGGGAAAACTGACCACCAGCGAAGGTGCCAACGCCATGACTACCTGGGTGACCGAGCACCTTATCAAGAACATGGAGGATATCAGGCTTTTAGAAAAATACCGGCCCATCCCCGTGTTCAACCGGGAAGGCGCCGTCAAAACCTACGAGGCACTAAAAGACGACGGAATCCTGCGAACCTTCCTGTTTGGCAAGCAGGGTGGCTGCTGGCAGGATGCCTGCGAACTATACGGCGTAGAGAACATGATCTACGCCACGTTTGACGAGCCGGAATGGGTGCATGAGTTCCTGACGGTCTTGCTTAACGGGAAGCTGCGCTACATCGAGCAAAACCTGAAGGGGCTGCCTTTCGACCTTGTTGAGACAGGCGGCGGAGCTGCCAGCAACACGGTGATCTCTCCAGATATCCACAGGGAATTCTGCCTGCCCTATGACCAAAAGCTTCACGACGCACTGCACGGCCTTGGATACAAGGTGGTATATCACACCTGCGGCGGCATGACGAAAATCCTTGACAGCATTTTGCAAAACCACTGCGATGTGTCCGAGACATTGTCACCCTCCGCGGTGGGCGGGGATATTTTGACGGACGCGGATGGGATAGTGGTGGGCGAAACACTGCATCCCCATGTGGGCATGATCGGCGGCATGGATCAAATCAACCTTCTGAGCAAAGGTACCAAGGAAGAGATCACGCGTGAGACCGGTCGGCTTTTTGATGTGTTCGGCAAAGAGGGCGGGTATATCCTTTCGGCTTCCGACCACTTCTTCGACGCACCCAAGGAAAACCTTGCATGCTTTGCCGCTGCCGCCAAAGAATGCAGGTATTGAGAGGCCTGCAAGGAGCTCTGATGATGAAAAGCTACGCGGAACAGTGCAGGTATCTGAGGGAATTGGCCCGGGGGCTCGTGGATCTCTCCGCAGCGCCTGAAAACACGGTGAAACGTCAGCGCTGGGCGGACCACAATGACCTTGAATCGCGGCAAAAGCCGCTACTCTGGGTTTGCCCCGACGACGACGGCGGCTGGCTGGAGCTTGTGCCGCCGGTGTCGCTTAAGTGTGAGGACTTAGAATTGCGGGCACTGGAGAACAAGCTTCTCAAGTACCTCTATCAGGCGGAATTTCTGCCGGATGATTTTGTGTTCGAGCCCTGCGTATATTTCGATACGCCTGGTAATTATACGGGCTACCTGTATGGGAACGCCGACCAGAAAACCGCCTGGGGCGTGCCCATCAATAAACCGAAGGTGGGGCAGGGGGCTTATCACCTGGACGCCTTCATCAAGGAAGAGAAGGATTTCGAGCCGCTTCTATCCCACGAGATCGACTTTACGGTGGATGAAGCAGAACTGCAAAGACTCCGCCTGAAATACGAGGAAGCGCTGAACGGGGTGATTGCGGTCCGTTTTCTCTTGCCCTACAGCGTTCTGGTGCAGAGCCTCCTGATTGAGTTTGTCCATCTGCGGGGCCTTGAAAATTTGATGTACGACCTGTATGACAACCCGGAATTATTGATGCATGCGATCCGCCATATGGCGGAATCGAAGGCAAGGCTGCTTCAAAAGCTTGAAAGGCAAAAGCTGCTCTTTGACAACCGGATCAACATCTATACCGGCTCGGGGAGCCTGGGCTATACTAATGCGCCCATTAAGCGGGATGAAGACGTAACGCTTTCAGACATGTGGGGCTTTGCCGACGCTCAAGAGTTCAGCGGTGTGTCATCGGCCATGTTTGAAAAGTATGCCCTTGAAAACCAAAAGATCGGTTTGCAGCTTTTCGGCAGGGGCTGCTACGGCTGCTGCGAACCGTTGGATGGCAAATACGATGCCATTTTCCATCATTTGAAAAATATCCGCCGGCTCAGCGTCAGTCCATGGTCGAATGTCAGGGAGGCGGCGGAACGGATCGGTACAAAGGCTATCTATTCCTGGAAGCCCAACCCAGCGGAGATCTGTACAGGGTTTGATGAGGAGAGCATGCTTCATAAGCTCAAGCATGTGGCCGCCTGTACCCGTGACTGCTTCGTGGAGATTATCCTGAAGGATATCCGTACCTGCGGCCATACGCCATACCATCTGCAGCGGTTTATCCATTTGGCCAACATTGCGTTTGATCGGATATAAATCCTAAATATGGGTTTGGAAGAAATCTTGCTTCAGACAAATTGCACACGCGTGCAGAAATAGTTTGCAAAAAGCTGTAATGATCCTTGACGAAGAAAGGGGAAAGTAGTATAATTTCACTATAAATGCGAGATTAATAGCTGTAAATATACTTTTACGGATTTTTTTTCGGGAAATAAAGCACTAGCGTGCAAAGTATTGCAACCGTGTGCAGAGAAAGAGAGATGCTGTATGAAGGTCACGTCCACGCAAATCGCAAAAAAGCTCGGTGTCTCCAGAAGCACGGTCAGCCGGGCGCTCAGCGGATATCCCCACGTGGAAGAGGATCTGCGTCAGAAAATTTTGGCCCTGGCTGGTGAAATGAACTACCGGCCCAATCAGGCTGCGCAATCCTTGGCCAAGGGCGACAATCTACTGATTGGTGTGGTGATCTACAACAGGCCTATGGATTATTGGGAGCAGGTGCTGCAGGGGGTGGAATTGGCGCAGCGCCAACTGCATGATTATGGCGTGGTGGTGGAGACGGTCATTTCGGATATCTCCAAGCCGGAGGAACAGGTGGAAGCGCTGAACGACCTGGTTGCAAGGGGCGCCAAGGCCGTTGCGGTGGCGCCTTCCGACCCGCGGACGCTGGCTGGCACCATCGACAAGCTCATGCAGGACGGCATCCAGGTGCTCCTTCTCAATGCGGATGTCCCCCAATCAAGCCGTCTTTGCTATGTGGGCAGCGACTATATCCAGGCCGGGAGGCTGGGTGGAGAACTGATCTGCCGCTTCATTTCCGGCAAGGGCAAGGTAGCCGCCATTGCCTACGATGACCCCGGCACGATGATCCCCCAGAAGCTCACCGGTTTCCGGGAAGAGATCAGCAGGTTCCCGGGCGTGGAACTGCTGGGACCCTATAAATTTTCCCGCGTAGGGGAACGGGTGTATGAAGACACGCTGGAGATGATCAAAAATCAGCAGCCGGACGCCATCTACATGACTTACGGCCAGCTGGAGGATGTGGCACGGGCGGTGGAGGATTCGGGCCTTGCTGGGAAGATTGCATTGATTGGCTTCGACATTTCCCCACAGGGAATCGGATACCTGCATAAGCAAGTTGTTTCGGCCATCATCGGCCAGGAACCTGAGCAGCAGGGAATACTCTGTGTGCGTATCCTCTACGATTATCTGGCCTGGAATATCCGCCCCAAAAGTAGTGTGATCCACGCGAGGCTGGAAGTGGTTACGACACAAAACAGCTGTTATTTCCGCAAAAATTCACTGAATGCCTCTACTTATTATTTATGAAAACAGCCTTGGTGATGAAAAGGAGGATGGCTTATGACCACCGCTGCCCTGCAGCTGAACAAACAAAAGCAATCCCGGATGGCAAAGTTTAAAAAGGGGTTCAGCGCAGGGAAATACGTCTATATCATGTTTCTGCCGGTAGCTGTCTATTACATTCTTTTTTGCTATCTTCCCATGTATGGAATTATTATCGCATTCCAGGATTACAAGCCGGGTATGAGTTTTTTTGCAGGCGCGAATTTCGTAGGGCTGAAAAACTTTCAGGAGCTTTTTTCCAGCCCCATGATCGGGAAGCTGATCAAAAATACGCTTATGCTCAATTTATGGGAATTGGTCATAGGGTTTCCGGCGCCTATCATCCTGGCGCTGCTCCTCAATGAAATCAAAAGCAACAAGTTCAAGCGTACTGTTCAAACCATTTCCTATCTGCCCCATTTCATTGCTATGGTGGTGGTTGTGGGCATTGTCAAGGATGTTCTGTCCTCAGATGGGCTGTTTAACGAGATCCGCCAGTTTATACATGTGCATGTAATGGGCAAACCCCTTTCCACATTTATTCCGCTCCTCTACCTGGATGTGCCTGCATATTTCCGGCCCATCTATACCCTGTCAGGCGTATGGCAAGGGGTAGGCTGGGGCTCCATCCTGTACCTGTCCACCTTGTCCAGCATTGATCCCCAACTGTATGAAGCTGCGGAGATCGATGGCGCAGGGCGGTTCCGTAAGATGTTTTCCATTACGCTTCCGGGTATTTCTCCCACCATTATTATCATGCTGATCTTCGCAGTAGGCGGCCTGATGAGCTCCGGCTTTGAAAAGCTGATCCTCCTGTATAAACCCCTCACCTACGATGTGGCCGACACCCTGGGAACCTATGTGTACCGCAAGGGACTGGAAGAAGCCCGCTACAGCTTTTCCACAGCGGTCAGCCTGTTTTCGACCATTGTGAACTTTATATTGGTCATGGCAGTCAACAGGGTCAGCCGCGCGGTCAGTGAGACCAGCCTATGGTAAGGGAGGAACCCGTATGAGAAAAAAACGCACCGTCGGTGATTGGATTTTTGACACCATCAACTATGCGCTTCTCCTGTTTCTGGTGGTGATCACCCTTTATCCCCTATGGCATGTGCTGGTGACATCCTTCGCAAGCCCTGAGGCCATAACCAAGTACGGCTCCATGCTGATCTGGCCCGATGGCTTCAACCTAAGGTCCTATCAATATGTGTTCAGCAATCCCATGATCGGTATCGGCTACCAGAACACCATCCTGCTGGTGACCGTAGGCACGTCTCTCAGCATGCTGATGACCTGCCTTGGCGCTTATGCCTTGTACTGCAAGTGGCTGATGGGTAGAAAGTTCTTCATGATTCTAGTGACTATACCCATGTTCTTTGGCGGCGGCTTGATCCCAAGCTACTTGCTGGTCCGCCAGCTGGGGCTGTACAACAGTTTCTGGGCACTGATCCTGCCCGGCGTTTTAAGCTCCTGGAATATGATCATGATGCGCACATTTTTCCAGGGGATACCGGATTCCCTGCCGGAATCAGCAAGGATTGACGGAGCCAACGACATCCATATCCTGTTTCGGATCTTGATCCCGGTGTCTATCCCCATCATGGCGGTTATGATCCTGTTCTACGCTGTGGGCTATTGGAACGCGTGGTTTGGCGCTTCGATCTATCTGAAGGACAGAAGCAAGTTCCCCCTCCAACTCGTTATGCGGGGCATTCTCATCAGCGGCAGCCAGCGCGATTTCGACACGGGTTATATTTCCGGCGCCAACAAGACACAAATCTTCAAAGGCCTCAAATATGCAACGGTCATCGTATCCACTATGCCCATCCTTTGCGTATATCCTTTCCTGCAGAAATACTTCGTCAAGGGGATTATGGTAGGTTCCCTTAAGGGCTGAGGTCGCAACGCCCAAGGGCGTGGACATATAATAAAAGGAGGTTTTCCCATGAAAAAACTGATCTCTTTGGTTCTTTGCCTGGCCATGCTTTTCACCATGACAAGCATAGCCGTGGCGGAAACCGCCCCCGCAGCGTTCTCCATCTGGACCTGGATGGGAGCAGCCGAAGGCTGGGGCTGCGAAAGCTATGACCAGGTTGCCTGCTTCCAAGAGGCCTCGAAGGCTACCAACACCACCATCACATGGCAGATGGAAAGCGACACCAACACATTTGACCTGATGATGTCCTCCGGCGACACGACCGATGGCATCTATTATGCATGGAATCCTGTCAGGACCGCCACCTACTCCACGGCCGGCCTGATCCAGAATATCGCTTCCTTTATTCCCCAGTTCATGCCCAACCTGAACGCTTTGATCGAAAGCGACCCCATGGTGAAAAAGCAGCTGGTTTCCGCTGACGGCGGCATATACTTCGTGCCCTGGATCACCGCGGACAAGCGGCTGGTCTATGGCGAAGGCTTTGGAATCCGTCAGGACTGGCTCGATGCGGCCGGCCTTGCCATGCCCACCACCGCCGAGGAATTGTACACCGCTTTAAAGACCTTCCGCGACAAGGACGCCAACGGCAACGGCCAGAACGATGAAATCCTGACCGGCTATCCTGCCCAGATCAACAGGCTGACCTATGCTTTTGGCACCGCCGATGACTGGCATTATGCTGAAGATGGCAAAACCGTTGTTTACGGACCCACCACCGAAAACTATAAAGCTTGGCTGACATTCATGAGCAAGCTGTATGCCGAGGGGATCCTGGATCCTGACTTCTTCTCCAAGGACAGCGACATCTACATGAAGAAGGCGCAGGAAAACCGCGTGTCCGCCTACTGCGACAACCCCGCTGTGTTTGGCACCATCATGAAGGATGGCGCTTCCAATGGCATCACCATGAACTATGTTCCCATGGCTTACCTGCAATATAACGGCAAGAGTCTTAATCTGTCCTCCGCTACCCGCCGCTATGTGCAACCCTACGGCATCGCCGTTGCTTCCTCCTGCCAGGATGTGGGCCGGTTCCTGCAATACCTGGACTTCTTCTTCACCCCTGCCGGCAACGATCTGCTCAACTGGGGCGTCGATGGCGTCTCCTACACCGTGGCGAATGGCGAAAAGCAGTACACCGACAAGGTGCTGAACGATCCCAACTACGAAGCCACCACTGCTCTTTCCCAGTTCGCGCTTCCCACCTTCGTAGGCATCCAGTCTGCCGACGCACAGATGAAGCTGCTCACCGAAGCGCAGCAGGCTTTCAACAAGGTGTGGGCCGCCACCGATTCTACCTTCGCTATTGAGCCCTTCCTTGCCTTCCAACCCGAAGAGATTGAGGTCAATACCGCCAAGCTGACCGACCTGAACACCACCCGTGATTCTTGGCGCGACAAGTTCATCACCGGCGAAAAGAATGTTGAATCCGACTGGGAAACCTACTTAGGCGAGCTCAAAGCTTACGGCGTGGATGATCTGGCCGCTATCCGCCAGGCTGCCAGCGACCGCTACCAGGCCAAGTAAAGCGTAAACAATCAGGGAATCACAGTATCCAATTAATCTTAATATTACTCCCTACCAAGCAGGCTGCCCCTCTTGGCCGGGATGCGCATCCGCCATGGCGAATGCTGTCCTTGCCAAGGGGTGTGGCCTCTTGTATTTTTACGGAGGTCATTATGGATTTTCTTGAGCTTGTCCCAGTTCCCGGCATGGTCCTTAAAACGAATGTGCGCTTTGTGCCCGGCACCTATGATTTTCGCGGCCGGGAAGGGCTAGTGATAGGGGCGGACGATATTACTATCGACGGGAACGGTGCCGTACTTCAGGGGGGTTGCGAGCCCACCCGGGAAAAGACGGATACCACGGCGGACGAATTTGGTTACGGGGGAAACAGCGCAGCCAATAACGGCGCCGCCCTGGGCTTTTTTGGCACGGGATTAAGGCTTGAGAACCGTAAAAATACCACGATCCGCAATCTGGCTGTGAAGGGCTTTGATCAGGGGGCCTTCCTTCAAAACTGCGAGCGGATCACCCTCTCGAATTGTGATTTTTCAGATTGTTTTTCGGACCCGGCCTGGGGCTGGGATGAGCATGGATTCCATGGCGGAATTTTAATGGTCTCTTCCTCCCATTGCGTGGTGAAGGACTGCCGCGCCAATCGTGTCTGGGATGCGCTGAACATGCGCCACAGCCATTTCAACCTCATTGAGAACAATCATTTTGCCTATACATCCGATACCGGCTTGAAGCTTTGGAACGCCTGCGATAACAGGATCATCAGGAACAATTTTTCTTACGGTATCCGCATTGATCCGGGCGAGGTGCATGCCAGGGATTCCTCCAGCGTGCTGATCGAATCGGGTTCCAACCGGAATTATTTCTATCAGAATGACATGACCCATGGTGGGGATGGGCTGTTCATCCGTGTGCTGAACGGATGGATGTCTACCCACAATGTGTTTGAAGATAACGACTGCTCCTATGCCAACAACAATGCCGTGGAGGCATGGGCGGATCACAATACCTACATCAGGAACAAGGCCAATTACTCCAGCTATGGATTCTGGCTGGGGAACTCTGATCATATCCGCCTGATCGAAAACGAGGCCGCCTTCAACGGCATCATGCATCATAACGCCCCGGAAGCCTTCGGGAATTGCGGTATCGCCATTGTCAATGGCTCCGGCAGCCACAGCGTGCTGCAAGGCAATTTCATACATGACAATTGCGGCCCGGGGGTCGCCATCCGCCATGGTGCCGAGCAGCCCTCCTGCCATTTTGTCATCCAGGGAAACAGGATTGAAAACAACCGGGATTGCGGCCGCTACCGGGGCCACGGTATCTATTTGAAAAACGCCAGGCTTCTCACCTTTGCCGGGAACCGTTTCTTAAAGAACGATGGTGAGGAAATCTGCCTGGATGGGAATGTATCAGACTTGGTTTATTTGCCGGGCCAAGGCCATCCTCTCCCCGAGCTGTCCATTGCTTTCGAGCCCAGGCTGACGCTGGCTGGGAACGAAGTCCGCTTCACAGCCGATTGCAGCCCCTCCATGCAGCATATGTGGGATTTCGGGGATGGTTCTGTATCCAGTGAGCATCAGCCGGTTCAAGTGTTTGAAAAGCCGGGCCTTTATCCCGTCAGCCTCACGGTGAACAACAGGGACGGAGCTCAGCTTGCATCCGCGAACCTTTATGTTCTGCCTGCTGATTTTAAGGCGTTTGAACCTTTTACCTGTACGGTTCCGGATGGGAATGCTGCTCTTTCTTACGCACCGGGGATATACGGCACGCAGGCGGTAACGGCAGAGGCGAAAACGGGAAAATCCCATACGCTTTTGTTCCGCAAGGATACACCGGTTCAGCTGGGGGAAAGGGATACCCTGTATGCGCAGGTGCGCTATGTCAGCGATGCGGATACGGATTGGGAGAAGCAAACACGTTACCCTGTAATCACCCTGAAGAATGATGAAGAGAACTATGTGGAATACCGCCCGTCGGGACCGTTTATGGAAATGCTCTACGCAAAACGCAATGAAGAACGGGACAATGGACGCCTCCTGGAATTGCCGCTTCATGGGGATGAAAATTTCAGCGCAACGGTCATTGGCAGCGGGATCAGTTATGGTGTGACAAGCATTGCCCTTACATATGGGGGAATATCCGAAGCCCATAGCACGCTGACCGTCAACGCCCTGGGCTTTGGTACCTGTCCTCCAAAAACGGAAAGCAGGCTGGACCTGGCCTATAACAAAACGGACTGCCTCGTGGCAAGCGAAGAAATGCCTTATTCGGATACAAAAGCCCCGGTGGAAAGCGGCGCGCCCAGTCATGGAGATCAAACGCCACGGGCTGTCTTTGCGGGGGATGGATATTATGGCGTCATGCTGGACGCTCCGCGTTATATCGACCATGTGGAGGCAGCTTTTTATCAGAACTCTACTCATACACATAGCGCACATGGGGAAACCTTGCCCAATTCTTGCGCCGTGGAAGTGTGCATAGGGGGACAATGGCACGAATTACCGGGCACCCGGCAAGTGCCTCCTGATACGGGGAAGGCAGTAATCCGATTTGATCCGGTAATCACTTCCGGTGTGCGGGTCGTCTTTTCCAAAGGACAGGGCCCGGTGAGTCTGAAGCGCTTGCGCGCCTATCATGACCGGGCGGTTTTCCCCCTTGATATTGCCACGGAAGGGGAAGAGATTGCCCTGGATTGCCTGGAAGTCAAGCTGAACAAAGAACTCAATGGGAACGGCACTCCCCTGGGTGATTTGACGGCTACGGTCCATTCGCTGGACGAGCAGGGCAAGCTCTTAAGCTGCCTGTACCGCACGGTGATTGGAAGGGATCAAATCGTACCGTACCAGGTTACAAGGATTCCGGTAAACGGACTGAAGCTTAAGGAAGGTGAGCGTTACGCGCTGGCACTGGGCCAGACTGAGGAAGCGGCCTCCAGGACGGAAGGGGACTACTACCGTTGGATCGCGGGCCCGGTAGTATGTGAAGAAACCTTCGGGATCTATACCGAAGGGGAAACGAAGCCGACCGATTATGACTGGGGCACCGCCTGGCTTCGGGCGGTCTGCGGCGGCGTGGCAAGCGAGTATACCCATTTTTCTGACCATGTGGGTACGCGGTTTGGTATTCAAGGAATGCAATGCAGATACCAAACCTTCACTATGCCCTGGAAAAACCGGCTGCTTGCCGATGGAAGGGCATCGGGAACAGGATATTTTCTGAAAGCGGAGAAAAAGATTACAGTTTCGCTCTTAGAAGAGCAACCGGCCAACGCAATGCTTATCTACCTTGCAAAAAAGCCATCCGGCTCCGTCACGCTTCTTGACGGGCATGGGACGGTTCTGGATGTTATCACGGACCCGCAAATGGGCCTTAACAGGTTCTCTTTTGAGAAGCGCGCCGGGGCACAATTGATCCTCCTGGCACAAGGAGACATCGAAGTATGCGAAATGGAATTGTTAAAGGAATGACTGGACCCGATAAAGTTTATGTGGTTTCCCATACCCATTGGGACCGGGAATGGTACTTTACCAAATCGACATTTCAAATGATGAATGTGGACATGATGGATCATCTGCTGAATATCCTTCATGCCAACGAAGATTTTTCCGCCTTTGTTCTGGATGGGCAGCTGGTGGCGCTGGAGGATTATTTGGCCGTATGCCCAAAGCGCAAAGGGGAAATTGAGAACCTGGTGAAGACTGGACGCCTCGCCATCGGACCATGGTATGTGCTGCCGGATGAATATCTGGCCAGCGGAGAAGCGCATATCAGGAATTTCATGACGGGGATGCGCATCGCGCAGGATTTCGGCGGCGGCATGAAGCTGGGTTATCTGCCGGATTCCTTTGGACACCCATCCCAGATGCCGCAGATCATCAAAGGTTTGGGCATGGGGGAGATGATCTTCTGGCGCGGACCGGGGCCGGAAGTTGCGCATGCGGAATTTCATTGGCAGGGGAAAGACGGATCCGGCATTTTGGCGCTGAACATGGTTTACGGCTATTCCAATGCGGCCTGTCTTCCATACGACAAGGAAAAGCGTCATCAAAGGCTGGATCATGAAATCAAAAAGCTGAGTGACCTTTCCCATTTGAATATCGTGCTTTTAATGAATGGTTCCGATCATATAGCTCCGGATGGCCGGGTAGCCGGGTGGATCAGGGAATACCAGGAAGATCATCCTGAAATCGAAGTCTGTCATACCACGCTCATGGAGTACGTAAAGGAAGCCAGGGAGCGCGCATCAAGGCAGCCTCTTCAAACGGTGACAGGGGAGCTGCGTTCCGGCTACCGGGCTTACTTGCTGGGTGATACGCTTTCCACCAGAATGCCAATCAAACAGCGTCAGCGTGCGTTGGAAGTGTTGGTAGAAAACCGGCTGGAGCCGCTCTGCGCCATGCTTTCCATGGAAGGGAAAACGGGTTATCCCAATGAGAAAATGCAGTATCTATGGAAGTGCCTGCTTCAAAACCTGCCCCACGACAGCATCTGCGGCTGCAGTGTGGACGTGGTGCACAGGGAGATGGAAAGCCGCTGCAGACAGATTGAAGAGATTGGGGCGCACCTGTTTGCCAAGGCCGCTGAATGCATAGCAGAAGAAAGAGGCCCGCTGGACGGATCTTTCGATGGGGAGATTGCAGTATATAATCCCCAGCTTGGGACGCAGTGCGACGTGGTGACCCTGAAGCTGCAAAAGGTGCTCCATCCCTTGCGGTATGTGGATTACCATCAGGATCAAAAGTTGCTGGAGTTTACGGGAAACAGCTGCGTACCGTATCCAACCGGCATCGTATTTACGGATGGACAGGGGAAGGAATATCCGGGGTGGATCACGGATGTTGAAATCGTGGATACCGTGGAAAGCAATCCTTATACCCAGCCCACCATGAACCGATGTCTGCAGGCAGAGGCAGGATTCGTGGCGGAGGCGCCATCCGTAGGGTACAAAGAATATGGCTACCGCTTTACATACGGGGAAAAACAAGAAGAGGCGCATGCGCTGGAGAATGCGTTCTACAGGGTGATTGGCGAGGCGGACGGGACCATTTCTGTCCTTTGCAAGGCAGACGGCAAATGGTATCATGGGCTGAACAGTTTCTGTGACAAGGCTGATGTGGGGGATGAGTATACAGCCGATTTTCTGCCGGATGATCAGGGCATCGTCATGAATCCCGCCAGCGTTACACAAACGGTTTGCGGCCATACGCTGACCATCGAAGGGGTCCTTGAATTACCCGCGGCTGCGTCAAATGACCGCAAAGGGCGTTCTGCAGAGATAGTTTCCTGCCGCGTGGCGACCTTGGTCACGCTCCTGCCCGGTGTGGAAAGGATTGAGATCCATACTGTTATCGACAATCAGGCGAAGGATCACTGTTTGACGGTTTTGTTTCCCTTTGGTGAAAAGGCGGAAGGCTGCATGTCCGACAGCATATTCAGCATCGAGGAGCGCCGCCTGGTGGGAGACGGTGAGACGTCCTGTTATGAGGGCTGGATGGAAAAGCCCAACAACAGCTTCTTCCAAAAGAATTTCGCGGAACTCCATCGGGAAGGGCATAGCTTATCCGTTTTGGTAAAGGGATTACCGCAATTTGAGGTGAAGCGGGAAGAAAAGCAGGATATTCTGGCATTGACGCTTTTGCGCTGCGTGGGGTGGCTGTCCCGGGATGATTTGAAGAGCAGGAACGGCAACGGAGGCTGGTCGCTGGAAACGCCGGATGCCCAGGAGACCGGTCATCGCAGCTTTGATTATGCAGTTTCACCCCGTGGTGAAGCTTCCCCGCATGAATTATACCGCATGGCGATCCGGTATACTCAGGGCCTTTTTGCCTTGCAGGTCCGCCGCCAGGGAGCTATGCTGAAACTGAAGGAAAAGTCTTTTCTCGCGGTGGATTATCAAGGTTTGTTCGTCTCCGCTTTCAAAGGAGCGGAGGATGGGAACGGATGGATTTTGCGCCTTGTTCATATGGCGGATACTGCAATCATGGCAAAGCTTGCATTCCATGGGCTAGAGCAGCCATATGTAACGGAAGCGCAATTGGATGAAAGCTCCTTGGAAGAAGACGCGGTTCAGTGGAATGCCACAAAGCGCGAAGCAGCGCTTTCCTTTGGACCTTGGCAAATCAAAACACTTCGGATAAAGAATGAGTAGATATGTCATCCGCATCATTTTGAAGCCAGGCATCAAGGCATAATTAACAATAGGAAACGTCTTCAAGTTAGCAGGTAAATATGTGTTCCGCGACGAAAAATGGGCATATGGTTGAATAACACTTTTGCTGCCTGGCACATTTTTATTGTTTGCTTCAACCATCAAGGAGGAAATATGGCATGAAAGCACTGGTTAAGGAGCGTCCCGAACGCGGTTTGACTTTCAAAGAAGTTCCCATGCCTGTATGTGGCGACGAAGATGTGCTGATTAAGATCACGAAGACAGCCATCTGCGGGACAGACCTGCATATTTACAACTGGGACGCTTGGGCTCAGAAGACCATCAAGCCCCCGCTGACCATCGGTCATGAGTTCGTGGGTGAAATCGCGGCGTTGGGCAGTCATGTGAAGGGGTTCAAAGTCGGGGAACGCGTATCGGGGGAAGGCCACATCGTTTGCGGTGAATGCCGAAATTGCCTGGCCGGCCGCAGGCATAACTGCCCGAACACACGGGGTGTTGGTGTCAACCGGGATGGCGCGTTTGCCGAATATCTGAGCATCCCCTACACCAATGTCTGGAGATGCAGCCCGGATATTCCGGATGACATTGTGGCATGCTTTGACCCGTTGGGGAATGCGGTCCATACGGCATTGTCTTTTGATATGGCGGGCGAGGATGTGCTCATTACAGGTGCAGGCCCGATCGGTATCATGGCCGCAGCGGTGGCCAGGCATGTTGGCGCGCGCAAGGTCGTCATCAGCGATATCAACCCCTTCCGCCTTGAACTGGCAAAGAAGGTCGGCGTGACTCGGTGCGTAAACAGCGCCCAGGAAAATCTGAAGGATGTCATGCATGAACTGGGAATGCGTGAAGGCTTTGACGTGGGGCTTGAAATGAGCGGTGCGCCCGACGCTTTCAACAGCATGATCTCCAGCATGTCCAATCATGGAAGAATTGCCATTCTGGGCTTCATAAAGCCAGGAACGGTAATTGACTGGAATGATGTTATCTTTAAGGGGCTGCTGTTAAAAGGCATATATGGGCGTGAAATGTTTGAAACATGGTACAAGATGAGTGCCATGATTCAAAGCGGACTGGATATTACACCCGTTATCACTCACCATTTTGACGTGAAGGACTTTGAAGAAGGCCTCCGGGCGATGAACGAAGGGACAGCCGGCAAGGTCGTGCTCGACTGGACGAGATTGTAATACGGGGGAGAAAAGAAGATGAAAAAGGCGCTAGCGAGCTTTACCGCGCGGCTTGTAGAGATCAAGGAACAGGGCGTGTATAAGAACGAGCGTATCATTACGTCAAAGCAGGGCGTCCGTATTGATACCACAGAGCGCAAAGGTGTATTTAACCTGTGCGCCAACAATTATCTGGGGTTGTGTGACCATCCGCGTATCATTGCGGCAGCGAAGGAAGCGCTTGACACATGGGGATACGGCCTGTCTTCGGTTCGGTTTATCTGCGGTACGCAAAAGATCCATAAGGATTTGGAGAATGCCTTAAGCGAGTTCCTGGGCATGGAGGATACGATTTTGTATTCTTCCTGCTTTGACGCGAACGGCGGCCTTTTTGAAACACTCCTTAACGAAAAGGATGCAATCATCAGCGATGAGTTGAACCATGCCAGCATTATTGACGGCGTCCGTTTGTGCAAGGCCAAGCGTTACCGCTATAAGAACAGTGATATGGATGATTTAAGGGCGCAGCTTCAGGCAGCAAAGGCGGCTGATGCGGAAAACATCATGATCGCCACCGACGGCGTGTTTTCCATGGATGGATACATTGCCAACCTTCAGGGCATCTGCGATTTGGCTGATGAATACGACGCGTTGGTCATGGTGGATGACAGCCATGCTGTCGGGTTCATGGGTGAGCATGGCCGCGGCACGCCTGAATATTGCGGCGTAATGGACAGGGTGGATATCCTTACGGGAACGCTTGGCAAGGCCATGGGCGGTGCATCCGGCGGGTATACCAGCGGCAGGAAGGAAATCATCGACCTGCTTCGGCAAAGAAGCCGTCCTTACCTGTTTTCCAACACCCTGACCCCTTCCTTGGCCGCAGCGTCCCTAGAGGTGCTGAAGCTTCTGAAGGAGGATACCTCCTATCGGGAACGGCTGTTTGAAAACACGCGGTACTTCCGTCAGAAGATGGCTGAATTGGGTTTTGATATTCTCCCCGGCGAGCACCCCATTGTTCCCATCATGATGTATGACGCAAAATTGGCAGGCAAGTTTGCCGCAATGATGCTGGACAAGGGTGTATATGTGGTGGGATTCTTTTACCCGGTCGTACCTATGGGAAAAGCCCGCATCCGTACCCAGATGTCCGCAAGGTATACGCATGAGGATATTGACCAGGTCATAAAAGCTTTTGTGGAAGCAAAAGAAGAGCTGAAACTATAAGAACATGAAGGCTTCAACCAAATAAGTTTTGGCTGTGCAGTTCAACGATGAGGCCTTGAAATCCGCCCCTATGGAAATTCTATCGTGGTTTTGGCTTGGTATATGAAAGATGTAAAAGGCAGGAAAGCTCAATGCTTCCTGCCTTTCTTGATGACCTGGGGGAGGGGATTTGAACCTCCGGTCTCTTGAACCCTATCGATAAAAAATGGAATCAAATTCAAAGATCGGATGAGCATTATTTTTCGATAAGCAGTAAGTCTTTTGGATCCAGCTGCAGTTGCACAACCTCACCGGCGGTCAGAGTCCTGGTGTTGTGATTGACTGTTTCCATGTGCATGGCGATACCGCCGCAATCCAAATGGTAGCGGATGATGCTTCCCAGCATGGAAAGCTGCGTCACCTTGCCCATGAAGGTCAGTTTGCCAACCCCTTTTTCAAAGGATATGGCTTCAGGGCGGATAGCCACCACATTGCAGGCAGGCGCTTCTATCTGAAGCAGACTACCGGCCTCAGTGGGGGTGAGCACGTTGTAGTGGCCGATGAACCGGGCCACAAACTCGCTGTTTGGATGGGTATAGATACCCTCCGGTGTGCCTTCCTGGGCGATGATGCCCTCATGCATGACAAATACCCGGTCAGAGATACTCATGGCCTCCTCCTGGTCATGGGTAACAAAGATGGCTGTCATACGCATCTTCTGCTGGATTTCCCGAATCTGTACCCGCAGGTTTTGACGGATCTGGGCATCCAGGGCGGAAAGGGGCTCATCCAATAAGAGCACCTTGGGATCCATGACAAGAGCCCTTGCCAGGGCTACGCGCTGCTGCTGGCCGCCGGACAATTGGGAGGGCCGCTGGTTCTCTTTTCCCTTCAAGCCCACCATTTCAATCATTTCCATGACCCGCTTGTGGATTTCATCTTTAGGGCGCTTTTGTATGGAGAGGCCAAAAGCTACGTTTTGCGCAGCTGTCATGTTGGGGAACAGGGCATAGCTTTGAAAGACCATGCCTACCTGGCGCTTGCGTACATCAACGTTCGTTACATTCTGTCCGTCGATAAAGACTTGGCCTTCTTCAATGGAGTTCAGCCCGGCAATGGCGCGCAGCAGTGTGGATTTTCCGCAGCCTGAAGGGCCAAGCAGGGTGATCATTTCCCCTTTGGTGACATCCAGGGAGATATTGCGCAGCACGGTGTTTGAACCAAAGCGCTTGACAACGTTCTTTATCTCAATGAACTGGTTCATTTGTCTTCCTCCTGCCTGTTTGATCCTTGGCTTGCTTGCCGCCGGACAGCTTAATGACCGCCAGGCAGATGAGGGTCATGATGAATACGTAGATCACCACGATGGCGCTGGACAAATGCCCAGTCTGCTTCATGATGAGATACAGATAAATTTGCACTGTTTCAAAGCTGCCGCCAATGAGCATGTTGGCGACTACGAATTCGCCAAAGAGTGTGGAAAAGCTCAAAAGAGTGCTGACCAGAATGCCTGGCGCAATGCCCGGAACGATGACGCGAAGAAATGTCTGCAGGGTGGATGCACCCAGCACCCGGGCGGCTTCCGTCACCGGCACAATGTCGATTGCCCGCATGGCATTGCTTACTCCGGAATACATCAGCGGCATGATAAACACAAAATATGCGCCGGCCAGCACCAGAACCATGGGGATGCTGCTGCCGCCGTATGTGCCAAGCAGCGCCGTGGCGCTGATGACACCGGGGATGGCATAGGGCATAAGCGTCAGCGCCTTCATGATGCTTTCCAGATTGGGGGTGAAGGCAATCACCGCAAAGACCAGAGGCGTCATGATAATGACTGCCAGAGCCACGCCGGCCACGCTGATTAATACGCTGCGAAGGATCGCCATCCAAAAGCGCTCCGAAGCAAACATGTCGGCATAGTGACTGAAGGTATAGCCTTCCGGCAGAACGGTGTTGCTCCAGCTGGAGGCCAGAGAATACATGCCGGTAATGACAAATGGCAAAAACAGATAGATCACCATGATAATAACAATAGCCTTCGGCCCAAGCCCGGTCTTTTTCACGACTTCATCCCCCTTCTGGCAGCCAGCTTGCTGGCCCAGTCATTGAGCAGCATGACCATGATCAAAACCAGTGCCAGGGTGATGGCCAGCGCACTGCCCAGTTCCGGCTTGGTGCGTATATCGCCGCTGATCAGTGCGCCGATGCGGATGGTTACCAGGTTGTAGCTTGAGCTGACCAGATAATAGGCTGTTGCATAAGCGCCCATGGCGTTCGCAAACAAAAGCGTAAAGGTGGACAGAATGCTGGGCAGTATGGCGGGAATGCCGATGCGCAGCCAGAATTGCGGTGTGGAAGCACCAAGGATAGAGGCTGCTTCCTTCCAGTCATCGCGGATGCCGCGGTAAATGGGGTAAAGCAGCATGATCCCCAGTGGAACCTGGAAATAGGTATAGGCGATGACAAGGCCCTGCACGGAATAAATGCTGAAGACCTGGCTTAAGTCAAGGCCCATTTGTTTTAGAAGTATGATGAACATGCCGGTGTTACCCAGCATCAATGTAAGCGCAAACGCCAGGGGCATACCGGCAAAGTTGGACGTCATGTTGACGACAAGCAAAAGATTGCTTTGCGTTTTCTCACTGGTGAACCTTGTCAAGGCATAGGAGCAGACAATGGCGATCAAAATGCCGTAGAGGCTGGATTGAAGGGAAAGCTTGATGCTGTTAAAAAAGCTGATCTGATACAGCTTGCTTGCGAAAATGTTCAGATAGTTTTCAAAAGAAAACCCGCCGGTCTTTGGGGCGGTTAAAGAAGTGCCAATCAATGAAATCAGTGGGACAGCCATGAAGGCTGCGACAAATAATAGAAAAATGCTCATGGTCGTCAGGTAAAAGCCATTGAGCCTCCGTCTGCTTTTCATTCGGAAGACCCTCCCCGCAGTCATTTAAAGAACGGGCGGGGCTATGAAACCATAGCCCCACCCGTCTTGTGGTAAGCCTTAGTTCATGTAAATGCTGACTTGCTCCTGCCACAGGGTGGGCAGTTCGGCAACAGTCTCCTGCCAGGCAGCCTGGTCAGCGATTTTGTAGGTGTTTACGTACAGGGAAGCATCCAGGATCTTGGCCTTGGCTTCGTCAGACAGTTTCGCATCCTCACGGATGGGGCGGGCGTAGCCCAGGGCCAGGAAGTTCTGGCCGGCATCGCTGAGCATGATCTCACGGGCCAGCATGGCAGCGTAGGGGTTCTTGGCATACTTGTTGATCACGCTGGCATAGCCGGAGGTCACGGCGCCGTCTGAGGGGATGGTTACGGCAAAACGGGCAGTGTCAATCTGATCGCGGTAGCCCATGGCGTTGAAGTCCCAAACAATGGCCACTTCGATTTCACCGTTTTCCAGGTTGGCTACATAGGGGTTGGAGGTGAAGAGACGGCCTTCCTTGGCCAGTTTTGCGAAAGCATCAAGAGCGGGCTGCAGGTTGGTTTCATTGCCGCCCAGAGCCACTGCCGCGGCCAATACGCCATGGTACGCCTGAGAGGCCTTTTCCACGTCGCCGATGCAGACCTTGTATTTGCCTTCCAGCAGTTCCTTCCAGGAGGTGGGAGCCTTTTTCACGTTCTTCAGGTCCGTGATGAAGGCTGTGGTGCAGGTGTAAGCCTCGATCCACAGGCCGTCAGCCTGCTTGGCCCAATCGGGGATGGAATCCCAGTTGGAGGTCTTGAAGGGCAGGAGAAGATCCTTCTCAACCGCATAGTCGGTCAAAGCAAGGCCAATGTCGCCGATGTCGGCATCCGCCTTATCCTGCAGTTCAAAACGGGCCAATTCTTCCGCGGAGGACATGTCGGTATCGGAGGTCTTGATGCCCAGGGTTTCCAATTGTGCCCACAGGTCCTTCCAATTGGCCCATTCTGCGGGCATGCCGACGCTGAAAACTTTCCCTTCTCCTTTGGCGGCGGCCAACAGTTCGTCATACGTGAGGGTTGCGGCTTTCGTGGCTTTTTCGACATTTGCGGCAGCCAGTTCCTGAGCCGATGCGGTTAAAACGGTGGACAGCAAGAGAACCAGGCACAAAAGGGCACAGACCATTTTCCTCATGGGTAGACTCCTCCTTGTATCTATGTAAGTTTATGGAACGCGTATGAATTTGATGTGATTCTATAAGTTTGCGTCGTTACAAACTATTTGTTGTTTAAATTATGCACTATTATCCAGGGAATTGTCAAGCTTGTTGTAGGAATGTTATAAAAATAACAATCATCCAATCTCATGTACCGGCGCCAGATACATCGTACCGGGCGATTGTATGCAAATGACCATAAACACAGAAGAACTTTGTATGGGAAATAATACGCTGTGCTTGCATGTTTGGTGCTCCGCAGAAATGTATGATCTATACAGGTGATTGACAATGGTATAAATGTGGATGTACAATGGCAAAAAAGCGGGAAAAGTGGTGAGGACCGATGGAGAATGAGCGTATAACCAGCGTAGGCATCGATATCGGAACCTCCACACTGCAGTGCGTTTTCAGCAGCATGACACTGAAAAACCTATCCCCGGCCTTTGCCGTGCCTAGAATGGTGCTCGAGGACAAACGCGTGCTCTACCGTGCTCCCGTCCGCCTGACCCCTTTAAAAACGCCGGATACAATTGACGGAGAAGCGGTGGCCTCGCTGATTCAGGAAGATTATCGATGCGCAGGCATCGATCCGAAGCAGATTCAATGCGGAGCCGTTATCATCACCGGGGAGACAGCAAGAAAACAGAACGCAAAAGAAGTGACCCGGGCACTGGCCGGGCTGGCGGGGGATTTTGTAGTCGCCACCGCGGGGCCGGTGCTGGAAAGCGTTCTGGCGGGTAAGGGTTCCGGCGCAGCGGCCCTGTCCATGGAGCGGGGCAAGCCGGTATTGAACCTGGACATTGGCGGCGGTACCACCAACATGTGCCTGTTCAAAAAAGGCGAGCCGCTTTTGACAGGCTGTTTGGATATCGGCGGCAGGCTGCTTCGGTTTCACCCGGATGGCACGGTTCATTCATTTTCGGAAAAGATGGCGTTGATCGCAAAGGAGGCAGGAGTCTCCCTGACCGTGGGAGCACAGGTATCGCATTCTTCCGTGCTCCGCATTGCGCAGAGGATGACCGGGGTGCTGGAGGAGGCCGTGAACCTTCGGCCAAGGACAGCGCTGTATAATGCGCTGGTGCTTGCACATGGCTTCCCCGAAGACGTGCAAGCCGAATTAACCACCTTCTCCGGCGGCGTGGCAGACTGCATCTATGGCACTTGTCAAAACAATATAGTTTTTCATGATATCGGAGAGGCGCTGGGCAGGAGCATCGCATCATCCTTATTTTTTTCCCATACAAGAGTATTAAAACCACTTGAGACCCAGCATGCCACGGTGATTGGCGCCGGTTCGTACAGTGTGACCGTATCCGGGAGCACCATTTCGCTGGAGAGCATACACTTACCCATCAAGGGGCTTCCAGTCGGCAGAGTGGCCTTAAACAGCCCGGAGGATATCGCCGGCTTGTCAAGGCAGATTGCCCATCAGTTTGAATTGTACGAGCCACCCATAGCCATCGGCTTTGAGGGAATCTATAACCCCAGCTACGTGCAGATCGAAGAAATCGCGGAGCAGATTGTATCTGGCATGGGGGAACATGCGCCGCGGATACTGATCATGGCTCAGGATATGGCCAAGGCCTTGGGGCAGGCGCTGATGCGCAGATGGGGTCAGGGCACCCCTATGATCTGCTTGGACGGCATTTCGCTGGCCTATGGCGATACGGTTGACCTGGGCGCGCCGCTGGCCGGCGGGCGGGTGCTGCCCGTGATCGTAAAAACCCTGGCATTCGGGTATTGAGGAGGGCTAACCTTGCGGCTTTCAACGCAGCTGTTCGGAAAGGGATACACATTTTCCTCCATACGGGAAGTAATGGGCAAAGCCAACGTGCCAAAGGCCGGCGACAGGCTGGCGGGTCTTTCCGCCGCGACGCCCCAGGAACGGGTTGCGGCCCGCGTGGTGCTGTCCGAACTTACGGTCAGGGATATATGCGAGCATCCCGCCGTGCCCTATGAAGAGGATGAGGTCACCCGCATTATATTGGATGACTTGAACAGGCCAATTTACGAAAGTCTGAAAAGCCTGACCATCGGCGAACTTCGGGAAAGAATTCTATCATCCGAAGGCGATGCGCTGATCCGCATGGGCAGGGGCCTTTCCAGCGAGGTGATCGCCGCTGCCACCAAGCTGATGAGCAATCTGGATTTGATTTACGCGGCAGCGAAAATTCGGGTAACTGCCACCTGCGTGACCACCATCGGCCTGCCAGGGACATTAAGCGCCCGGCTGCAGCCCAATCATCCCTCCGATCAGGTGGAGGGGATTACGGCCTCCGCGCTGGAGGGTTTGAGCTATGGCATAGGCGACGCGGTGATTGGCCTGAATCCCGTGGATGCCAGTACCGGCAGCGTCCATGCAATCCTTTCCCGGTTTGAGGAGATCAAGCAAAAATATTCCATTCCCACGCAAAATTGCGTGCTGGCCCATGTGACCACGCAGATGGACGCCATCAAAAAGGGCGCGCCCTGCGATTTGATTTTTCAGAGCATCGCCGGTTCTGAAAAGGGGAACCGGGCCTTTGGGATCAATGCGGTCATGATCGGGGAGGCCAGGGAGCTGGCACTGACCTCAGGCACCGCCCATGGTCCCAATGTCATGTACTTTGAAACCGGGCAGGGCAGCGAACTTTCCAGCGATGCGCATTTTGGCAATGATCAATTGGTCATGGAAGCCAGGTGCTACGGCTTTGCCAGGCATTACGCCCCGTTCCTGGTCAATACCGTGGTGGGCTTTATCGGCCCGGAGTATTTGTACAACAATCAGGAGTTCATAAGGGCTGGGCTGGAAGACCATTTCATGGGCAAGCTTTCCGGATTGCCCATGGGCTGCGACTGCTGCTATACCAACCATATGCAGGCAGATCAGAATGATAATGAGAACCTTGCGGTGCTGCTAAGCGCGGCGGGCTGTAATTACTTTATGGGGGTGCCCCACGGGGACGACGTGATGCTTAACTACCAGTCCACAGGGTATCACGACATCGCGGCCCTGCGGGAAACCCTCCGCCTGTCGCCCATACCGGCTTTCGCAAGGTGGATGGAAACCTGGGGCTTCTGGAAGGATGGGCGTTTGGGACCTAACGCCGGAGATGCCTCGGTGTTCCTGTAAATCCGGCGGGGAAGGATGGTGACACCCTGTGAATGAAGCGCAAATACAGTTGATTGTGGAAAGCGTGCTGGCCCGGCTACAAGAGGAAAAGACGCCCGTGAAAGCGCCGGAGCCTGTTCCTGCAGCCGGCATCATACCGGATATTGCGGCCCAGGATTTGCGCCGGCAGTACCTGGTGGATTCGCCCAAGGACCGGGAAGCTTTTCTTTCCTTGAAAGAGAAAACTCCAGCAAGGGTGGGGGTGGGCCATGCCGGGGCGCGGTACCGTACCACGACCACACTCCGCTTCCAAGCCGACCACGCTGCTGCCCAGGATGCTGTGTTCAGTGATGTGCCGGAAGCCTTTCTTCGGGAGATGAACCTGAAAAGTTATGCGACAACATGCCAAAGCCGCGACGAGTTTCTGACCAGGCCTGACAAGGGCAGGGTGTTTAGCTTGGAAACGCTGGCGGAAATCAAAAAGGCGGTCCCTTCCAAGCTGCCGGTTCTTTTGTATCTGGCGGACGGGCTTTCTTCCACCGCGGTAACGGCCAACGCCAAAGACATCCTGCCAGTGATCAAAAATGGCCTCAAGGGATATGGTGTCACGACGGGCGAACCCTTCTTTGTGCAGTATGGGCGGGTGGGAAGCATGGACTGCCTGGGGGATGCTCTGTCTCCCGAGGTTGTCTGCGTGCTCCTGGGAGAACGGCCCGGCCTTGTCACAGCGGAGAGCATGAGCGCTTATATCGCCTACCGGCCAACAACTGGCATGCCAGAAAGCCGCCGGACCGTGGTGGCCAACATCCATAAGGGCGGAACGCCGCCTGTGGAGGCCGGCGCGTTTATTGTGGACTTGATCCGCATGATGCTGGAAAAGAAGGCAAGCGGGCTGGACCTGCCCATCTGACAGGAGGGAATATATGCGCGGTGACTCCATGCGGGCCAATGTGCTGGCTCTTCGCATCATCCCACAGGCAGATACTTCCCTATGCCAAAAGCTTAAAATTGAACTGGGCTTGCATTCCCTGGGGCTGATCACCTGCGACAGTGATGACGTTGGTTATACGGCATTGGATGAAGCGACAAAAAAGGCGAATGTCAGGGTGGCCTACGCCCAGTCCATGTATGCCGGAGCGGCCAACGCAAACACGGCCCTGGCCGGTGAGTTCCTGGGCATCCTTTCCGGCCCGAACCCGGAGGAAGTGAAAAGCGGTCTAAACGCAGCGGCAGATTTTATCCGCCACGGCGCCAGCTTTAAAAGCGCCAGCAATGATGATTCGGTGGTGTATTACGCCCATTGCATCTCCCGCACCGGCAGTTACCTTTCCCAAATGAATGGCTTGCCGGAGGGGGCGCCGCTGGCTTATCTCATTGCTCCGCCCCTGGAAGCCATGGTGGCGGTGGACGCGGCGCTGAAGGCAGCGAACGTGCAGGTGGCGGCTTTTTATGGGCCACCCTCCAACACCAACTTTGGCGGGGCATTGCTTACCGGCTCCCAGTCGGATTGCATGGCTGCCTGCCAGGCCTTTGCCCATATGGTAGAGGAAATCGCAAAGCAGCCCCTGGAATGGAAGGAGTGAGGTCTTTTGGAAGTCACAGCGCTTGGCATGATTGAGACCATCGGCCTCGTTTCCGCCATCGAAGCGGCTGACGCCGGGCTGAAAGCCGCGGATGTACGCCTGTTGGGCACCGACTATGTCCGGGGCGGGCTGGTCATGGTTCGCTTTGAAGGCGAGGTGGCGGCGGTTCAGGCCGCGGTGGACGCGGGAACTGCGGCCGCCCAGCGGATCGGGCGCGTGTTTTCCTCCCATGTGATTCCAAGAGCTATGCCGGAAGTGTTTTGCATGCTGGCCTCCGATGTGGATGTAGGGCCGGGCAGGCGGGCCCGGGGCGGCTGCACGGCCTGCGGCGGTTGCGAGGGCGGCCGCAGGGAATGCGATTCGGAGGAAAAGTGGGCTGCTATACCGCCCTCTTTAGAACAAGGTACAGCAGCGCCAAATGATATTGAAAGCTGGAAGGTTGTGAAGCTCCGCACATACGTCAGGGGTCTGAAGGGCTTTCCCCTGACACCCAACGACATCCGCTATGCCACCAAGCATACGCTGCTTGAGGCCATCGAGATATATTTTGCAAAGGGGGAGTAATGGTTGGAACTGGACCGCGATCTTACTTCCATACAGGAAGTGCGCAATCTGGCATCGGTAGCGAAAAAGGCTCAGTCTGAACTTGCTCTTCTTGACCAGCGCCAAATTGACGCCATCGTGCTTGCCATGACTGAGGCGGCGGAAAAGAGCGCCGGGCATCTGGCCAGGATGGCTGTGGAGGAAACAGGCTTCGGTGTTGTCGAGGATAAGGTCACCAAAAACCTCTTTGCCAGCAGAACGGTGTATGAATCCATCCGCGATGTAAAATCCATCGGCATCATTGGCGAAGACAGCGAAAAAAAGATTGTGCTGGCGGCCGTACCCGTCGGGGTTGTGGCGGGGCTGATTCCCAGCACCAACCCAACCTCCACCACCATTTTCAAAGCGCTGATCAGCGTAAAAGCCGGCAACGCGGTGATTTTTTCGCCGCACCCCTCCGCGGTGCGCTGCATTGCAGAGACGGTGCGAATCCTATCCAAAGCGGCCAGTGAGGCCGGTGCGCCGGAAGGCGTAATCAGCACTATGACCTTTCCCACAGTGCAGGGCACCCAGGAGCTGATGAAACGGGTCAATCTCATCCTGGCTACCGGCGGAACGGCCATGGTAAAGGCGGCGTATTCTTCCGGCACACCGGCCCTTGGGGTAGGTCCCGGCAATGTTCCGGCCTTCATCGAGCGGACAGCGGACATACAAAAGGCCGTGCGCCGCATCATGGCCAGCAAGACCTTTGACAACGGCACCATATGTGCTTCCGAGCAGGCCATCGTCGCCGAGGCCTGCATTAAAAATGAGGTGGCGGCGGAGTTTCGGCGCCAGGGCGGTTATTTTGTCAGCGGCGGCGATGCGGATAAAATCGCTTTGCTGATCAAAAGACCGGGCTCTGACACAGTGAATCCCCGCATAGTGGGAAGAAGCGCCCTGGAGATTGCAGAAATGGCCGGGGTCCAGGTTCCCAGGGATACTCGGGTGATTCTTTGCGAACAGGACAAGGTGGGACCGGAAGCACCCTTCTCCATGGAAAAGCTGTCGCCCCTATTGGCTTTTTACACCGAGCAGGATTGGCAGTCCGCCTGCGAGCGGTGTTTGCAGCTTTTGCATTTTGGCGGCATCGGGCACAGCCTTTCCATCCATACAGAAAACCGGGAACTGGTGCGCACCTTCCTTTTGCAAAAGCCGGTATCCCGTCTGCTTGTGAACACCGGCTCCACCCAGGGCGGCATCGGGGCCACAACAGGCATCATGCCCTCGCTGACTTTGGGCTGTGGCGCGGTGGGCGGTTCCGCCACCAGCGACAATGTGACAGTACATCACCTGTTCCAGATAAGGCGGGCAGCCTGGGGGCTTTTAGAGCCGGAAGCGGTGGGAAAAAACAATGCTCCTTTAAATGCGGAGGAGAAAAAAGAAAAAACAAATCCCGACGTGGAAGCCATTGTGGAAGCTGTTCTGCGCCAGCTGCGCGGCTTGCAATAAATAACCCAACTATATTATAGGAGGTATTCTGGATGAACCGCGAAAAGATTGCTCTTGGCATGGTGGAAACCAAAGGTTTGGTGGGCTCCATTGAAGCGGCGGATGCCATGGTAAAGGCGGCCAATGTGTCCCTGATCGGCAAAACCCACGTGGGCGGCGGCTTGGTAACAGTCATGGTAAGGGGAGACGTAGGCGCTGTAAAAGCGGCCACTGACGCCGGCGCTGCCGCTGCCCAGCGGGTGGGTGAGCTGGTTTCCGTGCATGTGATTCCCAGGCCGCACGAAGAACTGGAAAGCATTCTGCCCCATCTTAATACGGATATGGAATAGTCATGTAGGAGGTTTGCACCATGGATATGATCGCTTTGGGTATGATTGAAACCAGGGGCCTTGTCGGCGCCATCGAGGCGGCGGACGCCATGCTGAAGGCCGCCAACGTTGCCCTGATCGGCAAAACCCATGTGGGCGGCGGATTGGTGACCGTCATGGTCCGCGGGGAAGTCGGCGCCGTGAAGGCTGCCGTGGATGCCGGCGCCGCCGCTGCCGAGCGTGTGGGCAACTTGGTATCCCGCCATGTGATTCCCAGGCCCCATAACGAGGTCAATGAAATTCTGCCCAAGATTTGACAGGCTGAAGACCGATTGTTCATGGTTTGAACAACCGATGATGCCGCTTTCCTGGAAAGGAGAATCCTGTGCGATATATTACCGAGCAGGAATTGCGCGACTTGTTTTCAAAGGGCATCCCGGAGGAATACATGCTTCCTTGGGATGCGAAGCTTACCCCTGCTGCAAGACAATATCTGATTGATCTGCGCCTGTACCGGTTGGAAAGCGGAAAAGAATGCTGTGAAAAGGCAGCAGGTACAAAGCCTGAGCATATGACGCATCTAACCGCAGGCCAGCTGACCCATAAAACGCATCCGAGAATTGCCCTTCGCGGCAAGCTTGATTCGCTGGAGGCCGAAATCCTGTTGGCTGAGATTACGGCAAAGGAACGTGGCGCGCACAGCCTGATCACATCCTTGGAGGATTCCTTGGCGCTGACAAGGCGTATTCTGGCTGCCGAGGTGACGGGCAAGCCTCTGGGAGATTGGCTTCTTCATGGCATGACGCCCGCCCAGGTGCACGATGCTTCCCATCATCCGCAAAGCTTTGGCTTTTCGGGCCATGTGCTGCCAAGCGCCAAGCAGGGGATGATAGCGGCGCTGCTCAACCGCCTGCGCACTTTGGTCCGGGAAACGGAGCTTACGGCGGTTCATGCATTTTGCCAGGGTGACGGTCCCTGTTGCCGGGAGGATTTATTGTTGGCGCTCAACAGGCTGTCCAGTTACTTTTACATACTGCAGCTTCAGGCGATCAAGGAGCAGGAGGGATAAAGCGTGGAACGAACCTCCATTGAGCAAATCGTGCGTGCGGTGATAGCGCGCATGGAAGCGGAAGGCGCACCGGCAGCGGCAAAAGCATTGGATGCTGTTCCCCATCAAAAGCCTGCCTACACTGGAAAGCCGGATGAAATGGCTCCGTTCGCAGGAGGCTGCCCTAAAGTGATTCCGGTGGAGATATCGGCCCGGCATGTGCACTTGTGTCAGGAAGACCTTCAAAAACTTTTTGGCACAGGAATACTGCCAAGCAAAAAGGCCATTTCTCAGCCTGGGCAGTATCTTTCGGAATACCGTGTACGCCTGATCGGGCCCAAGGGTATTTTGGAAAACGTCGCTGTCTTGGGCCCTGTCCGCAGCGCCACGCAGGCTGAGATTTCCGCAACCGATGCAAGAAGCATGGGCATTGACGCCCCTGTCCGGCTGTCCGGCGAACTAAACGGCGCTGCCATGGTTTGTATACAGGCAGGGGAAAACATGGTTCAAAAGCCCTGCGCCATCATCGCCCAACGCCATGTGCACATGACGCCGGAGGATGCTGCAGCCTTTCAGGTAAGCCAGGGGCAGGAGATTGCCCTGACGGTGGATGGCAAAAGACCGCTGACGCTTGGCGGCGTGGTAGCGCGAGTATCCAGGGAATCCGCGTTGGCCTTGCATATTGATACCGACGAAGCCAATGCCGCGGGTGCATGGGGGAATACAGTATGCCGCCTGGCGGAAGGCTGCCCGCCCGCATCACAACTAAAGAGCGCCGGAGCGGCCGCGCAGGTTATGCCGGTGAATGATCAGAAAGCGCTGGACGCGAAGCTGGTTTGCGAAGGGGATGTGCTATCCCTTCAAAAGGCCGGTGTGAAAACACTGTATCTGAAAAAGGATCAAATCATCACACCGCTGGCCATAGACGCGCTGAAAGCACGCGGCATAACGCTTATAAGGGAGGGGCAAGGATGATCATTGCAAAAGTGGTTGGCAACATCTGGGCGACCCGCAAGGAAGAGGCCTTGGTAGGCCGCAAGCTGATGATTGTCCAGCCGGCCCAGCTGACTGGTGAAATCACCGGGGAGTGCTTTGTGGCCGTGGATGCCGTGGATGCCGGCATTGGCGATACGGTGCTGGTGGCCACCGGCAGCGGCGCTAGAAAATCGCCGGGGCAGGAGAATTCGCCCATCGACGCCTCCATAGTAGCCATCATAGACATCCATGAGGTGCAACGCTCCGGAGGCAAAGCATGAATCCGCTGGAACTATTGAAAGCGGGCGGTGTGGTCGGCGGCGGTGGTGCGGGATTTCCAACCTGGAAAAAACTATCCGTGCCTGCAAGTACGCTTTTGATCAACGGTGCGGAATGCGAACCCCTGCTCAAAAGCGATCAGTACTTGATGCTTCATCAAGCGGAGGCGTTAGTTCAGGCTGCCGAAAAGCTGGGGGAGATCATTTCCGCCGGCCAGGTGATGATTGCGCTCAAGGACCACTATCACGGCCAGATCGATGCCCTGAACGCGGCGGTAAAAAAGCTGAACGCAAAGGTACGCATCCATTCGCTGCCAACGGTGTACCCGGTGGGTGATGAACAGTCGGTTGTCTATGAGTGCGTGGGGGAGGCTGTGCCGCCCAAGGGCCTGCCCGGCTCGGTTGGCTGTACGGTGGTCAGTGTATCCACCGCCATCAATGCCTTGCATGCCTTTAATGGCTCTCCCGTTACACGGCGGCTTTTGACAGTGGCCGGCGAGGTTGCAAAACCAGGCCTGTATGACGTGCCGGTCGGAACCCTGGTCAGCGATGTGGTCACGGCTGCGGGCGGCATGACAGCATCAGGCTGCCGCATTCTCCTTGGCGGGCCTTTGATGGGTGTACTATTGCAGGAGGGGGAAACGGCTGTTGTCACAAAAACCTGTGGCGGCATATTGGTGTTTCCCAAAGAACACCTGCTGGTGAACAGGGCAAGGCTGCCCCTTGCGCAAATGCGAAGCCGTGCCAAGTCCTGCTGCATACAATGCCGGTGCTGTACCGATCTATGCCCCAGGTTTCTGTTGGGGCATCCCATTTATCCGCATTTAACCATGCGGTCTTTCGCCATGGAGGCTAGGCCGGAGCCCTCCGCCATCCTCTGCATGGAATGCGGCATCTGCGAGCTGTTTGCCTGCCCCATGGGGTTGTCCCCCAGGCGCATACAGCAATTGCAAAAGGAAGAACTGCGCAAGATGGGCAGCAGCGATTCCTTTTCCCTTATAAAGAGCCAGCAGGATACAAGGGCGTGGCGGCAGGTACCCTCTGAAAGGATGGCAGCCCGGGTGGATGTAGACCGGTATGGATTCGACACGCCAAAGGTTGTTTATACCGTTGATCCCAAATCAGTTCGCATCCCCTTAAAGCAGCATATCGGCGCACCAGCCAAGGCAGCTGTGAAGCTGGGGGATGCGGTGCGTTTAGGTCAGGTGATTGGCGTCATGGGGGATGGGGAGCTTGGGACGAATGTACACGCAAGCATCGCTGGCCGGGTGATGGAGGTTTCGGACGCAATTGTAATCGCAAGGGAGGCGGAGCAATGATTTCCCTTGGACTGTTGGAACTGAATAGCATCGCCCGGGGAATCGAAGCCGGCGACGCCATGATCAAAACGGCAGATGTCCGGCTTTTAAAGGCCGCCACTGTCTGCCCCGGGAAATACATCATCATCATCAGCGGCGAGGTGGCGGCGGTGGCTGCCGCTATGGCTGCAGGGCGGAGCACCGCCAAGGAATACCTGGTGGACGACCTGGTCATAGCCAGCCTTGACAGTCAGGTGACCTCCGCTTTAAACGGCTGCACCGTTCCGCCCAGGATTGACGCCCTTGGCGTCATGGAATTTTTCAGCATCGCTTCCTCCATTGTCGCTGCGGATACCGCGGCCAAAACGGCGGAGGTTACGATACTGGAAGTCCGTCTGGGTCTTGGCATCGGCGGAAAATCCTTTGTGACCCTTTCCGGTACTGTGTCGGCTGTCCAGGCAGCCATTAATGCCGGTGTCAAGGAGGCTGCGGAAAAAGGAATGGTGGTTTCCACCTGCGTAATTCCCTCACCCAGTCCAGAAATATTTCAGGCCATGATTTAAAAGGAGGATACATATGCCGCAGATCATCTATGGTCATCGCGGCGCATGCGGTTATGCGCCGGAAAACACGCTGGAAGCCTTTGAGCTTGCAGCTAAACAAGGGGCTGCCGGAGTTGAACTGGACGTGCACCTAAGCCGGGACGGCGAAGTGGTCGTTGCCCATGATGAGACTATCAACCGCGTTTCAGACGGAACCGGCTATATCAAGGATATGACACTGGCGGAATTGAAAAAGTATCGCTTCAATAAGCCGCATCCGGAATACAAGGATGCCAGGCTGCCTACCCTGCGGGAAGTCTTTGAGCTGTTGAAGCCTTATGGCTTGCATGTGAATGTGGAATTGAAAAACAGCCTGATCGACTATCCTGGCTTGGAAAAAAAGTGCATCGATCTCGCCCAGGCAGTTGGCATGGCGGACAGGGTGCTTTACTCCTCCTTTAACCATTACAGCCTTCTGCGGGTGAAGGCACTGAATCCAGATGCCAAGTGCGGTCTTTTATATGAGTGTACCATGGTAAAACCCTGGGATTATGCCAAATCCCTCGCTATGGATGCGTTGCATCCACACTTTTCAGAGCTTCAGGTAGGCGGTGAATGTGCTGCAGCTCATGCCCTGGGGATTGAGGTCAACCCATGGACCGTGAATGAAGAAGACGATCTGAAAGTGGTGATCGCGGCGGGGGCGGACAGGATCATCACCAATTATCCTGACCGGGCATTGTCGGTATTGAAGACGATGCAAAAGGCGTAGACGGGGCATATCGCATATTCAGCAGATGACAGCTTTTCGGTGTGAAAGGAAGGTACATAGCAATGCAGGCTTTTGTCAACGCAACATTTCTTTCCTGCGAAGAGAAAAACCGAATTTTCTCCGTGTTGGTGGAAGACAAGGGCCGCATTGTGTATACAGGCAATGAGCTACCCGCGCAGTATGCCGGTATCCGCAGGGTGGATCTGCATGGCGCTGCGGTTGTACCTGCCTTTGCCGATACCCACATGCATTTTGAGTCGTATGCGCTTTTTAACAGCACAGTGGATGTGCGCAATGCGGCAGATTTTATGGATATGGGTCGGCTGCTGAGCCAATATGCTGATGGTCATCCCAAAGACAAGGTGATTGCCGCCTATGGCTGCAGCGCACATACTGTCAAAGAAAAGCGGCTGGTGCAGCGCGGCGACCTGGATCAAATGACCGGCCGGCCGCTTATGATCGTCAAATACGACGGGCACGCGGCGGTTGCCAACAGTGCGCTTGTGCGCATGCTGCCCCAGGAAGTCATTGAGGATACCGGCTTTAATGCGGAAACCGGGTGGATGTATCAGAACGCGTTTTACAAAGGCGTGAACTTTATCACCAGCCAGATTCCCATTCCCAGGATCATCCAAGGCCTTGTCAGCGCGTCCCGGGAACTCAGCCGGAAAGGCATTGGCCTGGTGCATACGGTGGAAGGCGTGGGCTATCAGGGAGATATTGATGTAGATATGCTCCGCTTCCTGCGTGTTGGCTTACCCCAGACTATGCGCATCTTCTTTCAGACCATGGAGGTGGACAAGGTCAAAAAGCGCGGCATGAAGCGTATCGGCGGCTGTTTCAAGCTGGCGCTGGATGGCTGCTTTGGTTCAGAAGACGCGGCACTATTTGAACCTTATGCCAACAATCAAAATAATACAGGCTTTCTGGCCTACACCCAGGATGAGGTGAATGCATTTTGCATTGCGGCCAACCGGGCAGGGATGCAGATTGCCATGCATGCCATCGGCGATAAGGCGGTGGAACAGGCCGTTATTGGTCTGGAGACTGCTTTGAAGGATTATCCTCGGAATGACCACCGGCATATCATCATCCATGCGGATTTGATCAGCAAGGAGCAGCAAAGGCGAGTGGCTGCTATAGGCGCGGCCATTGCACTGCAGCCGGCCTTCCTTGACTGGCATCAGGAACCGGGAGAATACCTTGAACATATTTTGGGGAATCAGCGGGCGCTTTCCATAGAGCCCTTGAGAGATTTGATTGATGCGGGGATACTGGTATCCGCCGGGTCCGATGCGCCCTGCACGCTGCCAGACCCTATAAACAGCATGCATATTTGCTGTAACCACCCTGATCCAGGCCAATCGGTAACGGTGCTGGAAGCGTTGAAGATGCATACGCTTTGGGCTTCCAAAACCTCTTTTGATGAGCAAGACCGGGGAAGCCTAAGCAAAGGCAAACTGGCAGATTTCGCTGTTCTTGCACAAAACCCTTTGGATATGGATGTATCCAGATTGAAAGAAAACAAAGTAATCGCCCTGTATCTGGAAGGAAAAAAGGTTATGAAGGAACCTGACGGGGTTGCCAAATTGCTTGCTTGGAGCATATTTGGGAGATTGTTCCGTCATAACCGGATATAAGCATTCGTATTCACATGCAATATCGGTCTTATGATAAAAAGTACGGTGGTATTTTCGTATGGTGGGTAAGCTTTATCGAATTCACTGGGTGGGCGAGGCTGAACTCCCTATTGATAATCTGATAAAACGTTATTATCGCCCCGAATCCTTGCTTCCTTTATGCAAGGCATGTGAGAATTACGGGAAGAATTATGCATGTCCACCAGCGGATGCAGATCCATTGAACTTTTTATGCCGATTTACCCATATCCGCTTGTTTGCTGCCAAACTATTATTGACAGAGCACGTGGCAAAAAGTGAAGTGGAATCTATTTATGTGGATGCAATGTCATACTTTAATGAAGTACTGTATAGAAAAGAAGCTGAAAAAAGCAAAAGCATGGCCGTCATGCCGGGCAGTTGCAGATTGTGTCGGGAATGTGCCAGAATAGAAGGGGAGTCTTGCCGCCATCCGGCTAAGCTTCGGATGTCATTGGATGCTTTCTCCCTGGAAATCGCTCAAATGGCGAAAGAACTTTTTCATATCGAATTACAATGGTACACGAATAAGCAACCTGAGTATCTGACGATGATTGGCGGCATCCTTGAAAATGAGTGAAAATTGTTTATAAGTGAAAAACAGATTATGGCAATAAAAGAAAACACCGTTGAAAACCTAATGTTTTCAACGGTGTTTCTTTGTCTTGGGCAAGAGAATTTGATTCTCCGGCATCTTGAATTCCATCGATATAAATGTCACTATTCTCCAGCAAATGTCCTGGTGAAATAATGATTTGTCTACCTTTATCCAGCGTTGACTGGCAGCTCATGGAGCTTGGCTTTGGAATGGCTTTCATTGGTATTAGAAGGGAAACAGGCGCGCGTAGTCATTTTGATGGTGGACAGCGCCATATTCGCAGGCTTCGAAAGCTTCGCAATAGTGTGTTTTGGCAGCGATCTGCACGCCGTAACGCTCTGTCAATAGGGGCCGCACAAGGTCTGTCTGCCTTTCGGAACGTGGCGCATACGCTTGCTTAAGCCAAACGATGCGGTCCTCTTCATTGCTTGGGATGCTGGCAGGATCAACACCATCTACCCAGGGCAGCCAATCGAATACTTGGCTTTCATGCTGTGCGTATGCCATGATTTTTTGGTCGATTACCTCATCGATGGCAATTGCAACATCGGCATGGAAGGGGTAGGGCTTTTGGAAGGTGTCTTCCATATAGAAAATCACCGGCATTTTGTTCATCACAGGTACAGTTGGTAAAAAGTTGGGCACGCGCAACAGGTATGAGCAATCCTGTACCAACTGAGCGGTGTTGCGGTGGTCAGGGTGGTAGTCGCATGGGCGGTGCGTAAAGATAATATCCGGCGCAAATGTGCGGATTTCACGCATCAAGCGCTCACGGTTGGCGATGTCAGGCATGAGGTAGCCGTCGTTAATATCCAGGCAGGTGTACGCAGCGATGCCCATGACCTCTTTGGCGTGCTGCGCTTCCTCGCGGCGGATCTGGACCAGCTTGTAGCCAGGATAATTCTCATGCCCGGACTGTCCGTTCGTGGTGCATAAAAAGCGTACTTCATGCCCCTGCCGGGCGTAGAGAATGGCGGTACCGGCCATCTTTTCCGGGTCGTCCTGATGTGCTCCAATTACCATAACATGTAGCTTTGGGGTTGCCATATGATTTCCTCCTTCTTTGGTTGTAATCCAGCATGGAATCCGGCTAAACAGGTAAAAATCCGCATGGCTATTCCCTTTCAGATTAGCCGCCGTAAATAATGTATTCCCTGCTCCAATGCTTGCAGGTTATCTTCCCAGCCCTCGTACTCCAAGGTGATCGTCCCATCGTATCCGCTGGATTTCAATATCTGAATACATTGTGCCAATGGTACCACGCCGTGACCCAGCATGGTGGAGCGGGTAAAGTTTCCATGCCGCGTCGCCGACCAACCCTCCGGCACCACTGAGCCTGCGGGCTTCCACAGCTGATCCTTGGCATGCACATGCACTGCATAAGGGGCTGCTATGGCCGTTGCTTCCAATATGGGTGCATCGACACCCGTAAAGTTTCCCAAATCCAGCAGCCAGCCGAAGTTTGGATGGTTGACTGCCCGAATCAACGCCTCCACCCGTTGCGGATCCTGCAAAAAGCGTCCATGGTTTTCGGTGCAGGTGGTAATTCCCTTGGTGGCAGCATAAGCGGCCAAGGTACGGATAGATTCAGCAGTTTCCTCGATAGCCGTATGGTAGGTGTACCTAGGCAGGTTGCGGGGGGAAAAGCAAACATCGTGACGCATCACTTTCGCCCCAAGTTCTGCGGCCACGTCTACACAGCGGCACAGGCGGGACAACTCCGCTTCCATATCATCCTTCAAAAAATCTGCCTTCACCGTGTAGGCTATGATTTGAAGCTCAATTTTTTCGCAGTATGTCCGAAGCTCCCGGGCGGTGCCCAAGGCGTCGCCGGTAAGACCGAAAATTGTATGATCCAGGTCAATAAACTCAATCCCGTCATACCCAAAGGCCTTGGCTTTATCGCACATGTCAAAATAGGAGCAACCGCTTTGCCGGAAATATTTCAAAAAGCTGTAACTGCTTACTCCAAGCTTCATTACCCTTCTCCTTTACATAAACTGGGATAGATAAATCCGGGCGCTTTGGATTTCCTTCTCCCAAGTTTCATCCATGGTGGTTTCCCGTTCGATGGTAATATCTCCATTGTATCCTGCGCCTGCAAGGATCTCAACCAGCCTCTGGAAGTTCACTGCACCCTCGCCAATGGCGGTTTCATGCCCTTTGGGGTTTTTTCCTTGGGGGGCAACGGCATCCTTGGCATGCATCCCGCCCAGGTAGGGGACCAGCAGGGTCAACGCGTCCACAGGATTGGCGCGACCACTTGACAACAGGTTGGCCGGGTCAAAGTTGACCCCAAGGTTTCCTGTGCCAACAGCTTCCATCATTTGGATCAGGGTAACAGGCAGTTCTTCTCCGGTTTCAAAAATCAATTGCTGTCCGTATCGCTTCATTTCCGTAGCGATCAGGCGCAAAGCATTCTTGATGCCAATAAAATCCTCGCTATAGGGATTGTCAGGAATAAATCCAATATGGGTGGCCACGTCCCGGATGCCAAGCTGGCGGGCAAAAGCCGCCCCCTGCAGCAGATCACGGGTGCGCTGATCACGCAGCCAAGCCGGCACCAGGCCAAGCGTGCTATACATCCCCGGATAGCTCCAATCCACAGGGCCGGACCAGCCGCACCATAGGGCGGTCACTTCAAAATCATATTTTTTCAGCAGGGCCTCAAGCCATGCCGCCCGTTCCTTTGTATATAGGGACATATCCCATACGGAAATCTGTCCGCTATGGAACCCCATGGCAGTTACTCGCGCTATATGAGATTCCAATTCCTCTGTCCAAGGAAGCAAAATACCAATTCGCATAGGGCCATCTCCTCCTTCCTTCTGTTACAGGATCACTTCTTTGCCCTGAGCGGCGGAATCGTAAATGCCCTGCAAAATGCGCTGGAGCATTACACCGTCCTCCACAGGAGCCATGGGACACTTGCCCGTTTCCAGACAATCGAGGAAATGTACAATTTCCCGTTCAAAGTTGTTGCCCTTTTTCACGGTAGGCTGATTGTCGGTTAAATAGCCCTGGGCATTCTCCCCATAGATGGTAAGGGGATTCAGGGTTGCACCGGCCTTGGTGCCGCAAATCTGCAAATAAGTGTCATTTTTAGCGTTTAAGGCCCAACTTACCTCCACCAGCATGGTGGCACCGTTTTCAAAGTGGATAATTGCAGCCGCAGAATCCTCTGTATCAAAAGCGGTCACATCACTGTCATAGGCCACCCACCGGGAAACACCCTTGGTGGTGAAGTTGCCGATCCGCCGGGAAGTGCTGGCGCTGATGCGTACAGGCTTAGGCCGTCCCATCAGGTACCAGGCAGCGTCGATGCTATGTACGCCAATATCTATCACGGGGCCGCCGCCAGACTTATTAAGGTCGGTGAACCAGCCCACGGGCGTTCCACGGCGGCGGATCATCGCGGTTTTAGCATAATAAATATCTCCAAGGTCGCCGTCCTCCACCATTTCATGAAGCAGCTGCTTTTCCGCATCAAACCGGGATACCATGGCCATCATAAAGGGCACGCCCGCCTTTTTGACTTCCTTTTCCATTTCCAAGGCGTGTTCCAGGCAATCAGCCATGGGCTTTTCACACAGGATAGCTTTCCCAGCACGGGCGGCGGCAATGGAAACCGGGGCATGGGAACCATTCCACACACAAACATCCACGAAATCCAATTCTACTCCGGCAAGCATCTCCTCTACCGAGGCAAAAGCGTGGGGCACGCCATACTTTTGTGCGGCCTGCTGGGCGCGCTCCAGGTTGATATCGGCAAAGGCAACCACCTCTACTCGATCCCTGAGCTTATCATAGACAGGCAGATGTTCGTTTTGCGCAATGTTCCCCAGTCCGACAATTCCAACGCGAAGCTTTTTCATGTGATATTCCTCCTGTCATCTTTTCAAATCGCTACCCTTTGACTGCGCCAATCATGATCCCTTTCACAAAGAAACGCTGGAGGAAGGGATAAAACATAAGCACAGGCAAAACTGTTACCATAGTAACTGTCATACGCACTCCCTGGGGCGTTAAAACTTTTGAGGGGTCAATATCCATATTGCTCTTTTCCAGCAATTCCGTCAATCGTTCTGCCTCATTCAAGTACTTATACAGCATGTACTGCATGGTGGTCAGTTCCTTGGTGGCAAAGTTGTAGATATGGTTGTCAAACCAGGCGTTCCACTGGGCCACCGAAGCATATACCGCAATGGTTGCCAGGATTGGCAGAGACATCGGCAATATGATCATCAGGAAAATTGTCATCGTGCCTGCGCCGTCCAGCATGGCGCTTTCCTCCACCGATTCAGGCAATTGCTCCAGATAAGTTTTGATCAAAATTACATAGTAGGCGCTGACCATATAGGGAAGTATATACACCCAAAAGTTATTAGTCAGCCCGTAGGCCTTTATGGTTATATACGCGGGGATCAAGCCACCGGAAACATACATGGTAACCATTAACATGCGGTACAGGAACTTGCGCAAGGGCATGGTCTTTTTAGTGAACAGATAGCCCAGCAGCATGCAGCACATCACCGTGCAACAGGTGCCGATTAACGTTCGGGCCATAGAAACCCCAAAGGCGCTGAAAACCCCGTCCAGTCGGGCCACTTGTGCATAATTGTTCAGGCCAAAGCGGTAAGGGACCAGCACAGCCTTCCCTGCCACCACCGATCCGCTTAAGGATTGAACAAATATGTACCAAAGCGGATAGGCACATAAAATAATCAGCACAAGAAAGAACAGATAATTGAACACCGAAAAGACAATCTGGCTTTTGCTTTTCTTGATCACCATCTCCATCCCTCCTTATACGATCGATTCGCCCCGCACCTTGCGGGCAAAGGTATTGGCCACAAACAGCAACGTTAAGCTAATCATGCATTTTAAGATGCCAACGGCCACGGCGTAGGAATAATCCCCCAACTGCAAGCCGAGGCGATATACAAACAGCTCCAGAACCTCAATATTATTGTATACGATGGCATTCTTGAAAACGTAATATTGATCCATGCCGCAGCTGACGAAATTGGAGATGTTCAGCAGCATCAGCACCAGAAAAGTGGGTATCAAGCTGGGCAGCGTGATGGAAATAGCACAGCGGAACCGGCCGGCGCCATCCACAGTGGCTGCTTCATACAATTCCTGATCGATACCGGCAATGGCCGCAATATATATGATAGCGCTCCAACCAAGGCTTTTCCAAAGCGTCACCAGTGTTTGGAACCAATACACCGCGCTGCGGTTGGTTAATATAGATTGTTTTGGGGTTCTCAACAGCACCAGAACCTGGTTTAGCATTCCATCGTTGCTAAAAATGGCAAATGCAATGGAATACACAATGACCCAGCTGATAAAGTGGGGGAGTGTGGTAATGATCTGAGCAGCCTTGCGAAAGCGGTTGGAACGGATCTCGTTGAGCATTACCGCCAGCAGCATAGGCAGCGGCAGCATCAGAAAATTCAAGCTGGAAAAGATCAGCGTGTTGAGCATAACCCGCCCCGTATTGGCATTGGTAAACAGCATTTTGAAATATTTAAGGCCTACAAATTCATTATCAAAAAGCGGATAACCAGGCTTGTACTCGAACAGGGATATAATCCACCCAAAAAGAGGAACGTAACTGAAAAGCAAAACCACAAGCATTAACGGCAATGCGATGAAGAACAGATTCCACGACCGCTTTGGCTTGGATGGTTTGAACGTGGGGGAAGGCAAACAAGTCATGGAAATCAACCTTTCTGTCTTCTAAAAGAGAGGGCAAGGAATATGTTATATACCTTGCCCTCTAAGACAGGGGCGTTTATTTTTGATTGGCCTGGAAAGCTTTTTGCGCTTCCACAAAGATGGGCGACATTTTCGCCTTTACATCATTAAATACCTTTTCACACCATGTCCAAGCAGTTGCTTCGTCGGCAGCTGCCAGCTCCTGCATGACGCGTTCCTGCACGGCCTTGTATTCCTGCTCGTCCTTGGCCATGACCAATTCGGGTACAGCCCGATAAGCAATGTCGGAGCAAGCGTCCATGATCCGCTTAATGTCCATGGGAATTTCGCTGATGCCTGCGGCAACCATTTGGCCGTAGTCGTTCACGAGGCTGAAGGTAGTTCCATTTTTCACAAAGGACATTTGATATTCAGAAGGGCAGCTGAAGCCATAGTGGTCGGAAAAATCCTTTTGCAAAGGATTCAGTGTCATGGCGCGATATTTGAATTGCTGACGGACCTGGTATGGATATCCGTCGGGATGGATGCCGGTTGCCTGGAATGGAGTCCATTCCGTGATCAGGCCTCTGATACCTGTAGCCTTCAAATATTCCTCGGTACCGTCACTGTAAGTAGTCAGATCATTCAGCGCCTTCTCCGTTACATAGGGTACGCCGTCTGTGTCGTAATCCCAGTCAACGCCTTTTACGCCGCTGTAGGACATACGGATAACATCGGGATCGTGAAAGAAATCGATTACTTTCAACGCGGCTTCCTGGTTTTTGCTCTTTGCATTCACAAAAATGTTGTCGGAAGGCATGTTGCCAGTCAAAGCCAGTTTATCTGCAAAGATAAAGGTGTTTTTGGACTGAATACGTGCAATACCTGCCATGGTGTTGGGATCATCCTTCAACATTTCCGTATACAGCTGGTTGCCTTCGTAAGGAATGGCTGCCACATACCGGCCGGCTGCCATTTTCGCTTGCAGTTCGGGGCGGGTCATGATGAAGGAGTCGGGATCCAGCAAGCCCTCATTATAGGCCCGATTGAAGAACTTCATCGCGGTCCAGTAAGCGGAACGATCGGTGTTGGTATAGCCGTTATACAACACGCAATCTTCCCAGCCGCTCATATACATGCTTCCGCCGAACACCCAAGGGTTTAGTGCACCGCCGTCTACTGACATACAGCCGAACTGATACCAACGGGCGAACAGGTCGCAGGTGCCAATACCGAATACTTCTTCGCCATTTGCATTGGTGGGATAGAGTTTCAGCATCTGCTTAATTACGTTGATATAGTCTTCATTGCTGTCAATGGCAGGGCATCCCAGCTGTTTGTACAGGTCCCAGCGCACGCCGTAGCCCCAGCTTGACGCGTCGGAAGCGTTCAGGGATTCTGGGCCAATGCCGGGAGCCAGGAAGAACAACTGCTTGTTTTTGCCGCCCATCAACTGCCGGCTCAGTTCATTGCTGGCCGTATATATATCCAAGTTCAGGTTCGGGCAATACTCAGCAAGCAGCGGATCCAGGTCAAGCGCCATATTGTTATCTACCACCGTGGCAATATAGTTATTGCTGCAGGTTACGATATCTGGCAGCTCGCCGCCCGCCATTAGCAGGGAGAATTGGTCGGTGTCATAGTATTGATATTTCAGTTCAATGTTGTACTTTTCTTTTAAGAGCTTTACTTCGTTGGTCAATTCCCACTTGCCATCCAAATCAGGTGTATGCCACAACGCGATGGATACAACAGTGGGAGCCTCCTGGGCCAGAACCGTGCAAGGCAGCATCCCCAGCAAGGAAAGAACCGTGAGAAAGCATAGAAGCTTTTTCATAGATGACCCCTCCTTTTTATTTATGTCCGTTTCAAGCATTAACAGTTGCGCGCCGACTGCTAATATCTTTCCGCATCGTATCAGGAACGCGCCAGGGAAGCAATAGACAATGAAAATGATCTTTTAACAAAAGTTGCACTTTTATAAGATACATTCCGCTCGCATCTTTTAAAAGTGCATAAATCTAATCAATTTGCAATTTTAGGCGTTTCCTGCTGTTTTTGCAGCCATACCGTAATGCAGGTTCCTTGGCCCTCCACGCTTTCCAGCGTCATGCCGCAGGCTTCTCCCCCAAACATTTGCAACCGCCTGTGGATATTGCACAGCCCAATCCCGGAATGCTCTAATCCTCCCTCGGGCCGGTTATCCAGTGCATTCATCCGCTCTTTAAGCAGCGCAACCTTTTCCTTGGGCATACCCCGTCCGTTGTCGGTAATCCGCAGTTGTACCATATCTCCCTTGAAGCTGCCTTCCAAAGCGATACAGATGACCTCCGACGGGCGCGCTCCGTGCTCTGAGCTGTTTTCCAGCAGGGGCTGCAGGGTGAAGCAGGGCAGCAAAACATCCATCATTTCTTCGCTGATACGGATATCTACCTGGATCATGCCGCAATAGCGCAGGCGAAGAAGCTTCACATAGTGCTGTATGTAGGCGATCTCATCCCGTAGCGTCCATACCAGCCGCCACTCATTAAATATCGGCCGGATCAGTTCTGCCAGTTCAACCAGCATATCCGACACCTTGCTCGTGCCAGACATCATCGCCATCCATCGGATGGCGGTAATGGAGTTAAACACCATGTGGGGATTGAGCTGTGATTGAAGATTGCGCAGTTCCAGCTCGATCCGTTCGTGCTCCATAGCCTTGGTCTGTTCCAGCAAGGTGTTGATGCTTTGGATCATGCTATTGAACTCGGTCCGCATCAGTTCAAATTCATAGATTCCCGAGGGATGTTCCATTTGCACCGTTAGGTCACCCTTGCGCACTTGCTCTAAAGCAGAACTCATATCCTTAAATGGGCGAGTGAAACGCAGAGCCCATATGGTGTATACTGCGCTCATCAGGAGCAGCACAAGGATTCCGGTCATCCAGGTTACGACTTGTAAATGGTTGATTTGCTCGGTATAGATTTCAAAGGGAATCTTTTTTACAAGCATCCAGTCAGTGTTTCCCAAATTGTAATAAACCAGCTGATACTTTTCTCCCGCGTTGTGAAGGTTCATGCTGCCAAGCTTCTGGGTTTGGTTAAGATCGCTGTAAAACCAAGGAATATGTCCTAAGGCAAGGGCAGTTGAGGAAGCCAGTTGTCTTCCTCTGCCATCCAGCAAAAACACCTCACCACTGTGATCATTCAAGGAGTCAAAACACTCTTGAAGTGATGACTCACTAATGGAAAACACGGTAGTCAGCGTCCGCACCTCCGGGGTATAAGAATAGCGATATCGGGTCCGGCTGGCGCCAACGATCATGATATGGCTGGCATTCTTGGCTGGAATATCCTGCAAGGAAAAATCGCTGAGCCAGTACCCCCCCAGCCAGGTAATGCCTGTTTCCACAGGAAGCTGAGCCAAGCCCGCCTTTTCAAAAAATGGATGCGTATCGATTTCAAAGGAAAACCGCCAAGGCTCTGTGGCACCCGTCATGGTGCCGTCGTCCTTGAAAAACAGGATGCCATTGAGCGTGTGATTATCCGCCAGCGCTTCGGAAAGGGCATGCATCATTTCCCGCTGCGCGATCGTTCTCTGAGCTTGGGTAGCATAGCTGCCAAACAGGTAATCGTCTACTTCCTTATATCTCTTGATAAGCACTGCTGCTTTATTGGCATCACTCAAAAGGCGGTCAATCTTTTTTTCTGCCAATCCAAAGGCACGGAGGGTGATCTCTTCATTTTGCGCTACCATGGAGCCCTGATATTGGCTGAAAATGAGTGTGGTGGCCAGGAATAAGGCCACCAGAAGGATCAGTGCGGATATGCAAATGAGCCGGAAATGAAACGTCTTTACAATACGCATACTTACGTCCTCCGCCATTGGCCGGGGGTTTTTCCGGTTAGTTGCTTAAACTTACGGCAGAAATACGTAATGTCTGAAAAACCGCAGCTTTGGGAAATATGCTGGATGCCCAGAGAACTGTCTTTTAACATTTTCTTTGCCTGGGAAAGTCTGATCATGCACAAAAAATCCGAATAGCTGACACCAACTTCCTTTTTAAACAGGTTGGACAAGTATTGCGGGTGCATAGATATCAGTGCAGCGGGCTGCTTTAAGGATAGGTCTCCTCCCATATGTTGGACCATATAAGAAATCACCGTACAAATCTCAGCGCGGTACGTGCTGCACCTGCTGACCACATGATCCTCCAGGAATTGCAGAACAGCGCTTGCGCTTTGCTCCTTTTGCAGTTCCATTTCCAGTGCGTGCCCCTGCTCCGCCGGAATGCCCGCCTGCATCCACAAAAGTGCCGCCAGCTCCAGCAAAATGGTTTGGAAAGAGCTATCACATTTTTCAAAGGCATCCTGTATATCATCCACCAGGCCAATTGCCCTCAGCGCAAAGGAAACGTCACCCAGCGTCCACAGCTTTTCCCGAAGATGGGAAAATCCTGCCTGTACCTGGGCGTCTACAGGCGCGCCGTGCTCGTCCAGCCATATTACGGGTGCGGCAAATAGGGCTTTGTTTTCATACAGCAGTTCCATATGCTTCAAGCGCTGTGGCAGTTGGGCGATTGGAATCGGCTCCATATAGGTGATGATGCATACCTCAACACTAAAGCTTTCGCGAATATACTGCTTATACACATCGCACCGTTGTCCCATTTCTTGGATTTTAGGGGCTCTGGTAAACAAGAGAATCACCAGCCCGTCCCGCTGCAATGCCTGCACAACATGCTGGCTGCGCAGCCTTTCACACAACATATTGTTCATGGCCTTTTGCAGCTGCCACGAAATTTCCCGCGTGCTTACCGCCTGGGCACATGGCAGGTGATAACTTGGGAGCAGGGGGAAGCCACAACGCCGACTTTTATTATCTATTTCCTTTAACCCAATGGATTGCTCAATCAGGTATTCATGAAAAGCCATTTGCTGGGCCTCCGCCACATCCAGGGTGCTATGGGGGCGGGGCGCACCTAATTGTTCCTTTGCCTTTAGTAAGGCACATTCGATATCCTCCATGTTCATGGTGGCTTTTACGAGATATGCAGCCACACCCAGTTCCATGGCTTGGTGTAGTAAACTAAATTGGTCCATGCAAGTGATGACCACCACGGCGCAAGATTCCCCAGATTTGCGAATCTCCTTAATCAAAGAAATCCCGTCCAGCCCCGGCATAGATAAATCAGTAATCAAAATATCCGGCTTCTTCATCTGCCAGACTTCCAGCGCTTTCTGGCCATCCGACACCTCGGAAATGACACGCATATCCAACTTTTCCCAGGGAACAGATACCGTTATTCCCATTCGCACCAGCATTTCGTCTTCGGCAATTAAAACGGTATACATTTTATCCTCCGCGCTATCCGGGAGAGCAGCAACGCTGAAATGCAGCAACCTGAAATGCTGCTTTCACTTTTACAGTCGAAGTTTAGTATACATCAATTTTCATCAAGGGGCAATTCTTTTCCCTTTTCCTTTATACAAAGAAACCGCTGATCAAAGCCGCTGAACGGCAAAGCGAGTATCTTATAAATAAGACCGGTCAAATGAAAGGAAACCACCAAATTCAGGCAAAGCATAAAGCAAAAAGCCTTGAAAACTTTATGTTAACAAGGCTTTTCTTCTGGACTGGATGAGAGAATTTGAACCTCCGGTCTCTTGAACCCCATAGATATAGCACATGTGTGTCAAGTGGCAGGTCAAATTACCCTTGGCCTTTTTGGTTAACTGCCAGCTGCGGCATCCTGCCCCTGAATGATATCGTTGATAGACAGCTTGGAAGTATCGATACCCAATACGCGGATTTGCCTGCTGATGTTTTGAAGATTTTGCTTTGTACACTCCGTATGCTGGCGGACAACTTCCTGCACGCGGACGGCGTCACGGCTGCGCAGCGCATCAATGATGGCCAGGTGCTCATTAAGTGTTTCCTTTGGCGGGCGTAATAGACCGAAGGAAAAGGTTCGTTCCATTAACCGCAGGGATTCATTGATGTGACGAAGCAGAGAATTGTCGCACCATTCCATCATAAGTGAGTGGAACCGCCTGTCGGCGCTGAAATATGCATTTGTATTGATATTTTCCTGGTCTATAAAGGGCGTGAACAGAGCATATAGCTGATCTATCTGCTCGCCGGTCCCTACTTCCACCAAGTTGTTTGCAGCCACCATTTCCAGACTTTGCCGGAGCATGAAAAGTTCAATCAGCTCCCGCAGCGTCGTTTTATGTATGTAGAAACCACGGTTTGGGATATTGTCAACCAGCCCTTCCGCTTCCAGCATGTGGAGGGCCTTGATGACAGGTGTCCGGCTGACGCCAAGTGTCTGCGCAAGTGTATTCTGATTGATGCGCTGATTGGGAAGGAGTTCACCATTCAATACCATGGTCCGAATGCTCTGATAAATATCATCCGTTGTACGCGACGCAACATCTGCATTCGCCATATAGCACCTCCATATGGTAGCCCTTTGGATGTAAAGCAGCACCTTCGTGTGGCGCCTCTTTCCATATATAGCATCATATCATATTTTTTTCTATTTTACAACAGAATGCGTTCAAAAATAATTAAAATGAATTCAAAATTGTAAAATAGGATTGACAATGTAGATCGTCATGGTATAGAATAGGATTATGAATTCCAAATGAGAAAAATGAATCCAAAAGAGGTGCGCATATGGGTAGGACGGTTATAGGCATCTGTAAAGACCGCTTCACCATTAATGGTTCACTAACATATCAGGATATCCCTGGCAGCAACCCTCGCTCCCATGGGCTTTTATGGAACCAAAGGCTTATTCAGGGCATCTTCGATGACGCCGGCCACCGGGAGCTATATAACCAGATGGCACTTGACCACTTTGATCCCGAAGTCAATACCGATGCTTTGATTGCATCGCTGCCCGAGTGGTATAGTTACGGCATGCGCGCCTTTACCGTGGGCTTTCAGGGCGGCTGGCCGGTAGGCATGACGGAAGTGGAGGACATTGACAACAACCCTTTCGGTTCGGAAGGTCTTGCACTGGATGAAGCATACGCGGCCCGCATGGACCGTGTGATCACGGCGGCGGACAGGCTGGGGATGGTAGTGATCGTCAACATCCTTTACTGGGCTCAGGCCAAGAAAATGAAAAGCGGAAGGGCTATCCGCAACGCCGTAACTGTTGCAGCGCGCTTCCTCAAAGAGAAAGGTTACACCAACATCTTAATTGACGTTGCCAACGAATACGACATTAACCTAAACAAGGACCACGCCATCATCCAGACGGCGGAGGGCATCGCCTCACTAATCGACCTTGCCCGCAAGGAAAGCGGCGGAATGCTGACAGCTTCCAGCGGCGGCGGCGGAACAGCAGATAGACAGGTGGCAGATGCTAGTGACTTTTTGCTGGTGCATGGCAATGGCTTGACACGTGGTCAATATTACGATTTTTTGAGGCGAGCTAAACAGCTTGCCAAGGGAAAGCCTGTTTTGTGCAACGAGGACAGCCCCTGCTGCACCCGTGTGGATGTGGCGCTGGAAACAGGCACCTCCTGGGGCTATTACAACAACTACACAAAGCAGATACCGCCTTGTTTTTTCGGTGTCACCAAAGGCGAGGATTTATTTTTCGCCAGGCGCATGGCCCGGGCGGTGGGTATCCCCGTTGTGGAGCTTCCTAGGGAGGAGCAGTTTGTACTGCAGGGTTTGAGGCCTGAAGAAGCTTTTGGCGGCGGGCTGCACACGCTGCGCCTTGCGGCTGAATATCCGGAGCAGGTGGACAGGGTGGAGTTTTTCAAAAACGACACAAAGTTTTATGTGTCGTATGATGAGCCCTTCTTTGTGAACTGCGAAACAACGTGGCTTGGAACCCCGTTTTCCGTGGAAAAGGGCGAATGCTACAGCGCAGATGTGTTTTTGACCAGCGGCGAGGTGGTGCATAAAACGCACATCATCTTATGAAGCAATAATTGAAGGGGGAGTGCATTATGGAACGTAAATATGCTATTATTACAGGCTTTATGGGCAAGGTGAAGGACCGTTTTATTGATTATCAGCCTGCCCGTCCCATGGAGGAAATGGTGGAAATGGCCGCCAAGGTCAAGGGGTGCTCAGGGCTGGAGGTTGTGTATCCCCAGAATTTTCTGGACCCGGTGCCGCTTAAAAAGCTGCTGGACGGCTATGGCCTTGGCGTTTCCACGGTGAACCTGAATGTGAAAGGGGAGGAAGTGTTCCGCTTCGGCTCCTTTTCCAGCCCTGATCCCAAAGCCCGCCGTGTCGCCGTGGATATGATGAAAACAGCCATGGATGCCGCAGCGGTGCTGGGCTGCAACATGGTGACATCAGCTTTTTTGAACGACGGCGCCGATTATCCCTTTGAACTGGATTACAACCGCGCCTGGAATGACGCGCTGGAAGCCGTGCACGAAGCCGCCAGCCACCGGTCCGACGTGAAGGTATCACTGGAATATAAGCTTTCCGAGCCCCGGGTACACTGCTTGCTTGGCAACGCGGGCAAGATGGCGGCCTTTTGCGAAAAGGTGGGCCTTGATAACGTTGGCGTGACACTGGATGTGGGCCATGCGCTGCAATGCGGCGAAATACCCGCTGATTCCCTGGCTTTCTTGTCGGAAATGAAGCGGTTGTTCTATATCCATATCAACGACAACTTCCGCAATTGGGACTGGGACATGCTTCCGGGCACCATCAACCTGTGGGATTATGTGGAGTTCGCTTTGTACATGAAGCGGGTGGGATATAACGGCTGGATAACGGCGGACGTGTTCCCGCAAAGGCATGACCCCATCAAAATCATGACCAAGACTTTCGAATGGATGGATTTCATTTTTGACCTGGCGGATAGGATCGATGAAAAGAAGCTGTACGAACTGATGCACACCAGCGACGCTATGGACGTGTTTGATTATGTTCGCGGGCAGGTATTCGGTGGCAAAAAATGAGCTATGATGCCGGTATCCGCACGGCCATACACGAAACATACCTGGAGATCACACTCACCAGCCCGGACACTGGAAACAAACTTACGAGGCCTGTGCTTGCACGCATGGAAAAAGCGCTGCGTGAAGCGGATGAAAACATTTGTGCCGTCGTATTGCACCACGAGGGTAAAGTATTCTGCAATGGCGGAGATCTTGGGGATTATCGAAAACAGGACGCTGGGGACGTTCGCGCTTTTGGTGACAGCCTGACAGGCGTCTTGCTGTCCATAGCCCAGTGCGCCGTGCCTGTTATCGCTTTGATATCTGGCACAGTAGCTGGTGGCGGCTTCAGCCTGGTGGAGGCATGTGATCTTGTTGCCTGCACAGCGGACAGCACGTTTGCCATTCCGGAGATACTGGGCGGCTTGCCCCCGGTGATCTCCTTTTCCGGGGCATATAGGTCGCTGCCAACAAAACGGCTGATGTATATGGCGTTGCTGGGCAAGGCTCTGTCAGCACAGGAAGCGCTTACCTTGGGTCTTATAACGGAAATCGCGCCGGAAGGCGGGAACGATGGATTATGCTCGGGCTGGCTTTCGGAACTGGCGGAAAAAAGCCCCTCAGCCCTGCGGATGATCAAAGAATTGCGCAGGCAGATGGACGGCTATCAATATGATCGTCAATTGCGTGACGCACGCGATCTCCTGGTACAGGCGCTGCTGTGCTCCGACGCGAAGGCGGCGCTGGACATGCGCGACATGGGACAGCAGCCGCTATATAGGAGAGGCAGACCCTAGAACCTATAAATATTCAAAAGGAGTGCTGACATGCTGTACGAACGGGAAGTGCGGGAAGCCAGAGCCGCATGCATACCGCTTTTGAAAAAGGCAGGCGTGGTGCTGTCGGACAGCGAGATGGAAGCCATGGAGGTGGCGGATTTCGGCCTTGGCGATTATCGTGCGGAAGGCTCTCAAATCGCCACATTTGTTTCGACCAGCCGGGTTGGTATGAAGGTCATTTGCCTGTTGCCTGGCCAGACGCTGCCGGAGCACTGGCATACTGCCATGGAGGGCTACGAGGGGAAGGAAGAAACCCTTCGCGTACTTTATGGAACGTTGCGGCTGTACCTGCCCGGCGGGGACGGACCAAAGGAAGGCTTTATTCCAAAGGGAAAGCAAAGCTGTTACACCAGCCGGAAAGAAGTATGCTTGCAGCCCGTCCAGCAGGTGACGATGGCGCCGGGAGTAAAGCATTGGTTTCAGGCAGGGGAGGATGGAGCTGTGCTCTTCTCCATTTCCAGTATGGCCACATGTACCATGGACCCATTTACCGATCCAGATATTAAACGGATGCCGGTTATTGTCAAGGAGGAAATATGAGCCATACGATCCTTACCAAAAAAGGCGAAAAGTTTTATATCAATGGCAAGCTTGTGTACGATGAAATCCCCGGCTGCCCGGATTCTGCAAAAGGACTATTGATGAATGCCCGCTTTATCCAAGGCGTTTTTGACGATGCGGCGGATGTAGCCCGCTACCACCGCTTCGCAAGGAAGTTTGATCCTGACAAGAATACCGATGAACTGATTGCAGCGCTTCCTGCCTGGCATGCCATGGGCCTAAGAGCCTTCACGGTTGGCTTCCAGGGCGGCGGTCCCTGCTTCACAATAGCGAATGAGACCATTCATAATAATCCCTTTGGCGAGGATGGTACAGTTATCGATCCCGCATACCTGTCACGGATGGAACGCCTTATACTGGCGGCAGACCGCATCGGCATGGTGGTAATCGTCAGCTTGTTCTATGGCTCCCAGACGCGATTCCTCAAGGATGACATCGCGGTTATCGCCGCGGTCAAAACGGCTGCCAACTGGCTGCGGGATAAGGGCTTTACAAATGTGATCATTGAGATTGCCAACGAGCATGATATCTTACCATTCCGCGTGCATCCCATTTTGTATACAGCGGATGGAATCGTACAATTGATCCATATTGCACAGCGGGAATCGGGTGGCCTGCTGACGGGCTGCAGCGGCACAGGCGGATACTTTCATGAGTCAATTGCTCAAGCTTCCGATGTGATTTTGATCCACGGCAACGACCAATCACGGCAAAAGCTATGGAACTTGATCCAAAAGGCAAAAGCTATCAAGCCTGAAAGGCCTGTAATGGTCAATGAGGATTCTCAGGCGTTGAGCAACATGCGCGTTTGCCTGGATGAAGGTGTCTCCTGGGGGTACTACAACAACCTGACCAAGCAGGAGCCTCCGGCGGATTGGCGCATCACGGAAGGCGAGGACAGCTTCTTCGCCCGGCGGGTCGCGCTGGCCGTTGGTTTGGAAAAACAGGATCCTCCAATCCAGGAACAATATTATCTGCAGGGTCTGGAGAAAAATGCCAGTGCCGATGGCAAGCGCTGGATCCGTTTAGCGGCACTATATCCTGAGCGGATTGACCGTGTGGATTTTTTCCGGGAGGGCAAATTGGCTGGCCGCGCATATGATGATCCCTTTGTAATGAATTCCGTAGGCAGCAACTGGTACCAGCGTCCGTTTCCCGAGGAGATCAAACCGGGTGAAAAATGGATGGCTGTTGTCACCCAGTCTGACGGTATAGTGATCGAAGTCAATGCGGTTTTGGAATAAAACGTTTTTCAGCGGCAAGGATGCCGCAAATAATAAATGAAAGGTTGGTATCCACAATGACAGGAACAAAGAAATGGCTGGCTCTTGTACTCGCTATCTGCATGATAGCCACAGTACCGGCTGCGCTGGCGGGCGAAACGAAGCCTGTAGTGCGCGTAGTGGTTCCCGGCATCAGCGAGCAGTCCACCACGGACCCCATTTCCGGCATTACTACCTTGGGCCTGCAGGATTTTGAGAACTTCCTTAATTCCAAGATTCAATCCGCCACCATCAAGCTGATCAGCATCCCATGGGATGGCTGGATCCAAAAGATTGAGGCCATGGTCAACGCCGGTGAAATGGATGTGGGCTTCTTCACCAATCAGGTCGCCGTACCCGACTGGTATACGGATCTTACCCCCTATTTAAACAGCGACCCCGAGGTCAATTTCGGCACCCTGCCCAACTACTATATTGACCCTGCCGTATACTACACAACCTACAGGTCCTTCAATTATCCCGAGGCTACCGGCAAGGTTTTCGGCCTGCCCATGACGATCGCATGCAACTATATCGTGATCGACAAGCAGCTGTTTGAGCAATGGGGTGTTGATTTGCCCCAGGATGGCGTAACCATCGATGAGTTGAGCGCCATGTCCGAGAAGATGACCGGTACCAATCCCGTGACCGGCGAGAACAATTATGGCGCTTATCTGCGCAGCATGTGGCTTGAGTGGTATGCCGTATCGTATAACGCTGTCAAGTCGGTTGAAAGTGATACCATGCTGCTTTCCAACCTTGACAAGGCCGAGTATGTGGACTATATCAAGGAATCGCCTGAAGTGCTCAACTACTTCAACGCTATCAGCCGCCTGGTCAACTGCGCACCCGAGGGCATTGCCACCGATACCGGCGATGAGAAGTTTTTCACCGAGGAGAATGACATTGCCATCAACTACGATGTGAATAGGGTCAGTTCCCTGTACACGAAGTACATGTATGCCAATCAGACCGAGATCCTGGACCGCTTTTTACCGGTACTGGTCCCGACTAGCTCCAATGGCCAGCAGGGCTTCCCCGAATTCTTCCGCTTTGCCATTACCAAGAGCGCCAAGGATCCCGACGTCGCATGGAAAGTCGTCAAGGAGATGACCACCAATAGCGAGATTGTGGACTTCTACCTGACCAATTATGCCACCGACAAGATCAGCGCGCTTGCAGATGTGTCCAATGTGCCCATGATGCAGTATGCGTTCAACCAGAAACGTCATGATTATCAGATGAAGAGCGTGTTCAAGACCAACGATTACTGGACCTGGCGCGTACCGTTGCAGGATGTCAACAAGCTGATGATTAGCAAGCAAATCACACCTGAAGAAGCCAGGCAGCAGTTCTACCAGGGTGTGAACACCTGGGTGGAAAATACGAAGGCTCAGTTGGGTCAGTAACGTCCACAGGGCTGCGGGGCGCAGGCTATACCCGCAGCCCCCTTTTTTGAAAGGTGGTGCTTCACCCCGTGAGGAAGCAGTATCAATGGTATATGATGCTGGTTATTCCCATTGCCGGCATGCTCATCTTTAATCTGTACCCGTTGGTACGGACATTTGCCTACAGCTTCCAGAACATGAAGGGAACATTGATCGGCCTGGTCAATTACCGCATCCTATTTAGCGATTCGCTGTTCAACCAAGCCATGGGGAATACCTTATACATGGCTTTGCTGGGCGTTGCCCTGAATGTGCCTTTCGCATTCATCTTCGCCAATATGCTGAACAACATCCCCGTGGGAAAAAACGTATACAAGGTCTTTTTCCTGCTCCCCATGGTGTTGTCCATGATCACCGTCGGCACCCTGTTTAAATACCTGCTTGCCTCCGGCAAGGAGGGTATTCTCAACAACCTGCTTATGAGCCTTGGTCTTGGGCCGTACAAGTTCTTCAACGATCCTGCCACATCCCGCGAATCATTGGTGTTCATGGCAGTTTGGAAAGGCATCGGCTACAATGTCATCCTTTTCTTCGCCGGATTGCAGGTGGTACCCAGGGAATTGTATGAAGCCGCCAAGGTGGACGGCGCAAACGAATTCAAGCAATGGTTACACATTACCATCCCTGGTGTGAAAAACACCTTCACTTTTGTTTTTATCACATCGGTGATTGCCGCGTTGAAGCGTTTTGCCGACGTTTATGCAATCAGCGGAGAAACCGGTAACCCAGCGGAGTCTCTTACGACACTTATGCTCTATATTTACCGCAATTCATTTTCCACCTTGAATTACAAAGATCTGGGCCGTTCCTCCGCAGCATCTGTAATCATGTTTGTGGTCATCATGGTCATCACGCTGATCAATTTTGCAGCCACCAGTTCAGATAACACCGCAACATCACGCAGGATGTTGAGAGGGAGGCGTTGAGATGCATACCGTTAACAGGCGGGCAATCTCTGCGGTCCGGTATGAAGAAAAACGGCGCTTTCATGGCTATCATGTTCTATATTACGCATTTCTGACCGTGATGGCGCTGGCGATCCTGATCCCTTTCGTCTGGCTGATCTCTACCAGCTTTGACAGGCTAAAGACCTATTCCCTTCCGTTTCCGCCAAGGCTTCTGCCCAAAACCCTCACACTTTTCAACTATCAAATGGCGCTGAACAACGTCCCGATCATCAAGTACCTGCTCAACACCCTATGCGTTCTGGTGCTGAATGTCGCGATAAGCCTGTTCGTTTCCACGTTGTCGGGGTTCGTGTTTTCCAAAGGGCAGTTCAAGGGCAAGAAGCTGCTGTTCATTCTGGTGTTGTCCAGTATGATGATTCCTTTGGAGACCAAGCTGATGCCCATGTACGACGTGGTCCGTGCCTTTGGCTTGAACAACAAATTTCTAGGTGTCGTACTGCCTGGAGCCACGACCTGTTCCATGTACATCTTCTTTGTCAAGCAGTTTTGTGACGATCTGCCATACGACTTGTTTGAGGCAGGCGTCATTGACGGCGCGGGCAAGTTCCGTATCTATTGGCGGATTTTTTTGCCGCTGATGGGGCCTGTTATAGCCACCATTGTGGTGCTGGATGTGGTGAGCGTGTGGAACGACCTGCTTTGGCCAATGATTGCGCTGACAGACAATAATCTGAGCACCATCCAGCTGGGTCTGGTACGGTATAATTCCGGCGCATCCGGACAAGTGCATGCGGGAATCCAGACAGCGCTGTCCGTGCTGAGTGTCCTGCCGCTGGCCGTGGTGTTCTGTTTTATGCAACGATATATTGTTGCCAGCATCGCTGCCACGGGCATCAAGCAATGATCAAAAAGGGTAGCTGTCTTGCGCTGCTTTTATATGCTGAGCAAAAGGCACAGGACTCTATTAAAGCTCTATCAACCAAGGTGTATGGCAAAAAGTATATCCTGGATTTATTGAATATGAGGGGATAGTCATGGCAGAAAGGCAAAAGATCGATACATTAAAGGCGATAGCCAAGCAGGTGCGCAAGAACATTCTGACCATGATCCATACGGCGCAATCCGGCCATCCCGGCGGATCTTTGTCGGCGGCGGATATGATGACCGCTTTGTATTTCTCCGAACTGAACCTGAACCCGCAAGATCCCGGGTGGGACGCCCGCGACAGATTCGTTTTATCCAAGGGGCATGTGTGTCCCGTATTGTACACCTGCCTTGCCATGCGCGGCTACTTTCCTATGGCTACGCTGGCTACGCTGCGTAAGGAAGGCTCTATCCTTCAGGGGCATCCTGATATGAAGCGCTGTCCCGGCATTGATATTTCCACCGGCTCGTTAGGTCAGGGGCTCAGTGTTGCGGTGGGCATGGCGCTTCGGGCCAAGCGCGACAACATGGGCTATAGGGTGTTTGCGCTGCTGGGCGACGGCGAAACCGGCGAGGGGCAGATATGGGAAGCGGTACAGTCGGCTGTCAAGTATCAGCTTGACAACCTGGTGATTCTGGTGGATAACAACGGCCTGCAAAACGATGGCACTTGCCAGGAGATTATGCCTACGGGGAACCTGGCAAAGAAGTTTGAGGCGTTCGGCTGTGAATGCCATACAATCGACGGCCATGATATGGCGGATATACTGGATACGCTGGCGGCCATACGGGCGGATTCAGGCAAAAAGCCACATTGCATCGTTGCCAAAACGGTGAAGGGTAAAGGTGTATCCTTTATGGAAAACGTTGTATCCTGGCATGGCACGGCGCCCAATGATGCGCAATACGCCCAGGCGATGAGCGAGATAGAGGAGGGCCTGGCATGAGGAACCCCGTCCCCACCCGTGACGCCTATGGCGACGAAATTCTGGCTTTGGGCCATGAAAATCCCAATATCTATGTGGTGGATTGCGATATTGGAAAATCCTGCAAAACCGTACCCTTTTCACAGCAATTGCCCGGTCAGCATGTAAACGTGGGCATCGCGGAGCAAAATGCCTGCGGCGTGGCGGCCGGGCTGGCTGTCTGTGGTAAGATTCCCTTTGTGACTACCTACGCCGTGTTTGGCAGCATGCGCATGTCCGAGCAAATCCGGCAGGAGATTTGCTATCCCAACCTGAATGTGAAAATTGCCTGCTCCCATGGCGGGCTGACGCCGGCTAACGACGGTGCGAGCCACCAGGGAATCGAGGATATGGGCATCCTGCGCGCCATTCCCAACATGACGGTGATCATGGGCTGCGACTATCATTCCACGCGCAAGCTGGTGCGTGCAGCCGCAAACCATTACGGTCCCGTGTACCTGCGTTTTACCCGCGATGCCGTTCCCGCTATTTATGGAGAGGATGAGGAGTTTCAAATCGGCCATGCCAATGTACTGAGGGAAGGCGCTGATGTGACCGTTATCGCCAATGGGGATATTATGTCTGTTGCACTTAATGCTGTGGATGCGATGCGTGCCCAAGGGCTTGACGCCGGCCTTATGGATATGCATACCATCAAGCCCCTGGATGTGCAGGCAGTGAAGGAAGCTGCCAGAAAAACAGGACGCATCGTTACGGTGGAGGACCATAATATCCTGTGCGGCCTTGGCAGTGCGGTGTGCGAAGTGGTGGCGGAGCTGGGATATGGCTGTGTGAAGCGGATCGGCATACGAGACCAGTTTGGCGAGTCCGCCCCTTACGAGCGCCTTCTTTTGAAAAACGGTATCACCGTGAAAGAAATAATGGCTGCATGCAAAGCATTGATGGGGGAAAAGGCATGAAGATTGTTGTGCTGGATGGATATACGTTGAATCCGGGGGATATTTCCTGGCAGGGATTTCAACAGTTTGGGGAGATTACGGTCTATGACCGTACACCTCCGGAAATGATCCTGGAAAGGCTTGCCGGCGCGCAAATAGTACTTACCAACAAAACTCCACTGAACCGTGAAATCTTGGAAAGCTGCCCGTCCATACGATACATTGGCGTTCTGGCTACGGGATACAATGTGGTGGATGTGGATGCTGCAAAAGAAATGCATATCCCGGTATGCAATATTCCAACTTACGGAACTGCCGCGGTGGCCCAGTATGCATTCGCGCTTTTGCTGGAATTGTGCCACCGAGTGGGGCATCACAACGCCGCGGTGCAGGCAGGGCGGTGGGGGCAAAGCGGTGATTTTTGCTTCTGGGATTACCCCTTGGTAGAATTGGCAGGAAAGACGATGGGCATCATCGGTTATGGGCGTATAGGCCAGGCAACGGCTGCAATTGCCCGTGCCTTTGGCATGAAAGTGGTGGCCTATGACACAAATGTCAGTACATCTGAATGCGTCCAATTAGAGGAACTGCTTGCGGCAAGCGACGTGATCTCCCTGCATTGCCCGCTGTTCCCCCAAACGTTAGGAATCATCAATAGAAATACAATTTCATGGATGAAGGATGGCGTTCTGCTCATCAACACATCACGTGGGCCGCTGATCAATGACAGTGATCTGAGAGAAGCTTTGCTGTCAGGCAAGGTAGCCGGCGCTGCGGTCGATGTAGTCTCCACCGAGCCTATCACGGCAGATAACCCGCTGCTAGGCCTTGACAATTGCCTCATTACGCCTCACATCGCCTGGGCTCCCAAAGAGTCGCGGCAGCGGCTGATGGATACGGCAGTGGATAATATGCGTGCGTATTTGTCCGGCATGCCGCAAAACGTGGTAAATGGTGTATCTCAGTAGATAAGAAAAAGCAACGGAAGATTGGAAGGCAAGTAATCATCTCTTGGGCGCGTGTGGAGCCATGTCAGCTGCCGGTTTATCAATGCGCATGGATTGGGTTGCCCAAGGTATCGGCAATGGCATGTTTCTTTGTATTCGTTCCGCCTTTATGCGCAATTTAATGCTTACATCACGATTTAGAAATCAGATTATCATATAAAACGAAAAGGGTCGGTGAGAACGCCGATCCCTTTTTCTGTAATCCTATACTTCATTCTATCTTTCATCTTTTGGAAGTCTTCTGTGAGCTTATGTGGATTGACAATCGTTTGAGACCACACAGCAACCTTTGCAAAACTGTTGAGCACCATATGTTCTTGTGGAGCAAGTATGGCCACTACCTTCAGTGACTTGTTGTACGTTGGCACACATACAACCAAAAAGCTTGCTGATTGGAATATCAACACAATTGGCCAATTGGCAAATTACCCTTTTACCTCCGACTTTCTTCACATTCCACTTCATAATAGGCCACCTTGCCCTTGACTTACAGTTCCTACTGCCAAGTCTGTCGCGGACTTTCACCGCCTACTTATCACAAACGGGTGCATCATGGCATAATCCCCCGGATCAATACGATCCTGGGAGATTTTTGGATGTCGGCGGCAGGTTTGATTTTCAATACTCTGAGCGCTGCTGTGGGACATGGGTCCTCCGAAACCTGGAGGCGGGTCACCTTGCCTATTTGAGCCCGGAGGTTACAAAGCTAGATACGAACTGCTTTTGGAACGCGCAGAAAAAGACGTACAGGGGAGCCATTACCAGAATGGTGGCGGCCGTCACAATGGCCCACATGGGACCGGAATCGTTGGCCTTGGCGAACAGGGCCAGACCCATGGTCAGCGGACGCTTTTCCACGGAATTGATCACGATCATGGGCCAGAGGAAATTGTTCCAGTGTGTGCTTACGGAGCATATGGCAAAGGCGATATAGCTTGTTTTGCAGGTGGGCAAAAAGACATGGCAGATCGTTTGCAGCGTATTGGCACCGTCGATGCGCGCGGCGTCCACAATGGCGGAGGGAATGCCCTTGTACGCCTGGCGCAATAGCAGAAGGCCCATGGCAGAGGCAAAGTAGGGGATCATAACGCCTACCAGGGTATCCACCAGATTGATGGCGCGGAGCGTCATGTAGTTGGGCATGATCAGAATGTCGGCGGGAACGATGATCTGAACCATAATGAGCGCCACCGCGATGCCCTTTCCCGCGAAATCCACCCTCGCCAGGGCATAGGCGCCCAGCGTAACGGTGATGAGCTGCACGCCTAGTATGCCGCACACCAGGATCAGCGTATTGGCGCCATAGCGCAAAAACGGCGCAGATTCCAGCACATAGCGCATGTTGTCAAGCGTGAAGGAGGGTTTCAGGGAAAAACCGGCCGCCAATTGCCCGGGGCGGAAGCTGGTGATCACCGCCCACAGAAGCGGAACGGCCCATATCAGGCTGATCAAGTACAGCAGCACATAAGCGGGAGCGGAAGGATTCCTGCGCATGATTGTATTTCCCTCCTTTCTCAATTTTCATAATAGGTCCGTCTGTCAATCAGGAAGAACTGGATGCACGCCACCAGCATCATGAAGCCCAGCATCACCAGGGTGAGCACGGCGGCCTGCCCCTGGTCCCAATAAGTGAAAGCGGTCAGGTAGATGTGATGCATCAGTACATTGGTGCTGTTGTTGGGGCCGCCCCTGGTGGTCATGATCAGGATCAGGTCCACCATTTTGAAGGCGTTGGCCATGGTGATGGTGAGCGCGAACAGCGTCGTGGGGCGGACCATGGGAAGGGTGATTTTCCTGAGCACTACAAAGGGCGACGCGCCGTCCAGATAGGCGGCCTCGTAATACTCTCTCGAAATGTTTTCCAGCCCGGAAATGTAGAAAATCATGATGAACCCCGCTTCCCGCCAGAGGTAAACGGCCATGATGGTATACAGGGCAGTCTGCGGATTGTTCAATAAATCAACGGCCGGCAGGCCCACAAATCGCATGGCAGTATTTACAAGACCGATGGTAGGCGTCATAAGAAAGGTCCAGATGGTGGCAAAGCCGATCACTGGTGCGATATTCGGATAGAAGACCAGTGCCCTTGCCGCGCCGATCCCCTTGAATTTTTTGCTGAACAGTGAGGCCAGCGCAAAACCCAGGACAATGCTCAGGGGAATCACGATCAGCGAAAAGCGCAGCGTGTTGGCAAGCACCGTGCCGAAAACCGGGTCGTTGAATACGTTTTTATAGTTTTGCAGCCCCGCGAACACCTGCACTTTTGTACGCTTATTCACGCGCAGGAAGCTTTGCACCAGGGAGGCCAAGATAGGGGAAAACGTGAATCCCCCCAGGAAAACCAGTGATGGCAGCATCAAAAGCCAGCCGAACACATTTGTTCTCAAATGAGTGCTTTTGTGGACCCGTTTGTCCATAGGCACACTTCTCCTTGCCGCATTTGCCTTGGTAAAAAAGGGCGGGGAGCCGGGAGCCGGTTCCCCGCCCGAGGGGCCTTTATTTGTAATCCGCAAGGATGGCATCCGCCTGGCTTTGTGCTTCGGCCAATGCGTCAGCGGGTGATTTGGCACCGGTGAGAGCCGCGTCGATAGCCACTTTCAGCACCTGCCAATTGCGCTGGTTGTCAAACAACATCAGCTCGCTGGCGGCATAAGGGAGCTGGTCTCCGCCGGTCTTGGCCTGGGGCACAACCTGGTAATAATCCTTCAGCAGGTTTGTGTCAAAGGCGCTCTTGCGGGTGGCCACATAGCCGGTATCAATGTTCCACTGGGCGGTCCGCTCAGGCTCGGTCAGCCAGCGGATGAACTTCCACGCCGCGGCCTGCTTTTCGGGCGTCGTACCTTTGAAGATATACAGGTTCGCGCCGCCGGTGGGGGAACCATACCGTTTGCCTGCAGGCAGGAAGCACGTACCGACTTCAAAATTGCTGTTTTTGAGGATGTTGGTCAGGCTGCCCGTTGAGGTATACGTAATCGCGGCCGTACCGGCCATGAAATTGGCGGGGCCATCCGCCCATTTGATAGAGCCTTCAGGCATAACCTTGTATTCCTTGGCCAGGGAGATCAGGAATTCCAGCGCTTCGATATTCCCCTGGGTGTTGAAAAGCGCCGTCAAGCCGTCCTCGGTCATGAGATTCTCGCCGTTTTCGCTGTTTTGCAGCGCGAAGGCCGAGAACATAAAGGGGTCATCCATGGGGACCATCACGCCCCAGCGGGTCACATTGCCGGAAGCATCCCGGACGGTGAGCTTTTCGGCGGCCTGCCTCAGCTCATCCCAGGTTGCGGGCGGCGTTTCCGGATCCAGCCCGGCTTCCCGGAACATATCCTTGTTGTAGTACATGATGATGGTGCTGCGCTGATAGGGAATGCTCCAGGTCTTTCCCTCGTAGCGGGAATTTTTCATGAAGGCGGGCAGAAAATCATCAATATAATCCTGGCCGCCGTCCGCGGCGATAAAGTCATCCAGGGGGATGATCGCATCCATGGTGACCAGGGAGTACAGCTCGGAATTACCCAGAATGGCGAAATCTGGCGGCGTTCCGCCTTGTACCGCGGAGACCGTCTTGGTCATGGTTTCCACGGAATTGCCGGCGAACACGGGGTTGAGCTTGATTTCCGGATTTTCCTTGGTGAATTCGGCGGCCAGGTTTTCAATGAGCGTAGCCAACGGGCCTCCGACGCCTACGGGGTAAAAGAAGGTCAGTTCGATGGGGGAATCGGTCGCCATCGCAGCGGTAATGGGAATGGATACCAGCGTGAGGAGCATCGTCAGGACCAGTAACAGGCATATACCTTTTTTCATGGGCAGGGTCTCCTTTCAAGATTTATTTCACAGCATCTTCCTTGGATGAGATGCCGCGCAATACATAAGCAAGATCGTCATGGATATCCTGCGCGGTGATGCCCCGGCAATCGCTATACTCCAAGGTGATGTCCGCCTCGGGCGTATAGCGCCTGTATAGTGAAAAAAAGGCGGGGAAATCAAAGCGGCCCTTTCCAATACGCAGATGGCTGTCCGCCCGTCCGTCGTTGTCATGCAGGTGATATCCGCGGATTTTTTTAGAAAGCGCGCAAAGCACCTCGGCCATATTCCAGCCCGCGACCAGAAGATGGCCGGTGTCTATGAGGCAGTCCGCTTTGGGAAAGCGTTGAAACAGCTCTTGGAAATCCGTTTGGTCAAACAGGCTGACTCCCCGGCGCTGGATCCCCAGGTTTTCAATGGCCAGGGTAACACCGGCGTCTTCCCCCATATCGGAGAGCAGCTTAAGGTTGTTAAAGCAGTCGCGCTGCGCCTGCTCTTTCTCCCACGGTTCAATCACACGCTGGTGGGTATGCACCACCAGGTGGCTGCTTTGAAGGCGTTTGGTCATGTTGAAGGCATAGCGGTAGGCCTGAAGCAGGTCCTTTTGCTCCTTGGAGCCCTGCGGGCTCGTCGCATCAATGCCAATAAACGGGCCGTGGGCAGCCGCCGGCAGCCCTTCCAGCCAGGAAGGTACGTTCTCCATCAGGCACATATACCGGGAGGAATGCGTGTGCAAAAAGAACTCAATACCCGCCTGCCCGCGGAACGGGGCGACGGAACGCATTAAAAGATCCACGTCGTCAAGGCCGTTTTCCAGGCCCGCCACAAGGTTGCTCACATACAGGTTCAATGTATTCTCCTCCTGCCGTTACAATGGATGGGTAACAGCGCTCCGTCTTATGTATTGTAGCATCGAATAATAAAGAATCCATGGCGAACGATATGGGAAACTTGTTGATTGGCCATAAGTTGATTTCAGCTTTTGTCGTTTGATATGATTTTTTGTGCATACATCTGTTTCTTTGCATGTGAGCGCATTTCGCGGCCCAAACGCTGCCGCGTCTCTTTACATGGGCAATTGCGGCTGATAGAATGGATGAGAATGAGGTGGCAGAAAAAAGACATGGTACAAAAAGTGGCCGGCAGGTTGAAGCTTTCCTTTTCCTCGAGCCTTTTGAAAAAGATCATGCTATTGTATGTGGCGATATTCGTGATACCACTCCTTTTGCTGTATGGGTGGCTTCATCATGCCGCCAGCCAGCGTGCGCAAAGCGATAGCGGTGTACAGCTTGTTTCTGCCCTGAGGAATATCTCCGACACCATGGAGGAGGTGTTCCGCAGCGTAAATTTCGTGCAAAGCCAGATGCAGGCATCGCCGGAATTTTCCGAGGCCGCTTTTACTATGCGGCCCAGCGAGGGCGTGCCCACTTTTGCGCAGTACCAGCTCAGGGAAGATCAAAACAAGCGTCTATATCAGTTTTTTATCAACAATAGTTACCTTTATTCTTTAAAACTGTGGAATCCCTTTGGGAATGTGATGTTTTCCAACAGGATCGCCAACACTCGCAAAGCTATTGTCAACCCTACCAAGGTCGACCAGGAAGATGTCACCGGCATTGGCACGCAGCAAAAAAGCTGGCACCTTCAATACGACGCGTCGCTTCAAGAATGGCTTTTCGTAACCTACAGCCGTATCTTCTGTGCATCCAATCCCACTTTGGAGCTGTACACCAAGGCCGCCGTCGGCCAGGATGCGCTTACGAAGCGTCTGCGCGGCTACTACCCAGACGACAGGGTGGAGCTTTTCATCCAGGTCCCCGGGATGGCCCACGCGTCTGTCACCTCGCCTCAGAGGGAATCTCCGGCGCAGGCCCTGGCGGAAAGCCCCTTATCCGGCTCCAGCGGTTTCTCCACCTTTACCTATAGCAAAGCGACCTATCTGGCCGCTTATTACTATTCCAGATATACGAACTGGTACTATGTGGCTACGGCCCCGCTGTCGTTTTTCAATACTTCCCTGGCGGTGATGGATCAATATTTCGTCTATTTTTTGTTTATCCTTGGGGCCATTTTCCTTACGTGCACTTTGCTGCTCCTGTTCCAGGTAATCCTACCCATGCGCAGCATCAGCAGGACCATGCGCATCGCTGAAAAGGGCGATCTGAGCGTCCGCATCCATACGGACCGCAAGGATGAACTGGGCTACATCGGCCACCGTCTCAACGTTCTTTTGGAAAGCATCGATAGTCTGATCTACGAGAATTATGAAAGCCGTCTTCTGAAAAACGACTTTGAGCTCAAGTATATCCAAACCCAGCTCAAGGAACATTTCATATACAATACCTTGGACAGCATTCATTGGATAGCTGACAAGCACCATGTGCCGCAGATTTCGGAAATCATTTTTGTGCTCAGCCGGTTTTTCCGCCTCATGCTCAACCAGGGCAGTGACACCATCTCTATCAGGGAGGCTGCGGAGATATCCAGATGCTATATCGCGCTTCACAACGTTCGGATGGATGACGCCATTTCCGCCCGGATTGATGTGGAGCCTGAGCTTTCCGGCAAGCCGGTGCTCAAATATCTGTTCCAGCCAGTACTGGAAAACGCCATCGTTCACGGCCTTGCGCCCAATCAAGGCGGACATTTGCACATTTCTTTCACCAGGGGCGAAAAAGGCCGCATCCGCTATACCGTGGAGGATGACGGCGTCGGAATCGCGCCGCAGCGCTTGGATGAGATCCGCCAGGCCATCCGGGACAACCATGCGGAGGAGAAGTTTTTCGCACTGGCCACGCTCAACCGGCAGCTGCGGCTGTACTTTGGCGAGCAGTATGTTTATGAGATTGACAGTGAGTGCGGCCATGGCACCCGCGTAATGCTGGAGTTCCCTGTAAAGGAGTGATTCTTCATGTGGAAGGCGATCATCATTGATGATGAAAAGCTAATTCGCCTGGGCCTGATGGATTATATCGACTGGGCCGCGCTGGAGGTCAAGGTCTGCGATACCTGCGCCAATGGGACAGAGGGGCTGGAATCCATCCTCAAATGGTGCCCGGATATTGTCATCACGGATATTTCCATGCCGTACATGGACGGCGTCTCGCTGCTCAAGCAGTCCCGCCTCCACGGGCTCTCCTGCGAATTCATCTTCATCAGCGCGTATTCCGATTTTGCCTATGCCAAGGACGCGGTGACATACGGCGCTTTTGATTACCTCCTTAAGCCTCTGGAAGCGCCCATACTTTTTGATTGCGTCCGGAGATGCGTACAAAAACTCTCCGCCACACTTCGCCCCGCACTGCCTCAATTGGATCAGGATGCCCTTGGCGAGATCATACGCAACATGCTTACCTGCCTTCCCAGATCAGAGCCGGCCTTCCACGCCCTTTTGAAATATCACGGGATCAGCGGAACATCCTCGCTTTATCTGGCGACCTTCGTCATCGGTTCCCCGGCGCCGGTCCATGCCTGGCTTGAGGAAAACCGGCCCTTGGATTTCAGGGCATTCCCCGCCGAAATCTCCAGGTCAGTGCAGGTCCTTTTGTTGTATCTGCCGGGAATGCAGGAATCCTTCTGCCGTCAGTTCAAGGATTTTCTTAACCAGCATCAAGCAGTCTATGAATTTCTCCCATGCGGGGAGGGGATATGTGCCGCGTTTGAGCGAAGTATGCTTGCCCTGTTGGAAAGGAACCGTCCTTCCCCCGCAGGTATGGAGCCCTTCGCCTATCTTTCCTCCGACCGTCAGGCGCTTTCAGATCAGGTGATCAAGAGCCTCGCGCCGGAGCAGCTTGATGATGCCATGGGCGTTTTGCTTAAGCAATTTTCCGACGCGCCGCCATCTGGCCATGAGAAAATGATGGAGCAATGCGCCAGGTTTCTGGAAAACGTCTACCGGCAGCTTGAGGAATGCTATGGAAATCCCCTCCAGGGCTGCCCGGAGAAGGGAACGTACGTCCGACGCCTGCGCGGCGCGAATAATTTTTATGATGCTTTTTTGCTTTTGCAACAACTGATGCTTGAACTATTTGCGCATCTTCGGTCCCAGGCCACAGGCAGTCCCTATACCAAGGAAGCGCTGGCTATCATCAGGAGCCGTTACGGCGAGGACCTGTCGCTCAAGCAGGTAGCCAAGGAAATTGGGGTCAGTGGTTCCCACTTGAGTATGGTGTTTAAAACAGATACGGGTCATTCCTTCAGCGAATACCTGTTCCTGCACCGTATGCAGATCGCCCAGGAACTGATCCTGCATGGAAAACATAAAATATACGAAGTGGGCGCCAAGGTGGGCTACCCCGACGTGGTACAGTTCTCCAAACGGTTTAAGGACCATTTCCATTATTCGCCCAAACAGTGGCAGAAGTCCACCCTGCTTGGTGAGTCCTCCCTTACAAAAAGGGACAAGAAATAGCGCCGCCCGATGCCCAGGAAAAAGCAGGGTGTCCGGGCGTTATTCCTTGCCCCGGTTCAGGTTTCGTAATTGAAATTCATCGAAATATGGATACTGTCGCCAGGCTTGGCGTTGATATGATCATTAGTAAGGCACGGGGAAATATGGCGCGAGATCGGGGGAAAAGCCAGATAGAATTAAGCAGATGGCAGAACACTTTCACTTTTATGTGGATAAGGTCGTGACTAATTTACTGAATGAGTTAGCAAATGAACTTACCAGCCTGAGTGCGGCTGACAGTGTTCGGATTTCTGGGCATTTTCGGGTATGACCGGACAGGGAATGACGAATGCTGTTGCATTATTGCTGCATGTTATAATGGCAGGCGGGATATTTACGGAGCAATGACTAAAGTGGTTCATGCAAAACCTTATCAATCTAGATCCATTAGTTGTGTTGGCTTTTTACATTGCCTTACATTCCGCAGAGCAAAAACCCCTATTGCCACGTTATCCTTTCACCGAGCCAGCCGTCATACCTTTCACCAATTTATCCTGCAGTATGCAGAACAGGATGATCATTGGCAGAACCGCCAGGACAAGAACTGTAAGAATGATTGGAATATTAATGGAATGCTCCCCTTTGTAATTATTTAAGGCCATAGGAAGCGTCTGCGCTTTAGCCGATTGGGTGAGTGTCTTTACAAAGGCAAATTCATTCCAGTAATTGATGCCGTTATAGATGCAAAGCGTTGATATGCCCGGCTTTGACAGCGGAAGAATCACATGGATAAAATTCCTGTACCTCCCGCATCCGTCTATTTCCGCCGCTTGTTCAATTTCCTGTGGTATCGTACGCATAAAGTTCGTAAGAATGAATACCGACATAGGCAACGAAAAGGCGACATAGGGACCGGGAAGAGCCCATATTGTATCATACAATTTGATGTCGATTGTCATTTTAAATACAGGGATCAGCGTCACATGCATCGGTATGGACATACATGCAATGATAAAGCCATACAAGAAGCCCCGCATTTTGAACTTCATTCTGGATAGGGGATACGACGCAAAGGAAGACAAGGCCACCATAAGCAGCAGCGAAACTGAGGTGACAATGACACTCCGCAAGAAATAACCAAAGAAAGCACCGTCAAGGACGGTTTTGTAATTTTCAATATACAGGCTCTTTGGCAGGGTGAAGACACCAGACACCAGCATTTCAAACTGCTCCTTGAATGAGTTCAGCACCATGAATATAAAAGGGGTAAAAGTGATAAACAACCAGAAGACCGCCAGTATCGTAGCGATTGTCCACGCTAAAGTCTTTTTGAATTGAACGCCTGACTTTACGCTCATCTCCGCGCTGGTATTCAGGCTCATATCAGGCTTCCTCCTTTCCTGTCAAGATCCTGCGGATGACTACGGCAATGGTGGTAATCAGAAAGAACATGCCGAATGCAATCGCCGAACCATAGCCCATCTTGAAATATTTAAAGGAAGTGCTGTACATATATGTCGCCATCAGGTCTGTGGCATTACCTGGCCCGCCACCTGTCATCACATAAACAAGGTCAAAATACTTCAAGGAGCCGATGAGGGACAGAATACAGGCTGATTTGATTGTGGGGAGAAGCATGGGTACCGCAACGTACCACACATATTTTGTGCGTGTAGCCCCGTCAATTAAGGCCGCCTCAAAAATATCGGTATCAAAACCGCTGTATCCGGCAACGAAATAGACCATATAAAATGGGGTATATTGCCAGGCGATAACCCCAATGACTGTATACAGCGCTCTTTTGGGATCACCCAGCAAGTCTATGTTTTTGCCGCCAAAAAAGTTTGATATTGTTGATATGATGCCGCCGTTGGTTGCCAGTGCATACTGGAACAGGAATCCTATGGCAACCGAACTCATCAGCAATGGCAAAAACCAGACGATCTTGAACAGATTGAATTTTTTTCCTCCGGCATCAAGAAATGTGGCCAGCAGAAAACCGATGGGGATCTGGATCAGGATAGACATTACCATAATAACAACGTTGTTTTTGAAGGAAAACCAGAAACGGCCATCCGATACCAAGGATTTCCAGTTTAGCATGCCAATAAATGTTTTCTTGGCGGCAATACCGTTCCATTCGAACAAGCTTATTCGAAAAGTATCAAATATGGGATAAATGATGAATATCGCCATCAGCAACAACGCAGGCACCATAAATGTGGTCGCTGCAATGATTGTGCTGTGATGCCTCTTCCTTTGCAACGAAAGCCCATGTTCATTGTACAAATGGGATCCCCCCCAACTACAATTTCCATAGTCTGTTTTATAAACTGCGGCCTACAGATGATTTTTCTGAAGGCCGCAGTTATTTCGCTATTGTTTTGCTAAGGAGTATATGCTTTACTTTTTAAGGTATGCCGCCATCGCATCCTGCAAAGCCTGATTGGCTTCCTGCGGCGTCTTCGTCAGGCCGAAGATGTCCTGGCACAGATCCTTATGCCGTTCTCCAACCTCCGGGGGCAGGTATTGGTCGTACCACAGCTGCACCTGGGGGGCGGCTGTGAAATCGGCCCAGATCTGCTTCATGCACTGGTCTTCAATCGTATCGCCCATGCCTACGATGGAGGGAATGGTGTTGGATTTCAATTGATCCTGATTATAGGTATCGTCATTGAAGAACTGGGTAGCCAGAATGAAGGCGGCCTTCAGTTTTTCATCATCGTTATGAATGTTGAAGGCGAAGCCGTTGCCTATGGATGTGCCTACAACAATATTCTGCGGGAATTTGCTGCCTTCCAAAGCGGGGAAAGCAAAGTAGCCGATGTTTTCTTTGTACCAGGTTTCCTGATCGCGGGCCATCGTGCGGGACTGCCAGGAACCATGCAGCATCATGGCTGCCTTTTCCTGATACATCAGCTGGCGGTCCTGTCCGTCGTCGGTGCTCAAAGAGTTGACGCCTTCGGGGAAGTAGCCCTTTTTGACCCAGTCCTGTATAGTTTGCGCGGCATACATGAACGCTTCATCCGTGAATGAGCCAGTGCCGGCAACCGCTTTTTCAAAAGCGTCGATTCCGCCGAAACGGGTCGCGAGATACATGAAGTACATGGAGCCGGTCCACTTGGAGCCGTTGGCCAGAGAGAAGGGGATGTAGCCGGCTTTGACCAGCTTGTCGCAAGCTGCTTCCAGCTCGGTGATGGTTGTAGGTACCGTAATGCCTACCTTTTCAAAGATCTTCTTGTTGTAATAGATTCCGCAGCCGCCAATGCCGCCGTAGGGGATCGCATACATTTTGCCGTCATACTTGCACTGTTCAACAGCGGAAGGCAGGAACTTGACGGTATTGTACTTGTCAAAAAATTCCGTAATGTCTGCCGCAAAGCCGGACTTGATGTACTCGATCATCGGGCCGCCGCCCCAGTGGATGTACATATCCGGGCACTGGCCGGAACTCATGGCGATGATCAGCTTCTCTTTGTATGCGTCGTTCATTACATGTTCTTGCACAACCTTAACATTTGGGTACGCTGCCATAAAACGAGCGACAGCCGCCTCTTGTATGGTTTTTTGCGGATCTTCCGACGCAATGTCCCACAACGTGATGGTGATGGGATCGCCGGTGAGCTTCAGGCTTTTGTCCTCGGCTGACGCGAAGGAGAACAAAGAGAGAACCATTATCAAGCCAAGAACCAGAGAAATGACCTTCTTCAGTTTCATTGTCAACCCTCCTCTTTTACAGCTTGTTCCCGCATCTGCTTAAGCGAAACTGACTCTTATGCGATGCTCCAGTCAACCTTATCGTTACAAAGCGTAACCTTCTTTGAAACAAAGTCAACCAGGCACACATAAGTACTTTTGTTCCAAGCAGCATCGCAGTGGCTACATCCATGCTCATTTTCTTTTATGCAGTTGCGAGCGATAAGCTAATAATATATAGCTTAAATATTTAGGAATCTCGTGTCAAGCAATTTATGGAAATTCACCTAAAAATGATAAGAAAGTAAAGGTCTGCACATTGACGGCAGGCACAAAGTATGCATAATGAAGGTATGCGTATCTTGCTAATCGAGGGGGTTCATTTGTCATGCCTTCAAACGAGAAGATGAGCGTAGTAGCCGAAATAAAGGCGTGGCTTGGTAAATTTAAAATCAGCAACAGCGTTTTCTCACGTCTGGTCGCGATGTTTCTCTTCATTATGATCCCCATTTACGCACTTGGCATCTACATGTATAATTGGGGTTTGCATACCGTAGAAAATGAAATCGCCAAATCGACTGTCTCTCAACTCTCGTTTTATCTGGCTGGTCTTGAAAACGAGATCGAGCGGATGAAAATGCTGCAATATGACTGTTTAAATGATGATGCACTCAATAACTTGGCGATCAGATGGGAAACTATGACGCCTTATCAGCGTGTGGATAACATGCTTCTTTTACGTCAGCGCCTGCAGACCATTAAAAACAGCAGCGTCTATATCAAGAACGTGAGTGCGCACATCCGGTCAATTCAAAGGACGATTTCCGCAAACACAGGTAATGATACGTTCAGCGTGAACCATTTTGAATACATCCGCTCCGGCAAGGATGTCAAGGGCGCGCAGATTATTCCTTACGGCGGGGGATATTACCTAAGCACCTTGCAATACGGACGTTTGACGAGCGACCACCCGCTCTATATGATCGAAATAGAGTTAAGCCCGGAGATCTTTGGGCAAGCGCTCACCCAGTTTAATACCTATGAAGGTAGCGGCTCCGTACTGGTTGATTTGAGTACGGATGCGATTATTGCGCAAAGTGGCGAAGGCCTGATTCCGGCGCTCGCGGTTGCAAGAAGTCAGGGAATGGAGTTTATGAGTCATAAGGGTGGAGATTTTTATATCGCTCAGGCTCGGTCAGACTATCTGAATTGGGCGCTACAGCGTTATATTCCGGTAAACATAGTGCATTTACCGCTCCAGCACTTTTATACTTGGATCTGGGTATTCACGTTGACGGCGCTGGGGCTCATTCTGGTCTCTTCGTTCTATACCTATCGTGTGATGCATAAACCTCTCCTTTTGTTAGTTAAATCCTTCCGCAAGGTGGAGGGGGGGGACTTGAACGTTACAATCCCCAAAGATTCCAAGAACGAATTTGGTTACATGTATGAGCGCTTCAATGATATGGTACGCAACCTGCGTACGCTGATTGACCAGGTGTATAACCAAAAGTTGCTCGCGCAGCGCGCCGAGCTTAAGCAGCTTCAGTCTCAGATCAACCCACATTTCCTTTATAACAGCTTCTTCATCCTGAACACTATGGCGCGCATGGGTGATGAAAACCTGATACCCTTCACAAAACTTCTGGGTGAATATTTCCGCTTTATTACCCGCAGCGGGGCGGACAGCGTGCCGTTATGCGACGAAGTTGCCCATGCACGCGCATACGCAGATATACAAAGGATGAGGTTCCCCAAGAGGCTGTCGGTGGATTTTGACGAATGTCCCGAAGCTTGGGCGGATTTTAACGTGCCAAGGTTGATTTTGCAGCCGTTAATCGAAAATGCATTTGAGCATGGCGTAGGGCAGAAATCTTACGACGGGAGGATCGCGATAGGGTTCCATGCGGAGGGCGGGAGTCTGCGAATCAGCGTTGAGGACAACGGTTCCATTTCGGACGAGGGTATTGCAACGCTGGATAATGCCATGGAAGAAGGCGAAAACCGTGAAATCACGGGCTTGATGAATATTCACAGGCGTGTGCGCCTGCTTTTTGGCTCGCCAAGCGGCCTTAAGGCGGAAAGGAGCGGCCTTGGCGGTCTAAAAATAACTTTGCTTATAGCGGGGAGGGAAGAGGAATGTACCGGCTCTTGATCGTCGATGACGAGGAGATCATCGTAAACGGCCTTTATGAGATTTTTGGCGGCATGAAGGAGCTCGATCTGGACGTATACAAGGCGTATTCGGGTGAAATGGCCATTGCATGGCTTAGACGGACGCGCATCGATATAGTGATCACCGACATCAACATGCCCGGCATTGGCGGGCTTGACCTGCTGGAGGAAATCCAGCGCAACTGGCCCCAGTGCCGCGTGATATTTCTAACGGGCTACAGCGAGTTTGAATACGTCTATCGGGCGATTCGCCACCCGGGCGTAAGCTATATTCTAAAGACCGAGGATCACGAACGGGTTATTGGAGCGGTCATAGATGCTATTTCGGACATACAGCAGGATACACGTACCGAGGATTTGATTGAAAAGGCCAAGGAACAAATCAACATGGCGCGCGAACTTTTTCAAAACGACTACTTGCTCCAGCTTTTGCGTGGCACAGTGAAGGTGTCCTTAGAGCAATTCGAACAGCTTTGCATTCCAATCAACCCTGCCTGGCCAGTGTTATTAATTTTAAGCCAGGTCGAAAGTATTGCTCTTCAAGAGCTGTCCTATTTGCAAAGGACAGAATTACTTTATTCCATTCGTCTGGTGCTCTATCAATATCTGGGCGCCAACGTGCGCCTAATAGCTGTTATGGATGAAAATAGCCGGTTTGCGCTTTTTGTGCAGCCGCTGGATTCACTCAAGGCAGTGGGGTATCCTGACAACGCCCGTGCGCTTTACGACCGGGCGGTCATGTTCATCCGCGGGACGCTTGAAGCGGTTCAAAACACTTGCCGGGAATCACTTGGAGCGCCGGTAAACTTTGCCATGAGCGCGGAACCCTGTCAGTGGAGCGATGTTTCCAACAAGCATTATACGTTGACGGAGATGCTTCGGTACCGTATCGGTACGGGTATTGAGATGCTGCTCATCGATACCGAATTTGGCCGTGTGGTGCCCTGCAACACGTCCGTGCCCCCTGAGTCATCGAAGGACGCAGAGGAGCTATCAACGATGCTTCGCCGCGGCGCGCTGGACGATGTTCCATTGCTGCTCGAATCCGGCCAGAGGGATAAATGCCTGGAGCTGATCGGGAGCATTGCGGTGCCGCTGGACAAAATCCGCAGCAAGAACAGTAATCTTGCTATAGAGGCATATACGAAGGCTGCGTTGGGCCTGCTTACCTATATCAACCGGCGTAAACTCACGGAGAAGTTGGCCTTCCACATCGCCCAGAACCGTCTCATCCGCTTTGATACGTTTGAAAACTGGGGCGAGGCAGTCGATTATCTGATGGAGTTGTCTGGACTGTTGTTCAACCTGCAAGACGAGGAGCAAACCAACCGCGCCGTTCAGGCCGTCGACCATCTTCAGGTCTATATTGAAAGCAACCTGAGCGAGGATTTGTCGCTTGTTCGATTGGCAGAGCAAGTTTATCTTAACCCGTCATACCTTTCCCGGCTTTTTAAGCAGGTGACTGGTGTGAATTTATCAGACTTTATTGAATCCTCCCGAGTAAAGTGCGCAAAGGAGCTTTTGGAGAAGGATGGAATTCGAGTCAATGAAATCGCCCGACGCGTTGGTTATGACACAGCGGCATCATTTACACGGTTTTTCAGAAAGTCAACCGGTGTGTCGCCCCAGGAATACCGCGATGCTTATTTAAGGATCAACAAAAGATAACCATGTAAAATGTTGCTAAGAAGGCGCGTAAAAGGTTGTTAACATAGTCAAATACTGTAGATGGAATGGACATACCGTGTTCGGTATACTATAAATAACGCCATTTTGGCAATAGTATGAGGGGAGGATACAATATGCAAAGGATCCTGAAAAAGGCTGCTGCGCTTTTCGCCACGATAGCGATTCTCGCGCTGACCGCCTCCACCGCCTTGGCTGCTGACTCTTTCAAGAAGTTCGACCCACCCATCAACGTATCGTTTGTGCGCTGTGTGGACAATGACCTGGCTAGCAACATTTTGCCCCGCACGCCCGGCGAAACGATTGAGAGCAACCGTTGGCTCAAGCTTTATGCGGACCAGCTCGGCATCAACATTACCTACAATTGGACCGTCAACGGCGGCTACAACGAGGACGCCTACAAGCAAAAGATCAACGTGACGCTCGCTTCCGGCGACCTGCCGGATATTGTTACCGTCTCTGCTGCGCAGCTCAAACAGCTCGCCGACGCGGACATGATCGAGGACATGACCCCCTATTGGGAAGAGTACGCGGCCGATCTCACCCGGAAGATATACACCGAAGAAGGTCCCGGCGTTCTGGATTCGGCTAAGTTTGACGGCAAGCTCATGGCCGTCCCAAATGCCGAAGGTTCCATCGAGGCTGCCCAATTCCTGTGGATCCGAAAGGACTGGCTAGACAAGCTCGGCCTTGAGCCGCCTAAGACCATGCAGGAACTCATGGCTGTCGCCGAAGCCTTCACTACAAAGGATCCGGATGGCAACGGCGTAAATGATACCTACGGAATTGCCATGACGAAGGACTTGTACAGCGGCTGTATGGCGCTGCAGGGCTTCTTCGCGGGCTATCACGCCTACCCCAATTTCTGGATGGAGAAAGACGGCAAGATCGCCTACGGCAGCGTGCAGCCGGAAATGAAGGACGCGCTTAAGGCACTCGCCGAAATGTATGCCAAGGGCCAGATCGATCCTGAGTTTGGCGTTAAGGACGGCGCAAAAGTTGCCGAAACCATCGCCTCTGGCAAAATCGGCATTGACTTTGGTGAGCAGTGGAATCCGATGTACCCGCTCATCTCCAACTTCTACAATGACAACAAAGCTGATTGGACGGGCTACTCGCTTGTATCTGCTGACGACCAGAAGGTTCTCGTTCCCCTCAAGTTCCGCACTCAGCTTTACTTCGCGGCGCGCAAGGGCTTTGAACACCCCGAAGCAGTTGTTGAGATGGTGAATATGCACCTTGAAAAGAACTGGGGCGAAACCAACAACTTCGGCTACTACTACATGCCTCAGGAAAACGGCAACGTTGGCGTGTGGAAGTTCTCCCCTGTGACCCCATATCCGCCGTACAAGAATTTCAACGCCTTCCAGGCAATTCACACTGCACGTAAAGCAGGCGATGTGTCCGTTTTGACCGGCGAGCCGAAAGTTATCGAAGGAAATCTTGAAGCCTATGCGGCCGGTGATACAACGCAGTGGGGCTGGGAGAAGATCTACGGCGACAACGGCGTGTACAACGTGCTGGACGAGTTCATCAAGAACGACCAGCTGATGGTCGAATCCTTCGTCGGCGCGCCGACCCCCACCATGGTCGAACGCAAAGCGACGCTTGATAAGATGGAAAAAGAAGTCTTTGTCAAAATCATCATGGGCGCGGCACCCATCGAAGAATTTGATAAGTTTGTAAGCGACTGGATGCAGCTTGGCGGCGAGGATATGCTCAAAGAAGCCAACGAATGGTATGATATGATCAAGAGCAAGTAATCAACCTTAGGCCAAACGTGTCATTCTGATACGCGGGCGAAGAATCCTGTTCGACATAGACGGATTCTTCGCCCTATTCAGAATGACATATGGGTTTTGGGCGGCAAGAGCCGTCCGCACCTAATATGCTTTGGAGGTGCGCCTATGCTTCGCGGGCGTAGAAAACAGCTGCCGCTCTACATGATGATTTTACCCGGCTTTCTTCTGTTGGTTCTTTTCAGCTATTTGCCAATGTTCGGCATTACCATCGCGTTTCAAAAATTTATCCCAGCAAGAGGAATATTTGGAGATCAGAAGTGGATTGGATTGGGCAACTTTGAATATGTGATGAAGCTACCCAGTTTTTTTGGCATCATCCGGAATACAGTCACAATTTCGCTTTGGAAAATCATTTTCGGCCTTACTGTTCCGATGACCATTGCGATACTCATCAATGAAGTCCAGAATAACACCTTGAAAAGAGGCATTCAAACAGTCGTCTATTTGCCTCACTTTTTGTCTTGGGTGGTGCTTGGCGGCATTTTTATCGACATGTTTTCACCTACGGACGGCCTTGTGAACAACATCATCAAAGCATTGGGTGGCAAACCCATATTCTTCCTGGGAGATAATCAATGGTTCCCCTTTACTATGGTCTTCACCGAGACATGGAAGGAATTTGGCTATGGAACCATTGTCTATCTCGCAGCAATTACTGGCATCGATCCGTGCATTTACGAGGCCGCGCAAATTGACGGTGCGAACCGCTGGAAACAAACGCTGCATGTGACGCTGCCCGGAATGCGCATGGTGATTGTGCTGCTGGCTGTTTTAAGCCTTGGCAACCTGCTTAATGCTGGCTTTGACCAAATCTTCAATATGTACAGCCCGCCAGTTTACGAAAGCGGGGATATCATTGATACGTTTGTTTACAGAATCGGCCTTCTGGATTCCCAGTTTGGCGTGGCGACAGCGGTCGGTCTGTTCAAATCCCTTATTTCGCTGCTGTTCATTTCCACGGCGTATTTCTGTGCCTATAAATTCGCCGATTATCGTTTGTTTTAGGAGGTGTTTGATATGCCAAATAAGCTAAGGAAACCCACATCCTGGTTTACGGTGTTCAACACCTGCTTCTTGATTCTTGCCGGGCTCATTTGCCTGATTCCTATGATTCATATAGCAGCTGTATCGTTTTCCTCCAGTGCCGCTGCGGCGACGGGTAAGGTAACGCTGTGGCCGCTCGATTTTTCGCTTAACTCATATGATTATGTTGCCAAGCGTGCGGCCTTCTGGCGTAGTATGGGGGTTTCCATTCAACGCATTGTATTGGGTGGATCAATCAACCTTCTACTTGTTATCCTCACTGCCTACCCGCTTTCCAAGGAGCGTTCGGAGTTTGGCGCACGCACGTTTTTTGCCTGGGCGTTCTTCATTACAATGCTCTTTGGCGGCGGCCTTATTCCTTGGTATATGGTCATTCGCCAGTTTAGGCTGATCGATACCATTTGGGCGCTGGTTTTGCCGGGAGCGGTACCGGTATTCAGCATGATTCTTATGCTGAATTTCTTCAGGCAAGTGCCCAAAGACTTGGCAGAAGCCGCTGAAATAGACGGCGCAGGGCACTGGATGACGCTGTTCGGCATTTACGTTCCGGTATCAACCCCCGCGCTGGCGACGATTCTTCTTTTTTCGCTCGTAGGGCATTGGAACAGCTGGTTTGACGGTCTGATTCTCATGAACAGCCCGGACAATTACCCGTTGCAAAGCTATATTCAAACTATCGTCGTACAGCGCACTTACAGTCAGCTCACGCGCGAGGAAATCGAACAGTTGGCCACCATCTCTGATAAGACGTTGCGCTCCGCCCAAATTTTCATTGGCTCGATTCCGATTGTGCTGGTGTATCCCTTTTTGCAAAAGTATTTCGTAAAGGGCATTGTGCTTGGCGGCGTTAAGGGCTAAATAGAACGTTGTGAAAAAGGAGAAGGGGTTGCCAGTAAACCATATACTATTGATCATAAGGCTTTATGAATCAGGTAGCAAAGGCATATTCACTAAGATGCTCTTGATTCGTTATATACCCCATGAAGAACATCGCCAGAAAACTGGCTTTGCAGCTGATCGATCCGGATGCCGTGGCATCAGAGGAATATGTGGATACTGAACCCGAAGCGCTGGTGGAAGAGAAGGAAGAAGGCCTGCATGTGTTGATCACCACCTACACCAAGCAGGACCACACCAAATACAACACCCTGAACAACACCATCTACAGCCTGGTCAACGCTCACGCCGAAAAGGCATATGAGAACGGCATCCGTACCGGGCCCTAATTGATGATGAGCCTGCCGGCTAGCCCGAACGGGAATTTCAAGGAAGCCATAGCCCAGCTGATGAAGGATGGGATATAGAAGCAATGTGAAATCCCCTGGCGAGAAGGCCGGGGGATTTTGTACATTCTTTAATATCTAAGCATCTTCCATATTGAGCATAATATACTATAATTCTGTTATCATGCGCGCGGAAGTGAGATGGAAATATGAGCAGCTATAACTTTGAAATGGATAACGTCTTCGACCGAAAAAGATATGCGCAGTTCTAATGTAGCATAGTCCAGAATTGCGACAAATATCAGCGTGCTAATGAAATTAGATCATACACAATTTGCCTGGATTCAGGTTATGGTACTGGGAATACAGTTTTTTATCAAAACTTTAAAATATGCTTGAAACCGATTTTACTAACAATAGAATAGGAATTGCTTAATATAACGCATGGGAGAATGACTACTTTGATGATGCATTTGCTCCCTTTTGCACTCACTCCTAAATAATCAGTTGTTTGAAGATGCTCTATTAGCAAATAAAGCAAAGGGCGTAGCAGAAACAGCAAAAACGATATTCATTGAAGCAGCTAAAGGCTTATCAAAGGCGATAAATAGAAATAAACTTGGTGATGAAGCGCTCGAGATTTTTCTTCTATAATTGGTGGCTTATTTAAAAAGTAGATAACCCAAAGAACGATAGAAATTCAGAATATACTGATTTTAAAATACCATAAGGAATTTTAGCGATTCACTTGAGGCATGTATAATAGCTTGGAATTAAATAAGCTAGTGAACATTGTTGATGAATTGGACAGATGCAGGCCTGATTTTGCTATTCGCACCACACGGAGGTAGGTTGGGGGGCCAAAGCTTTCCACCTGTGGTGTGAATTTTTCATAGATCGAGCGCATGTGCCGGGAGAACCGGATATACTGCGCTTAGTCCGGCGGTTGCATCACCAGGCGGGGGCAGAGCTGCCGGGCCTGCCAGATGGCCATGCCAACCTTGACGTCCTCTTCTTGGCTTCCATAGTGCTGGCCAGAACGATGCCATGGCGGTTGGCGGGATCACCGCAAACGGACAGTGGCAGGCCGAGATAAATAGGCTGGTCTGAACAGCAAACCGATGCATAGAAGCTGTTGGCATCGCTGGAGGATGACACATTCAGGCGATGCTTACACATCCTATTATCTAAGCGTGGGGAACGAATGTTCTCCACGAAATCATATGATAGCACTATTGGAAAAGTGTTTGAAAAGAGAAATATTAGTTCATACTTCTTCAATAATACAACCGCATCGTTGATGTAGGTGTTGGCACGTTCATCTCGTCTTGCGCTTCTCATACCTTGTTGTCACTTTCGTAATTGATCTGATGGTTTCGATTGACTGTATACCTGGTATTAATATACTTGAAGGGAGTGATAACCTTGACAAAGAGTCAAACTTCTAAATCTAATGATACGGGAAAACGCATCATGCGTACATCCAATACAAAGCCCCAAAGAGATCTTAGAGATCCATCATCTTTTGAAAAAATATTGTCCTTCGCAGGTTTGTTCGGAATGTATAACAACCATAATTAGCCTGCTTAGCCCGCTTCGGCGGGCTTTTACTTTTTAGCAAAGAGCGCTTTGTCTTTGGCAGCATAGTCAGAGATGTCAGGGTGGATAATGATGTCACAGAAATGTTCTGGTTTGCAGGATGCGGTTAACCAGCTGAATCTTGCTGCACAGGAAATCACCCAGGCTCAATGAAATACAGCCAATTCTTCTTCTGCACAGCAGCAATGGATGCAAACAACTCTTGGTGCTGCAAATCATGCCAAGCAAATTATCGAATCTTCCATGATTTAAGAATCAATAATACCGGGCTGCTTATGAAATGCATCCCGGTATTTTATCGCAAGAGAGGATACACCGCAGCTGATATTATATCATCTATTGCAAAGGTTATTATGGAATTGATATCTGCACTGCATAACACCCAAACTTCGCGGGCTTCCTTTGGGAGGATTACCGGCATGCGATCATGAATGACCCGGATGCCTGGCATAGCATTGCGGGAGAGGGACACAAAGACGGGAAGCTGCTTTTCCTGCTCATACCGGTAAATGCCGGCCATGTAGATGATCTGGCTTATAGGATCGCGAAGGTCATGCTTGATCTTCTTTGTACCTTGCTTCTCCCATTCAAAATAACAGCAGCAGGAATGAGACAACGGCATTCCAGCACAGGCTTGCGGAAGATGGGCTTCTCCAAAACCGATTCCGCGTTGGCATTGATCAACGGCTGGCCTTTGCCCTGCATGGTGAAGCCCCATTGCTTTGGTATGGGGTGGCAATGCGCTGCCTGTTGGGTGCGATAACCGGAATAATGTTGGTTGGGAAGATCTCACCCAATGGCATTGTGACCTGCTCAAACTCAGGCTTACTCTGAAGCTTACGGTTTACTTCATCGATGATCTGCTTAACTCCTCAGTCGGAATATCATTCTCAACATAAAACGACCGCACATTGTTATCACTCCCTTTGCACGAATGTATCATTAGCGGCATCCCTATAATGAAAAAATAGAAATATACTCCATATCGGCTGCATTCACAAACAGGCCGCTAGGCTCGTTTATTTTTTGCACGTCAATAGATTTTCTTTCGCGTTTACTAAGAGCCATGCGCTTAAGGCATCCCCCTGTCTTCAGGATAAAAAGGCCTCCCGCCAGGGACCGGCGCTCCCAATCCCTTTTTATCCCTCTCATAGTTAGCCGCCAGGAGTGAGGGGTGTTCAATGCAGTAACACTTTTTTTCGTCAGATTTGTGTTGCCAATTGTATTATCATTTTTGCACGGCTATTTAATGGAAGAAACTGATATTCAGTAACACGGGTAACACAAGTAACACTAAATTCAAAGAGAGATAGTCATATTATTATTAGGGCATATTGCAGCTTTAAAAGTGTGGTAATAGGTTTGGTAATAGACTGATATTTTAGCGTATTTGAGGGTAGTTTTATAAATGAACAAATAGTAAAAGGCCCTGAAAACTTAATGTTTTCAAGGCCTTTCCTCTGGTCTGGGTGAGAGGATTTGAACCTCCGGCCTCTTGAACTCCATCGATATAAAATGTAATCATATTTCTTAGATTGTCCTAGTGAAATAAAGATTTGTCCGACTCTGGCCGGACATGGTTGAAAGAAAAAAGTTGCTCAAAGAAGGCGGAAAAGTGCCAAGTGGCCGGAGAACCTTTTTATATATTATTTGCTGGAGTATAGGCAGAAGAAGCTTTCTCGTATCTTCGGATAATCAATTTCATACTCTAAAAGCCTTGGATGCAATATTATTTTTCTTGGTAAAAACTGAAAAGGTATAAGCTTGGTGAACCACATGTATGAAATGGCATTTCGACCTTTGGTCAGCACGAGAATGGCATTGTAATTTGGCAGGAAACATGCTCCTTCAACGGCAAAGCAGCCATATGCTACGACCGTTTTGCCGGTGAAGGGGTCTTTATTGCGCCGCCAGCGCGACGGGCGGAGTAGCGGGGATGGATAGGCGCACCGTAGTGCCGTAGCCCGGTTCTGAATCAATGTCCAACAATACACCCTCGCCAAAGTACAGTTCCAGCCGCTTACGTACGTTGTTGAGCCCGTATCCCATGGAGGGGTTTTCTGCTGACTTGTCATCCCGCAGCGCGCGGAGGATTTCCGGGGATATGCCGCGCCCGTCATCGCTCACCGACAGCATCAGTATGCTGCCATCCACCCGGACCGAGATGAATATGGTCATCGGCTGCGGGTCGGTTGGCGCGTGCAGCAGCGCGTTTTCCACGATAGGCTGCAGGATCAGTTTGGGAACGTTGTACTCCAGCGCCGCCTCGTCCACCTGCCAATGCACCTGTATGCGGCCGCTGGTGCGGAAGCGCTGGATTGCCAGATACGCCTTGGTGCATTCAATCTCGTCTGATATCGATATGATGTCCCGGCCGCGGCTTAGCGATATACGGTAAAACCGCGCCATGGCATCGGCGATTTCCTGGATCTCCTGGGCTGAATGTGACAACGTCATCCACTTGATGGTAGAGAGCGTGTTGTACAGGAAGTGGGGATTGATCTGAGCCTGCAGCGCACGCAATTCTGAATCCTTGCGCTTCAAGCCCAGCTCGAGATTTTCCCGCATCAGCCGCTGCATCTGTCCGGCCATCTGGTCCAGCCGAACGGAGAGCACTTCCATTTCGTCCCGCGACGGGCGGCGGACCGCTATAGGATTGGGCAGTGATAGATTTCCGCGCGTGAACTGCTCAATTTTATGAAGCAGCAACTTGATACGGTGAAGCACCGTCCGCCACAGCACCAAAACGATGCAGCATGCGACCATGCCAATCGTGAGTGCAATTTGCAGCGACATGCGGCGCACCTTGTCGACGTTGATGAAAAGCTGTTCCCTGGGCATCTCATGGACCAGCGTCCAGCCGTTTTTCAGGAGCAGCGCGCTCACCAGCATACCTCGCTCGTCCGCCTCAAGCCGGTCGCCCCATTGGTGCAGCTGCTTCATGTACGGATATGGGATGGGCTGAGCAAATCCGCCGGCTGACGTGGTCAGGGTCATACCATCTTGATTGATCAGATAGCTTACGCCGGGCAGGTCGGGCAGGTACTGCGTCAGGCGCGACAGAGGAAGCTGCAGGTTAATGATCGCCCGGCCAGGGGAAAAAGCCGGATGCAGCAACCGGCTGTAGCTGACGGTCGGTGTGGAGTTGGATAGGAGATAGGTCAGCCGAGATGATGTGCTCAACAGCGGTGCAGACGCATCGATCCACCGGCCAGTGCTACCCGCCCCGACGATCTTCTCCACCATGTCTGGGTCCAGTTCCGAAATGGAATACAGATAGCTTCCACTGATCCACAGGCTGGGGTTGTCGGTGTACAGCACAGCCCGGCGCAGCGCATTAAAACCAAGTGTTGGCGCGGTCAGCTTGTTGCGGATGTAGTCGTGCGCCTCCAGCAGCAGGCCGACCTTTTGCGAGGTTTCATAATCGGCATATAGATGGGCTTGAAGCAGTGTGTCGAACGCATAGCTGTCGGCGATGGAGCGGATGTAATCCATTTCGGTGTTTAGGTTGTCCGCAGCGTGGCCCATCGCATTGGCGTACAGCTCGTCGGTAAGTGCGAACATAGTGTCAGAAAGCTCTGCGCCGGTCCAGATGATGGTCAGCAGCAACGGCACAAAAAGCGCCACACCGACGGCGCATAACAGCTTTACCGACAAGCTATGCCGATGCCACATGCCGCTTACCTCCTGTACTCGCCCGGCGTGATGCCGTAATAATCGCGGAACACCTTAATAAAGTAAGACACCGACGAAAAGCCTGCCGCAGTCGCCACCTCATTGACGCGGCTGTCGGGCATTTTGAGCAGCTCGCCCGCTACCTGCATACGCTTTTTGAGCAGCGCTGTCAGTATACTGTCGCCAGTGCGGTTTTTGAACACCCGGCACAGATAGCCCTGAGCGATATGTGTGCGGCTGGCCAGCTCGCCCACTGACAAGTCGCGCATATACTCATTCTGAATAATATTCAGCACCTTTTCTACACAGGATTTCCCTGCAGTCTTGCGCTGTTGCTGCCGCGCGTAGCCAAACATGCACAGTACATTGCGCATCCACTGTTGGATGTCCAGAATGGTATCCATGTGCAATAGCTTCTGCCACAGCATGGTGGGGTTACCTAGCAAAGCTTCGTCGCTTATGCCGGCCTGCGTGGCTTGGTTGAGTGCGCGGCTGATTACTTCAAAACAGATTGCCTGCACACGCTCCTGCGGATACCGCCGGGCGTCGGTGAAAAGTTCGTCGACCACCTCACAGATGCGCTGCATATCGGCGTCTGCCAACGCCGATTCTAGCTGTTTTAATACCTGCTGCAGGTCCATGCCGTCGGTGTTGGGCGCAGTGGAAGGCTCTTCATACCAATACAGCTTGTTTCGCCCAAACTGAAATGACAGGCTCAGCGCTTGCATTGCCTGCTCAAACAGCAAAGAAATGTTCTCCAGCGCGCCCGGCAGGCTAGCGCCTAGCGTCCACGTTCGGCCGGTGCTCGCCGGTGCCTCAAGTGCGAACAGCGTGTCGGCTATACGCTCCACGCTCTCGGCGGTCATGGTGTCGTCCAGTATGGGCGAAAAGGGCAGTATGATGGCATACAATGACGAATCGACACGAATCGGCGCATACTGCGTCAGCGATCTGCTGACTTGCTGTAGAAGCGTTTGCATTTCGATAATGGTCAGGGCGGACAACTGGTCGGTATACACGCGGCAACACAATACCACATGCTGGTAATTGCGGAACGATATACCTACCACCCGTGCCTGCTCGTGCATCATAGGCGAGGCAGCCGCTTGCCGATCTTGCAACAGGTCCAGCCAGAAACGCTCCTGCAGCAGTGGCTTGGCTACCTGAACCATGTGCATCAACCGGTCGGTCTGCGCGCGTTGTATATGCTTTTGCATTTCCAGCCCAAATATCTTTTGGATCAGCGTCAGCAGCTGCATCGGGTCCAGGGGCTTTAGCAGATACCCATCGACTCCGATTTCCAGCGCACACTGCGCGACCGTAAAGTCCTCATAAGCGCTGATAAACAGTATGTGAATCTCCGGGTACAATTGCTTGAGAGCCCGCGCCAGCGCCATACCATCCATGCCTGGCATGCGCAGGTCGGTCAGCACGATATCCGGCGGCGATTCGGCGCACAGCGACAGCGCCTGCTCGGCACTCAGCGCGCTGCCGACCACATGAATGTCAAACGACACCCAGGGACAAGCCTGCTCCAACGCCTGCAACTCCAGGTTCTCATCATCGACGAACAGTATGTGAAGCACCACTTATCCTCCTTATCCGACTGATATGCTCCCATTATAGCATGCCCTATACAGTGCAAATAGCAAAATTTGAACCTTAAATAGCACAATTTAGACATTCTGTGGCGCACATCCGACCCGCTGCACGCCAAGCGATTGTGGCTCGCCCACTAAATGGGCAGGAATGTGCTATAGAAATGAGATGGTTTCCGTGTTACATTATAAAAAAACATGACACAGAGGAGGAAGCATCGCATGCTCATTACGCGGACAAGGCGCATCGGGCAATTCCGGACAAAGGTGTATCAACAGCGGTATCTGCTGTTGATGCTCCTTCCGTTTGTAGTGTGGTGCTTCATATTCGCGTACATGCCCATATGGGGTTGGTTGATGGCTTTCCAGAATTACAATCCGGCGAAGGGGATTTTGGGTAGCCAGTGGGTTGGTTTAAAGCACTTTGCCTCTTTTATCAATGACTTCCAGTTCCTGCCGATACTGCGCAACACCATCGCCATCAGCTTACTGAATATCTTTGGCGGTATGCTGGCTTCGATCACACTGGCGATACTGCTCAATGAAGTACGCGGACTGCTGTTCAAGCGCACGGTGCAGACGATCACCTACCTGCCACACTTCATATCCTACATCGTCGTGGGCAACATCTTCATGACGATGCTATCGCCCAACAACGGGCAGATCAATGAACTACTTATCAAGCTTGGCCTGATCGATAAGCCCATATTCTTCTTCTCACTCCCCAAGGCGTTCTGGTTTTTGGTATCCGGCATCAACGTGTGGAAGGAAGCCGGCTGGGACGCGATCATATACCTGGCCGCCATCTCCGCTATCAACAGCGAGTTGTATGAAGCGGCACACGTGGATGGCGCGGGGCGGTTTCGTCGTATATGGCATATCACACTGCCCGGCATCCGCCCCACCATCGTGGTGCTGATGGTCATGAGCGCCGGGGGTGTGCTGAGCGCCGGTTTTGAACCGTCCTACATACTGGGTAACCCGATTGTCAGCGATTATTCCGAGGTCATCGACACCTACGTCTACACGATGGGTCTTAAGAACACCATGTTTTCCTACGCGACCGCCGTGGGTATGTTCCGAATTGTGATAAGCTTAATCGTGGTCCTTGCCGCGAACCGGTTCGCGCGCCATATCGGCGAGCGCGGAATTTTCTAAAGGAGGCGCCTATGAAAAGAATGAGCCTGCCGGACAGGGCGTTTGTCATCGTCAATACGCTTTTGATGGTGCTTATCGCTGTAATTACGCTCTACCCATTCCTGCATGTGCTGGCGATATCGCTCAACGACGCGGTGGATACCATGAAGGGCGGCATTACCATCTGGCCGCGGGAGTGGTCGTTCAGCAGCTACGTGCTGATCCTCCAGCACAGACAGCTATACGACGCCACGGTTATGACGCTGATGCGCACCTTGGTAGGGGTGGTGACGGCGCTGTTTTGCACCTCTATGGTGGCGTTTTCGTTAAGCAAGCGCTACCTGATCGGCTACAAACTATTCAACAGTATGTTTGTGATGACCATGTTCATAAGCGGTGGCCTGATCCCGACGTTCATGCTCTACAAACAGATCAATATCAAAAATACATTCTTGGTGTATGTGCTGCCAGGGCTGGTCAGCGCCTTCAACATGATTCTGATGCGGAACTACTTCGACTCGCTGCCAGACTCGATGGAGGAATCCGCCAGGATCGACGGTGCCAATGATCTTTTGATTTTCTTTAGGATAGTGCTGCCGCTGTCCGGTCCGATTCTGGCCACCATCGCTCTGTTCGTGGCGGTGGGGCAGTGGAACGCCTGGACCGACACACTTTATTTCACAAGCGACGAGCGGCTGACCACGCTGCAATACCTGCTTGTCAAGATCATCCGCCAGTCCGAGGCGATGCAATTGGGCAACGCAGCCAAGTTCCGGTTCCAGCTGCGAAGCAAGGGCATGGTAACACCCGAGTCGGTGAAGATGGCCATCACCATTGTCACCACTGTGCCGATACTATGCGTGTATCCTTTTGTGCAGCGCTATTTCGTCAAGGGTATGCTGATCGGCGCTGTCAAGGGATAAACAAAGATGGACGCGTTCTAAGGACGCTTGATATCAAATCATCAATAGGAGGTATGCCAACATGAAGCGCACTATGGCCATTTTCATCACACTTCTCATGGCGTGCACACTGACGGCTAATGCCGCGCCGGAGGGAACAGTCGACTTCTCCGGCAAGGAGCCCATCGAATTCACCTACTTCTCCCTGGACCCCAACTTCAAGGCACCCTATGACGAAAACGTCATCGCCGAGAACATATTCGCACGGACCGGCGTGCGCATTAAGTTTGTCGTGCCACCCACTGAGGGTGCCGAGAAGCTGAATACCATGCTGGCCAGCGATGACACGCTGCCTGACCTGATTGAACTGAACAACGCGCCGGTCGGGGAGAAGCTGGCTGAAGCCGGAAAGCTTTTACCCCTACAGGACTTGCTTGAAGAGCACGGCCCCATGATGCTTCGCAATTACGGTGACAGGTACAGCACGATGAAGAGTGCAGATGGGAATGTTTACCAGTTACCGGCATGGTACCCCATCGAGGGTATTCAGTTGTACCCTGAAACCCGCAACGGCTTTAACATACGAACTGGCTTCCTGGAGAAAAACAGCTGGTATCAGCCCAAGACCTACGAGGACTACTACAAACTGCTCAAGCAGTACAAGGAAGAGGACGGCTCCATGATCCCGGTGTCCCTGGCGCTGGCTGACGAGAGAACGATGACAGATCTGATACACATCGCCAACGCTGCCGCCGGCGGAACCGGTAACGAGGACATCGTGCTGAAGGATGGCATGCTGGCCTACGCGCGTACTGCGCCTGAAGTCAAGGATTTGTTCCGGTTGCTAAACAGGCTCTATTCCGAGGGCCTGATGGACCAGGAAGCGCTGGTCATGAAAACTGACATGCTTAAAAACAAACTGGCCGGTGGTCAGGTATTCTCAACAATCGGTGAGGCCACCCAGCTTGTGTGGGATGCCAATCGCGTGTTTGAGGACGCCCAAACCGGCGACCGCTTCGATTGGTTCTTTCTCAAGCGCGACGATTCACTTAAAGACGACGACCGCACCTACGCTCGCTATGTCGGCTCGCTGTCCGGCGGCGTCGCGATCTCTAAAGATTGCAAGGATCCTGTCCGGCTGATACAGTTTCTGAACTTCATGGCCACTGAAGAAGGCTTTATGACGTTAAATGGCAACTATGACTTCGAGGGCAAGAACGACGGCACGCCGAACATCGACTGGTACATCGACGTCAACAAGACACAACGGGCCAGCGTCAACGGCAACGAAGTCTATATCACCGACTGGCTTAACGACCAATTGGGCAGCAACGTTAATGTCCAGGAGGAGCGCGGTCTGTGGAAGTACGGCTGGATGACGTATATCGGCTGCAACCCGCCTGATTACAAGTATGACTGGACCGCCATGGAAATGGATTCCTCTGTGTGGTGGACAGAAACCGAGCGCAAGATCAATGAGGGCTTCGGCCGCAACGGTCTGGACTACTTCCCCGACCTTCAGAAGATTTCGGTTGACGTGACTGACATTGCTGGGCTGGTTGTTGCACCCGAATCGGATGCAGGTGTCATCTATACCCGCGTCACCGACTACTACAACAAACAGATTGTCAAGTGCATCGCAGCGCCTGCCGACCAGTACGATGCGCAATATGACCAGTTGATGGAGCAGATCCGTGCCATGGGCATCGAGCAGTGGGAAGCAGAGATAAACCGGCTATACACCGAGCGGTTAGCGCTCTGGAGCGAGTAACACGAGCAAAACGATATGCACAGTCCCTGCTCCGCGTATCCCTCGGGGCAGGGACATCACATCATATGGGGAGGCGTATGGACTATGGGTAAAATACCGGCGGATTACATAGAGAGGTGCTATGCGGGTTGGTTGGGCAAGGTGATTGGCGTGAGGCATGGCGCGCCGATCGAGGGATGGAGTTATGAGAAAATCGGGAAACTGCTGGGTGAGATCACCGATTATCCGGTGGCTTACAGAGACTTCGCGGCTGATGACGACTCCAACGGACCTCTGTTTTTCCTGCGGGCACTGAGCGATTACACCCATACGCGGGACATCACCGCCGAGCAGATCGGCAAGACTTGGCTCAACTACGCGCCTTACGAGCACGGCTTTTACTGGTGGGGTGGATACGGGCGCAGCACCGAGCACACCGCCTACCTCAACCTGCGCGCCGGCATCATGGCGCCCCGGAGTGGCAGCGTTGAGCAGAACGGCGCGGCGGTCGCCGAGCAAATCGGCGGCCAGATATTTATCGACTCGTGGGGGCTGACGATCCCAGCCGACCCTGAGCTGGCGGCAGAATACGCCGGTAAGGCGGCCAGCGTGGGCCACGGCGGAAACGGTGTCTATGGCGGGCAGTTTGTGGCGGCCGCCATCAGCGCCGCGTTTGTCCAGCGAGATGTTCGTGCGGTCATCGAAGCGGCGCTTGACGTGATTCCGGCCGGCTGTGAGTACGCGCGCATGGCGCGCGACATCATACGCTTTTACGATGATCGCACCAATGATGACTGGCGCGTGTGCATGGAATATATCATCGCCAACTGGGGCTATGACCGGTACCCTGGCGTGTGCCACATCATACCAAACAGCGCTGTGATTGTCATGTCGCTGCTGTACGGAGCGGGTAGCTTTGACCGCGCTATCAACATCTGCAACATGGCGGGCTGGGATACCGACTGCAACGTGGCGAATGTCGGTTCGATCATGGGTGTACTGACAGGCCTTTCTGGCATCGATGAGGTGCGCTGGCGCCGGCCTATCAATGATTTTCTGGTTGCATCCAGCGTGGTTGGCTGCATGAACATCATGAACCTGCCGGGCTGTGTGCGGGTGATGGCTAATCTGGCCTACAAGATCGCCGGGGAAGCGCCCCCTGAGCGCTGGCAAGCGTTCCTCATGGCTGATAGTGAGTTTGATTTCATGCTGCCCGGCTCCACCTGTGCGTTTCGTACCCGCGGCGGCAGAAATGCCAAGGAGGACGTGGTTTACCACGAGGATAAGGTGTATAAAAGCGGCGGTAGCCTGCGTGTCCTGCTGAAAAATCTCCAGCCTGGAGATGAGCGGTATGTGTATTACGGAACATATTACCGCCCGCATCATTTTCATGACAGCCGGTATGATCCATCCTTCTCACCGGTGTTATACCCCGGTCAGACGGTGACCGCCAGCGTCAGCGCCGGAAGTGACGGCGCTCTCAAGGCTGCCCTTTACGCACTGGACGGAAACACCGGGCATGAATATGTGGGCAAGTGGACGGAGCTTAAGTCTGGGGAATGGGCGGATCTGTCGCTGGACATCCCACCGCTTTGCGGTGCAGTGATCGAGCAGGCTGGCGTCAAGTTAATGGCATTACGCTGGGAAGGGCAAGATGCTGTCTATATCGATCGGATGCACTTTGCAGGCAAGGCCGACTACACAGTTGACTTTTCAAAAGAACGTATGGAGGTGTGGACGCCGCTTCATCGGGAAGTCAGCCAGATGACATATCTCAAGGGCATATGGGACCTGCAGGACGGGCGGCTGATGGGAACCTGTGCAGACTTCGGTGAGGCATACACCGGGGATATCCATTGGCGCGATGTCGAAGTGACATGCAAATGGCGCTCGTCGGCGCTCGCCGGCATGACAGGCTTTGCCTTTAGGGTTCAGGGCGCAATCCGCGGATATGCGCTGTTCTTGGACGGAGACGAGCTTCTGTTTATGAAGAATGACAACGGTTACCGAGAGCTGGGTCGCTGCGCGTTCAAGCAGGGGGACGGTGACGTTGAATTGGCGGTACGCTGTATTGGCAACCGTTTCGATGTGTTGTGCGATAACACTGTGCTCATGGCTGTTGAGGATGCCAGCGATCCATATTTGAGCGGTATGGTGGGATTGGCGTTGCGCCACGGTGGGCATGCCTGCTACGCATCATTAAAAATCAAAGCGCTGTGATTATATTAATATGTATGGCGAAGCCGGCTCACACGTACGTCGGCTAACCTGGTGTTGGTTGGTTAGCATTGTATTCGGTTTTCTTGATAGACTCTCTTTAAAGTTGGACGGTTTTTGGGGGTAGGTCAGCTGATTTCGCAATGTTGCCTACTCCCGTTTCCTGCCCTAGCTTATCTTAATTGGCCGCCGCATCGGTTGCTGACCCGCTTGTTCAGGATCAAGAATTGAAATACGCTGGTAAGGCGCATTTGGTATGCAGGAAGATAGTTTGAAACAAATCAGTGATCATCCGCCCTACTTCATCAACTAGCAAATAGCATAACACTTATAGGCTTTTTTGCCTGGTCCTGCATTTTGGAGAAAAGCATGGGCTGCACATCCAAAGCAAGGTGCAGGAAGGCACCATCGTCACCGTTAAGATTCCATATGCCTCCGGCATGGCGGAATAAAAAGAAAATGGAGAACTGCGTATGGCCCTGCTTCAGGATATCCCGGTCTCCCATCGGTATTTGAACCTTCCCGTAAACACAAAAGCGCTTACGCAATGGATGACCGTCCGGCTTAAGGACACGCTTGTGCAGCAGTTTGAGATCAAGTTAGCGCCCGATAGCCCGGAATTCTTCGTATACCTTGACCTGGCGGCCCATGTGGGCGGATGTGTCACGGTGGAAGCGCAGGCCGACGTGGAGGAATTGTATCGGTCGCTGCACTTTTCAGACCACATCGCCGGACATGAGGAGATGTACGAAGAAAGCCTTCGGCCGCAGTTTCATTTCACCTCCCGGCGGGGCTGGATCAACGACCCCATCGGCCTGCACCGGGCTGGGGATACATACCACCTCTTTTATCAGCACAACCCTTACGGTGTGGACTGGGGGAACATGCACTGGGGCCATGCGGTGAGCACGGACATGGTGCATTGGTCGGACCTGGGCGATGTGCTCTTTCCCGATGCGCAGGGCACAATGTGGTCGGGCTCGGGCGTGGTGGATGTACACAACACCTCGGGCCTTAAGTCGGGGGAAAAACCGCCCCAGGTGCTCGTCTACACAGCGGCTGGGGACACCTCTCCGCTGTCCCAGGGCATGCCTTTTACCCAGTGCCTGGCGTACAGCGGGGACGGGGGCATGACCTGGACGAAATACGAAAAGAACCCGGTGGTGGGCCAAATACGATCCAACAACCGAGACCCCAAGGTGTTCTGGCACAAGGGCTCGGGCCGGTGGGTAATGGCGCTTTTCCTTGCCCACGGCGTGTACTCGCTGCTTTCCTCCCCCGACCTTACGCATTGGGAGCAGATGTGCGATGTAGCCATGCCCGGTTGCGCCGAATGCCCCGATTTTTTTGAGCTGCCTGTGGATGATAATCCCGGTGACACGCGGTGGGTCTTCTTTGCCGCCACAAGGGGCGCTTATAGGATCGGCCACTTCGACGGACGGGTATTTTCCCCCGAAAGCCCGGTGCTATACACCGTCCCGGAAGGCGCACACAGCTATGCCGCGCAAACCTGGAACCTGGACGTCCAGCAGGATGCAAGGCGCATCCAAATGAGCTGGGCTAATGCAACAATGCCAGGCATGCCCTTCCATGGTTTTTTGACCTTTCCTTGCACGCTTTCCCTGCGGACCACGACCCAGGGGCTGCGTCTATTCGTCTATCCCATTCGGGAAGTGGAACGGCTATACAAAAGCAGCCGAGCCTACGCGGACGTGATTCTGGATGATGCTCAAGTCTGCTTCCCCGCAAGCGGCCTTCTGGACATCCACGCGGTATTTGCGCCGGGATCGGCCAAAACCCTGGGCCTTGTGATCCGGGGGACGCCCGTGGTGTATCAGGTGCCGGAAAAGCGCCTTACCTGCCGGAACGTTACCTGCGACCTAGAGTCTGAGGATGGCAGGATTGTGCTGCGAGCCCTGGTGGATCAGGTATCTTTGGAGATATTCGGAAACGAAGGGCTCGCCTATATGCCGCTGGGGCTTGTGTATGAGACGCAAGATGGGTTTTGTGCTTTTGCCCAGGGCGGACGGGCCGAGCTTTTGTCGCTGGAAGTCCGCGAACTGGGCGGCACCTGGCGGGAATAAGCCCGTATCGCACAGCTTTTGATGTAATACTGTTTTTTATTAGTATAAGGAAGTACACGAGGTGATTGGGCTCAGATATACCTAGATTGAGTGCAGGCGGCCGGACATCAAAAATCGCAGCAGCCTCGAGAACCTGATTGACCGCGCTTGCACAGCGAAAAAAACGCTGGAGAACAGTCTCTCATCCTTGTGCGGCCGCTCTTTTCTTTTGTTTTCATAGGGAGTACGGCTCAATGGCCAAAGCGGGGAGCGGTTTATCATCCAAGGAATCGTGGAAATATGCGGACAAAAAAAGTTGCAGGAACTATCTGGAAGGGATGTTTTCAATAAAAGGTTGCAGTAGCTATTTTGGAGGATAAAAATAAATTACGTTACAAAAAGAAATAACCGCTGAAAACCTAGTGTTTTCAACGGTTTCTTTCTGGTCTGGGTGAGAGGATTTGAACCTCCGGCCTCTTGAACCCCATTCAAGCACGCTACCAAACTGCGCCACACCCAGTCAACTTCCCGCAGGCTTACGCCGTGCGAACAAAAGTTATTATACTGGAGGAGGAGGGTGTTGTCAAGGCTTTTTTGCGTGTTTATATCCATTTTTATACCACTTGTCCTTCATAAACAATACTGCAGGGGATTGTGTTGAATCATGCTCCTCTGCTATGTGGGACAGAACGGTTTTATGATGAAAACATACAATGGAGCGAGACCCCTTCCACAGAAAAACCATGCTTTGCCAAAAGCAAAGTCCCTGGAGGTTTTAACCATGGTAAATCATCAATGTAACTGCTCTTCGTGCAGGCAGCATAAACAGCCTGAACGTAGTCAGTCTTGTGCCTCCGCATGGCCGCCTATGGACAAGGATAAATGCATGCCATGTTCGCTGCCTTGTCCTTCACCTTGTCCACAGCCATGCTCTCCGCCATGTCCGCCACCCTGTCCACCGCCTTGCCCGCCACCGTGTCCTCCACGTTGTCCAAAGCCCTGCCCTCCGCCGTGCCCACCGCCTTGTCCGCCTCCGTGCCCTCCGCCGTGTCCACCACCTTGTCCGCCTTCCTGCCCTCATCCTTGCCCGCCCAAGGACCATTGCAAGCGTGAGCAGGAACCGATTCAGGTATTGCTGCCCAGAATCATCTGCAGCGGCCGGGAATGGCAGCGTCGTCTGTGCACCAAACTAATCGTGAACTGCTTGCCGGAGTGCGCACAGCCTCCGTTCCAACTGATATCTGTGCAGCAAAGCGGTGCGCAGCCCTGGTGGGAACCGGCCAAGTGCAATACGGGGTGGGGCCAGGCGATGTTCCATGTATTCATCCCTGTTTGCGCCTGTGTGCGGGATGCCGCCGGCAATGAATACTTCTGCCCGTCGGTGGTTGAGATGGATGCCTGCCTTCGCCTGAAATGCTCTCCCGCGGAATGCTGGCGCCACAACCTGATCATCGTGCCATGCGTGCGGCTGTTGAACGCGCCTGTGTGCTCGAATGATCAGTGCTTTGAGGTGGAACTGGAGGTTGTGCTGGAATTGTTCCTAATTCATTGGGAACCATGTTTTACCAAGCCGCCCAAGCCCGAGTGCAAGGAAAAGCCATTATTTCCCCAACCCTGCCATCATAGCTGCCATTCCTCATGCAACATGTGACCACAATACCTAAGAGGCGTACACGGTATGGATAGCCGGCGCTTAACTGACGGGGCTGATATAGGATGGGGCAGGGAAAAAGCTCCTCATCAGATCATCCTGAATCTTGCTTCAGCCACTGCCAAACCATAGGAAAGTATAGGGCGGACTCCGTATTCAAAAGCGGAATCCGCCTTTATAATGCGTATCGGATTGCTTGCAATTTCCGTGTTTTTACATTTCCTCCCGGCCGGGAATAGTTGACAAAGGCTATGGGGTGTTTTACTATAACAGAGGGAAAACCATATGCCAATTCAGGCTGGTTTTGGGTACGTATGAAAACGCCTGTGAAACAGGCTTTTCTTTTGATGGAGGAGCACATATGCGTCGCCGGAAGATGGGAAAGAATTTCATTTCTGGTAGGAGAAGGTGGATTCTGTTTGGAGGCGGCTTGGTATTGGCTGCCTTTTTGGCGATTTTGACAGCAGGAGCTTCTCCCAGCGAGGAACTCACATTATCGGTATCCTTTAGGGGGCTGAAGCTCAATGCGCTGATGCATTGGCAGACAGTGCCGCTGAGCGGCACTTTTGAAGTGCTGTCGGGGGACACAAAATTAGGGGAAATCGCCGCCAACCGCACGCAGGAGCAGCGGGACGCCGGTGTGCCAGAATCGCTTCAGATCAGTGCGCAGGATGGAAAGCTTGGCCTGTCTTTGCGTCCCCTTGTGGAGAGCATTCCGGATACCTATGTTTGTCAGGACATCATTCCCATTGCCTGGAATGGAGAAAGCAGCCTGCGGGCGGACGTGCTGGCCTATGCCAGGGAAGGCCTGTTCAGCCTGAACAATACGCTTTCTGATAACGGGCAGCCTTTGGGTGGTGCAAGCTTTACCATCATAGGTTCAAACGGGCAGATATCGCTTACTTTTAATACGGACGGCGAGGGCCGCTACAGCGCCACTGCGCCACTTCCTGAAGGCGCTTATATCCTGCGCCAAACGCTGTCACCGGAAGGAACGCTGCCGGCAGAAGATGTGGCTTTTAACATCGTTCCCTACCTTGGTACGGAAGACAGCATGTTAAGCCTCTCAGTTAAAAATGCATTAGTGCCCGTGTATGACCACTTATCCGGGGCCATGGATTTGGAAACAGTTCCTGCCGGGAATCTGTATGCCAAGGATCAAGTTGCGGAATTCCATCTTTCCAGCCAGACGGCGCTTAAGAATACGATTCCTCTTATAGAATATACGTTGGATATTAGCGGGCTTATTTTGCTGGATGCATCTGGGAACCCGCTTACTGACCAGTCGGGGAAAGAAATCAAGAGTATTACGGTAACCCCCGGTACGAAAGGCATTCAGGCAAAGGCAATTCTTTTTGACGGCCAGGGACAGCAGCTCGGCGGGGAAAGGCAGCTTTTACCCGGACAAAAGCTGTCGCTGGATGGGCAAAAAGCAGCCGCCCTCAAAGTTGTATATGGTACGGCGGATGGGGAAGCGGTAGTGCCGCAAGGCTTTGTGATGGGGGATATCCGCCTGCAAATTGGCCTCAACCTACGTGTGTCCGATGCTGCGGCAGCCAGTGTGGCCCGGGTTGGGGCCACTGCAAAACAGTCCTGGCAGTATGATTACCCGGGGCGTGACGGGTATCCTGTCACAGCCTACGGAGAAAACGACAGCCTTGACCTTCGCGCGTTAGTGTTTGACAACCGGGCTGTATTACGCATTTCTGCCGTGGCAAAAACGCCGGAACGCGTGACACTTACAATAAACCATGAAGGCGGTCCTGCCATAGACAGTCCCCGCCTTGCGGTAAATTTGCCTGACGGCTGGCGGATACAGGACGGCGGTTTTGCTTCGCCGGTTGCTGCGGTAAGCCATGGCAGGCAATCTGACATCGCCCTATTGACCCTTAACGGCACGCTGTCGGAAGGACAAAAGCAAACGATTGAATTTGCCGCTTCCTTCGGTGCGGGGGATGGGGAAGGTTCAGCCTGGATCGAAAGCGCGGCAGGGGTATCGCCTACCTTGGATAACCCCAGAGGCCTGCAGGTGTGGGGTGAAAGGATGGAAGGCTGCCCGGTCGCGGACGTCGCTTTGGGCCTTTCTGAGCCTCAGACATATGTTTTCAGCAAATGGACAGCGAAGAACGAGACGGGTACAGCCATATCTCTGCAGCCGCTAGGGTTTACCGCAAGTGGCAGTGAGGCAGCTTTGCCCGAAAACGGCAGCGGGGAACTGCTTTTCAAAACAGGAAACGCATCATCGGTTACGGCTATATGCACGCTTCCCCAGGGAATCAAACTGGGGGGGAAACCACAGGGGAAGGTGTGTGTCACCACAGATATCGTTCCGCAGCCCGCGTCCGTATGGATAGATGCGGAATCGTTCAGCGGCGCGTGGGATCAGGTGACGGCCATAAGCATGAATGAAGGCGGGGAAGCCATACTTCCTGTTCAAGTATCCAGATCCAAAGGAACAGTACAGGTTCCAACGTTGGTTCTGACTCCTCAATCGTCTGGGGAAAGCGCGGACATGAAAGCTGAGGAAGGTTCCTTGTCCCTGAAAGTGGAAAAAGCTGATGCATTGTCCGGCAGTATGTTTGACGACACCAATCAAAACGGGCGCAAAGATGACGGCGAAGCAGGAGCCGAAGGACAGCTTGTACTGTGGCAAGGTTCCTCCAATGTAAGCTATTATAGTTATACAGCAAGTCAGGGCGTATTCGACTTCTCCGGAGTCGCTGCTGATAATCAAAGCGGAGAACTGTATGCGCAGCTTCCGGAAAACACGGCTATTGCCGGGCAGCGCGTCGCCGGCGGACTGTATCTGGCGGCTAAGACAGCTTTGAACAAAAAGAGCGATGTTCAAATCGCATTCTCCAAAATGTGCGCGCTGTACGGCCGCATCTATGAACAGGAGAGCCAGGCAGGAGTTTCCGGGGTTGAGGTCACACTGATGGCAGGCGGAAAGGCATCCGCTTCCACTATTACGGACGTATATGGGCAGTACCGCTTTGACGCATTAAAGGCAGGGGAATATCAGGTGGCGCTGAAGCTGCCTGATGCGCTTTCCGTAGAGGTCGGCTTCTATTTAGGCGACGGGTATGCTCAGACGGATGGACTCAAGGCACTTCTTCCTGCCCTGACTCTTCCCTATGGCGGGGAGGCTGAGCAAAACGGGCTTGTGCGGCGTTATGGATCGCTTGTCATAAAGCTGAATGGCTACGCCTATCCCCTTGGCACGGCAAAGCTTAACCTGAATGGTGCTCTCGTCAAAGAATCTGCGCCAGCGGATGACGGCTCATACTATTTTGACAAGCTGTTAAGCTTTGCGTATATGCTGGACTTGCAGGTGCCCCAAGGGCTTGCCGTACGCCAAGAAGGTATGCAAGCCTGGCAAAAGGGCAATGTAACCCTGGATGCCACCGTTCCAGCCGGCGGAATAATGCAGCTTACATTGGATGAAACGGTTACGGGCAGATTGATTGTAAAGTTCAATGGGACTGGCCTTGCGGGTACGCCTGTAACGGTGTCTGGGCCTGAAGATAAGCAGGAAGTGCTGGATGAAAACAGCCAGTGTGTTTTTACCGACCTGATACCGGGTACGTATCAGGTTCGTGCGCTGATGCCCAAATCAGTGCTTAGTGATCAGTCGGGCGTATGGCGGCTGGAACAAACGCAAGGGGATATGACTGCGTCCATTACTATTGAAGTTGCGCCGGGACAGGATGCGGTAACCCAGGTGGCCGATCTTTTGCAGACAGCCACGGTTGCGGGTTCCGTATTTGGGGATGCTGACCGGGATGGCGCTCAGGGACCGGGCGAAGCGCCTCTCCCTGGAGCTCAGGTGGATATCTTTGTGGAGCAGAATGGAACATGGTCACAGGTTGGCTCCATGCAAACGAGTGCAGATGGCCTGTACAGCTTTGAAAACCTGACGCCTGGCCAATACCGCCTTTCCATCACGCTGCCAGCAGGTAAGGCGCTGGAAAGCCAGCAGGCACAGGAGCCCTTTTCTTTGTCAAGCGGCGAAAATGCAAAGCTCCTTGTGGGAACCGTTTCCCCGGCCGCGCTTGAAGCCAACGCTTTCTGGGACAGCAATAACGACGGTATGCAGGGCATATATGAGCGGGCCATCGAGGGAACACTGGTGGAGGTTCTCCCTGCAGAAGGGAATACGGATACGGTGGTCGCGCAGGCACTTACCGACCGCAACGGTCAGGCGTCCATAAAAAGCGTCGCTCCGGGTAAATATATCCTCCGCTTTACGCTGCCGGAAGGATATTGGCTCTCCCCGCAGGGGGATGTGAGTGGCATCAAGCGGAATACGGTGCCAATGGCCGACAGCCGCCAGGGTGTGACGCAGCCCTTTACTTTACAGGAAGGACAGACGGCTGAGTTTGGCGTTGGCGGCGTAAGGACCGGTAGGCTCAGCGGCCGCATCTGGCTGGACAGCAATGAAGATGGCATCATGGACGGCAGCGAGCCGGGCCTGAAGGATTGCGTGGTAACGCTTACCGGCACCCATAACGGGCAGGATTACGCCTATACCACGGATGATACCGGCCGCTATGAGATCACAGCAAGGATCGACACGTATCTGTATACTGTTAAAGGTCCTGAAGGCATGAGCTTTACCAGGTATAGTGCAGAAGGCGGACTGAACCGATCCATCATCACCACGGAAGGTGTCGGAGCTGGAGAACGCCAATACGTGATAGAATCCGGCACCCGTGAGGAAAACCAGAATATAGGCTTTGTGCCGGGAGTGATTCTGGAGGGCGTGGCTTTCCTGGACAGCAACTATAACGGCATCCGGGATGACGGCGAACAACTTCTGAGCGATGTGACACTGGAGCTTACCAAGGTTGGCGCAACAAAGGGCCTGGGCATTGTTATGACCGGGCTGGATGGTGCATTCCGCTTCGACAGCCTGCGGGGAGGAGCATATAACTTGCGGGCCGTTCTGCCGGATACCGGTATTGTATTTACTTGTGTTCCTGTCAGCGATGCGGATTATAAGAATCTGTTTACCCAGCGCGCCGGCAGGCGTGAGACGACTGTAACAATTACGATTTCAAGCGGAGAACGCAGGGGTGTCGGCGTGGGCGCAGTTGTACCCGGAAGCTTGTCCGGTTGCGTATTTGCCGATGCAAACTATAACGGACTGTTTGACGCCGGGGAGGAACCTGTTTCCGGTATTTCAGTAAGGCTTTTGGATCAGGAAGGGGAGACTGTAGCCAGCACGAAAACCAACGCCTCCGGTCGTTACAACTTTGAGAGTCTGATGCCCATGGCCTATACTGTGGCTATAGATAAGCCTGCGGGCTTTATGTTCACCAAATTGGTGGAAGGGGAATCAAGAAGCCGGATACAGTCTGTTGAGCAGAATGAGGGGCTGACCGATTTAATCCCCGTAGCCTTGGGTGAGCAAGTATCCAACGTATACGCAGGCGTCATTTTGCCTGCCAAAGTTTTGGGGCAGGTTTTTGCAGACGCCAATGATGACGGCCTTCTTACCCAGGGGGAAGGTGGTTTTGAAGGAGTTCATATAAGCCTATTAAACGAGTCAGGCGAGACGGTGAATAGCATCGACACCGGCGCCGACGGAGCTTTTGCCTTTGCAGATTTGCATCCGGGGCGGTATAGCTTGTCTTATCTGCTGCCGGAAGACTCGGTATACGCCGCAAAAATTGCGGGAGGCAGCGAAATTGCGGGAGAAGACCTGACTGCTTTAGGCGAAGCCTTTGACCTTACAATTGGAGAAACAAAGCAGGCGCCTCTTTGCGGAGCGGTGGCTCTTGGCCGTATATCCGGCTCATCGTTCCATGACGCCAACGCAAACGGGGCCATGGAGGATGGGGAAGACGCTTTATCCGGTGTGAACTTCACTCTCATCAATCGTGTTACCGGTCAGGAAGCCGGGAATGCGGTATCTGGGCCCGACGGCTCTTTCCTGCTTGACCGCCTGCGGCCGGGCGCATACACTTTGAATGTGTCGCTGCCCACAGGTATGGTCTTTACAAGGACCGGAGCAAATATACTGATGAACCCATCCCTTGAAGCTCAGGAAAGCCTGGATATCGACATCATCATGGGACAGAGACTGGAGAGCCGCCTGGTAGGCGCTGTGCTGCCCGGTTCCCTTAAGGGCTATGTATGGCTGGATGCGAACAACAACGGCCTGCAAGAGCCGGAGGAAGCGTTTTTGAGAGGCCTTAAGGTGCAGGTGTTTGACACACAGGACGGCAGTGTTTTTGCCACACTGACAACCGATGAGTTCGGCGCATATCATGCACCTGTGATCCGGCCGGGAGCATACGACCTAACGGTAAGCCTTCCTGAGAATAGCATAGCGGCAGATACAGGTGCCGGGGAAAACATGTTTGCGGATGGTACGCCAGGCACCATAGTCCTATCTGGTTTAAAGCTTTCAGAAGAGGAAGAGATAGCTGACATCCGTGCTGGGGTAAAGCAGTATACCTCCATTGCGGGCACAGTCTGGTCTGATGAGCAGGGCACGGTTCTGCCTATTGCAGACACGTTAGTTTCACTGTATGAAGGCAATAACCTTCATACACCTGTCAAAACCATGCAGACAGGGGAGGACGGCGCATACCGCTTCGAGCAACTGATGCCAGGAGATTACAGGATTGGCGCAGCTTTGCCTCAAGGATACCTGTTCGTGAAGCCGCATGATGAGCGGCTGCAAAGCGGTGAAGCTGTAAGCATCGTTACCGATATCACCGCAGGCCTGGGAGATACCTTTGCATTGAATATGGGGCAGGATCAGGAAAGCCTCAATATCGGTGCCGTCAAAACCGGCAAGCTGGGTGACTTTGCCTGGCTGGATGAAAACGGGAACGGGCTGCAGGACGCAGGCGAGCCCGGCATCCCCGGCCTGAACGTGGTACTCATTCAGGAAGGGCAGCAGGTGGCGGCGGGCGTTACCGACGCCTACGGTTACTACTTGTTTGACAATGTGTATCCCATGTTGAGCCAGGTGAAGGTTTCCATGTACCCTGAACTTATGCCCACAACGCAGCGCACAGATTATCCCATGCTGGTAAGCGCGCTTATAGGCGCTCAAGGGGATACGGCTTATAGCGGAGATGTGATGGTGATAAGCAGCGGACGGAATTTCGACTGCGACCTGGGTTTTGTACTTAAGGAGGGGAGCAAGCGTCCCGGTGCCATACAGCCGCCTCCTAAGCAAAAATGGGAATGAAGATTTTGCATTAAACAAAAGGGCGGAAGGCAATTCATGCTTTCCGCCCTAGTATTTTCGTCAATACAAAGCATTCTTTCAGGGATGTACTAAAGGGGCAGAGCTCCTTCAATTGTAATCGTCTCGCCCGGCTTTGCCGGGATGGCGAGTGCCGGCGGAGCCGGCTTTCCGTACACCTTTTATCGGCCGCGTGTTTTCATCGGCCAAGCATTGCGAAGGACAGTGAAAACTCACATGCGAATGGTGCAAAATGGCATTGCCATATTCGCGAATAAAAAAGAACCCGCCTTCATAAGGAAAGGGGTTCTTGGAGATACGTATTTTATCCGGCAATTCACTGAGCCACCGCTTTAGAAAGACTGCGAGCCAGACGGGCCTTTTTACGGTTGGCCGTATTCTTGTGCAGAATGCCCTTGGCAGCCGCTTTATCGATGGCGGAGGTGGTTGCGCTCAACTGCACGTTGGCGGCACTGGGGTTCGTAGCCAACTCAACCTGGAATTTCTTGACGGCGGTTTTCACCCCGGTTTTGATCATCCGGTTGCGCAGATTCTTTTTTTCACTGACCTTGACGCGCTTGATGGCAGACTTGATATTCGGCAATTTCATTCACCTCCTTG
>JAEZHM010000153.1 GCA_023416585.1 Bacillota bacterium
CTTTGGGCTGGAAAAGCCTGCGGCGGCGCTTGTCCATAAATTACTACACAGGAGGCCCAAAACAAATGAAAGACCCGCGGATGACTCAATTGGCGCATAACTTGGTAAACTACTCCTGCCGGGTGCAGAAGGGGGAAAAGGTGCTGATCGAATGCACCGGCGTGCCGGAGGAATTTACGGCAGAGCTCATTTCCGAAGTGTACAAGGCGGAAGGCATACCCTTGGTCAATTTGAAGTCGCCTACTGTGGAGCGCGCCATGGCCATGGGCTATACCCGGGAACAACTGGACCTGATGGCCAAGTATGACGCGCTGCGCATGAAGGACTGCAAGGCGTATATCGGCGTCCGTGCCGGCGACAATAGCTTTGAAAGCTCCGACGTGCCGGGGGCAAACCTTGCCTTGTACAGCAAGCATTATGCCCAGCCCGTGCATTCCAACATCAGGGTGCCGGATACAAAATGGGTGGTTCTGCGCTATCCTGTGCCCAGCATGGCCCAGCAGGCGGGTATGAGCACCGAAGCCTTTGAGGACCACTATTTCAACGTCTGCAACCTGGACTACGGTAAAATGAGCCGCGCCATGGATCACCTGGTGGACCGGCTGAAGAAAACCGACAAGGTGCATATCGTGGGCGAGGGCACAGATTTGAGGTTCTCCATCAAGGGCCAGCCCGCTATCAAGTGTGCGGGGGAAGTGAACATTCCGGATGGGGAAGTGTTCACGGCGCCACTTCGCGAATCGGTAAACGGCGTGCTGACCTACAATACACCGAGCCTGTACCATGGCCGCACGTTTGAAAACATCAGGCTTGTGTTCAAGGATGGGAAGATCGTGGAGGCCACCGGCAGCGATACCAAGCGCATCAACGAGATTTTTGACACAGACTCGGGGGCGCGCTACATCGGCGAATTTGCCATTGGCGTCAACCCCTATATCACTTCCGCTATCAAGGATACGCTGTTTGACGAGAAGATCGCCGGCTCTTTCCACTTTACACCGGGCAACTGCTATGACGATTGCCCCAATGGCAACAAGAGCGCCATCCACTGGGACCTGGTGTGCATACAGACACCGGAATACGGCGGCGGGGAAATGTACTTTGACGGCGAACTGGTCCGCAAAAATGGGCTGTTCGTGACGGAGGACCTCACTTGCCTGAATCCCGAAGCATTGAAATAGCTTGCATTTTGCGAAAAATTTAACAATACTTCATGAAAAAGCCCTGCAAAGCTCTTGCAAAATCAGGGAAAATTCTGTACAATCTTGGGTGGGGCCAAGCATGATATAGGAGGGAAAACAATGTCTGCGAAAGTAGGTATCAATGGATTCGGCCGTATTGGCCGTTTGGTTTTCCGTGCCGCTATGGAAAACAAAAAGGTGGATGTGGTTGCCATCAACGACCCGTTCATCGACCTGGATTACATGGTTTATATGCTCCGTTATGACACGGTGCATGGCCAGTACAAGGGCGAGATTTCCGTCAACCACGAGAACAACACCCTGATCGTTGACGGCAAGCCCATCAAGATCTATGCCTGCAAGGATCCCAAAGAAATTCCGTGGAAGGAAGCCGGTGCGGAATACATTGCCGAGGCTACCGGCGTGTTCACCTCCCAGGAAGGCGCTTCTTACCACTTTGTGGGCGGCGCCAAGAAGGTTGTTATCACCGCTCCCGCCAAGGACAAGGAAACCCCGATGTTCGTGATGGGTGTCAACCATGAGAAGTACACCAAGGACATGAAGGTTGTTTCCAACGCTTCCTGCACCACCAACTGTCTGGCTCCTTTGGCCAGCGTCATTCATGAGAAGTACGGCATCACCGACGGCCTCATGACCACCGTGCACTCCACCACCGCCACCCAGAAGACCGTTGACGGCCCCTCCAACAAGGACTGGCGCGGCGGCCGCGGCGCGGCGTACAACATCATCCCCTCTTCCACCGGCGCTGCCAAGGCCGTGGGCGTGGTTATTCCGGAACTCAAGGGCAAGCTCACCGGCATGTCCTTCCGCGTACCTACTGCCGACGTGTCCGTGGTCGACCTGACCGTGAACTTGAAGACCCCCGCCTCCATGGATGAGATCAAGGCTACCATGAAGGAAGCGTCCGAGAGCAAGCGCTGGAAGGGCATCATCGGCTATACCGAAGACGCCGTTGTCTCCAGCGATTTCATTCATGACGCCCGCACCTCCATCTTCGATGCCACCGCCGGCATCAGCCTGACGCCGACCTTTGTCAAGCTGGTTGCCTGGTATGACAACGAGTGGGGCTACAGCAACAAGGTTGTTGACCTCATCAACCATATGGCGGAAGTTGACGCAAAGTAATTTATACAGCCCCAAAAGATGAACGGTATTTAGAAAACAGCAAAATGATGTAAGTGATGATCTGTTTTCTGGATAGCCGTGATCCAGACACAACAAAAAATCCCCTTGCGCTGGTTTTGCTCAGTGCAAGGGGTTCTTCTATTTGTTGCTATTTTCTATTATTCATATAGTAACCTATAACTCCTGACAGGAAAATTGCCAATCCTAAAACTGAAAAAGATACTGTATATGCTATATAGGTAAAATAGGAACGTGTAACATCTCCATATATTGAATGCAATTCAACATTATTACCAATCATAGGTGCAAATATTATTATCATAAGTCCTATCCCAATTGATAGAAGGCTTATTGCCTTTTTCTTTTTCATAATCATCCTCCCATTTTTGTTAACAGTAGGTATGATTTGCTGGTTAGCTGTTGACTCTCCGCCTCATTATACTTGGTAAAATAAAGGCGTATGCTCATGCTGCTCTTAAATAGTACTTGCTACTTTACGGCAGAACTCCTTCCGCCGCCTACGGGCAGCACCATTCCATCTGGCTCAATTACCGCGGTGCTGCGCTCTGCTCGTTTCGCCAGCCTCCTCAACACCGCCCTATTCTGCCACTGGCAGGGTCGGTGTTCTGGAGCCTCCAAAGGGAGGCTTTCCAAAAGGCTCCCTCCTGGAGGGGGCTGCCGACGAAGGAGGCTGGAGGAGGTCATCGCATCAGTAGCAAATGCTATTTTCAGGGCAGTATAAGATTAAACCCCATCAATTCCCGCACTCCACGCTGATTTGTGTAAACAGCCCAAGCACATCACCAAGCGCAAGCGCTCTTTTTTCATCGCCCGCCTTGTCCAGTATCACCCTGCCTTCGTGCAGCATCAATAGGCGATCCCCGTACTCCAGCGCGTAGCGCAGGTTATGGGTCACCATCAATGTTGTAATATGGCTTTGGGCAACCAGCCTGCCGGTAAGAAGCATGATGTTCTCGGCCGTATTCGGGTCCAGCGCCGCCGTGTGCTCGTCCAGTATCAGAAACTCTATGGGCGTCAAAGTAATCATCAAAAGCGCCAGTGCCTGCCGCTGGCCGCCGGAAAGCATACCGACAGGTACTTGCAGCTTGTTTTCCAGCCCCAGCCCGAGCATGGCCAGCTTCTCCCGGTAGAAGGAAATCCGGCTCTTGTTGGTACCAAAGCTCAGGCCGAAGGTTTTGCCCTTATGGTCTGCCATCGCCATGTTTTCCAGTATGGTCATGGTGCCGCAGGTTCCCATGGCCGGGTTTTGGTATACGCGGCCGATTTTGCGGTAACGGATATAATCCCGCGTTTTGGTAATGTTTTCGCCGCCCATAAGAACCTGCCCGCCATCCGGTGTAATCGAGCCGCAGATCAGGTTGAGCATGCTGGTTTTACCGCTGCCGTTGCTGCCGACCACGCTCACAAACTGCCCATCGGGAATCGACAGGCTGAAATCCCGGAAAAGGCAGGTTTCATTGATGCTGCCAGGGCTATATACCTTGGTGACGGACTTGAGTTCAAGCATGTAGCTTCACCTTCTTTTTGAACGCGTTGGTACCTATAAGGATCAGCAGGAACAGCGCGGCCGTCACCAGCTTCAGGTCCTGGGGCACAAGCCCCATAGAAAGCGCTGCCGCCACGCTTGCCTTGTAAAGAATGCTGCCCGCAACCGCGGCGGTGGTTCCCTTCACAAAGCTCACGTGCTTAAACAGATTTACGCCGATAATGACCGCCGCAAGGCCGAAGACCAGCGCGCCTGTGCCCATGGAAATTTCAAACACCCGGTTTTTTTGCGCCATTACCGCGCCCGAAAGGGCCACAAGCGCATTGGCAACCGCCAGGCCTTCGATTTTCACAAAGCCGCCGTTTTTGGCAAGGTTGGCAACAACGCTTGGGTTGTCGCCCACCGCGCGCAAAAGGTATCCGGCTTTGGTTTTCATGAATAAGTCCAGCATAAGCTTTACCGCAAGCAGCACCAGCAGCACTACAATGATTTTGCTATATGGCTGCAAAAAGGACGGAAAGCCTTTGACAAACGTGTTGTCAAAGAGTGTATCCCTATTGAAAAACGGAAGGTTGGCCTTGCCGGCGATTCGCAGGTTGATACTGTACAGCCCTGTCATGGTGATAATGCCGCTGATCAGGTCGCGCACGCCAAGCCTTACGTGAATCAGCCCCGTGACCAGCCCGGCAACAGCGCCCGCAAGCAGGGCCACAAATAAGGTCAGCACCGGATGCATGCCATTTATGGTAAGGATGGCGCTGACCGCGGCGCCTAGCGGAAACGAGCTGTCCACCGTAAGATCGGGAAAATCGAGAATGCGGTAAGTGATCCACACGCCAAGCGCTAAAATGGCGTAGATCATCCCCTCTTCAAAAATGCCAATGATGATGCCCATGAATACATGCCTCCAAGCAGCGAAAGGATAAGACGCAGACGGGGCCGGCGCGCTCAATCGCGCCGACCCGTTTGTGAGAAAAGGTGAAACGGATTATTCCGCCTTGGTTACATCGATGCCGCGGTTAAGCTCCGCCTCGGGGATGGTGATCCCAAGCTTGGCGGCAGCCGTGGGATTGTAGCTCATATCGCCGCCCTCGCTTGAGACAAAAGGTATATCGCCGGCAAATTCGCCTTTTAGCACCCGTGCGGCGAGCTCGCCCGTCTGCTTGCCCAGCGCAACATATTCCACGCCCTCGCTGGCAATGCAGCCGTTTTTCACCTGTTCTATTTCACTGCCAAAGATCGGCTTTCCTGCCGCGTTCGCTTTTTCTACAAGCACCGCCAGGTAGCTGACGACCGTGTTGTCTGTGAGGTTGGTCAGGCAGTCGACTTTGGGCAGCAGGCTGTCCATCGCCAGGGGGATATCCGCACCGGTGGAAATGCCCGTGGCAACCACCTCAAAGCCGTAATCGGGCGCCAGCTGCTGGTACAGCTTTAATTGGCTTTCGCTGTTCGTTTCGCTGGTGGTATACAGGATACCGATTTTTTTAGAATCCGGCAGGAAGGCGCGGATCAGTTTCAGTTGTGCCTCCACCGGCAGCAGGTCGCAGGTGCCGGTAACCGCTTTAGAGTTCTTCCCATCAGCATCGGCAAGCATCGCGCTCACGGGGTCGCTTACGGCGGAGTAGATCACCGGGATATTTTTATCCATGCAGGCGTTAAAGGCGGCCTGCGCCATAGGGGTGGCGATGGCGCACACCAGGTCGCACTCCTGCGCCATTTGCGCGGCAATCTGCTGCCCCAGGCCCATATCCGCCTGCGCGTTCTGCACGATGAACTTTACATTGTCCCCCTCTACATAGCCTGCCTCTTGAAGCCCCTGAATAAAGCCCTCGCGGCAGTTATCCAGGCTCGGGTGCTCGGCAAACTGGGCGATACCGATGGTGTACACCTTTTTCTGCTCGGCGGATGCGCCAATGCAAGCCGCAAGAACCAATACGAGAACAAGAAAAAACACAAGGCCCTGCTTTAAATTTTTCATGGATACCCTTCCTTTCACTTCATAGCTTAAATGAAAAAACGCCCCATGCCGCATCCAAAGATGCTGCATGAGGCGGATTTACCGCTGTGCCACTCATTTTCCCCGCAAGTTTGCGGGCTCTTGCCGCGTACCAACATACGCGCCGCACTGATCACGGGTACGGTACCCGTCGTTAGCTACTGCTGCTTCGCCAACGCCCTCGGAAGCCCATTCACCGTCCCTGTTCCTGCTGCGGTTTCACTATTCGCAGCTCCCTTAAAGAAACTTTTTGGGCGGGTACTCCTCTTCCTCAACGGTTTATTCTATTACTAATTTTATGATACGCTGAATCTACCGGCTTGTCAAGCCATGATTTTTATACGTTTCATATTCGTAAAAGTATTCGAAAGCGCCCTGTTTCCCAGCAATGCGGCGAAAACATGGGATCTTTTGTGATATAATAGGTCCGTTTGTCTAAAGCAAATTCTTTGCAGTGAGGATTACGAATGCAAAACCGCATGGACTTTTTTAATGCCATAGCCGAAAAATGGGATGATGTTTGCCATCATGACCCAATGAAGATCTACCGCATGCTTGGCATGATGAATATACAAAGGGGGTCCTCCTGCCTGGATGTGGGCACAGGCACTGGCGTAATGATCCCGTACCTTATACAGCGCGCGGGTGAAAACGGGAAGATCACCGCCGTCGATATAGCCGACCAAATGCTGAAGGTGGCGCAAAGCAAATACGCTTCTCCCAATGTGGAATACATCTTAGGCGACGTGCTGGAGGGCAGCTTGCCCTCAGGCGCTTTCGATGCAGTGGTTTGCTACTCCGTTTTTCCCCACTTCGATGATAAGCAGGCCGCCATACACGTATTGAGCGGATATCTGAAAAAGGGCGGCAGGCTGCTGATTGGCCATACCCAGAGCCGGGAAATGATCAACCGTATGCATCAGAATGCGGCTGAGCCGGTAAAAGGGGATACCCTGCCGGATATGATGTCCATCAGGACCTATATGGAAGCGGCCGGACTGGTGGTTGTGAATTGGGAGGACGACGGGGAACTGTTCGCGGTGGTTGGGAAAAAGAGGCTTTTTTAAGCAGGCCAGTGAAGTATAGAGCATTGGCTCATACATGGGAGATGGATGCATGCGTATACAAAAAAACATCTCATACGGAAACGGGCAGGAGGAAAGGCAAAGTCTGGATGTCATCCTGCCAGACGGTGAAATACGTGCACTGCTCGTATACTTTCACGGGGGCGGGCTGGAATGCGGCTCCAAAGAGGATGTGAAGAACTTGTATGGGCTTACGGATAAGGGGATTGCACTGATCGTGCCCAACTACAGGCTATATCCTATGGCACGCTATCCCGAGTTTATTGAAGATGCGGCGAAGGCCTCGGCCTGGGCGGTTAAATTCCGCGACGATCATAGCCCAAGCAAGAAGCTGTTTATGTCCGGCAGTTCAGCAGGTGCTTATCTTGCCATGATGCTTTGTTTTGATTCACGATATATGATATCACATAATATGAACCCGGATGTTTTTGCCGGGTATATTTTTGACGCTGGCCAGCCCACCGTGCATTTCAACGTGCTTCGTGAAGCGGGATCTTCAGCCCAGGCGGTGCTGGTGGATGAACGTGCGCCCATGTTCCATGTACGTGAAGAGCGAAGCTACCCGCCTATGCTTTTCCTCTGCGCAGAAAAAGACATGCCGGGAAGGTATGAGCAGACGCTACTGATGCTCTCCGTTTTGAAAAATTTCGGGCATGGTGAAAAGGTATCCTTCCGGCATATGGAGGGGTACGAACACTGCGAATACGATGATAAGCCCGTATTTCAAGAATTGCTCATGAAATTTATGGATGAACATGAAGAAGATAGATCACGACCCCGAACCCGATAACCATTAGCAAGATGGTGAATACTGCCGCGGTGTTTATGCGTTTGATGGCTTTCCGGCTTTGAGCTTCCTTCCCTTCCATATCAAGCAGTTTCTGTTCCATGCTTTTCAGACGCGCATCCAGCAGGCTTTCTGCTTTTTTCGAGGCGGAGGCCTGCGTTTGCGCATGCTCCTGAAACATGGCCTCTATATTGTCTTTCGTTGTTTCCATAAGGGAACCAAGGGCCTTTATACGCACGCCAAATGTTTGTTCAGTCTGTTTTGAGCGCTCATCCTGACTATAATAGAAACCGTTCATCCATTCCTGGATTTCGGCCTGCTCCCTATCTAGGTAAGCTCTATATTCGGCGCTCTCATTGGCATAGATGGCTGCAAGCTCCGCCCGCTCCGCAGTCAGCCTTTCTTCAAGCTCAATCCTTTCCATGGCGGCCCGCTTTGCCGCCTCGCGGCTTTCCTGGATGGATATTTCCAGTATTTTTGCGATTCTGCTTTCAAAGCCGGTAAATTCCAGCCGCATGCGGCGGTAGAGGAGTTCATTGCTGGCGCTTCCTTTAGGTTCCGGTGCGGGCGCCGCCGCGCTGTCCGCCTGTGGGGCGGCTGCCGGTTTTGCAGGCGCAGTAGCCGTCTTGAGCGGCTCCGCTGGCTTTACTTCAGGACTTGGGAAAATAAAGGCAGTCAGAACAGCTTCTTCGATGCCGGCGATGCTCTTGTTGTCGAGCGCTTGCCCGACCTTTTTGAATATGCCGTTCAGCAGCCGTATGTGGCTGTCCTGCGATACCCAGGAAACACTGGGGTCCTTCACCATGTCAAATACGAAGGACATCAGGTCTTTGACCATTTCGTAGCTTAATGTCTGCCCTATGTATCCCTGCAGATGACGGTGGAGGTTCCCTTTCGCCGTATGTACGATTGCCATTGTGCCAACACCCTCATTAACTCGGTTTTGCCATGTATACAAGCATCCATGTGCATAAATTGTCTATTTTTGCATTATAACCTAACGATAGGATGATAGCAATACGCGTGAATGAAAAGCACCTCACAGGCATAGCCTGGGAGGTGCGATTTCATACATGTGAAACGTGTAAAGCTCGCTAATAGGGCAAAGTCATTTTAGCGAATTCCTTTTCGGCGCATACTTGACGCCCGCCGCCATGATGAGAACAAATATAACCAGATAATACACCACAGCCATTTGATGCGCAACGCACGCGGCTACCACCATGAACACACAGCTTAATACTGCCAGGCCGGGCATTACAAGGCGCTTGAAGGTGCCAAGTTCTCGTTCCTTCTTCATCATCATGAGGAGGATGGGAATGTATCCGGCATACAGCGTTATAATGGGCAGCTCGGAAGTATCGAAGCTGAACGGCCCGAACCATGGGGAACTGCCTGCGACCTGGAGGACAATTGCGCCATAGAAGTACAATAGCCAGAAGGCGCTAAGCAGGAGGCCCACGATGGCAGAGTTGGACGGCATGTTGGTGGAAGCGTCCACCTGCTTGAATATGCCGGGCTTGGGGCCCAAGCCGCGGACGGCCAGGGAGTACAAGCCGCGGGTGCAGCCCAGCATGAGGCCGTTTAATGTGCCAAGGCAGGATATGATGATGAACACGAAGATCAGCGTGCCGGCCACCTGGCCAAAGATGTTCTGGAACGCCAGCTTGGCGCCCGCCTGGCCGCTTTTCATCAGCTCCGCTGTAGGTACAGCGCCGGCAAGGCCAATATAGTAAAGGATGTATACCGTAACAACGATCAATGAGCCGATGATGAGTGCCTTGGGAAGGTTTCTTTTGGAATCCTTGATCTCCGAGTTGATGGAGGTGGCAATGATCCAGCCTTCATAAGCGAAGGCTACGGCTACAACAGATTTGAGTAGCCCGTTTCCGGTGCTAACGGCTGTGTCCGCCACGCTGGCGAAATTTTGCACAGTCATGCCGTTTGTAAGGCCGATCACCGTTCCGGCTACGGCCATCAGGGTAAGGGGGATCAGCTTGATCACCGTGGCTGTCACCTGCAGCTTGCCCGCGATAATGGGGGACAGTGCGTTCACCGCGTAGATGGCGATCAGGTAAAAGCCCGCGATGATCATGCAGGAACCGCCGGTAATATCCCAGTTCAGCAGAACACAGGTGTACCTGGCGGAAACCCAGGCCAGCACGGATGTCAGCGTCGGCTGATAAATGGTTGCCATGAACCAGCCAACGTAATAGCCGTATTGTTTGCCGACGGAAACCTCGGCATAGTCCACCACGCCGTTGACTTTTTCATGACGTGTGGCCATGGTGGCAAAAGCATAAGAGCAAATGATCATGATCAGGCCCACAATGCCCCAGGCCGCAATGCCCAGCGGCATGTTGCCGCCTGTAGCCTTCAAAACCGCTTCCGCCTTGAAAAACACGCCGCTGCCGATGACGATGCCGACCACCATGGAAATTGCCGTGAAAAGACCATACTTCTTCTTAAGGCCGC
>JAEZHM010000015.1 GCA_023416585.1 Bacillota bacterium
CGATTGAGCCAGATGGAGGCTGATGAGATGGTAACGGCTGAACAGATAACCGAAACAAAACACCTCATCCGGCGTGCGCGCCACCTTCCCCTCCAGGGGAAGGCTTTAGGAAAGGCTCCCTCGTGGAGGGTTAGGGTGCTGCCGACGAAGGAGGCTGGGGGAGGTCGAGAGCATATGACTTCCTTATGAAAAAAACCCGGCAGGATCAATATCCTCCCGGGCTGCCAATTGCCTGATGGCTCGTACTGGATTATCCGTTCAGAGCGGCCAAAGCCTTGTAGTCGTCCTTCAGCGTGCGGTACAGCTTTTTGTAGAGCTTGAAATACCCTTCGTAGGCCTTGCTGTTTTCCGCAATGGGCGGCATGTTGTTTTCCGTTTTCACAATCTTATCGCAGGCTGATTCCACGCTCTCATAAACGCCTGTGCCCACGCCGGCCAGTATGGCCGCGCCAAGGGCCGGGCCTTCATCGGCCTGGATGGTAGATACCGTGCAGCCGTACAAATCGGCCAGCATCTGCCGCCACAGGGGGCTGCGCCCGCCGCCGCCGCAGGCCATCATCTCATTGATGGGCACGTGCATTTCCTTGAACACTTCCACACATTCCGCCTGGGAATAGGCAACGCCTTCCATGACGGCGCGGATTAGATGCTCCTGCCCATGCATGGCGGACAGGCCGAAGAATACGCCGCGGCAGTCGGGGTCGGGATGCGGGGAGCGCTCGCCCATCAGATAGGGCAGGTAAAGAAGCCCCTGCGCGCCGATGGGTACGTTTTGTGCTTTCTCCGTCATGACCACATAGGGGGCCACCCCACGCCTTTTAGCCTCTTGTACTTCCTCAAAGCAGCAAGTATCCCGCAGCCACCGAAGCGATAATCCGGCGGCCTGGGTGCAGCTCATCACCGTCCACTTGCCGGGTACAGAGGCGCACAGCGTGTGCACACGGCCCTCGGGATCGATGGATACGGTGTCAGATACGGCATACACCACACCGGAAGTACCAAGCGTCGTAAACGCCCGGCCGGAGCGAACCACGCCGGTACCCACCGCGGCTGCGGCATTGTCGCCTGCGCCGCCAACAACCGGCGTGCCGGGAAGAAGGCCGGTCGCCTTGGCGCCTTCCTGATGAACCTTGCCCGTCACATCGGGCGATTCGTACATTTTCGCCAGCAGATCTTCCGATATGCCCAGCACTTCAAGCATTTCCCTGGACCAGATGCGCTTTGGCACATCCATCAATTGCATGCCGGCGGCATCGGAAACTTCGGTGGCAAATTCGCCGGTGAGCTTATAACGGATGAAGTCCTTGGGCAACAGGATATGGGCACATTTTTCGTATACATCCGGCTGGTTTTGCTTGACCCACATGATTTTGGCCGCCGTAAAACCTGTCATAGGCGGGTTGGCAGTGATTTCGATCACGCGTTTTCGGCCTAAGCGCCTTGCCATTTCATCACACTGCTCCCCGGTGCGCTGGTCGCACCAGATGATGGCGTTTCGCAGCACCTTGCCGTCCTTGTCCAGCATGGTCAGCCCGTGCATCTGGCCGGAAAGGCCAACCCCGGCCACATCGCGGGGGTTCACATTCCCTTTTTCCAGCACCATGCGGATGCCTTCCGCCGCCGCGCGCCACCAATCCTCCGGGTCCTGCTCGGCCCAGCCGTTTTTGGGCTGGTACATGGGATACTCCACTGTATGGGCACTTACGGGGCGGCCGTCCTGCGAAAACAAAACGGTTTTGGTGCCGGAGGTGCCAAGATCGATGCCCAGAAGGTATGCCATAGGGATGCCTCCTTTGTGAGTTTACGCCTCCAGCTCTTCAAACCTTCGGCACAAAACATACTTGGATACGGCGCTGTTTAAGGCGTTGGGGCAATAGGTGTTCAATATATCCCGAATATAGGGGGGCATGACCTGGTTGTATTTCACTTCCAGTATGGTCTCTCCATGGTCCAGGGGCGGAATGGTAGGCAAGTAGGGGTTAAACAGATCGAACTGTTTCATGCCCGTGCGAAGCTGCTTATCAAAGGTGATGCGCACATCTTCCGCCGGGTGCAGGTATGCTTCCCGCACATAGTCCACCACCACCGCGGGCTTTAACAGATTGACTGTCATTTCCCTGAACATATCCCGCAAAAGACCGCTGCGGGTGCGCTCCAGCCCTGTGGGATCGCCCGCTATCAGCTGATCGCACAGATCCCGCGGGATCTCCACCGAGCGCTTGGAAATGAGGCTGCCGATCTTGCTTTTGCATTCCAGGAGAATGCGGTTTTCACGCATGTTATAGATGCGGATGCGGTATTTCTCACGGGATGGAACGCCGTTTATCTTGTCATAAAGGGCGTTGTCAAACACACCGTCAAAGTACAGCGAACGGATGTGGTACTCATTGTTCTCGTCGCCGTTGGGATCGCGATGCAGCGTATGGTCCAGCATGTTGGAGAGGACATGATACTGCATATCGTTGATGAAGTATTTCAATTCATGCCGAAGCGGAACAGCCAACTTATCACCTCCGGTGATTCAAACAAAGCCTCGCAGCCTAACTTGATGCGCCTTAACGCTTCACGAATCGTAGGGGCGATTGATAATCGCCCCTACCACCTTGGAAGAACGAATATCCGTACGGTTACGATGAGGGGAGTTGAACCCCTGACCAAATGATACGGATGGAATGCTAAACCAGCCAAGCACGATGCAGTCTTAAGCATGGGCGCACAAGCTAACCGTATAGCGCTCAAACAAATGCGCAGCGTATGGTTGAATCAGGTTCCCGCCTCCGTCTGGCAGGCCACCAGCGTGGCGTCGTGAACGCCTTCGATATCCAGCATTCTGGCCACAATCTCGTGCTTTTCGCCCAAGCGCACTTCCACCGTCATTTCCGCGCCGGCCCTTGTCAGCGTTTTGGAGCGGAGGCGGTGCTGGCGCGCGGAATGCTTGAGTTCTGATTCGATGTCGTATTCGGCCGCCTCATCATAGTGCAGCACCAGCAGATAGCTGTTGGGGTTCTGGAACTTGATGAACGTCATGGCCAGCAGTATGGCCGCAATGCCGACCACCGCCGTTATGCCCACCAGGTACAGCTCCGCGCCGAACAATATGCCCATGGTCAGCGACCAGAACATGAAGGCCGTATCCATGGGATCTTTGACTGCGGTACGGAAGCGCACAATGGACAAAGCGCCCACCATGCCCATGGACAGTGCGATATCGCTCTTGATACACATGACCACCGGCGTTGTGATCAGGGTGAGCATGATCAGCGTCATGGCAAAGGATGGGCTGTACAGCACGCCCCTGAAGGTCTTGCGGTAGACCCAGGCGATGATCAGGCCGGCGACCAGGCCGATGCCCAAAGCCAGTGCCACTTTCCAGGGAGTCAGGCTTTGAAACTGCTGGGAAAAATACGATGAAAGAGAGGTATTCTGTTGAATGATGTCCTTGGTGCTTACCGACAAAAGCTGAGCCAATCCGTGCATGCCAGCGCCTCCTGTGTTGATTCTTCTTACATTATACGGAAAAGGAAAATTCCGTCAAGAAAACGATGCATGTATTTATATAACGGCGTCTTTCGGCATGGGCGGCTTTTCGCCGAAATATTCCACCATAGCGGCATCAGGCAGGTTAAAATATTTTTGAATGATCTCCCAGAAGTAGGTAGGACGCTTTTTCATGACGTTGCGGGTGTAATCCAGCCTTGACTTCCAATAGCGCATGGCGCCTTCCGCTGTCATGGGAGAATCAATATTGATTGTCTTTTCGTTCAGCTCTGCCCAGCGTGCAAAGTGCAGGGGCATTTCCGGCTCAATCATGGCGGCCATGGTATTCAATTCGTTGATCATGACATCCGTGGTAAAAAGCTTAAAAATTTCACCCAGGCGGCGCAGAAATTTTACCTTCATCTCATCATTTTCCAGCAGCTTGCGGATGAGCGTATTGTTGATATTCTGCTGGCCCGCGCCCTTGGGGTCCATATAGGAAGTAGGGCTGTCAAACTTCGAGTTAAACAGGCCGTAGTCCAAGTCATAAATGATCCACCGCCACTTATTCCCTGTCCCTTTGAGCTTATAGAAACGTATATTGCCCTGGTCGGAGTTGCCAAAAAACCATTCCAGCCCTATATAGTCAAAGTAGTTATCCACATCAATGCGGTCGGTGATGTATTTGAGATCTTCGGGATTCTTGCCGGGAGACATCGTTTTTACCTTGGCAATCATATCCTTGTATTCTTTGTTGCTGCCATACTTAACCTTGTTGCTGGCTTCAAGGATATCCATATTGCCGGCCTGATTCAGGGGCAGGCCCTCATGCTGGGCCACGAAAAAGCGGTCCACCCGCTCCACCATATTATATTGGCCCCAATACATGCCGTTAATGTATACCACCACAGGCTTCCAGGACTGATGGATCACGGTGGTGTCCAGTTTTTCGATCAGCCTTGACTGGACGGCATCGTTCAGCCGTGTCCATACCGTGTCGTTGCCGCCGTTGCGGAGCACGAATGACTTGTACTGGGTAAAGGGCCGGTTATCAAACAATGAGGCCTCGAAAATCGGCGCGCCTTGGGAAGCCTTGGCTCTTATTTTCAGTGACTTTTGGGGCATATCCAGGCTATACTGGCCCTGAAGTGCAAACTCCATGCCCTGGGAAAAGACCTGGGCCCCATCCTGCGTATAGTATTCCACATAGCCTGCGCGGGGAACCTTACCAAACTGGCGGTATATGGGCGTTTTGAAGGGAATCTTTGATTTATCCACATTTTCGCCCATCGTAAACATGCCATCGGTCGGGCTGTTCAGTTCGTCCGGATCAGTAACCAAAGAAACTATAGGCAGCGTGTGGTATACGCTCACGAAATACGTCTGCGTAATGATTTCGCTGGGCTGCAGGTCATTCCTGAAAGCCCTGGCACGAATCGGCGTGGTTATGTTTACAGTGATGGGGGTACCATCATACACGGGTTGCTGCTGGGTCGGGATGCTCCCATCCAAAGTATAATGAACGGTGGTGCCTTCCGGCACATGGATGGAAACTGAAACGGATCCTTTATACAGCCCGCCCATAACGTCGAAGGAAGGCGCTTGCGCAAAGCCCAGGAATCCCGTGCCGTTGACGCTGCCCATGGTAGGCGCGTCATAATAAAAAAAGCCTTCCAGGCCGCTGGTTCTACCGTAAGAAATATTGGTGGGAATGAGCGGCAAATTCACTTTATCGAGCACCCGGCCATTGGGATCGGAAAAGCACATCACTTCGCCGCCGGCCCGTTGGATCTTAAAGTTGGTGTGGTAGCCGTTTGCCTGGCTGTTTGTGCCGTCCAGGTTTACAACCTTGTATTCCCCCGGACTTATGGAAGCGCCGGAGGGGAACTGCCACTTGCGGGGGCGATTAAGGTCGTCGCTTAGGCCGTAGCCTTCCAGGTAAACGGTCTGGGTAGAGGCGTTGTACAGCTCCACCCAGTCGGTTCCGTCACTGTTGGAGGCCATGACTTCCGAAACGTAAATGCCGGTTGTATTGGCGGCTCGCATGTTCCTGTCCGCCTGGGCGGCTCCGGCTTCGTTGTTGGGCATGCCGGGGGTGGCCATTTGAAATACTTTCCAATTCCCATTTTCATCCCGGCCATAGGAAAAGTCCATGGGCAGATTATCGATGGAAGCCCTGTCGATGAGCCGGCCGTGGCTGTCGGATAATATAATTGTTTCCCGCTCCGCGCTGACACGGAAGTTGGTATGGGAGATCTTGTCGGCCGCCAGAAGCCTGTCTTTCCCGCTGCAAAAGACAAGATAGTAGCCATGGGCAGGTATTACGGCGCCATCCGGGAAGCGCCACTTCAGGGGGGTGTTTTCCTTGTCGCTGAGCGCAAGGCCATTGAGCTGAATGCTTTGGCCGGTGGTGTTGTACAGCTCAATCCAGTCGGAAAGTTCCCCGTCCTCATCATAGATGCCCGTGCGGGCGTCGGCCATGACCTCATTGATGCGGATGGCGCCTTCCGAGACGGCATTGGCGTTGCGGTAGGCAAGAAAACCTTCCTGGGTATTTTCAAAGCCGGGGCTATACTCCTGGGTTTGCGTCCAGGTGATGCCGTCAGATGCAAGAGCATAGGATACGTCGCTGTTCATGATAGGCACAGTGGCCTGATGGATGACGTAAGCGCTCGGGTCGAACAGATAGACTGTTTCCCCGGCGGAGGACAGCTTGAATTTGGCGTGCAGCGTGCCCGCGGGGTCCGCGGCGTTTGTATCGGAAGCGAAAACGACCAGCCGGCCGCCAGGTTCCAGCGTAGAATTCGGGAAAAGGAAAAGCACCCGGTCACTTCGGTCGGAAAGACCTACACCGCCCATGTCAATAGGATGGTCGGAACTGTTCCATACCTCCACCCAGTCGCTAAACTCGCCGTTCTCATCCGGCACGGCGGAGGTGTTGGCAGACATGACCTCGCTGATCACAAGCCCCTTGTAAATCGCCGAGGGCGTACCCTCAGGGGCTTGTCCATCAGGAGATTGCACAGAGGTCATGGCATGGGTAAGAGGCTCCTTGGGGAGCACAGCAACCATCACTGCCAGAATAGCAAGCATCAGAAGCAGACCAGGCACCACAGAAGGCTTTTTCCGTCTGGGTGCGCCGTGCTGCTGACGTTTTTGCGGCGAACGCGGTACCGGGGTTACTTGCATGGAGAAAGCGCTCCTTTCCAAGGGGGCGGTTAAGCGGGCATCAAACGCCCAGCAGAAAATAACATTGGGATCCCAGGCATAAACTTTATCATTTTGCATTATAACATACAATCTGTCATACGAAAACCGGGGGACATGGTTCTATACAAATTTTGCAAATATCAAGCGTTTTTATACATAAAGATCTGCCGTGCCAAGTTAAGCTTCGGCACGGCAGTTCCTTGTTCCATCTGGAAAACAGTATTGGCAATCAATTCAGGGCGTCCGCCGGCATAGGCGGCTTTTCGCCGAAATAGCTGACCATGGTTGCATTGGACAGGTTGAAGTAATCCTGAACCATCCCGTAAAAAAGTGTAGGGCGCTTTTTGATAACGTTGCGGGAACGGTTGAGCCTGGACTTCCAGTAATTCATGGCGCCTTGTTCCGTGAGGGGGGAATCCGCGTTGATGTTCTTCTCGTTAAACTCCGCCCAGCGGGCAAAATGCAGCGGCATTTCGGGCTCGATCGCGGCGGCCAGACCGTTGAATGTATCGAGCATGGTTTGCGTGGTGAACGAACGAAAGACCTTGCCCAGGCGTGTTAAGAACTCTGCCTTCATCTCCTTGTTTTCCAGGAGCTTGCGGATCAGGGTATTGTTTACGTTTTGATCGCCGGCGCCATTTGGATCCATATAGGAAGCAGGGCTGTTATAGGCGGAATTGAACATGCCGTAATCCGAATCGTAAAAGATCCAGCGCCATTTGTTCACTTCGCCCTTGAGCTTATAATAGCGTATGTTGCCAGCGTCGGAGTTGCCAAAGAACCACTCCAGCGCCATGTAATCAAAATAGTTGTCTACATCCACACGGTCGGTGATATATTTTAAGTCTTCGGGTTTTGTGCCGGGAGATAATGTCTTTACCTTGGCGATAAAGGCCTTATACTCCTTATTGCTGCCGTAAACCACCGTGCCGCTGGCTTCCAGAATGTCCATGTTATCGGCCTGATCCATGAGCAAACCCTCATGCTGGGCCACAAAGTACCTGTCCACCCGCTCCCGCATGTTGTAATGGCCCCAGTATTGGCCGTTTAAGTATACGGCCACAGGGTTGACAGCCTGATGGAGTACGGTGGTATCCATCTTGTCTATGAGCATGGACTGGTAGGCGTCGTTTATGCGCGTCCATACGTTGTCGTTACCGCTATTGCGCAGAACAAACGATTTGTATTCGGTAAAAGGCCGGCTTTCAAATAAAGACGCTTCGAAAGCAGGTTCGCCCTGTTCAGCCTTGGCCCGGACCTTGAAGGATTTTTGAGGCATATCCAGGCTGTATTGCCCCTGCAGGCCAAATTCCATGCCCTGGGATAATACCTGGGTGCCATCCAGCAAGTAATACTCCACAAATCCTGGACGGGGCTCCTTGCCAAGGGTACGGTAAACGGGATTATTACCGTTTGTCAGCTTGTAAGGAAAGACCGATTTATCCAGCGTACCGCCGCTTACCAGCATGCCGGTCTTTTCGTTCCATAGTTCATCCGGGTCCGCCACCAGCGACACAATGGGCAGGTTGTGATAAACATTCACAAAATACGTTTGCGTAATGACCTCACTGGGCTGCAGATCATTACTAAAAGCCCTGGCGCGGACCGGTGTGGTCACATGGACGGTGATGGGATTGCCGTTATAGACAGGGGCCTTCAGGGTGGGAATGCTGCCATCCAGCGTATAGCGGACGGTGGTGCCTTCCGGCACGCCTATGGATACGGAAACCGGCTCATAATACAGCCCGCCCTTTACGGTAAAGGTGGGCGTTTGCGCAAAGCCTAAGAACCCCTTGCCATTGGCGCTGCCCATGGTGGGCGCGTCAAAATAAAAAAAGCCTTCCTGGCTGCCGGTTCTGCCATAAGAAACATCGGTGGGAACCAACGGCAGATTGATTTTATCCAGCACACGGCCATTGGGATCGGAAAAGCTCAGTACTTCGCCGCCGGCCCGAAGCAGCTTGAAATTGGAGTGATAGCCGTTTACATTACTGTTGATGCCATCCAGATTTACGACCGTGTATTTCCCGGGGTCCAAGGCCGCACCGGTAGGGAACTGCCACTTGCGAGGGCGATTCAGGCTGTCGCTCAAGCCGTAACCTCCCAAGGAGACAGACTGGGCGGAGGCGTTATAAATCTCCACCCAGTCATTGCCGTCGCCGCTGGAAGACATAACTTCAGATATATATACCCCGGATGTGTTGGCTGAACGCATATTGCGCTCAGCCTGAGCGGCCCCGGCGCCGTTGTTGGGCATGCCGGGGGTGGCCGTTTGAAAAACCTTCCAGCTGCCGCTGTCATCCCGGCCCAGGGAGGAATCCATGGGCAGGTTGTCGATGGATGCCTTGTCGATCAGCCGGCCATGGCTGTCGGATAGGATCACGGTTTCCCGTTCCGCGCTTATGCGGAAGTTGGTATGGGAGATCTTTCCGGCATCAAGCAGCCTGTCCTTCCCGCTGCTAAAGACAAGATAATACCCATGGGCGGGGATTACCGCATCCTGCGGGAAGCGCCACTTCACAGGGTCGTTCTCCCTATCGCTCATTGCAAATCCATTCAAAGATATGTCTTTGCCGGTGGTGTTGTACAGCTCCACCCAGTCGCTTAACTCGCCATCTTCGTCATTAAGGCCCGTGCGGGCGTCCGCCATGACTTCATTGATGCGGATGGCGCCTTCCGCTATGGTGTTGGCGCTGCGGTAGGCCTGAAAGCCTTCCTCCGTGTTCTCAAAGCCGGGGGTGTATTCCTGGGTTTGAACCCATGAACCGTCAGCCTTAAGCGCATAGGACACGTTGCTGTTTTGAATAGGCACTGTGACCTGATGGATGACATAGGCGCTGGGGTCGAACAGATAAACCGTTTCCCCGGCGGAAGACAGCTTGAACTTGGCATGCAGCGTGCCGGCAGGATCCGCATTGTTGGTATCGGAAGCGAATACGACCAGCCGGCCACCCGGCGCAAGCGTTGAATCCGGGAAAAGGAAAAGCACCCGGTCGCTTCTATCGGAAAGGCCCACACCGCTCAGATCGATGGGATGATCAGTACTGTTCCATACTTCCACCCAGTCGTTGTATTCCCCATGCTCATCCGGCACGGCGGTACTGTTGGCCGACATCACCTCGCTTAAATAAAGCCCCTGATAATTAGCCGAAGGCGCACCTTTTTGAGCTTGTCCATCGGGAGACTGCACGGAAGCCGCGGCATGGATCAGCGGCTCCTTGGGAAATACGATAACGATTACAGCCAGCACCGAAAGCATGATGAGCAGGCTGCGAACCATCAAAGGCTTCTTTTGTTCAGGCCCGCCGGAAGGCATGCGCTTTTGCGGTGTGCGGGACATATTCGTTGCTTGCATTGAAAAACGCTCCTTTCATTGGGGCAGTTAAACGGGCGGCAAGCGCCCGGCAGGGGTTACGGGTTAAGTGATGAAACTTCGCATAACAAACAGCCGTCATTACGCGGTGTCACATACAGTACTTAAGACGAAATCCGGTCATCATGGTTCCATGCAAATATTTCAAGGTTCAAACGCTTTTTTTATCAAAATCTTCGTGATAACGCCGGGGCTTATTGAGAAGTGAAAGACAAGCACTCTTATAAGCACCTTGGCGCAGGGCGTAAAACAAACAATGCTGCCACGCCTGAACCCAACTTCAGTAAGGCAGCCTATTGTACTTCTGTCTTGACGAAAATGATATCTATTTATTTATGGTAACTAAAACTTGTCATAAATACCTTTTAAAACAATAAACAATAAGGGTGCCTATAGCTCGGCATCCGGCGGGATGGGCGGCTTTTCGCCGAAATACTCCATCATGGTAGCGTCGGAAAGGTGGAAGTAATCCTGAATGAACCCGTAAAAGTAGTTGGGGCGTATTTTGAAAATGTTGCGGGAGCGATTAAGCCTTGTCTGCCAGTAACGCATAGCGCCTTCCGCGGTAAGGGGAGAATCCACGTTGATGGTCTTTTCGTTCAGCTCCGCCCAGCGGGCAAAGTGCAGCGGCATTTCCTGCTCAATCTTAACGGCCAGCTCGTTGAACGTGTCGGTCATAACCTTCGTGGTGAACGTTTGAAAAATCTCTCCCAGACGGCGCAGGAATTTCTCCTTCATTTCATCGTTTTCCAATAGTTTGCGGATGAGGATGTTGTTGATATTCTTCTCGCCTGCACCCTTGGGATCCAGATAGGAGGTGGGACTGTCGATGCCGTATTTGAACAGGCCATAGTCTGAATCATAAAAGATCCAGCGCCATTTCTGCCCCTCCCCTATTAATTTGTAGTAGCGTATGTTTCCTGGGTCCGTATTGCCGAAAAACCATTCCAACGCCTGGTAGTCGAAATAGTTGTCCACATCGATGCGATCGGTAATGTATTTCAGGTCTTCAGGATTTTTACCGGGAGACAATGTTTTGGCCTTTTGGATCAGAGCTTTATACTCTTTATTGCTGCCGTAAAAAATCGTACTGTTGGCTTCCAGAATATCCATGTTATCGGCTTGATCCAGTGACAAGCCTTCATGCTGGGCCACGAAGAACCGGTCTACCCTTTCCCGCATGTTATAATGGCCCCAGTATAGGCCGTTTAGGTATACAACGACGGGATTTGTGGCCTGGTGGATGACGGTAGTGCCCAGCTTGTCCAGCAGCCGCGACTGGAAATCGTCATTGATGCGGGTCCATACATTATCGTTGCCGCCATTGCGCAGCACGAAAGATTTATACTCGGTATAGGGCCGGTCTTCAAACAAGGATGCCTCGAAATACGGCGCGCCCTGGGAAGCCTTGGCCCGCACCTTGAAGGATTTTTGGGGCATATCCAGGCTGAATTGCCCAAAAAGACCAAATTCCACTCCTTGGGAAAGCACCTGTGTGCCATCCATGTAATACTCCACGAAACCTGGACGTGGTACACGGCCGACCTTCCGGTAGATGGCATTTACAAATATCTGTTCGTTGGATTTGGATTTATCAATATCCGGCCCTTCCACAAGCATGCCGGTTGTTTCGTTCCACAGTTCGTTGGGATCCGTCACCAAAGAAACCACCGGCAGCGTATGGTAAACATTAATGAAATACGTTTGTGTGATTACTTCGCTGGGCTGCAGGTTAACCTGAAAAGCCCTGGCCCTTAGCGGCGTGGTTATATTGACTGCAATGGGATTGCCGTCGTACTTAGGATGCTGCTGCGTGGGTATGCTGCCATCCAAGGTATAGTGGACTGTGGTGCCTTCCGGAAAGCTTATGGATACGGATACCGCCCCTTTGTACAGCCCGCCCTTTATGGAAAAAGAGGGAGCCTTGGCAAAACCCAAAAATCCCGTTCCGTTGACGCCGCCCATCGTGGGAGCGTCATAATAATAAAAGCCATTAAGGCCGCTTGTTCTGCCATAGGAAATATTGGTGGGGACCAAAGGCAAATTGATCTTGTCCAGCACACGTCCATCGGGATCGGAAAAGCATATCACTTCGCCGCCAGCCCGAAGGAGTTTGAAATTGGTGTGGCAGCCGTCTACATTGCTGTTCAAGCCGTCCAGATATACAACCTTGTATTCTCCTGGACCTATGGATGCCCCGGAGGGAAACTGCCACTTGCGGGGGCGGTTCAGGCTGTCGCTCAAAGCGAAGCCTTCCAGATAAAATGACTGGGTGGAGGCGTTGTACAGCTCCACCCAGTCGCTTCCCTCATCGTTTGAGGACATGACTTCAGAAATGTATACTTTGGCCGTATTGGCAGACAGCATGTTTTTTTCCGCCTGGGCGGCTCCGGCTTCGTTATTGGGCATGCCGGGGGTAGCGGTTTGAAGTACCTTCCAGTTCCCAGCTTCATCCCGGTTAAGGGAGGCGTCCATCGGCAGGTTGTCGATGGCTGCCCTGTCGATCAGCCGGCCCCGGCTGTCGGATAATATGACTGTCTCCCGTTCCGCACTTAAGCGGAAGTTGGTATGGGAGATCTTATCAGAGGCCAGCAACCTATCCTTCCCGCTGCAAAAGACAATATAATAGCCATTGGCAGGGATCAGAGCGTCATCAGGAAAGCGCCATTTCAGCGGGTCGTTTTCCTTGTCACTCAGCGCAAAGTCCTTAAGTAAAATGCTCTGGCTGGTGGTATTGTACAGCTCAAGCCAGTCGGAGAGCTCCCCATCCTCGTCATAGATGCCTGTGAGTGGGCTGGCCATGACCTCATTTATGCGGATGGACCCTTCCGGCACGGCGCCTGCATTCCGGTAATTCAGGAAACCTTCCTCCGTGTTTTCAAAGCCTGGGCTGTATTCCTGTGTCAGCTGATAGGTGCTGTCGGTTTGAAGGGCATAGGAAACGTCACTGTTCATGATGGGCAGGGCGAGCTTATCGATGACATAAGCGCTTGGGTCGAACAGATAGACCGTTTCTCCGGCGGCGGACAGCTTGAAATTGGCATGCAGCGTGCCATTTATGTCTATCTTGTTGGTATTGGAAGCGAACACGACCAGCCGGCCATCAGCTTTAAGCGCAAAGTCCGGGAAAAGGAAAAGCACCCGGTCGTTTCGGTCGGAAAGACCCACGCCCTTCATATGGATGGGGTGATCGGATTTATTCCATACCTCCATCCAGTCGTTAAACTCGCCGTTCTCATCCGGTACGGCGGAACTGTTGGCCGACATCACCTCACTGATCACAAGCCCCTTGTAATCAGACGTGGTCGTGTCCGTTAAAGCTTGTCCATCAGGCGACTGCACAGAGGTCGCGGCACGGCTAAGCGGCTCCTTGGGGAGCACGTTGATCATTACAATAAGCACGCCAACCATAAAAAGCAGGCTGGGAAGCACGGATGTTTTTTTCGGCTTAGGTCCGCCTAAAGGCATGTGCTTTTGCGGCGAACGCGGTGTCGGGTTAATTTGCATGTAAAACGCTCCTTTCATGGAGGCGCATCAATTGCAGAATGCGATGCAGTAAACGTTTGCCAACTTTTAACGCCGATTATTTTGAAGTATAACATACAATGAGGCGTACGAAAACCGGATGGCCCGTCTACATACAAATTTTGCAAGTTTAACACTTGTTTACATCCCGTAAATAAAGAGGCCCCGAATTATTGACAAACAATAATTTTCAGTTTACAATAGCATAGAAATTATTGATAATCAATAATTTCTAGGGAGGAATGAGGGTTGAAAAAGAGATGGTGTGCCGCAGGGCTGTTGGCTATGGGATGTACCGCGCTGGCGCTTTTCGGTCAAAACAATAAAGGCGGCGCGGACATGGTATACGCATTGGCGCTGCCTTTTGTATGGGCAGGGGCCGGGCTTAGGGCGCTTTCACTATCGGGTTTTCTTGGAAACATACTTGCTGTATTGCTGTATGTTCTTGCGGCTCTTCTGCCTGTGTGGCCTTTGATGCAAAAATCCCGGCGGCCCAAGGGACGCTTTATACGCCTGCTGCTTGTTGCTTTAAGCGCGTATCTTTTCTTTCTTTTGTATTATATGGTGAACCCAACCCTGATTCAAACGCTGTTCCATGCTGCCTTTCAAGTATCAAATGAAATGCTGATCATGAATCAAGCGATGCTTTGCTTGTTCTTTTATTCCCTGCTGATAGCCTGCTGGATCATAAGCGTACTTGCGGATTCGGACCGCCTGACGCATAAACTGAGGCAGCTGATGTACGTGCTGGGCGCCTCGATCATCGTTTCCGTATTTTATTCAGGCGTGGCAAACCTGAAAGGATCGCTTGCCTCCCTGCCGGCCGTTTCCGGCGGGAGCGACTCCCTTGGCCTTAACTTTAACATGCCGGGGGTTCCGGAATCATTCCCCGCGCTTGACGGTTTGATTGCCATCTTGCGTTTTCTGCTTAACAGCGCGCCTTCTATTTTGCTGCTAACCGCTTTGCCTATGGCCGGCAGGCTTTTAAGCAGTCTGGAACAAAGCTTTTTCAGCGAAGAAAACCAGCGCCTTGCCGCGTCCATTGCGGGAAGATGCCATCTGGTTATCCTTGCCTCAATAAGCGGGATGCTGGTGATGGGCGCGCTGCAGCTTCTTTTTTTAAGATACCTTAGCAATGTAAATCTTACGGGCAGCGCGCCCATTCTTGTTCTGGCCGTTTCCCTGGCGATGATGCTTTTAGGCCGCTACCTGGAGCGCAGCTTCGCCGTATACAGGGAAAATCAGATGATGATATGAGGCAAAGCCATGGCAATTGTCGTAAACCTGGAAGAACAATTAAAGCTTCATCAAATGACCTCCAAGCAGCTGTGCGAAAAAGTGGGCATCACTGAGGCCAATATGTCCATATTACGCAGCGGTAAAGCCAAGGGCGTGCGGTTTTCCACGCTGAACCGCATCTGCTTTTATCTACAGTGCGATGTGGGCGATATTCTCCATTTTGACGGGAAGGAAGAGAACAATGAAGAAACGGATATTGCTGTGGACTAATGTCCTTTTGCTGATGGCCCTGCTTTCCGGCTGCACACTGGCACAGCCGGAGTTTTCGGGTACTTCTGAAAACGGCCGGGCTGATACGTTTTGCGGCTTCTGGCTTGTGTACGACCGGCAGGAAAACGAGGACAGCCATACATTTGATATAAACAACGATACGGAACAAATGCTTTTGGAATATATGATGATGCCAGAGGAGGGTGTCCAGGAACCCGCTTATACCTCGAAAACCGGTTCATCCATTGGGGACTCGGCGGTGAGCCTGAATTATAAGAATGATAGCGTGGAAGCCGAAATCAAGGGCACGCTCTATCTTATCAAGAATGAAGATCAAAGCCTGCAGGACCAGGGATACAGGGAAGTTTGGCTTTATGGCGATGTGGTACAGTCCTTCCGGGATTTTTATATACAGCCGGCAGAAGGCGTGAGCGGGGAAGAAGCATTAAAACCCGGGGAAACAATCATCGTATATATTCCGCAGGAACAAATCGATCAATACGGCCCGGAACTAAAGAAGCTGGCCGAAAGCGCAGGCGCGAATTTGATTCTGAAAAGCGAAAGCCCAAGGATTCTGAGGATTACATCGATATATCAGCGACCGGACGGCACAATGAATGCTGACGAAAGCAGTGTCCACTTCGCCATGGGCTCCGCCAGCGCCAGCTACGCTAAAACCGTGGAGAATACGCAGACCCTTAACGGAAAAGCAACCAAAAAGAAAGTTACCGCCACAATCTCCATACAATGGATCGATGAACTGAAAACGGTTCGGCTGGTGGAAATGAACGATCAAAATGTTTTGCTGCGCACGGCGGAAGTAACGCTTAAAGATATTCAAACGTGGGCCAAAGAAGAAAAGCCATTTGCCGTGGGAAAGGATACCGCCTATCTGATTGTGGAAGAAACGTATGAAGCAAATCAGGGGGTAAGCTATGTAAAGCGCACGGTATACGACAGGCCCCAAAGTAATGATTTGAATAAGCCCCTGCATACCTTCCATTTTCCCAAGGAAAACGGGCTGACCGAGGCAGCCTATATGAACATCGCTTTTTAAAACATTGCGGTATTATTCCGCCTTCAGCAATTCAAATGGTTCCGAAACGGCCTCATACGGCACATCGCCTATGTGGGCCGTTACTTTTACAGTATACTTGCCGGGCGCCGCAAGAGACCCGTCCTCCAGCTTTCCGTTCCAGTAGAAGAAGGAGCCCGCCGGCGTCAGCTGCTGAGGCCTTGTAGGCTGGTAACTGGCGAGACGCAGCACGGTTTTCCCGCTTTTATCCACAATGGAAACAGACAGAAGGCAGGGATACTTATGGTTGACAAGTATGGAAAGCTCCCGGCCCGACGCTGGGTCCAGCGCCGCGTCCGTCATAACCTTAAGCTCGGGATCGCCGCTGATGGGCGGCACGCAAAGCACGCGGCTGCCATGGACGGTGGTCTTGTCACCCTCCTGGGTGACAAGCTGGACCATCACATAGCCGTAGGTATCCTCACCCTGGGGCGCAAGCTCCAACGTGCGCTGCTTCCGCCCGGCAGATATAAATCCCCGCTGGTCGCCAAAGTCTCCGCCTATCTCCTGGTCGTCGAACTTAAGTTCTTCGGCGCTTGCAAACTGCCACTTGCCATCCTGATAGTACACCAGATGATAGGCCATCTGCACTGGCCGGGCAGCTGTAAACTCAAAGGAAATGCTGCTTTGGCGTATGTCCAGCACCGTATCGTAAAATGTGATGCCCGATATGATGTTTTTCTGCGAATTCTGACTGGCTGAAGACCTGTCATAGCTAAGCAGTACAAAGTCGTCTTCCTGGGGATAGCTTTGGGGCGTAGAAGCGGCATGGTTCTCCAGCAGATACTTGTAGCATTCCGTTAAGGTAATCTGCCCGTCCCTGTTCAAATCTGCCCCGTATTCCCCATGATAACCCAGCCCGTCAGAAAGGGCTGAGGAAAAGTAGCTGGCGCCCTGCACAGTAATATCGTTCTTATTTTTGTTGGACCAGTACCAGCTTTCTTCGCTTCCTCCGGCGCTGGTGAGCACCTTGTAATCCGGGCCAAGGAATGCGGCCTCCGTTGCGCCGCCGCTTAAGCCCTTACCAATAAATGCTCCGCTGTTGCATGCGTCGATGATCAAAACCTTGGTGCCTTTGATAACGGAGAACGCCGCCTCCAGCTGGCGGGCGGTGATTTTCTCCTCCGTTACGCCGTCTGATAGCAGCAGCCCGGCCTCCAGGTTGGGTTTTGCTGCATTGTAAACGCCATGCGTGCTGATATAGAAATAGGAAACATCATTGGCATCCGCATCGCCGAAAGTGTCCCATATGGCCTGCTTAAGGCCCTCAACGGAGGAAATGTTGTACTTGGGATCCTGCCGCACAAACGCCATATTGCCGCCGGAAAGCGCCTGGGCCACCGCTTTGACGTTGTTGCCGGAGGAAGGCCACGTATCCTCCTGGGAAAGGAAATAGTCGCAGGCCACGTACAGCGCCCGCCGCGAAACATTATCAGGGTTTACGGATACAGCAGCGCCGGCTAACTTTGCGGGAAGAACCATGCATGAAGAAAGGAGAAAGGTTATGGCCGGCAAAAGCCATAAAAGCTTTAGACGCTTTCCATAGGCCACTGCGCTTCCCCCTTCCCTGATATATTTGTAACAGTTTACGATTATTCTACATCATATTAGAGTAAAAATCATTGGGAAAGTTCGCATGTTACAAAAATTTTACAAATTGTTACTGTTCATTAGGCTTTTCCCAGTAGTTTCCTATGGACATGTGAAACAACGCGAAAAATACAAAATACCGCTTGCATCGTTCGGGAATTTGGTGTACAATACGCATATATTCCCGGTAAATGTTCGGATTATTGCGGACATAGCTGGATTTATCCTATTTTTGGAACCGGTTTGTTCGTGTTTTCCGACAGGAGGCATAGATACATTACATGGAGGAACTGAAAAAGGCGATTGAAACCTGTGGGCGGGGCATCGGTAACGATATCGTGAAGGTGGACATGTTTTTGAACCACCGGATCGATGTAAAGCTGCTGACGCAGATGGGACAAGCTTTCCATGAAGCCTTTCGTTTCGATCCTGTGGACCTGATACTGACCATTGAAGCCAGCGGCATTGCGGCGGCTGTGACAACCGCCCAGGCCTTCGGGAACATACCCGTGGTGTTTGCCAAGAAAGGCGTAACAACAAACGTCGGCAAGGACGTGTATGTGAGCCGCGTTTACTCCTTCACCCACAAGCAGGAAAACGTTATCCGGGTAAGCAGGGAATATTTAAAGCCCGGGCAGCATGTGCTGATCATCGATGATTTTCTGGCCAACGGCGAGGCCGTCGATGGACTGAGGGATATACTTCATCAGGCCGGATGCGTTTTGACGGGCGTGGGGATATGCATCGAAAAGGGATTTCAGCCCGGCGGGGCTAAGCTTCGGGATCTGGGGATTAAGGTCAAGTCTTTGGCAATCGTCGATGCGATACAGGATGGGAAAATTCTTGTACGCAGCGGCGATTGATAAAGAAATAAAACAAACGCAACGGAAAACGGAGGAGAAACTATGTTGAAGAAGGTTTTGGCGGCTGCCCTGTCCCTGCTGCTCGTGCTGGCGGTAGCCCTGCCCGGTGTTGCGGAATTTGCGCCCGTAGCCAAGGAAAGCTTGAAGGTTGGCTTTATCTACATTGGCGACGTGGTGGACAAGGGTTACACCTATGCCCATCACCAGGGCACCCTGGCCATGAAGGAAGCTTTGGGCCTTACCGATGACCAGGTGATCATCAAGACCAACATCCCGGAAGACAGCGCCTGCGAAGCGGCCGTCCGCGAATTGGTAGACGCCGGCTGCCAGATCATCTTCGGCAACAGCTTCGGCTATATGGATATTTTTGAAGAAATGTCCCAGGAATATCCCAATGTGATCTTCTCCCACTGCTCCGGTTACAAATCTAATGATGTAAACTATAACAACTATTTTGGCGCCATCTACCAGGCCCGGTACCTGACCGGCATCGCCGCCGGCCTCAAGACCAAGACCAACAAGATCGGCTATGTGGCTGCCTTCTCCCTGCCCGAAGTTGACGGCGGCTGCAACGCTTTCGCCCTGGGCGTGCAGAGCGTGAACCCCGACGCCGTAGTGTACATCAAGTACAACAACTCCTGGTATGATCCCACCCTGGAGCGCCAGACCGCGGAAGCTCTTCTGGATGCCGGCTGCGACGTTATCGCCCAGCACTGCGACACCGCCATGCCTCAGCTGGCCGCCCAGGAACGCGGCGTGTGGGGCGTTGGCTACAACTCCGACATGAGCGTGGATGCTCCCGATGCCGTTCTGACCGCTCCCGTTTGGAATTGGGGCGCCGTAGTCACCTTCGAGGTGAAGGAAGTCATCGAAGGCACCTGGAAGCCTGAAAACATCTTCATGGATATGGCCGACGGCCTGGTGGACATCGCTCCCTTGACCAAGAACGTTGCCGATGGCACCGCGGAAGCCATCGAAACCGCCAAGGCCAAGATCATGGCCCGTGAGTTCGACGTGTTCGAAGGCCCCATCTACGACAACGCGGGCGAGCTTCGCGTCAAGGAAGGCGAAAAGCTGGACCGTGCTTACATCGCCGGCTCAATCGACTGGCTGGTGAAGGGCGTAGAAGTAAAGTAAGTATTCAAAAAAATGAGACCGGGCGCGATGAGTGCCCGGTCTCATTTTTTTGATCTCGCACGATTTCCCTGTGTGCTATGCATCGTCCCACACTTCGCTTGGACGTTGTTAAACACACGGCCAGGAAATCGTGTAAGGACTGTTTGCTTCGCAAACCCCTCCCCTCCGGCAAAGCCTGAGGATACGATTATCAACGAGGGGACCGCGGTCCCCTCGTTGCTCCCTTGGGATTATGAACAGTCCACACGTTACAAAAACAAGCCGCATCGAAGACGGTACAAAACGCCTTCAGGAGTAGGGGCGATTGCTTGGCAGACCCATTTACTTAAGTACCATATTGGTGCGGTTTGCGGCCGGTGGAAAAAGCAAGGTATGGTTTCTCATAACTCCATTGCGGCATCGTGCATCGCCAGCAGGTTTTCGGGCGGCACATTGGGCAGCAGCGCTTCATGGCTGGGGGATACGATCCACCCTGTGCCAAACAGATCACGCAGCCTGTGCACTTCGTCCTTGATCTCAAGAGGCGTACCAAAGGGCAGAAGGTCTTGGGTATCCACGCCGCCAACAAACAGGATGTCGTTCTTGTATTTGGAAAGGTTTTGGGCATCCATGCCTCTGGCCTTAGCCTGAAGGGGATGCAGTGCGTCCACGCCGGCGTCAATCAAAAGGGGGATGACCCTGTCGATCACGCCGCAGGAATGGAGCATGACGCATAGCCCCGCACGCTTTGCCTGGTCAATCAGAACCTTGAAGTAAGGCAATACGAACTTTTTGAATAAGTCGGGGCTGATCAAAAGATCCAGCTGGCTGCCAAAGTCATTGCCCAAAAACAGCGTGTCAATCTTGGCGCCAAGGCGGTCATAAACCCGTTGATTCGCATCCAGATAGAAGCTGACAACACGCTCCGTCACCGCCGTAACAACATCCGGGTCGGTATACATTTTGATAAAGTAGTTCTCCATTCCGAAAAAATCCGCCACAACGTGGAAAAAACATGACCATGTGCCGCTGGCCACCCCCATTCCATTTAAGGTGGCAGCATCGATCAAATGTTCAAGCAGGTCAAGGTCGATGTATTTGGCATCCGGCCAGGCAAACCGTTCCACATCCTTTGCGTCCTCGCACTCGGCAAAAACACCAGCCTGACCCAGGGAATGGCGCTGCTGCCCGCCCAGCACGTCAAAGATCGGCTTTTTTTCGGGGTGACGCCAACAGCTTAAGTCCGCAGGCAGCCATGCGAAATCGTCATGAAGAACACAAGCAAGTTCCTCTTTGCTTTTCACTTGAAAATATTTATAGTACATATCCACCGTGTCGTCATGCGGATTCCCAATCCAAAAACCGGGTCTGTCCGCCTTCCGTCCCTTAAGCAGCGCTCGGAATCTTTCCTGCCCCGTCATATTGCCATCCCGCCTTTCATTTTCCTTGCAAATTGATCTCACATGCTCTTTTTGCGTTCCGGGTGGTGATATTATATACCCCATCCTCCATAAACCTGCGGATCACTTTCTCTTCATCCGGCGTCCATACGGAAACGGGGATTTGCCTATTCATTAACTCCCGGTACAGCGGCGTGGACGCAATGGAGTGATGGGTATTGACGCACCGGGCGCCGTTGCCTGCTATAAACGCCTGCACCTTATCGGCCATGTACATAGGCCCCAGCACGCCTACCGCTTCCAAAAGCCCAAGGATTTTAATCTCAGGAAAAAGCATCTCGATATTCACAAACCAATCCACGTGCCCGAAAATATCCGGCTCCGCCTTGGCCGCATCCCCGGATACGGTACCGGAAAACAGAATCTGCTTGTCCACGCCCGCCTGTTTGGCCAGTCTCCAAACATCCAGTTCCAAATCATCCTGTTTCAAATCGCAGTTCAGCCTTTTTTCAGGATGAATCTTCAAGGCTGAAAAGGCTTCAAAAAGCATGGCAATTGCAGGGCCGTCGTCATGGGCCAGCACAAGCACGCCGCCGCTTCCCCTTCTCACATCCACCTCTATGGCATCAACATCCAATCCAAGCGCATAGGAGACAAACTCCATGGAATTGTCCTTCATTCCGTCACACCCGGAATGGGCGGTCAGCAAAGTTCTGAACATATTATACCTCATAAATTGATGGAAATCATGAAATAGTATAACAGATAGCCGCCCTGATGGATAGGATTATTGTGATGGCGCAGAAATAATATGCTTTCTGAACGTTCGCCATTTAGCCGGAAGATTCGGCATAATTCGATTTGAATGTTCGCCTTTCTCTTGAAATGACCTCGAAATTCAGGTATACTAAGTTTATGTTTCCATGGTTAAGGAAGGTGCTTGCGTGCAAAAAGAACATCCAGCGGTACCCTATGCCATTGAGCTGAACGGCCTTAGCAAGCGTTTTGGCCAGGTGCAGGCCAACAACAACATCTGCCTTACAGTGAAGCGCGGAGAAATTCTGGCGCTGCTGGGCGAGAACGGCTCGGGCAAGACGACGCTGATGAATATGCTTTCCGGCATCTACAAGCCCGACAGCGGCCAAATCTTCCTGCACGGCAAGGAAGTAAGCATCCGCTCGCCCAGGGAAGCCATACAGCTTGGGGTGGGCATGATCCACCAGCATTTCAAGCTGGTGGATGTTCTGACGGCCAGGGAGAACATACTGCTGGGGGAAGGCGGCCGCAAGCGCGGGAACCTGAATGACCTTTGCGCCCGCTTTGGGTTAAACATTGAACTTGATAAAAAAATATATGACATGTCAGTCGGCGAAAAACAGACGGTGGAAATATTGAAGGTGCTGGCCCGGGGCGCGGATATTCTCATACTGGACGAGCCTACCGCAGTGCTTACGCCCCAGGAAACGGAAAAGTTGTTTGACATTCTTAGAAGGATGCGGGATGACAATAAAGCCATAGTCATCATCACCCATAAACTGAATGAGGTCATGGCGATATCCGACCGGGTGACCATATTGCGCCGCGGGGAGAGTGTGGATACCGTGGATACGGCCCACACCCATGTGCAGCACTTGACGGAGCTGATGGTGGGCCGGCCCGTTGACTTGCAGATTCACCGCCCGGAGGTTGAGCCGGGAGAAACGCTGCTGGATGTTCACGAAGTAACCGTTAAGAGCACTGAGGGAGCGGAGCGGCTGAAAAGCGTCACCTTCTCCCTGCAGGCAGGGGAGATACTGGGCGTGGCGGGGGTGGCCGGCAGCGGGCAGAAGGAACTGTGCGAGGCCATCGCCGGGCTTCAGTCCATTGACGTGGGTCAAATCACGCTGGCTGGCCAGCGCATCGACGGCCTTACGCCAAGGGATATCATACAAAAGGGCATATCGATGTCTTTCATCCCGGAAGACCGGCTGGGCATGGGGCTCGTGGGCGGCATGAACCTTACGGACAACATGCTTCTAAAAACCTACCGGGATCAAAAGGGAATGATTTTAAGCCGCAAACCCGCCCGGGCACTGGCCAAACGGCTGATCGAAAAGCTGAAAATATCGACCCCCGGTGTAAACATTGCTGTAAAGAAGCTGAGTGGCGGCAACGTTCAAAAGGTGCTTTTAGGCCGTGAGATCGACAGCAATCCCAAAGTGCTGATCACCGCCTATCCCGTACGCGGCCTGGACATCAACTCCAGCCATACCATTTATGATCTTATCAACGAGCAAAAGCAGCGCGGCGTCGGCATTTTGTTTATAGGCGAGGACCTGGATGTGCTGCTGGAGCTAAGCGACCGGATCATGGTCATGTGCGGCGGCCGGGTGACTGCCATCGTTCCTGCCATGTTTGCCACAAAAGAACTGCTGGGCATGAAGATGACAGACGCTTTGAAGGCGGAGAAAAGCGAGGAAACATATGTCTAACGTACGGGCGCATGCGCGCCAGACGCTTTTCCATGTGGTACAGCGGGATGCACTGCCGCCCGTAAAAGCCGCCGCTTTCCGTCTGATGGCGGTGCTGGCCGCACTCTTAACGGGCGGGCTGTTTTTGCTGGCACTTGGGCTTGATCCGCTGGCCGTTTACGGCACCATGATTTCAGGTTCCCTGGGCAGCGAAAGCAACATACGGGAGACGGTGAAAATTGCCATTCCCCTATGCATTACGGCGCTTGGCATACTGCTGGCGTTCAAGATGAAGTTCTGGAACATCGGCGCGGAAGGCCAAATTTGCGTAGGCGCCATTGCCGCAAGCTATTTTGCCTACCATCACAACACATGGCCGCCCGTTATACTGCTGCTTGTCATGGCCGCGGCTGGCATCCTTCTTGGCGGGCTGTGGGGCATGATCCCGGCTTGGTTCAAAACGCGCTACGGCACCAACGAAACGCTGTTCACGCTGATGATGAACTATGTGGCGTTGTACATCATCCAATACCTTCGGGAAGGGCCCTGGAAGGACCCCAAATCCATGGGCTTTCCGCAAATGGCCCGCTATGCCGCCAGCGCCCGCATGCCCACCGTGCTGGGGGTGCATATCGGCTGGATCGTAGCTATTGTACTTGTTGTGCTGGTGCTTTTGTATCTGCGCTATACCAAGCAGGGGTATGAGCTTACCGTGGTGGGCGAAAACGAAAATACGGCAAGGTACGCCGGCATGGCCGTCAAAAGGATCGTGCTGCGCACCATGTTCTTAAGCGCCGCCATCTGCGGGCTGGCCGGGGTATTGAAGGTCAGCGGCGCAGACAGGGTGCTGACTGAATCGGTGGCCGGCGGCGTCGGCTTCACAGCCATTACCGTGGCCTGGCTGGCAAGGCTTTCCCCGGTGGGCATTATGCTGGTTTCCATACTGTTCGGTATCATGGAAAAGGGCTGCGGCACCATCCAGTCGGTATTCAAGGTTTCCACCTCTGTGGCCCAAGTATTGCAGGGCATCATTTTGTTCTTTGTGCTGGGGGCGGAGTTTTTCCTCACCTACCGGCTGATTAAGCGCAAATCGTCCATCCGGAAGGGGGTGGAAGCGTGACGGCGTTTTTTGACTGGCTGGTTGCCTTCCTGTACGCTGCCATGCTGGCGGGGGTGCCGCTGCTTTTCGGCACACTGGGCGAGATACTCACGGAAAAGGCCGGAAACCTGAACCTGGGCGTGGAAGGCATGATGTACATGGGCGCCGTGTTTGGGTTCATGGGCGGGTATTTCTTCTACAGCCCGCTTCTGGCGCTTGTATTCTCCTTTCTGGGCGGTGCGCTGGGAGCTCTTATCTATGCGTTTCTGACGGTAACACTCAAGGCAAATCAAAATGTAACGGGCCTTACGCTGACCATATTCGGTACGGGGCTCGCCAATTTCCTGGGAGGCAGCATGATCAACGCTTCCTCAACCGGCGCAGCGGTTGTTGCAGACCAGGTAAAAGCAGCCTTCCGGCCTTTGCAGTTGGGCGCGCTGACAAATATCCCCTATATCGGAAAACTCCTTTTCAATCACAGCATATTCACCTATCTTGCCGTGGCGCTGGCCATTGCAGCCGGTTGGTACCTGCATCATAGCCGCATGGGGCTGAATGTGCGGGCCGTGGGCGAAAACCCTGCGGCGGCGGACGCGGCCGGCGTGGATGTAGGCCTGTACAAGTATGTCCATACAGTGATAGGCGGAGGCATCTGCGGCTTGGGCGGCGGGTATATCGCCCTGGTCACATGCGGGGGAAGCTGGACATACAGTGCTGTGGCCGGCCAGGGCTGGATCGCGGTGGCGCTGGTGATCTTTGCGGCCTGGAGCCCATACAAGGCCATATTGGGTTCGCTTGTTTTCGGCGCTTTAAGCGTACTGCGGCTGTACATACCCAACTCCGTGATCTCCATCCCCGGCGCGGTGTTCGCCATGGTGCCCTTTGTGACCACATGCATCGTACTGGTGGTATCCAGCATCCGGCAGCGCCGGGAAAACCAGCAGCCCAGAAGCTGCGGCGTAAATTATTTCAGGGAAGAACGATAATTTGATTTTGCGCCCCACAGCCGCTTATCTGCAGTTGCAGGGCGCATTTTTTCATACAAAATCATGCGTTAGGGAAGCTTATGTTCATCAAGTGTTCACATAACTGTGAGAGAATAATGCACTTAATCTTTTATAGGAGGCATGTATCATGTTCGGTAGCAAATTGTCGAAGATTGAAAAGCTGGTCGAAAAGAAAAAGGATGATGAACTGGCGAAGCTGGCCGAAAGCAAGGACAGCGAAGTGCAATTGGCCGCCATCGCAGGGCTGGGCAAGGTGCACGGTGAAGCGGGCTTCAATATGCTGGTATCGCTTTTGCGCAGCCCGGAATCCAAGGTACGTATTGCGGTGGCTCATGCCATGGCAGAATATTCCGATTCTAAACTCCGCGCCCATATTGAACATCTGTTAAAGAGCGAGGCGGATCCGCAGGTGATCACGGCGCTGCATGACGCGCTTGGGAAAATAAAAGGGAAAAATTGATATATTGCGGTAGGAAGAAGCCTGCCCCTTTTCCAGCCATTTGGAAAAGAGGCAGGCTTCTTTTTTGTATAGGGATTCCAAAGGAATGTATCCCTTTGGCAGGTGGACTGGAGGGCAAAGCCCTCAAGCGTCCTTCTTAGAGCAGCCCGGCGGCGGCGCGGTCCAGGAGAAAGATCACATCCCGGTGGGTGCGCAGGATGGAGGCCTGGACTTGGGGGTTCACGTCCTCGCGGATGGCGCGGCGGATGGCCTGGGCCTTATCGGCGCCTGTGGCGATCAATAGTACGCGCCTTGCGTTCATGATGCTGCCCACGCCAAGGCTGACGGCCTGCCTTGGCACATCTTCACCGGGGCCGAAGAAACGACGGTTGGCCTCGATGGTGCTTTCGGTAAGGTTCACCACATGGCAGCCATATACGAATTGTTCATGGGGCTCGTTAAAACCGATATGGCCATTACGGCCGATTCCCAATATCTGCAGGTCGATGCCTCCGGCACGGGAGATGGCGGTATCATATTCGCTGCATTCCCTCTGCAGGTTTTTGGCGCCGCCGTTGGGGATGTGGACGTTCTCTTTTTTCACGTTTACCTGGGAGAAGAGATGTTCTTCCATAAAGGTGTGATAGCTGGCAGGGTGTACTGAAGATATTCCCACGTACTCGTCCAGGTTGAAAGTAATCACCTTGGAAAAATCCACAACGCCCTCTTTATGCCAGGCGATCAGCTGCTTGTAGGTTGGAATAGGCGAGGAGCCTGTGGCTAGGCCCAGCACGCTGTCGGGTTTTTGCATAACCTGGGCGGAAATCAGTATGGATGCTGCCTGGCCTACCTGGGCTGCGGTATCGTACAAATGGATCTGCATAGAGTACCTCCGAAATACATGTATTATTTTTTGTTCTGATGAATCCATTGAAAAATAATGATTTTGTGCCTCCCAATAATCCAGTTGTCCTATTACATTATAATTGCGTAAAAAGTGTGTGTCAATGCAGGATAACAAAAAATCGCCGGAACAAAATGCTCCGGCGGCAGATGAAGTGGGCAAGTAAGCAATGAATGATGAATATTGTACAATAAAAAGTGAAATCTTTATGCTCCCAGATACGCTTTCCTCACCCGGTCGTCCTCCAGCAGCTCCGCTGCGCTGCCCGACATGGCGATGGTACCCGTCTCCAGCACATAGGCACGGCTGGATACGCTGAGGGCCACTTTTGCGTTTTGCTCCACCAGCAAAATGGTGATACCCCGCTCGTGCAGCGTTTGTATGATGCGGAAGATTTCCTTAACCAGGATGGGGGAAAGCCCCATGGAAGGCTCATCCATCAATAGGATTTTCGGATTGGCCATCAGCGCGCGGCCTGTGGCCAGCATCTGCTGCTCACCGCCCGACAGCGTGCCCGCCAACTGCCGCGAACGCTCCTTCAAGCGAGGAAAGCTTGCGAACACCGTTTCGACATTCTTGTCGATCTGTTCCTTGCTGCTCAAGGTATATGCGCCCATGCGCAGATTCTCCATCACGGTCATGCGGCTGAATACATGCCGCCCTTCGGGTACGTGGGCCATTCCCAGCGTAATGATCTTGTATGGATCCGTGGCGCGCAGATTGACATCGTTCAGAGTAATTTGGCCGGAAGTAACCTTCAAAAGCCCGGAGATGGTGTGCAGTATGGTAGTTTTCCCAGCGCCATTGGCCCCGATGAGGGAAACGATTTCCCCGTCGTTCACTTCCAGAGAAACACCTTTGATGGCGTGTATGGCACCGTAGTGCACATGCAGGTCTTTGATGATCAACATTTGCAAACCCCTCCTATTCGCCCAGGTACGCGGCAATAACCTTCGGGTTGTGGGAGATCTCATCGGGAACGCCGTGGGCGATTATCTCGCCATAGTCGATCACGACGATGCGCTCACAAATGTTCATCACCAGGCTCATATCATGCTCAATGAGCAAAATGGAGATGGGGAACTTTTTCCTGATAACGTTGATGCAAGCCAGCAGTTCCGCCGTCTCGGTGGGGTTCATGCCGGCAGCCGGCTCATCCAGCAGCAGCATCTTGGCGCCGGTGGCCAGGGCGCGGGCGATCTCCAGCTTGCGCTGCTGGCCGTAGGGCAGATTCCCTGCGTTCCAGCCGGCCTTGTCCTGAAGGTTGAATACAGAAAGCAGCTCCATGGCCTGAATGCGTATTTGATCCTCTTCCCGCCAGAAGCCCGCGGTGCGCAAAAGGGCTCCGAACATGCCGTACTTAAGCCGGCCAGTAAAGGAAATCAGCACGTTATCCAGCACCGTCATCTTTTTGAAGAGGCGGATGTTTTGAAAGGTGCGGGCGATGCCGGCCGCAACAATCTCATGGGTTCTTTTACCGTTCATCCGCTGGCCGCAAAGGTAGAACGAGCCTTCCGTCGGCTTATAAACACCTGTCAAAAGGTTGAAAACCGTCGTCTTTCCGGCGCCGTTGGGCCCGATGAGGCCCACCAGTTCTCCTTGATTGATTTCCAGGTTGAAATTGCTTACGGCTCTTAAGCCGCCGAAAGTTATGCCCAGGCTGGCAGCCTTAAGAATCTGTTCCTCCATAAGTCATTCGCCTCCTTTCGTTAAAGGTTCATTCCGCTTTGAGAAAAACGGAATTTTGCGAATCACCCTGATCAGGCTGAATTCATAACTGCCGAACAAGCCGGTGGGCCTGAAGATCATAACGATGACCAGCACCACCGAGTAGACCAGCATGCGGTAATCAGAGAAGACACGCAGCACTTCAGGCAGTATGGACAGCGCAATGGCGGCAATAACCGATCCCGTAAGGGAACCCATACCCCCCAGCACTACCATGATGACATATTCGGTAGACTTGAGGAAGCTGAAATCTCCGGGCTGTATAGACCCTGTGCCCCTATGGGCAAATATCGCCCCGGCTATACCGGCAAAAAAGGCGGATATGGTGAAGGTGAGTACCTTGTAGAAAGTATTGTTTACACCAACGCTTACCGAGGCGATGTCATCTTCCCGGATAGCCATGATGGCGCGGCCGAACTTGGAACGCACAAAAGCAAACATCATTCCCACGCATAAGACTGCAATCCAAAAGATGATATATATGTTGTTCATCTTCATGATGCCGATGAGCGGCTGACCGGCCGAGCCTTGGGCAAGGCCCTTGCCGCCGGCGAACTTGAGGTTCTGGATCACCACGCGGATGATCTCCCCAAATCCCAAAGTGATGATAGCCAGGTAGTCACCGCGAAGCCTAAGCGCGGGAATGCCCACCAACAGGCCGAATATGGCAGCCATCAAGGCGCCGCAGATAAGGCCGATGGCAAACTGGATGATGGGATCCACAGGCGCCATGGTCCCGGCTTTGATAGCAGCGCCCATAGCCTTGGTAACAATGGCGGAAGTGTACGCACCCACAGCCATGAACCCTGCGTGGCCTAAGGCGATTTGCCCCAGGAATCCCGTGGCCAGATTCAGCGATGTCACCATGATGATGGAATACAAGCACTGTACAATGATGCCCCGGATATAGCTGTTGATCATGCCGTTTAGATCCAGCACACACAGGCAAAGGCAGGCTGCCGCCAAACCGATGAGGCTTAACAGCAGTCCAACAAAGCTTTCCTTGCGTCTTGCCATGCTGCCGCACCTACACTTTCTCGCCGACATTCTTGCCAAGGATGCCGGCCGGCTTGACCAGAAGGACGATGATCAATATGCCGAACACGATGGCATCAGAGAAGGCGGATGTAATAATGCCTCCCGTCAAATCCTTGATATAAGCCTTGGACAAGCTTTCCACCAAGCCTATGACGATACCCCCCAGCATGGCGCCGGGGATGATGCCAATGCCGCCCAGCACCGCGGCCACAAAGGCTTTGAGGCCCAGCATGGAACCCATGGTGTTGGTGATGGAGGGATATTGGGCAGCATACATCAGCGAGGCGACGCCGGCCAGACCAGCACCGATGGCAAAGGTCAGCGAAATGGTGCGGTTGACGTTGATACCCATCAGGAACGCTGCATTCTTATCCTCCGAAACGGCACGCATAGCCTGCCCGCTTTTTGTATGTTTCACAAACAGGAACAAAGCCACCATCACCACGACTCCGATAAGGATGGTAAGCACCGTGTTGGCATCCAGTGTAAACAACACCTTCGGCTCAGCAGCGCCTTTCGCTGATCCTAAGATACGGATCGGGGCAAGGGTGAAAATCGTCCTAATCTGCTTGGGGTTTGCGCCGAAAAACATCTGGGCCAGATTCTCCAAAAAGAGGCTCATGGCGATGGCTGTGATGAGGGCGGACATATTGTTGCCCTTTTTCCTAACCGGGCTGTAAGCCAGCTTTTCCACCAGAACGCCCACTACGGCGCAGACGAGGACCGCAGCGATAACCGCCAGCCATGCTGGCATGCCGGCTGCAATCATCAGGGGCACTGTAAATACCAAGGCATACCCACCCACCATGATAAAGTCACCGTGGGCGAAGTTGATCAGCCGGATGATTCCATAAACCATGGTATAGCCCAGCGCCACCAGCGCGTAGATGCTGCCCACGCGCAAGCCGTTGATGGTCTGTTGGATGAACAGCATCAGCCCATCCATGCATGACATCTTCCTCTCTTGGAAAAAAATTGCTTTATCTGTCATATCACAAAAGGATATACAAACAGAGGAGGGGCGGACTTTTGGGTCCGCCCCTTTCCCCAGGCGATCAGAAATGTACAGCATTCCTGCCACGCCTGTTAGCGGCACTGCCGGGCGGCGGAAGCTTAGATGCTCTTGTAGAACTTGGCAGCGCCGTCTACAAACTCGATGAACGCAACAGGCTTGAGAGGGGTGCCGGTCTCATCCAGCGTGAAGGAGCCGGTGACTCCTTCAAAGCTCATGCCGGTCATGGCCTCGATGATCTTGGCGGTATCATCGGTGCTGGCGGTCTCGATGGCCTGCTTGAGCATGTATGCGGAGTCATAGGCCAAAGCGGCCAAGGCGTTCAAACTTTTTGCGCCAAACTTTTCGCTGTAGCCCTTCACAAAATTCTGAACCTTCTCAGAAGGATCATCAGGAGAGTAGTGGTTGACGAAGTAGCACTTGTTGTACAGGCTCTTATCCTCAACCATGGCGCCAACGGTTCCGTCCCAGCCGTCGGCGCCGGCAAAGTAGCCTGTGAAGCCGGCAGCGCGGGCCTGGGGCACGATGTAGGGGCCTACCGTGTCATAGTAGAAGGGGGCAAAGATCAGCTCTGCGCCGGAGGCGGCGATGTTGGTGAGCTGCGTGGTGAAATCCGTATCGTGGACGCCGGAAGTACTTTCCGTTGCGACCAGTTCCAGCCCGAGCGTCTCGCAGGTGGCCTTGAAGGAGTCGTACAGGCCGGAGGAATAGGCATCGCCGGATGCGTAAAGCACGGCTACCTTCTTCACGCCCAGGTCTACAGCCAGCTTGGCGGCATTCATGCCCTGGAAGGAATCCTTGTAGCAGGCACGGAACACGCCTTTGACGTCATTGGTTACATCGTCATTGGTGGCAGTGGGGGTCAGAAGGAGCATGCCCTGCTCATCAGCCAGTCTGGCCAAGCCCAGGGTGACGCCGGAGGTCACGGAGCCAAGGATGGCTTTCACACCGTCAGATACCAGCTTGTTGAAGGCGTTGGCACCCTCAGTGGAGTCGCCCTTATCGTCCATGTAGGTTACTTCCAACATGCGGCCGTCAAGAACGCCACCGGCTGCGTTGATTTCTTCCACAGCCATCTTGATGCCGTTGGAAACAGCTTCGCCATACGTGGCAAGTTCACCGGTATTGGGCGCGATGGCGCCAATCGGGATGGGCTTGGGTGCATCGGCCAGGGCCGGCAGGCAAACGGTCGAAATGACCAATGCCAAAACGGCAAACAGAGACAGCGCTTTTTTCATTTGATGTTTCCTCCCTCATAATGGATTTCCTGGGCGGTGACATGAGCCTTTGGCAAACCAAAAGCAACAGAATCTGGATATTGACTACCATCCTGCCATGCTCCATTGCTTGTGGTGACATTATAGCGCGAGCGTATGGGCATGTCAATTAGTTTTGAATGCGTATTTCCCTGATTATTCATTTCCATTAAGGCCATCCGACGAAAAAAACGGAAAAAGTGCAGTCATACCGCAACATCCCTCTATTCTCATTATATTTTTTTGGAGCCGTTGTGCAATTTGCATTTGTAAAACTCCCATTTTCAATCGTACGATCATGCCGGTGGTCGCCGGAATAATTTCCGCGGCACGCAAACTGGTGTGCAAAAAGACTGTTTTCGCTAGGGGATCGTTTTGTTTTTACATTTTTAACTATACAGACCGCTTTCCATGGGGTAAAATAGAATAGGTTACATATAGGTAAGAATGATGAAATGGGCATAGGGCGGCTGTAAGCTTCCCGGATGTATGCATAAGGGAGCGGCTATGAAACGAACAAGCAAGGGTAAGGGTCTGGCCCTCATTCTGATAATAGCATTGCTGATGAACATGCCAATTGCCGGCATGGCTACCGACGCGGATGTTGGCGGGCTGACGATGGAAGAGTTAAGCGGCTGGGCAGCCAAAATGCTTGATCGGGCAAGAAAATCAGTTCCGCTCTCATCCGGTCCGCAGGCGGACAATACGGAGGACGGCTATAAAGTGGTATATGACTTTGCCACATTGTACCTTGATACGCCGGAGCTTACAGACAACAGCGTTTTAAATGCCATTACCGTAACGGGATATGACGTGGAATGCCCCCGCGACGTTTATGTATCCGACACGCAGCAGATGCTGCTTGAAGCTTACGCCAATGAAAACACCGCGCTGCTTGGAAGTGAGGATTTTGCGGTTCTTTATCTTTCCGACAGCCTCCCGGAAGAAGCGCTATGGGGCTGGGTGCAGCGGGAGGGACAGCAGATTCAGGCGGTACAATACGCCGTGCATGAATATTTATCGGAAGACAAGTATACCGACTGCGGCCTGTTATACAGCATTAAAGACGGTTATGTCACTGCCGTGCGAGCCTACGGCTTGTCGGTATCCGTTTCCCGGGCGCAGGTGGAGGATACACTTGCCGGGGTATCGTTAATCCAGCAGGAGGAGACATATTTCAACTATCCCCAAAGCAGCATAGGCACCGACCTGGATCCCTTTGAAAGGGAGGATTTGCTTTTTTCCGGGCTGGACTTTCTGGGCCTTACGCCGGAATCGGCCATCGGGTCGCTGGGAACGTTTGAAACCGAGACCTGGCTTAAGGACGACAATGGTGATTGGATGCGCATCATACAATGGCCTATGGCGGAGATCACCTTTGCATACAGCAGTGATAAGGTTTTTAAACACGTGGATACATTGGCTGTCAGTCAGCGGGGCTTTGAGGGGCCCCGTGGCGTACAGGTGGGTGATACCTTCTCCAGCGTGCTGATGCGTTTCCGGCACAGCGAAGGAGAGTTTGACGGCTCAAATACGGATATGCTGTACGGTGACGGCCAAACGCCGCCCTTTGGCCTGGCGGAATACGAAGAAACCACCGCCACGCTGCATTACACCAGCCCGGTTGACGGCAGCGGGGACGTAAAATCTGTTACATTGCACATGATATTTGTGGATACCATACTATCGGAGCTGTTTCTGTATTCCTGGTAATACATCGTGCCATGGACAAGCTCCCGCTTTTAATGGAAATCGGAAGGGAGATAGCCTATGAAAATCGACCTGACCTGCCCGGTGGAGCTGTGGCGGTATGAATTGCCTACGGAGACGGATGAAGCCTGCCGGCTGCTTTTGTACAACCTGTCGGACAAGCTTGTTGCAAGCATGCAGGTGACGCTGGCCGGATATGACGCAAACGGTGAAGTGCTAAGCCGCCAGGTGGAACGGGCTCAGGATGTGAACGGCGAAAGCAAGTCGACCTTTGAGGTATTGATCCAGATGGAGGGCGGCGCGCAATCTTCCGGCATGGAGCTTGTCATCGAAAAGGTGTGGTTTGACGACGGCACTATCTGGCGCCGTGGCAATGCCCATTTATCGGAATATGTGCCCAATACGCTGCCCAACAACAGAAGGCTGGAGATGCTGCGCTTCGTGGCCGGGTCCGACGCGGTGGGCTATCCGCAGGACCAGGGTGCGCTGTGGCTATGCGTGTGCGGCCGCGCCAATGCCGCCAGCGAATCTTCCTGCCGCCGCTGCCAAAGGGAAAAGCTGGAGGTTTTTGAAAAGTTTAATCAATCCGCCATCGAGGAGATGGTGGAATCAAGGGAAAAGGAACTGGACCAGATCGCCCACCGGGCAAGGATACAAGCCTCGCAGCAGCAATTGGAGCGGGAAGCGCGCCTGAAACGGAAAAAGCTCCGGCGCCGCAGGGTGATTTTGTCTACGCTGGCCACGGTCTTGATATTGGGCGGTGCGTACGGCGTCTATTTCCACGGCATACCCTATTACCGCTATTACCGGGCCAGCCAGCAATTGGACAGCGGTTTGTATGGGGAGGCCAAGGCGGCCTTTGCCCAGATGCCGGGATACCTTGACGCGGACGCGCTGGTGAAAAAGAGCGATTATCTCCAGGCAGTAAGCGATTTAAAGACCGGTACGGAAGCATCCCTTTTAAATGCGCAGGAAATATTCGTCAAGCTGGGCGATTATGAGAATTCCGCCCTGAAGGCCAAGGAAGCCATGTATGCCCGTGCGGAAAAGATGCTGCAGGCGGGGAAGTATGATGATGCCGCAGCGCTCTTTGAAGCGGTCCCCGATTATTCCGACGCCCGGGTACGCCGGCAGAACGCGCTGTATGAAAAGGCCATGGCCCTTTTGAATCAAGGCAGCTTTGCGGAGGCCAAGGCCATCTTCGAAGCATTGACGGGCTATGCCGGAGCGGATAAGATGGCCAAGGAGTGTGTATATCAGCCAGGCATCATCGCGCTGGACAATAAGGAGTACGATCAGGCGATAGTGCTTCTCAACCAGATCCCAGACTACCCCGGCGTGGAACAAAAGCTGAAGGAAGCCTATTACGCCAAGGGTGATCAATTGCAGGCCGCCGGAGATTATGTGGCTGCCGGGGAAGCCTATTTGATGGCCGGCAACTACCTCGACGCCGTAACAAAAGCCTCCGGGAGCATATATGAGCCGGCCAAGAAGGAAATGAATGCCGGCAATTACGGTAAAGCGGCGGATATGTTTTTGAAGATCAAAAGCTACCAGGATTCCATGCAGCTGGCTTCAGAATGCATATACCAAGTGGCACTTACCGCGCTTAACGGCAAGGAATATGCAAATGCCCGGGAACTGTTTTTACAGATACCCAATTACCTGGACGCCAAGGACCAGGCCAATGAGGCTATCTACCAGCCGGCCCAGGACCTTGTAAAGCAGGGCAAATTCGAGGAAGCTCTTGCGGAATATGCTAAAATTCCCGATTACAAGGATGTCCCCGCAAAGGTACAGGAGGTAAAGTACAAGCAGGCTTCCGCTCACATGGCTGCCGGGGAATACGACAGTGCCATAGCGCTGTATCAGGAACTGGGCGGCTATTCTGACAGTGCCACCCGCATACAGGACGCGCTGTACAGCCTGGCTGGGCAGACGCTCAAAGCCAAAGACTACATAGCCGCCATCGACCAGTATTCCAACCTGAACGGCTACAGCGATTCGCAGGAAAAGATCAAGGAAGCAAAATATCAACTGGCGATGGGCCACAAGGAAAAAGCCGAGTATCAGGATGCGGTGACGCTGCTTTCCTCCATTGGCAAATACAAAGATTCATCTGACCAGATCAAGGCCTGCAACTATGCCCAGGCGAAAATCTGGCTGGATGCCGGAGAACTGGATAAGGCTGCGTCAGCCTTCCAGGAACTGGGCAAGTATGAGGATGCCCAAACGCTTTTCAAGCAGAGCAACTATGAAGTGGCGGTAAAGGCGCGGGACGCCGGGGATCTTGCCAACGCGGGCAGGCTGTTTGCCCAAGTAAGCGGATACCAGGACGCTGCCGCGCAAAGCGAAGCCTGCTTTGACGGTTACTATGCACAGGTGAAGACAGATGCTGACGCAGCTATGGAAGGCAAGGATTACAAGGCTGTGGTAGACATCCTGAGCAAGGTGGAACTTACGAACCTGCCGCAAAAGTACCGGGACTTGGGTGATATGTACAGCCTGGCCAATTATGAGTATGCCAACGACCTGTACGCCGATGGCAAGCCTTATGAAGCGCTGCCCTATTACAAAAACATACCGGATTACAGGGACGTAACCAGCAGGCGTCTTGCCCGCAACTGCTATATGGTGCTGGGCAAGTGGACATCCAAAACGGGCGTGGCCATGGAGTTTAGGGAAGACGGCACCTGCTTAATCGACGGGGAGGAGCTTTTCTTCAATGTAAACAACTATTCCATGTTCACAGGTGTAACAAGGGACAGGCTTACGCTTACCCATAAGGTAACGGCCGTATACGAAAAGGATATGACGCTGCGGGATATACGGGATGGAAAGAACAAAGTCATCAAACTGAAGAGGGTGGAGTAGCCCTCTTTCCGATTCTGCACATTCTGCCTAAAGCCCTGCGCACCGGCCAAGCTTTGCCTGGCCGGTGTTTTACTGTCAAACGGCATCCTTTTGAATATAAGAAAAATTCATTCCTGGGCCGGTTTGCACGTTTCTTGTAACATGCCTACTGTTTTTCCCATGCGCCTGCTTGTTTCTTTTATGGATTTTTGAGGAAACCGCCTTGACAGGCGCATGCATCTTTCATATACTGCAACCAGTCATCCTTGTATACAAAATACAGGATTGCATACGCAATGGAGGGCATCATGAACCTGACGCAAAAAATACTCTCGGCCCATCTTGTGTCCGGAGACCTTATCCCCGGCCTGGAGATCGCCATCAAAATCGACCAGACGCTGACCCAGGACTCCACAGGCACAATGGCGTACCTGCAGTTCGAGGCCATGGGCGTAAAGCGCGTACGCACCAAAAAATCCGTGGCGTACATTGACCATAACACGCTGCAAACTGGCTTTGAAAACGCCGACGACCACAAGTACATTCAAACAACGGCCAAGAAGCACGGCATTTATTGCTCCAAGCCAGGCAACGGCATTTGCCACCAGGTGCATCTGGAGCGCTTCGGAATCCCCGGACAGACACTGCTGGGCAGCGACAGCCACACCCCCACCTGCGGCGGGCTGGGCATGATCGCCATCGGCGCCGGCGGACTGGATGTGGCGGTGGCCATGGGCGGCGGCGCTTATTATATCACCTGCCCGAAGGTGCTTGGCGTTATTCTTACGGGAAAGCTTCCGCCCTATGTCGCAGCCAAGGATATCATACTGGAAGTGCTGCGCCGTTTGACGGTAAAAGGCGGCGTAGGCCGGATACTGGAATATACAGGGGAAGGCGTATTATCCCTCTCCGTGCCGGAGCGGGCCACCATCGCCAACATGGGGGCGGAGCTGGGCGCCACCACCTCCGTCTTCCCCAGCGATGAAGTCACGCGCTCATTCCTGCGCGCCCAGGGCAGGGAGAGGGACTTTATTCCCCTTTCGCCTGACGATGGAGCGGCTTATGATGAAACGATTACCATTGATCTAAACACCCTTGAGCCCCTGGCGGCCCGGCCGCACATGCCCGATAATGTGGCGCCGGTCAGTGAGATCGGTCCCATCCATGTAGATCAGGTGTGCATCGGCTCCTGCACCAACTCCAGTTACCTGGATATGATGCGCGTGGCTGCCATCCTAAAGGGCAGAACGGTTCACCCGGATGTTTCCCTGGTGATTTCTCCGGGAAGCAAGCAGGTGCTTTCCATGCTTGCCGAAAACGGAGCGTTGGCGGATATGATCAAAGCCGGCGCCCGCATTCTGGAGTGTGCCTGCGGCCCCTGCATAGGCATGGGCCAAAGCCCTGCCACCGACGCCGTCAGCGTCCGCACAAACAACCGCAACTTCTTCGCCCGCTCCGGAACAAAAAGCGCCCAGGTATATCTTACAAGCTGCGAGGTAGCGGCGGCCACCGCGCTTAATGGCGTGCTTACCGACCCCAGGTCTTTGGACGTAAATCTTGACATCTCCCTGCCGGAATCGTTTCCTATCAATGACAATCTGATCCTGCCCCCCATTGAAGAAGGGCAGGAGGATATGGTGCAGGTGGTGCGCGGCCCTAACATTCACCCCTTCCCCGTAAATAAACCACTGCCGGAACACTTGTCCGGGCCGGTACTCATTAAAATGGAAGACAACATCACCACCGACCACATCATGCCCTCCAACGCAAAGCTCCTGCCCTACCGCAGCAATATCCCCTATCTGGCAGACTATTGCCTAACGCCCGTTGACCCGGACTTTCCCAAGAGGGCCAAAGCATCAGGCAGCGGCTTTTTGGTGGCCGGCCAAAACTATGGACAGGGCTCCAGCCGGGAGCATGCGGCGCTGGTGCCATTGTACTTGAATGTTAAAGGCGTTATCGCCAAGTCCTTTGCCCGCATCCATATGGCGAATCTCATCAACAACGGAATCCTGCCGCTGACGTTTATAGATGCAGGCGATTATGAGCGCATGGTAGAGGGGGATGTGATCGTCTTCCCTGACTTAAGGGAACAAATTGAAAAGGGCGGGGATGTTTTCACCCTCGTCAACGAAACAAAGCACATCAGTTTTTTGGCAAGCCTTACCCTCTCGCAAAGGCAGCGGAACATGATCCTGGCTGGCGGACTTTTGAACTATACGAGGAAGATGGGAGAATAAATAGCGCCATCAGGTATTCGAAAACAAGAATACGCCTGAATAATATATGAGCCTTCACTTGATGGGCTCCATCGCCTTGAACCGCCTGTGGCGGATAAAGCGAGGCGGAGGAGGCTGGCGAAATGAGCAGTACGACGATTGAGCCAGATGGAATAGGTGTCGTGCACGCCGGATGAGATGTTTTCTTGTAGCAGCCTGTTCACCAATAAGCACCTCATCAGTCTCCTTCGTCGACAGCTTCCCCTCAAGGGGAAGCCTTGGAACACGCGTCACTCTCAATATTTTTTTAGCAAATTGAACGAGGGAGCTACCTGCATAGCTCCCTCGTCATTTTGAATGGAAATCTTTAGTCACTTGCCACAATCCAGTTCGCGGGATCCTGGTCCAGCCTGTTCTTGATTTCATCCTGCATGGCAAACTGCGTCTCCATATCCGCAATGCCGTTCACATGCTTTCCCGGCATATAATCCCGCTGGAAGGCACGTACGGCCGTAGTAGTTTTTCCGCCGAACACGCCGTCTACATCATCCGCCTGTATCAATAAAAGCTCTTGCAGTTTCGTTTGCAGCTGGCGCACCTTTTCACCCTTGTTGCCGGGGCGCATAGTGACTTCCGCCACATCCTTCACGGTGCCGTAGCCCAGGATCGTAGAATCGGAAAGCAGGTACTCGTTCCTTGCCACTTTGGAAGGATTGTTGCCCTCAATGACATGAATGACCACTTGATTTTTTTCATTCACGTCGGTGTATTCCACCATGGCCACATGATCGGTATCCCGGCCGCTGCGCCATGTGAACCACATCCAATCGCCCGGCTGGGGGATATATTCATTCCGGAGCATAGGCGCCTGTTTGCCAGGAAACCATTGGGCGCCCCAATCGTCGATGGTACCCCTTCTGTCTATATACCGGCCTTTCGCTATAAACCAGTCACGGCCCACATTGCTGCCGCTGTACAAGGGATACTGTACCTTTAATAGGTTTGTGCCATAGCGCTGATCGGTCTGATCCACAGACCAGCACAAAAACTCCGCGCACCATTCAGCATACGGGTCACCGGACCAATCGCCGTATTTCGTATAGCCATTTTTCTTTTCCGAATAGCCTATCTCTTCTGTTGCCACGGATAATAGCAGGTCCACAAAAGATTTTTCGGGTGCCTCTGACGCCTGCGGCAGCGTAACTGTTTCAGCCGTCTCCTCAAGCACTGCGGCAGCCGGCGCAGAGGGGGTAGTCCCTTCCTCCGCCAGTGTACATGTCAGCATAAACATCAGGCTGACGGTAAGAAGCATAAACCCTCTGCTCATGCTAACACCTCCTTTACTGCATCTATGCTAACATAGTTTCGTATGCATACGCAACGGCAACTCTTAACAGGCAAACTATACAAAAACAGGAACCGGCTCCCCCATGGTGAGTAAATCTTCCTGGATACGGCAGTCATACGCAAGCACATGGACGCCCGCATCCAAAGCTGTTTTCAGCGCCTTCGCAAAAGCGGGATCGGTTACCCCGTTCGGCGAAAAACTGCGTACACCATGCATCTGGATCACAAAGAATGCATAACACTCAAAACCTTTGCGTACCGCTGCCGCAAGTTCCATCAAATGCTTCACACCCCTCTGGGTGGGCGCGTCAGGAAAGCGGGCATGACCGTTTTCCTCCAGCGTTACGCCTTTAACCTCAATAAGGCAGCGCTTGTCCTTCGTTTCCACATAAAAATCCAGCCTCGACTGCCCATAAACGTACTCGGGGCGGATGAGATGCGCATCAGGCAAAAAGCCTCCGCTCTCCGCCCATTCCCGAAATACCCGGTTGGGCGCCTGGCTGTCGATGTTGATGAGCTTGTCCTCTTTGTACACGGCAATGACATCGTATAACGTCTTGCGGGCGGGATTCAGGCCTGGAGCCAGTACCACTTGCGCGTCCGGCACAAACAGTTCCCGGCACCGGCCCGTGTTTTTCACATGGCAGACCGCCGTATCCCCATCCATAAGCACATGGGCAATAAAACGGTTGGGCCGGCTTTGAAACCGGCCCAATTTCACATTGTCATACCGCACGGCCGCGCCTTACTGCTTCCAAATGCACATGAACAGCGCCCCATCCTGTGCGCTGGCCTCCATGCGTATAGGGAAATCATAGTCATTACGGAAACGCAGGTTCAGATCGTCACGGCCAACCGCAGCATCCATCCCATGCGGCAGGTACTTCGCCCCCGACGGGCCGTGGGGATGCCGGTATAAAATGGTAATGCCCGGCAGCTGCAGCAACACATTATACAGTGTGGAGGATACCTGGCAGGTGCCTCCGCCAGATCCAATCGCAGATCCTCCTTCAATTAAGATCGGCGCGGGAAAATAGCCGTTCCCACGGGTATAAGGGCCGATCTGCGCGTTGAAGTCCATTTCCTCCCCAGGAGCGAGCACACGGTTTAACCGGTCACAGGCAACGCCAATGTTTTTCATGCGGCCGATATTGGCTGTCGTTTCTTCCACATGATAAAAGGAGGTGAAAGCCGCGATGGGTGTTTCCCCGCTGACCGGCGTATCGGTGGGCGATACAGGCGTCAGGTCTTTGAGCAGGCGGGTATCCACATACGCATATCTCTTCCAGTAAGGAATACGGGCCCAGCCGTCAGTAATGTCCAGTATGCTCAGCTTCGCGCCCGGCTGCAGCGTGACCTCCACAGCAGCATCCGCCTGCGGCGCGGTAAGAACCGGCGTCACCTCCGCCGTTACAGCCGTATAGGTATGCTTAAAAACACCATAGGGGGGCGTATTCACAGGATCGAGCGGCGTAACTTTGTAGATACGGGGGCGCGCCAGGTATCCGGTTCCCCCCCCGTAACGGGCCAGCACCCATTCCGGGTCCACTTTCAAGATCTCCACCGAACTACCCTTCGGAATACGTGCCAAGACTTTGGCCGTAGTGCTCGCCTGTTCCCGCAAAGTACTGTCTTTGGAAACCAAAGCTGTATATAGCGGCTGCTCCGCGGCCAGTCCCGCAGGCAGCAAGCCCATAAGCAGCGTAAGCGCTGCAACTAAACCCAGCAACCTTTTTATGCACGACATGGCATAGTCTCCTTTTTGCCTATGTTACCAATTTGATTATACCATCCATTTCCTCCCTAGCGCAAGATTTGGACGCATGGTTTTACAACCCAAACAGCTTGTGAGAAAATTGACAAATGCGTGCGGAATGCTGTTCAAAAAGGAGATCCTTTGATATAATAAGCTGAATCGACGCAAGGAGGGTTTTTTTACATGCCACTTGTCAATACAAGGGAATTGTTTCGCAAGGCATACGAAGGCGGTTATGCCATTGGCGCTTTTAACGTCAATAATATGGAAATCATCCAGGGGATCACTGAAGGCGGCAAACTGGAAAACGCGCCGCTGATCCTGCAGGTTTCCGCAGGCGCACGCAAATATGCCAAGCACGTCTATCTGATGAAAATGATCGAGGCCGCCATCCTGGATACGGACCTGCCCATCGTGGTCCACCTGGATCACGGCCCGGATTTTGAAACCTGCAAAAGCTGTATCGACGGCGGGTTCACCAGCGTCATGATCGATGGAAGCCACCTGTCCTTTGAAGAAAACATCGCCCTCACGAAAAAAGTAGTGGAATACGCCCATGACCGCAACGTTACGGTAGAAGGCGAGCTGGGCCGCCTGGCCGGCGTGGAAGACGCCGTTGCCGTCAATGATGACGATGCCCGCTATACCGATCCTGCCGAGGTGGAGGAGTTCGTTTCTCGTACCGGCGTTGACAGTCTGGCCATTGCCATCGGCACCAGCCATGGCGCCTTCAAGTTCAAGGGCGAGCCCCGGCTGCGCTTTGACATTCTGGAAAAGGTGGCCCAGAAGCTGCCCGGTTTCCCCATCGTGCTCCACGGCGCTTCCTCCGTTATCCCCGAATACGTTGACATGATCAACCAGTTCGGCGGCAATATGCCCGGCGCCCAGGGCGTGCCGGAAGATATGCTGCGCAAGGCCGCCCAGATGGCCGTGTGCAAGATCAATATCGACAGCGATCTGCGCCTGGCCTTCACTGCGGTACTCCGCAAGCACTTTGCCGAGCATCCCGACCACTTCGATCCCCGCCAGTACCTGACCGACGCCCGCACCGCGCTGCGCGAAATGGTGCGCCATAAGATCGTAAGCGTCTTGGGCTGCAACGGAAAAGCGTAAGAAACACAGGGAGACCCCGCCTCCCCGGACCCTACCGTTCAAGGGATATCATCCCTTGAAAATCCTATTATCGGATAAAAAAATAAAACCTGCTCCTTTCAGACAATGCGTAAGAGAAAGGGGCAGGTTTTTCTTTCAGTACGTCTATACCTGATCAGAACTGGATTACGTTGATGGATCTGATATCAGATGTGCATGTCTTCTTTATCCTATTGATATCCTCACGAGGCGGGCGATTATTAATCGCCCGCCTAATTTGCCCGGTACAACCCAAATTCTTTTTTCTAAAGTTTGCATCCCTTTGGGATTTCACTTCCCAAAGGACCTTTCAATTTTTGCCGTTGTCAAAAGTTTGCTATTTTGATGAAACACCCAAAGGGATGGGCACCAGCGCCCCATCTACAGACAAATAGATAGTATCCGGATATTTACCGTTGGCCGTATACTCAACATAGTAAACGGTCCACAGATCGCCGTTATCCAGAAGGCGGCATTCCCTTGATCCTCCCGACTTTCCCACGCCTGGCAGCTGCTCTCCATTTTCATCTACCAGCCCCATTGGGCAAAAGCGGCCTTGCAGATCAAAAAGAACAAGACCTGCTTCCGCTGTATCCTCCAAAACCCCTTCCGGCACCATTGACGCCGGCATCTGCACCGCGTATTCAATGTAGGTATTGATAGGGGAAAAATGAAGGTCGGTAAACGTTACTGTACAACCATTCACCTGGGTGGACGGCGGCAGGGGAAGTGACCACTTGCCTTCCTCCGGAACAGGCAGGGTAAAGGAAATAGCATCTTCTTTGGGATAGCCATCAATATCAATGGATATCTCCATTGTCTCCTTGGGCTTTAGTATCATCGTTTCGCCCGTTATTCCATCCTCATATTCAAGGGCGCTGTCCACAAGATATTGATATTCCCCGGATGTGTCTCCAGGCTGAAAATCCATGGTACGAAGGCTCACCCGTTGCCCATTGATATTGATATACCCATGAGACAACTGCAAATCGTCCCAGGCATTGTCCAGCTCCCAGTTGGATCCCTCATAGACATTTTTGTACGTTCTGTCGCTTGAATCCTGCGCTAAGGAAGAAATGGAAAGCAGGATTTCCAAGACCCGCCCGTCATAGTATGCCTCCTTGATTTTCACTTTCACCCTTTTTATTGTTTTTTCTGCCAGATCCACTGAAACCAGCGGCTCAACGTCCGGTAATGAGTAGTTGTTGGAAGCAGCCTTCAAGTGTCCAAAATTCAAAATCCCAAGCTGTGTAACTGCCAACGCAGCGCCTGCAAGCACCAACATCAGGCAGAGAATGGCTGCCAATATAAAAGACCATCTGCGTCGGCCGCCCGTCTTTTCCCGAATGCTGCCGGCCGCCATCCAAAGCGCATCGTGGCATTCCTGCGGGATTACCGGGTAGGCCTTTTGCAAATCCTCTCTTTTCATTTGGATTGATCCTCCTTTTCATCGTCCAGTGAGAGCTTTAGCGCCTGTCTTGCCTGATACAGCCGCCCCCGCAGGGTGCTTTCCGGCAGGCGCAGCATGGAAGCCACCTCTTTGAGGGAATATCCTTCCATGTAGTGCAGCACTATCGGTAATCGCTGTTTCTCAGGCAACCGATCCAAAGCCTCCCGGACGCATGGATCAGGCGCGTCGTAAGCAGCCTCCGCTTTTACCTCAGGAAGAAGAATATACTTCCTTTGCCCACGCCGCATGGCCTTGCAGACGTTGATCAAAATCCGTGTAAGCCATGTGGCAAACAGCCTATCATCCCGCAAGGTATGCCTGGATGCCCATGCTTTAAGCACCGCCTCCTGTAAAGCATCCCTACAGTCTTCATTGCTTTTAAGCAATGTTCTGGCTACACGGTAAAGCGTTTGCTCCTTTGCCATTACCTGTGCCGTAAACGATCGTTTGTCCATCTTCAGCTATCTTCCTTGCTTAGAATTGCTTTGCTCTGTAATGCATTACGCCTATTAGATGGCGTATCCCTGGAAAATATCAAAAAGCCCGCGATTTTCCGCGGGCTCGATTGATAAAACTTCATTTTCATGCTATGGCTGGCTTTCCATCAATCGCTTTGCTAACTGTACATACTCTGCCGCCCCTGCTGCAATGGCTTTGGCAATCTTCTGCTGATATTCGTCCGTGAGAAGCAGCTTTTCCTCCGCCGCGTTGGAAATGAAGCCGCATTCCACCAGCACAGAGGGGATGTCTAGCTGCAGTATGAAAAAATTCTCGGACTGGGCAATCCGCCTGTACTTGGGAGACAGTCCCTCAATCAGAGCATGCTGCATGATCCCTGCCAGAAGGCGGCCTTCATTCTTTCCCTTGCGGAAGAAAACCTGCGGCCCCGACTGGCCTCGGTTGCGGAACTCATTCATGTGGATGCTGATCACCATCGTGCAGCCTTCATCTTTGATCAATTGAATACGCCGCTCCATATCCTGGCGCTTTTTCGTGCTGCCCTTTGGCTTTTCTTCATCACACAACGCATAATCCGCCGTTCGTGTGAGCACAACTCGCGCTCCCAGATCCTCCATCAGCGTGACGGCCTTCTGCGCCACCGCCATGTTGATCACTTTTTCCCATATGCCGCTGTCCCGTGCCTTGGCGCCGCCGTCATAGCCGCCATGGCCGGGATCTATACATATCACTTCCCCTTCCAGGGGCAGCGCCTCGGAAGCGGAAGTATTCTCGGCCGGACGGGCAGGAACTGCAGGCCGCGATGGGTAGGCCCCGTTTCCAAGCTGCAAATACCCTCCCACCCCTATTAGTACCAAAAGAAAAGCCCCGCATAGGCCAAGGGTAATGAACCGACGTTTTACGAAATCGTGACGCGGCTTCGTCACTTTTTCCACATCCTTTCCCTGCGTTATCCTATGCCTTCTCCCCCCCGGCTATGTCCGCATGAACATGCGTAAAGTTGCGTATGCAATTGTTGCATGCAAAACAGTTTTCTCATCGCCTTTCGCAAAATGCCTTGTCCTTCGTGGTTTTTTGACATGAACTGCATACTGTGCTGAGGGTATGCATTGTATATGCCGGGTATGCTTAGCCTGTATATGATGATGAAAGCAAAAGTGTTGTTCCAGCGGACATATCCACACTATCCACATGGTTATCCACAGTTTTCCGCGTAAAAAGCCTTGATTTTTGGCCCTGCCGCTTCAGAGACTGTGGAAAACTTCTCTTCCAAGCGGTTTTTCCACTTGTGGAGACTGGCTCACTTTCTGCTTACCAGGTTATTACAAAGCATGTCAACCTGCTTTGCAAAAGGTTACAGATTCTTCGAAATATCGGTAAAAATGTCGGAAAAATGTCGTCTTTTCCCGCTTAAATTCCTTATTGCTTGGACGATACATATTGAATGTAATTTGCTTTGATGATACAAGAGCCAAATATTCATAGAAGGAAACTGCACAGCGGTTTCCTTTCCTCTCGCTCAGATTGTATTGAAAAAAGTAAGCGGTATAAGCTGGATTAAGCGGGCGGAACTCCTTCTGTCACGGCTCCGCCGTGCCACTCAATTAGGGTGCCAATTGTAATCCCGGGGGAGCAATGATAGGGAACCGCAATTCCCCCTCATTTAAAATCGTCTCACCTGGCACAGCCTCCCGGGCGGGGGTTTGCGAAGCAAACATTCCTTGCACTTTTTGCAGGCTGTGAGACAGAATGAGGGGATTTATACTCGCCTCAGGCGTTTCTGAATGGTTTACCCTTCAGAAACGGAACACCGGCCTGGCATAGCCAGGCCGGTGCGAAATCCCATAGGCGAAAAGCGTAGCATCAAAAAATCCGCCCAAGTGCTTGCACTTGGGCGGATTTTTTTGAATCAGTCGACTGTAAAGGGCAACAAGGCGATGGCACGTGCGCGCTTGATGGCTTCGGACAACTGACGCTGATGCTTGGCGCAATTACCGCTCATACGGCGGGGCAAGATCTTGCCGCGCTCATTGGTGAAACGGCGAAGACGGTTGACGTCTTTGTAATCGATAAATTCGATTTTATCTACGCAAAAGGCACACACTTTCCTGCGGGGCTTTCGTCCCCGCGGGCGGGCCCTTTTCTCGCCACGATCCTCAGACATGGGTGAATCCTCCTTTTTGTAGGATTAGAATGGTAGCTCGTCCTCATCCACCTGGGTAAAACCGCCGGCGCTGCTTTGATCCGCGCCGGAAGCGTTGCTGGAAACACGGCCTTCGCCGTCATCCTGCCTGGAGGAGAGGAACTCAATGTCGTCAGCGGTTACATCCAGGGAGGCTCTGGTCGTGCCATCCTTGCCTTCGTAAGTTGACACGGAGACGCTTCCCGTCACGCAAACCTTGCGCCCTTTTGCCAGATACTTTTGGCATAATTCGCCCAATTGACGCCAAGCCGTAATGCGGAAGAAATCCGCTTCTGGCTGGTTATTGTTGTTTTGGGAACTGCGGCGGCGGTTGACCGCGATGGTGAAGGAGCACACGTTAAGACCGGTGCTGGTGGTGCGCATTTCAGGATCGCGGGTAAGGTTGCCGATCAGGATGATTTTATTCATCTCATGTACCTCCCTTGGGGGTCATTCCTCCGCAACGGTTTCGTCGGAAGCTTCCTGAGCAGCTTCCGCGCTTACCGGAGCAGCGGGAGCAACGGGAGCAGCCGCACGCACGGGGCGGGGCTTCACGCTGGAGCGCTTGTCTTCGAGCTTGACCACAAGGTAACGGATCACGCTGTCGGAGATCTGCAGATTGCGTTCGATTTCCCGGGGGACCTCACCTGACGCCTTGAACGTGGTCAACACATAGTAGCCTTCGGTTTTGTAGTTGATGGCATAGGCCAAGCGGCGCTTGCCCCATGTTTCATCAACCTTCTCCACCTCGCCGCCGTTTGTCACGATCATCTGGGTGAACCGCTCGATCAGTTCTTTGCGGGCGGAATCCTCCAGCGCGGTGTCGATGATGTAGGTCAGTTCATACCTATTCATACCTTTCACCTCCTCATGGACGTATGGCGCTGCAAAAATACAGCGCAAGGATGTGCCAATTACGGATTATAGCATTCCCTGTCATGAATTGCAAGAAAATTTTCATAATTACTAAAGATATGCCTGTTGTCTCTATGTCAACAGCAAATCTTTGGTTTAGGGCGGTGTGACATTGAGAAAATTGCTCTTGCACCCGTTACTCCCAATCCTCTGCTCCCAGCCGCTTTTGCAGCGCTTTCAAAAGCAATCGTCGCTCTTTATAATCCGGCAGGACGCCTTCCACAACCGCCCAAAACCGTGCCGAGTGGTTCATCTGTGTAATATGCGCCAGCTCATGCACCACGACATAATCAATCACGTCCTCCTCCGCCATCAAAAGCCGCCAGGAATAGTTGATGCTTTTTTTCCCTGAGCAGCTGCCCCAGCGCGTTTTGGCGGAGTTGATCTTTATATCGGACGGCTTAACGCCCATTTGGGCGGCATAGGCAAGCGTCTTGGCGGGCAGAACCTGCTTTGCAATCATTTTGTATATCTTCACACAGGCATCTTTGATCTGCCCAGAATTCAGCCCCGGCATCAAAAAGATCTGCGTACCGTCAAAGCCTATCGGTTTTCCCGGCCTTAACGTGATAGGGTACTCTCTTCCTTTTACCAACACGCAATCCCCATAATCAAGCTGAAACGCCGCTTTGCTGCTTGCACGCTCCATCACCATAGGGAGCTTTTCCCGTATCCATTTTACCTTGGATTTAACAAAGCGGTCGATATCTGCCTTTGGCATTTTCAGCGGGGCCCGAACCTCCACAGTGCCCGCGGGCAGAATGCAGATCGCCACTGTCTTTCGCCTGGAGCGAACGATGCTGTATTCCATGATGCTATCCTTTTTATTGTATTCCCGAATTACTTTAACGTAAAAACACAGCTTGTGCAAGCATATCGTAATGACTATACTCTTATTGCCGCGGCTAAAATAAGATGGGAGGAATCAGGATGCATGATTTTCACCATCCCGCGCTGTATCCCGTTCCTGGCGCCAGACTGCTTGCGATATTCGTGCATGGTTTTCTGGGCGGCCCCGGACAGTTTACACAATTGGTCCGGGCGATGAACGAGGCGGGCTTTGCGGCAGAAACGCTGCTGCTGCCCGGCCATGGAAAAAGGTCCTGGGATTTTGTGCGCCACACCTCCCGGGAATGGCAGGAAGCCGTGAACGCAGCCTTAAAGTTTCGCCTTGCGCAATACGAAAAGGTGGTGCTGATAGGCCATTCCATGGGCGGCCTTCTTGGCATCAACGCTTCGTTGAAGGCAGGCCCCGCACACGGTTTGGTGCTATGGGAAACGCCCATCCGCCTGCGCATGAGACTCAATGGCATACGAAACGACCTTCAGGTGGCATTCCTGCCCGAAAGGTTTCAAAACACTGTCGCCAAGGCTTACCGCCTGGCCAGCAATGTGCGTTTTTCTACGCCCCTTAGCTACCTTCTGACCGTTCCGCGGGCGTTGGATCTTTTGAGGTTGATGGCGGCCACGGAGCGGGAACTTTCCAGGATCCAATGCCCCGTATTTCTTGTTCAGTCTGATGCGGATGAGATCGTTCACCCCATTTGTTTGGAAAGGCTGCAAAAAGGCCTTGCAAGCGCAAAGGTTACCACGCTTAAGCTTACAACGTCCTGGCACTCCTACTTTCCGGAGGAGGAGCTGCTTCTGCTTCAAACCCGGCTTGTCTCATGGTTGAAAACCATATAAAATCAAGAATTTTCAAGGGAAAAGCGCGTTGAAAAAATTCATGGAAGGCCCTTGACAATGCAAGTGCTTTCGTGTACAATACATTTCGTCGCTCGTAAGATGCGACTGTATGACGGGGTGTAGCGCAGTCTGGTAGCGCACGTGCTTTGGGAGCATGGGGCCGGGGGTTCAAATCCCTTCACCCCGACCAAAATGCCTTCTCCCCAAGTATTGACAGGGCTCCTTGGTCAAGCGGTTAAGACACCGCCCTTTCACGGCGGTAACAGGGGTTCGAGTCCCCTAGGAGTCACCACTTCCCTTTTGCGGTATGGGCCTTTAGCTCAGTTGGTCAGAGCGGCCGGCTCATAACCGGTTGGTCCGGGGTTCAAGTCCCTGAAGGCCCACCAGCCAAGTGGCCCGGTAGTTCAGTTGGTTAGAATGCCAGCCTGTCA
>JAEZHM010000075.1 GCA_023416585.1 Bacillota bacterium
GCTCCGATCCGATAACAGGGTCCAAATCAGCCCGATAGATTTCCCCTCTTTTCATATTGTCACACTCCATGCCCCCTGTCAAGGTTTTCCCTTCGATTGCTGTGCATGGATGCACCGTGAATCTTGGTGCGGCGCCGTTTGTGTTTATCGTCCGGATTGGCAGGGGGCTTCCGGCGCTGCTCCCTTCATCCTATGCGGACGAATGAAAAGAGGAATCAACGTTTCGCTGAAAGACGGCACTGCCGTCTTTCAGCGATTTTTACACGATTTCCTTGTATGCCTGCGCGCCGTCCTGCACTACGCTTGGCCGGTGCGCAGGCATACAAGGAAACTAGAGGATGGAATCCTCTGTAAATACGTATGCTACAAATTCTACACGCCGTAGGGGCGATTATTATGCCTCCCTCTTGAGGGAGGTGGCACGGCGTAGCCGTGACGGAAGGAGTTTCCCCTGCCCTGCGACGCAAGATGCTTATCAGCCCAACAAACGAACAAGCAAATTGTACGCGCTCAGTTTCAGCTCTCCCTCCCCAAATACCACAACAGATCCGTCGCCAGCAGCCCCCTCTGCCCCGTTTCCTTCTCCGCTCTTTGTGCAGCGCTGCCATGCAGACAGCAGCCGATCTGTGAAAGCACCAGCGGAGAATGGTTAAGCTGCTTCTGCTGGGCCAACAGGGCCGCCAGGATGCCAGTCAGCGCGTCGCCGCTGCCACCCTTGGCCAGGGCGGGTGTGCCGGTCACGTTGATGGCCAAACGAGTGCCATCGTACAAAAGTGAGGATGCACCCTTTAAGATCACCACACCACCCAGCTTGTTCCACAGCGCCTGCACACCTTCCACCACATCCGCCGTTACAGACCCGATGGAGACTTGCATCAGCCGCGCCGCTTCGCCTGGATGGGGTGTAAAGATATTCGCCCCCGACATGGGCGTAAGTTCCGGGCTCATGGCCAGAAGATTCAGCGCGTCCGCGTCCCACACTGTTGGTTTATCCGCCCGCTTAACGGCTTGCAAGAGCGCCAGCCTGTCGGGCAGCACATTCAGCCCCGGCCCAACAGCAATGGCATCGGCCCGCAGCGCGGCATCCAGGACCATTCCCTCCGCCTCCGGCGCAAAGGCATCCCCCACCATGTTAAGAGGAAGGCAGGTGGCACAGGGCGCCAGCTGCTGCACGATGGGAACAATCGTATTGGGGCAGGCCACGGTGACAAGACCTGCGCCGGTGCGCAGCGCGGCCAACGCGCAAATGGCCGCGGCTCCCGCCATGCCCAGCGATCCTGCAACCACCAGCACCCGCCCGTAATCACCTTTATGGGTGTCCCGCCGCCTTTGCGGCAGCAGTGCGGGAATATCATTTGGCAGCAGCATATCCATGCCTGGCGCGTCATCCATTGCTTTAGGCAGGCCGATTTCCGCTATCGTCACCTTACCCGCATATTCCGGGCCCTTGTTCAAATACAGCCCCAGCTTGGGCCGATGAAAGGTTACCGTCTCCGTGGCACGTATGGCCTCGCCCATCACCATGCCGCTTAAGCCGCTGAGCCCCGATGGTATATCCACAGCCACCACGGGGATCCCGCTTTCATTCACCCGCTTGGCCAGCGCAAAAGCTACTCCCTGCACAGGCTGGCTTAAACCCGTACCAAAGAGCGCATCCACAATGACGGCAATCTCCGGGCTGATGGGTGGCAGTTTATCCGCTGATTCACTCAGACGCAAAACATCCGCATCCGGCCACAGCTTCTTGAGAAGCTGCCTGTTGGCCGCCGCATCCCCCGTCATTTTGCTGGTAAGCTGCCAAATTTGGGCCTGACCGCCTTCGCTCAGCCATATCCGTGCGGCGGCCAGCCCATCACCCCCGTTGTTCCCGGGGCCGCATAAAAACAGTACCTGCCCGCGCCGATTTTCCATCAGCCGTTTTATGGCGTCGACCACCGCCAAGGCCGCATGTTCCATGAGAAGCAGCCCCGGCAAGCCTGTCTCCCGTATGATGGTGCGCTCCACCCGCTTCATTTCCTCCGGCGTGATGGTACGGTACATGTTCTATTCTCCTTCCTCCTCATTCCAAAACAGCAACAGCAGCAGCCAGATCCTCCTCATGAGTCATGCTCAAATGCATCTGCCGCCCGTTAAGTGCCCGCATACGCTCGAGTGCTGTTCCCCGAAGTTCATAGTAAGGTTGCCCGGAAGGCCCATGCAATATAACCACATCCTGGGGGCTGATACCGGCAAAGCCCGTACCCAGCGCCTTTAATGCCGCCTCCTTGGCTGCAAATATGGCCGCAGCGCTATCCGGGCCCATGCGCCCCCGGGCTTTGACATAGTCCTGCTCTTCCCCGCTGAAATAGCGGGAAAGAAACCTATCATTTTCCAGCATACGCTGCATGCGCGAGATGCGGCACATATCGATTCCAAGGCCAATCATAACGTATTTCCCGCCAGCACGCCGTTTAATACGGCCCGCGCCGTAACTTCCGATGCCAGCGCGCACAGCTGAATAAAGTTCACATCCGCCTCCACCCGCCCTGTTGACAGAGCAAACACCGTATCTCCGTCCATCTGCGTATGAACGGGCCGTATGGCTCTGGCTAGGCCGTCATGGGCCACGGCTGCAAGGCGGTTTGCCTGTTCCTTGGTAAGAACCGCGTCGGTGGCAACGACGGCGATGGTTGTATTCTGCCCCGGCTCCTGGATGCGCCGCATCTTTGCGGCCGGCACATGGCCGTACAGCAGGTTTTCAGCGGGCACACGCGTGCCGTCCTCCATGCATGCGCAGGCGATCAGCTTTCCGGTATGGGGATGATAAATATCCCCTACCGCGTTCACCACAACAACGGCACCTATGGTGACTCCGTTTGGCAGCGTGATGCCGGCGCTTCCCAACCCGCCGTTTTGGGGAATGCCCCCCGGCACCAGTTTGCCGATGGTAGCCCCCGTGCCCGCGCCGACCAGGCCCTGGGCCATATCCTTACTGGCCCGCTCGCAGGCGGCCATGCCCATGGCTGCGTCGGGGCGTACCTTGGGATCGCCTACTGCAAGATCATAGATCACCGCTGCCGGTACAATGGGAACACGGCACACCCCCATGTCGATGCCGACCCCATTCTGCTCAAGGTAGCGCATCACACCTCCGGCGCTGTCCAGCCCGAAAGCGCTTCCGCCGGATAGCACCACGGCGTTCACCTTTTCCACAAGGTTGCCGGGTTTCAGCAAATCCGTTTCCCGCGTACCTGGGGCCGCCCCCCGCACATCCACGCCGCCAACAGCACCATCACGGCTGCATAAAACCACTGTCACACCCGTACGTGCAGACCTGTTCTGTGCATGGCCCACGCGGATACCGTGCACATCTGTAATGCTGCCCTCAAAAAGTTCCATATCAGACATAACCCATCACTCCTCTGACCGATACGTCTCCCGCCAGCACACGGCGGATGGTCCCATCTTCCAGTTTTACCAGCAGCGCCCCGTTTTCATCCAGCCCGACGGCTGTGCCCAAAAATTCCTCCCCGCCGCCCGACACACGCACCGACCGATGAAGAGTACAGCTTTTTCTTTCATATGCCTGTAAAATACCCGGCAGCCCTTCCCTTTCCAGGCTGTCCATATTTTGTTCCATGGCCGCAAGGTAGCTCCTCAAGACCTGCGCCCTTTCCACATGATGGCCAATCACATCCTTAAGCGAGATTGCGCTTTCGCGAAGCTCCTGCGGGTACGCATTTTCCCCTACGTTCAGCCCGGTGCCAATCACCACATAGGCTATGGTCTCCACATCGCCGGAAAGCTCCAGCAATATGCCGCACACCTTTTTCCCTTGCAGTACAAGATCGTTTGGCCACTTGATGAGGATATCAAGCCCGGTTTCCTTTTCTACCGCTTCAGCCATGGCGATGGCTGCTGCAAAGGTAATAAGCTGAGCCCTGCCGGGGGACAGCGCGGGCCTTGCCAAAAGCGATACCCAAAGCCCCTGCCCCCTGGGTGAAACCCAGCCCCTGCCCCTACGGCCACGGCCGGCTGTCTGCTCCTCGCACAAGGCTACCGTGCCGTGGGCTGCTCCGCTTTCAGCAGCCTGTTTGAGCACGATATTGGTGGAAGTCATGCTTTCCGAATAGATCATCGGCGGCTGCCCGGCCCATTCGGTATGAAGGCCCCTTTTCACAAACACAGGCAAAAGGGAATCATAAGGCCGGACAAGATGATATCCCTTTTTCCCGGCACTCTCGATCATAAAGCCCTGCTCCCGCAGTGCCTGAATGCGCTTCCAAACCGCCGCACGGGTAACGCCTAAACGGCGGCTTATTTCCTCGCCTGACACATAGTCCCTATCAGCCAGCATATTTAGAAGATCATCCAACTTAAGCGCTCCTCAAAGGCGAATAGCCTTTACACACCTTACATTTTTTTAGGTATCATGGATAAACTACATCTTATACGTTCACATCAATATTTTACCTGCGCTGACCTTAATTTTCAAGTGCTTGTAAAACAGGGGCGAATCCGCTATACTGGATTAGGCTTTGTCAAGTTTGAGGGCGAACAAAGTGAGCCTAGATCCGCTGATGGCGCAGCCTGAAGCGACGGAACACCGGGCAAGCGCAGCGCAGCACGGTGCGGAAGTTGGAGGGCGAACAGAGTGAGCCTAGAGTCGATGAAGGCGCAGCCTGAAGCGACGGAACACCGGGCAAGCGCAGCGCAGCACGGTGCGAAAACAAAGGAGAGAAAAACGTATGCAGCAACCGCGGCGCGTCATCCGCGCCCTTCAGCAGAATATTCGCAAGGTTATTGTCGGCAAGGACGAAGCCATTGAATACGCCTTGATTGCACTTCTATGCAAGGGCCATGTGCTCATTGAGGATGTGCCCGGCGTAGGCAAAACCACATTGGCCAGCGCGCTGGCAAAATCCCTGGACTGTTCCTTCAAGCGCATCCAGTTCACGCCTGATGTCATGCCCAGCGATATCACCGGTTTTACCATGGCAAACTTCCAAACAGGGGAAATGGAATTCAAGCCGGGCGCCGTCATGAGCCAGGTGGTTCTGGCCGATGAGATCAACCGCACCTCCCCCAAAACGCAGTCCAGCCTTCTGGAGGTCATGGAAGAGTACCAAGTCACGGTGGATGGCATCACCCATCCCCTGCCCCGTCCCTTTATCGTACTGGCAACGCAAAACCCGGTGGAATTCGTAGGTACCTATCCCCTGCCGGAAGCGCAGATGGACCGTTTCTTTCTGCGTATCTCCATCGGCTACCCGTCCATTGAAGAAGAAATGGACGTGCTGGAGCGCTACAGCGGCCAGGTTACTCCTCTTGTAACGCTGGAGCCTGTTTGCACCGCCCAGGAAGTAGTGGAACTTCAGGAGATGGTAGGCACCATCTATTGCTCCAAGGAAGTGCGCAGCTACGTGGCCAACATCATGGCCCAAACGCGCAATCATCCCTCGTTGCAGCTGGGCGGCTCCCCCCGCGGCGCCATCGCCCTGATCCACGCTGCCCAGGCCTGCGCGCTGCTGGACGGCCGCGATTTCATTCTTCCTGAAGATGTGCAGCATATGGCGCTGCCTGTTCTTTCCCACCGCCTGATATTGAACCCCGAAGCCCGTATGAAGGGCATTACCTCGGAACGGGTGCTTTTGACCATTATGGAAAACGTGCCGGTGCCCGTGAAGCTGCCATGAAATCCCGCCTTTTAACCCTTTTCGCGGTGCTTTTTTCCTGCCTGCTGGCGGCTTTGTCCACAGGCAGTAAAATCTATCTGCTTTTTGCCGTGCTGCTATCCGCCATGGCAATTTTGTCGTTCATGAGCGTTACGCTGGCGGGCAGGTCGGCCAGCGTTACCCATACACTTTCCAGCCACCGCGTACAGCGGGGCGAAGATGTGACGCTGGAGATTGTCGTAAAGCACAGGGGATTTTTACCCATCGCCCCCATCACCATCACGCTGTCCGCTGCGCCGGGCGAGCCGCCCGTTGCAACCAGGCTGCCCTTTTCCGGTCATAAAAGCCAGCGGCTTGCCTACCGGTTTGTAACCGCACATGTGGGCATGTTTTCTCCTGGAGTTATAAGTTATCAGGTGGAGGATGTGTTCGGTTTTTTTGCCCGCAAGCTTCTTCCTGATACCCCACCCCTTGATTTAATGGTGCTTCCGCTTCCTTTTGAAGTGGAGCCTTTGCTCTTCAGCCCCGGAGATACCGGGCTAGAAACGCTGGCCAGGGCGCGGGAGGATCCCACCACCCCCTCAGATGTACGCTCTTATCAGCCAGGCGATCCGCTGAAAAAAATCCATTGGAAACTGAGCATGCGAAAAAGGGAGCTTTTGGTACGCCGGTTTGAGGAGCCAGCGCTTCCCGACGCTCTGGTTTTGCTGGATTGCGCGCCGCCCTCCCTGCCGGAAAAGCCCAAACAGCAAGCCAAAGCGTATTTGCAGGATGCGCTGTGTGAAACGGCGGCGTCAGTGGTTCTTAAACAAATGCGGGGCGACCACCCTGTGCGGCTGCCGCTGCTGGGCAAACGGCCCATGGAATACGACAAGAGCATGGGTGCCCCTGCATTGTTGGAGGAATTGGCACGGCTTGATTTTTACCAATCGGAACGGTTTGAGCGGGTGCTGCTTTTGGAAACCCGCCGCATGCGCCGCACCGGAGCTACGGTGATCATCACATCCAGGCTCAATTCCACCGTGGCAGATATGATCATCCGCATCCGCCGGATGGGGCCAACCGTCAGGCTGTACCTGATCACCTTTACGCCAGAAAACCCGGGTCTGCTGCCCATTATCAGCCGTCTGCAGCAGAACACCATTGAAGTATGCTATGTCACGCCCAGCGAAGGGTAGTCGAGAAAATGACTCCGTCATTTTCTCGATCCCGCACTTTTCACCTTTGGCTATACGCACCGTCCTGCACTTCGCATGTCCGGTGCAGCCCATGGTCGGTGGAAAGTGTAAGGAAAGCTTGCTACGCAAGCGCCCCGCGCGACCGGCAAAGCCGGTCTACACGATGACAATTGAAGGAACTCCGCCCCTTCAATACATCCCCGGAAATTTGTCCGTATTTTATCTGTAAACCGAATCGAAAAAGCGGCTTCATAGCTTTTTCGGTAATGAGTGAGAAAGGAGGCGGGCCGTACATGCAAAAAAATGAAAAAATGGGCGAAATCTTTTCCAGGTCGGGCCTGTCTTTCCTTTTGTCTGCGGGGCTTACGCTGCCGCTTACATTGGTATTGCCGATCAAGGCCATGTGGCCCGCAGCCCTGATCACTTGCCTTATAGCAACAGCGGCCATGTCCCTTTTCTCCATTGCACGCCGTTTCAGATGGTATCTGCTGGCCGGGCTTGCCATTTGGCAGGGTGCTGATATGCTGCTTTCACCCGGCGGCGGGCTTGTGCTATCCTCCGTCATCCAGGTTGGAAAATCACTGTATCTTGTTTTTTCCGGCCAGCCTGATGCCCTTCCCCTATACTCCCTGGAAGCGTCCATTATGATCGCGCTGCTGCTCGCCGTCATTTCTTATTTTCTGTGCCTGCGCGGCGCGGGATTTTATCCGGCGCTGGGCATGATTCTGATCGTGATGATGGGCGTATGGCTTTCAGGGCACCAGGAATTACTGGTGTTTAGTCTGCCCGCGCTGGTGTCGCTTGTGGTTTTGTATTCCCGCAACATCCATGAGGATCTGCCTGCCCGCCGGGTGCTGCCCATTGCCGTTGTTGCGGTGGCGCTGGCGTTCCTGCTTCTGCCCGCGGGCAGGGTGGCTTCAAAGCCAATGGAGCAGTTTGCCGAGAATGTGCGCCGCACCATATACGATTACCTGTTTTTCACCGAGCCGAGAAGCGTGTTCTCCCTTTATTCAGAAGGATACTATCCTGAGGGGAGTGCACAATTGGGCGGGCCCGCTACCCCTCTTGACCATTTGGTGATGACGGTACAAACACCCAAGAACACGCTGCTGCGCGGCGCTATAAAGGATGAGTATAACGGCCGCGTGTGGCATGACTCTACGGGCGGCAGGCGGTATCTGTTCATTTCGCCCAAATGGCGGCCTTTGCGGGATACGCTGCTGGATTTTAATCTTCCCAGCGCTAATCTGAACGGAGCAACTACCATCTTAACGCCGCAAACCGTTTCCATCACCATGCAGATTGCCAGCGCTTCCACCCTGTTTACACCCCAAAGGCTAAAGGAACTGTCCACCAAAAGCGATATGGTGGTCTATTTCAACAATGCGTCGGAGCTGTTCATCACCAGGGATCTGAAAAAAGAAGACTCTTATACGGTTGAGGCGTCCCTCATCCAAGGCGGTGATCCGGGGCTTAATACACTGGTCAGCGCCGCCGAGGAAACGCCGGATGAAAACTATGCCGGGCTTGCTGAAAAGTACCTTGCCCTGCCCAGCCACATGGAGCAGCAGGTTTTCGAACTAGCCAATCGTATAACAGCAAACTATCAGACTCCCTACGACAAGGCACTGGCCATCAAAAACTACCTGTCCAGGTACTACCGTTATACCCTGGATGCCGAGGCTCCCCCTAAAAATATTGACTTCGTAACCTTCTTCCTGATTAAGAGCAAGGAAGGTTACTGCACTTACTTTGCTTCCGCCATGACGGTTCTGTGCCGCATGGCAGGCATACCCGCAAGGTATGTGGAAGGGTACCTTGCCCAACCCAACGAATCCGGAATCGCCAGGGTGACCGGGCTCAATGCCCACGCCTGGACCGAAGTCTATTTCAGCGGCTTTGGCTGGATCCCCTTTGACGCCACACCGCCCCAGCAGCAGGAGAATACCCCGCCGGAGGAAAGCCCGCCGCCGGAACCCTCCCCCAGCCCCGAGCCCCAAAATACGCCTGAACCAACACCCACCACTACGCCGGCTCCGCAGGAGAATACGCCGCAGCCTTCCAATGCTCCGCAGGAGCATCCCACCCCAACCCCCGAACCTACGGAGGAGCCGCCGCCAATAGACCAAACCCCGCCGAACGAGCCGCCGCCCAACAATCCATTCCCATGGTGGATCCTGCTGGTGCTTGCACTGGCCGCCGGCACTTATTTGAGGCTGCGTATGACCACGCCCGCCTTCTGGGCCAACCGTGCGAAAAACGAAAAAGACGCCATGGATGCCTATATAGGCGGCATATACGATCTATTGCTGCTGGATAAGTTTAGACCCGCGCCGGCCGAGTCGCCCCTGGCCTTTGCCGCCAGGCTGGATGGGCTCAATACATATCCCCATCCTTTGCTGCCCATGGCGGAAGCGCTGTGTTTAAGCCAGTACAGCCGCCATCCCGTGCAGGATGGCGATATAGCGGTAGTCAAAGAAACATTTGACAGCCTCTATGCGCCCAGGAACGCGCTTCATAAAATGCGCTTCAGGGTATACCGCGCCTTTTTCCGCAAAAAAAGCAAGAACAAAACAATTTTGCGAAAAAAGGATTGACATCATAAGGCATCCGGGCATATACTACCCATAATCCATGGGATGACAAGGAACATGCCCCCGCAATTCACCGCAAAGAGAGAAGGCGCCAAGGCTGAAAGCGCCTCCCGGCAGTCGCGGCGGGTACCATCCTTCGACTGTGGCGCGGGGTGCGCGATAAAGCGCCGTACGAGAGGTTTTGCAAGCAGGGTGGAACCGCGGATTATCATCCGTCCCGGCATCGGGGCGGATTTTTTTATGTCCACGGCCTTGCGAGTAAGTGTTACAAGGAGGAAGCGGTTATGTTCATCACCTTGCAGGGAAACATCCGGGAATTTGATAATGGTATCACCGCCCTGGACATCGCGGGGCAGATCAGCCAGGAGCTGAAAAAGAGCGCGCTATGCGCCCGTGTAAACGGCGAAAAAATCATTGAGCTGTGGCAGCCAATCCATGAGGATTGCGACCTTCAGATTTTGACCTTTGAAGACGAAGCGGGGAAGCGTACGCTGCGCCACACCGCCTCCCATGTGTTGGCCCAGGCGGTAAAAACATTGTTTCCCAAGGCCAAGCTGGCCATAGGCCCGGCCATCGACAGCGGCTTCTACTATGACTTTGATGTGGACGAAGCCTTTTCACCGGAAGATTTGCAGCACATCGAAAAGGAAATGGCCAAAATCATCAAGAAAAATGACCGGCTGGAACGGTTTGAGCTTAAAAGGGCAGAAGCCATTGCGCTCATGGAAGGCCGGGGCGAACCTTACAAGGTGGAACTGATAAGCGACCTTCCCGAAGACGCGGTAATCTCCTTCTACCGCCAGGGCGATTTTGTAGACCTTTGCGCCGGCCCGCACCTTCCCTCCACAGGTAAGGTAAAGGCCGTCAAGCTGACACAGGTGGCGGGCGCGTACTGGCGGGGCAGCGAAAAAAATAAAATGCTCCAGCGTATTTACGGCACGGCTTTTGACTCCAAGGAAGCGCTGGATGCCTATCTTAGCCAGTTGGAAGAGGCGCGCAAGCGCGATCACAACAAGCTTGGCCGTGAGCTGGAATACTTCACCACCGTGGATTATATTGGCCAGGGCCTGCCCATCCTGATGCCCAAGGGTACCAGGGTCATACAGCTTCTGCAGCGCTTTGTGGAGGACGAGGAGCAGCGCCGCGGCTACCTGCTCACCAAAACGCCGCTGATGGCCAAGCGTGACCTCTATAAAATTTCCGGTCACTGGGATCACTACAGGGAAGGCATGTTCATCATGGGTGACCCGGAAGCCGAAGGCGAAGTCTTCGCCTTGCGTCCCATGACCTGTCCCTTCCAGTTCCAGGTGTTTTTGAATAAGACCCGTTCCTACCGCGACCTGCCCATGCGCCTGGCGGAAACAAGCACGCTGTTTCGAAACGAGGCCTCCGGCGAAATGCACGGCCTGATCAGGGTTCGGCAGTTTACCATTTCTGAAGGGCATCTGGCCTGCGCCCCCGATCAGGTGGAAGATGAATTCCGCGGGTGCCTGGACCTGGCTAAATTCATGCTGAAGACATTGGGCCTGGACCAGGACGTAAGCTACCGCTTCAGCAAGTGGGATCCCAACAACAAGGAAAAGTATATCGGCGATCCCAAGTCCTGGGAGGAAACGCAGGACTTCATGCGCCGCATCCTGGACCATATGGAGATCCCCTATGTGGAAGCGGAAGGCGAAGCCGCCTTCTACGGCCCCAAACTGGATATTCAGATCAAGAACGTCTGGGGCAAGGAAGACACCATGATCACCATCCAGGTCGATTTCCAGCTGGCCGAGCGCTTCGGCATGGAGTACACCGACAGGGACGGCGTGAAGAAACACCCCATCGTCATCCACCGCACCTCCATTGGCTGCTACGAACGTACGCTGGCGCTGCTGATTGAAAAGTACGCGGGAGCCATGCCCCTTTGGCTCAGCCCAACGCAGGTGAGGGTAATGACCATCACAGAGAGGGCGGATGCCTGGGCCGACGAGATCGCACAAAAGCTTTCCCAGGCCGGCCTCAGGGTAGAAACCGACAAGCGTAATGAAAAGATCGGCTTTAAAGTCAGAGAAGCGCAGATGGAGAAAACTCCCTATATGCTGGTGCTGGGCGACCAGGAGGTAGAGTTAAAAACAGTTACCGTCCGCGACCGCAAGGGCGCCAATCTTGGTGCCATGAGCGTAGATGAAATACTGCAAAAGCTGCTGCTGGACGTGGTCACGAAGAAGCTCGATGTCTGACCCGGTATCCCACAATACAAGTATTGGCTAAATTGAATCAAAGGGGAAGGGCCACATCACCCTTCCCCTATTCTTTTGAGAAAATGCTTTTTCTGTCAAGGTTCAGCGTTTTGGAGCTTATTTGTATCAGCAGTTCCTCCACAGCTGAAAGCGTTGCCGCGCCGCATATGATCCACACCAGGACAGACGCCGCCAGAATAGGGATCAAGAACGGAAACAGAAAGATCAAAAAGCCTGTCATCTTGTTTGAGCAGGTGTGCAGCGAGGCAAAGGTTTTATGCTTCGCACAGGAAACAGTTGCCGCAGCGATGCGGATGGCCGCGATAGCCAGTATCCAAACAAATGTGCCTTTCGGAAGATGAATGACAGGATACAGCGAAATGATCATCGCCGAAATCAGCACAAAATCAGCCAGCGAATCCAGCCTGGCGCCCAGCTTGCTCTGAGTGTGCGTTTTCCGGGCAATCATTCCATCCAAAGCATCGGTGACGCCGCATACCGCGTATATTGCCAGGAAAGCCGTTTGCATAGGCGCAAGAAGCGGCAATAGTAATGATAGAAAGATTCTTGAAACGGTGAGCGCGTTGGGGATCCATCCGGTCCGCCTAACAGCCCCATCTTTCTCTAGTTTTGACCTTGGCATCATGGCAGCTTGCATCTTCCAATCATAAAAAGTTCCGATGGCTTATTCTCATCAATTCAGCGTGGTTTGTCAATCCCAAAAACCGATACGCTTTCTTCTTAACGTCCCTTGTTAAAAATATTGGGCCGTGTTACAGTATGGAAATTCCGATTCACAAAAGGAGCCATGTACACATGCACCGCCTGTTCTTTCACCGCTTAAGGCCGCAGCGCCCGCTTAAGGAACGAAACTATGTCCTTCGCCTTTCCTTCCCGGCCATATTCGAAAACCTGACAGCTACCATGATGCAGATCACCAACATGATCATGGTGGGCGGCCTTGGCGCATCGGCAACCGCCACAGTAGCGGTGAATTCCGCGCCAACCTGGGTCATAAACAGCCTTGTGATGGCCGTTGGCGTAGGCAGCACAGCTTTGGTTGCCAGGTCTACCGGCGCCAAACAGCAGTCGGATGCGGAGGCGGCCTGCGGGCAGACGTTTCTTCTGGGGCTTTTCGCAGGTGCGGTACTGAGCGTACTTACCTATTTACTGGCGCCGCTGATTCCCATATGGATGCATGCCGATTCCTCTCTTTACAGCGAGGCAACGGTTTACATGCGCATCCTGTCCTTTGGTTTCCTGCCTTACTATACCGGAGTTGTGCTGGCCTCCGCGCTACGGGGCGCAGGCGATATGGCAACGCCCATGAAGGTAAGCACAACTGTAAGCCTCTTGAATATCCTGGTGGGTTTCTTTTTGATCTATCCTTCCCGGCAGATTTCCTTCCTTTCATTATCTTTTCCAGTATGGGGTGCGGGCCTTGGCGTAAGGGGCGCAGCCATCGCCACCTCTTTAACAACCGGGCTCTCCGGTATTTGGCTGATATTTGTATTACTTCGTAAAAAAAGCATCCTGAAGCTGCGCCGCAAGCTGCTTCATCCCGACTTTCCCCTCATCCTTAAGCTGCTTACAGTTGGCACTCCCGCCGCGTTGGAGCGGCTCTCCATCTCCCTGGGCCAGGTCATTTTCATCGGCATGGTGGCAGCCCTGGGTACCGCGCAGCTGGCGGCGCATCATCTGGTGGTAACCATCGAATCGTTGTCCTACATGCCGGGTTATGGCTTTGCAGCGGCGGCTTCCACGCTGGTAGGCCAATCTCTGGGCGCAGGGGAGCCGCTGAGTGCAAGGCTGCGGGGGGCCTTAAGCATCCGCCTATGCGTGCTTACGATGTCTTTGATCGGTGTATTATTGTTTCTTCTGGCCCCCTGGTGGATGAGTATTTTCACTCCTGATACGCAAGTGCGCCTGGTCGGCGCCTCGCTTCTTCGCATCTGCTCACTGGAACAGCCAGCCACGGCGATGTATCTCGTCTCCTCCGGTGCGCTCCGCGGTGCCGGCGAAACACGTGCGCCTTTCCTCATCGCTTTTGTCAGCATGGGTTTAAGGCTGGTACTTGCGTACATATTCATTATGCATTTAAACATGGGCACTCAGGGCGCCTGGTGGGCCATGGTCATCGACCTGTGGGTGCGCGGGTTATTGACCTTTGCTTGTTTCCGCAAAGGCCGATGGATCGAAGCGCGGATTTGAATCTGCTATACAATTTTCCTTCATTTACCTTTACAATCACATACAATTTCCATAGATAAGGCACCTAAATTATTGCAAAACGAAATTTATATGCTATACTTTATACAGGTTTGTAAAAAATCTTTGTAGGAGGTACAGGTTCGTATGAAAATGGGATCCGTTCACAAGCTGCTTGCGCTTTCGCTTGCCATGATGATGATCGTGGCCAGTATGGGCGTCGCTGCCGCCCAATCCAGCTCGGAAACGCCACTGGTGGTGGGCTACGACCAGTTCAGCCAGAAGTTCAGCCCTTTCTTTGCCGACTCAGGCTACGACCAGGATGTTACCAAACTGACAAACGAGGCTAGTTTGATGACCACTGACCGTATGGGCGGTATCATCTACAACGCCATCGAAGGGGAAACCGTTCCTTACAACGGTAAGGATTACAACTACAAGGGCATGGCGGATATCAGCGTCAAGTACGACGAAGCGACTGACATCACCACCTATACCGCTAAGCTCCGTGATGATATCAAGTTCAGCGACGGCGTTCCCATGACCGCCGACGACTTGATTTTCACCTACTATGTGTTCCTGGATCCCGCCTATGTGGGCTCCACCACGCTGAATTCCTATAGCATCGTTGGCCTGAAAGCCTATCAGACCCAGATTGCCAACGATATCTACACCAAGTACAGCGATATCGCGGCTGCCATCCTGAAGGCTGGCGACCAGCATGTTTGGTCCTCCGCCGATACATGGACGGAAGATCAGCAGAAATCCTACTGGGAAGAGGTTAAGGCTTCCTGGATGGATGATGTTCAAGCGATCGTCAACTTCGTCAACGATCAGTATGCCAACGATTATGCCAAGGACACCATCGGCTACACCGCTGAGGAAGTGGCCGCAAACGATGGCCTCAAGATGGCTTTGGGCATAGCCGTATGGAACTTTGGTAAAGTTGGCGTAAAGGAAGACAAGTCACTCGACGGAATTTTGACCACCAATAGCGGCGTCAAGTTTGACATCGCCAACGGTCAGTACCCCACCTTGGAAGACTATTATAAGGAAGTTTATACTGCCTATGCCGGCGACCCGGTGAAGTACTGGGAAACCGAGAACAAGGGCGATGTTGATGACAGCACGGTTGTAAGCGTTGCCGATACCCAGTTCATTTCGAAAGAAAGCGCCAAGGAGCCCAGCGCGTCCGCAGGCGTACCCAACATCGAAGGCATCAAGAAGCTGGACGACTACACCGTGGAAGTCAAGACCCAGGGCTACGAGGCTCCTGCTGTGTACAGCATCCTTGGCATCCAGATCGCGCCCATGCACTACTACGGCGATCCCGCCCAGTATGACTACTCGAACAACAAGTTCGGCCATCCCTTTGGCGATCTGTCCATTGTTTCGGCCAAAACGACCCAGCCCATGGGCGCCGGCCCCTACAAGTTTATCAAGTACGAAAACCGCATCGTATATTTCGAAGCCAATGAATATTACTACAAAGGTGTACCGAAAACCAAGTATATCCAGTTCAAGGAAACCCCCGTCGCCGAGGTTGCCGCGGGCGTTTCCACCGGCACCATCGACATGGGCGAACTGTCCGGCTCCAAGACCAACTTTGAAGCCGTGGCCGGCTACAACAGCAACAAGGAAATCTCCGGCGACGTGATCACCACCACCAAGGTTGACAATCTTGGCTACGGTTACATCGGCATGAACGCCGATACCATGAATGTGGGCGGCGAGCCTGCTTCCGAGGCTTCCAAGAACCTGCGCAAGGCGTTTGCCACCGTGCTGGCCGTATACCGCGATGTGGCGTATGACAGCTACTTCGGCGAAGCCGCTTCCGTCATCAACTACCCCATCTCCAATACCTCCTGGGCCGCTCCCCAACCCACCGACGAAGATTACAAAGTCGCCTTCTCCGTGGATGTGGACGGCAAGGATATCTATACCTCCGACATGACCCCCGAACAGAAGTACGCCGCCGCTATAGAAACCGCCAAGGGTTTCCTGAAGGCTGCCGGCTATACCTTTGACGATGCAACAGGCAAGTTCACCGCCGCTCCCGAAGGCTCCAGCCTGAGCTATGAAGTCATTATCGCCGGCGGCGGCAATGGCGCGCATCCCTCCTTCGCGCTGCTCACCGATGCCAAGAATGCTCTTGAGACCATCGGCATCACGCTGAAGATCAATGACCCCGCAGATTCCAACGTTATGTGGGATGCTTTGGATGCCGGCACTCAGAATATGTGGTGCGCCGCATGGGGCGCCACCATCGATCCTGACATGTACCAGGTCTACCACAGCTCCAGCGTCGTGGGCAAAGGCGGCTCAGACTCCAACCATTACCACATTGTGGATGCCGACCTGGACGCCGCGATCATCGACGCCCGCAAGAGTGACGACCAGGCGTACCGCAAGGCCGTGTACAAGACCGCTCTGGATATCATCGTTGACTGGGCCGTGGAAATTCCCGCCTATCAGCGCCAGAACTGCACCGTGTTCAGCACCCAGCGCATCAACATGGATACCGTGACCCCCGACATCACCACCTTCTGGCTCTGGCAGAACGACATTGAGCTTTTGGAAATGAAGTAAGCTCACAGGCCAATTTCACATTATACTGGAGCTGCGCTTAGCGCAGCTCCAGTATACGTTTAATTTTTTTATGGCATGGAGCTTCACAGTATGGGCGTTTAGGCTTGAAAAGGGGTCGTGACATGACCAAGTTTATTTTGCGAAGGCTTTTTCTTGGAATCATCATCGTTTTTTTAGGCGCCATGGTAGTCTATGGCGTCATCCGCTGTCTGCCCTCTTCCTACGTGGAAACAATCGCAAGGCAGCGTGCCAGCCTTCCGGGCGGAAAGAGCTACACGCAGTGGCTGGCGCAGCTCAATGCCGTATACCGCCTGGACACCGACATTTTTACGGGATTCATCGGCTGGGTCGGCAATGTATTAAAGGGTGAGTTTGGCGAATCCTGGGCATACAATATGCCCGTAGTGGATAAATTCAAAGATGTCATTTGGTATTCTGTTATCCTGAATGCCATCACGCTTGTAGTTGAACTTTCAGCATGCATACCTTTGGGAATTCTGGCCGCCAGAAAGCAGTACAGCGTAGCGGATTATTCCGTCACTGTCTTCGCGCTGATGGGCTTGTCCCTGCCATCCTTCTTTTTGGCATCGCTTTTAAAATATGTTTTCTCCGTCAAGCTTCACTGGATACCAGACCTGTACGGCATCGTTGGCCGGTATTACGAGCAGCTGAACAGCTGGGGCAAATTCTGGGATATGGCCGGCCACATGATCCTGCCGGTGGTAACGCTCTCCATGCTGTCCATCGGCAGCTTGATGCGCTATACCCGCACCAACATGCTGGAGGTACTGAGCGCCGACTATATCCGCACGGCCCGTGCCAAGGGGCTTCCGGAGAAGGCTGTCATCAACAAGCACGCCTTCCGCAATACGCTGATCCCCCTGGTCACCTACATGAGCTTTCTGCTGCCGGCCATGTTCGGCGGCAGCATGATTACGGAAACACTATTTCAGATACCGGGCATCGGCTACATTTCCTTCAAGGCTATGCTGGCGGGAGATATCCCATTTACAATGTTTTATTTGGTGTTCCTCCTTCTGCTGACGCAAATCAGCCTAATTGTGGCGGACATCATGTATGCCGTCGTCGATCCCCGTGTCCGTGTGAATTGAGGAGGTGTGAAACATGAGCAACGAACCGGTAAGCACCAAAACCCCTCAGGAAAACCCCACCATGCGGCTGGATGACGAGCAGCGGGTGAAAGTGCTTTCCCCCGGCATGATGGTATTCAAGCGTTTTATCAGAAACAAACTGGCGATATGCGGCATTGTGATACTAGTTGTAATGTTTGTTTTTTCCTTCGCCGGCGGCCTGCTTTCGCCTTACAGCCAAGGCCAGGTCTTCAAAAAATATGAGGCCATTCCCAAAGACTATGCCAGCGCGGTAATCAATAGCGAACTACGCTTTGTTTCCGCGCCGGGTCAGAAGTTTACAAGCGCTGACTCGGCCAAATTCATTCTCGCTGTCAATAAAAAGCAGGATACTTTCACCTCCGGCACAAAAAACTATGCCTTCGTAACGGAGGGAGAAAACTTTTACCGAATTTTTGTGAACACCGATATTTCTACCGTGCTGAGCCTTGGCGGAAAAATGAACTTCAAGCCCATCGGAGACGCTCAAGTATCCGACGCGGTGAAGGAAGCGTTTACCGCAGCGGTGGAACAAAATCAACCTTCCTTTGATGTGGATGGTGTCACGTATGCCTATACCAAGGCAGGAAAAGGCTATACTCTCAGTGTTGCGGAAGACTGCGCCATCGCCAGCAAGATGATCTATGACGCCTATGATGCGGTAGACAGCGCCGCCGTATCCTCCTTCGGCTTCCGGTATGCCTGTGAAAAGGCAATCACTTTAAAGCAGGCCGCCCTTAACTGGGAGGGTAAGGATTATACCCTTACCTATGAAGACGGCGGTGTGACCGTAAGTGTTTTGGAGAACGGCACCGCGCGTTCCTTTGCTTCCATCTCCAACTTCATTGTGAATCCGGCTTCCGTCGATGTATTCCTCACGGTCGGCTATAAAAATGCGTTCCGCGAGGCTGTGTCTGAAGGCCGGCGCACTTTCACCTACCCCGGTGCGGACGGAAAAGAGATCTCTTATAACGTTACCCTTGTAAATGCCACTTACACAGCCATGTCTGAAATGACGTCCGAACTTCTGGATACATACTCCTTCCCCTCCTGGGCGCATCCGATGGGCACCGATGATAATGGCATGGATGTGCTGACACGTCTCATGTACGGCGGACGCATCTCATTGCTGGTAGGCTTTGCGGTCATCATCATCGAAATGCTTATCGGCATCGTCATCGGCGGCATTTCCGGGTACTTTGGCAAATGGATCGATACGCTGCTCATGCGCTTTGTGGACCTGTTCAACAGTATCCCTTACTGGCCTATGATCATTATTACAGGCGCGGTCATGGATACGCTGGAAGTCAACTCCTATGTCCGCATTTTTCTACTGATGGTCGTTCTGGGCCTCATGAACTGGACCAGCGTTGCACGCGTGGTGCGCGGCCAGATTCTTTCCCTTCGGGAGCAGGATTTCATGGTCGCAACGGAAGCCACGGGCCTGAAAGTCTCACGGCGCATTTTCCGCCATTTGGTGCCCAATGTAATGCCCCTGCTGATCGTACAGGCCACCATGGGCCTGGGCAGCATCATCATTACCGAAGCGACATTGTCCTTCTTGGGCCTGGGCGTCAAATACCCCCTGGCTTCCTGGGGAAGCATCATCAATGCCGCCACCAACCTTCACGTGATGACAAATTATTGGTTTATCTGGATCCCAGCGGGCCTTTTGATCCTTCTGACCGTACTGGGCTTCAACTTTGTGGGCGATGGCCTGCGTGATGCCTTTGACCCCAAGATGAAAAGGTAGGGGTGCCTATGAGTTTATTTGCAAAAAAGAATGGCGTGAAGAACGCCAACTACATCACCGCCAGAGAATCAAGGAAAATCAGCAAGCGGAACCGGCAGATCACAAATGCCATCGAAAAACAGCGCAACCGCAAGAATGTGCCGGAATCCGAGTATTTGACTCAAATGCGGGACAAAGGCAATGTGGTGGAGTTTGATAATCTCCACACCTATTTCTTTACCGACATCGGAACGGTAAAGGCGGTGGATGGCGCATCCTTCGATGTTCCCGTAGGCAAAACCGTTGGCATCGTGGGCGAATCCGGCTGCGGCAAATCCGTCACCAGCCTTTCGCTGATGCAATTGGTACAGCGGCCACAGGGCCAGATCGTAAAAGGCTCCATCCGCCTGAACATGGGCGAAAAAGCCTATGATATCGCCAAGACACCTACCGATGTCATGCAGAAGATACGCGGCAACAAGATTTCCATGATCTTTCAGGAGCCCATGACCAGCCTGAATCCCGTGTTCCGCATCGGCGCGCAGATTGAGGAAGTCATCGTCCTGCATAACCCGGATATGTCAAAGGATGACGTCCGCAAGCATACGCTGGATATGCTGGAATTGGTGGGCATCGCCAACAGCGAAGGCGTATACCAAATGTATCCCCACGAGTTGTCCGGCGGCATGCGCCAGAGGGTGATGATCGCCATGGCGCTGGCGCTGAACCCCAGGCTCATCATTGCGGATGAACCAACCACCGCATTGGATGTGACCATACAAGCACAGATTTTGGATCTTTTGAGGAACCTCAAGGACAAGATCAACTCCAGCATCATGCTCATTACCCATGACCTTGGCGTCATCGCCGAGATGGCCGATTACGTTGTGGTCATGTATGCCGGACGCGTGGTGGAAAAGGGAACCGCCCAGGAAATCTTCCACGATCCGCGCCACCCTTACACTTTGGGCCTGATGCAGTCAAAGCCCGTGGTCGGCAAACAGATGGAGACGCTTTACAGCATTCCGGGAAAAGTGCCCAATCCCATCAATATGCCCAACTATTGTTACTTCGGGGACCGCTGTGAACTGAGCATGGATGTTTGCGACGGCGAATATCCGCCGTTTTTCCAGGTTTCCGACACCCATTTTGTGGCTTGCTACCGCTGCGCGGACTGCATGAAGAAGGAGGGGAAAAGCAATGGCTGATAAGAAGACGGCCTCCGTAGAGCAGCCGGAAAACATACTCGATGTCCGGCACCTGAAAAAATACTTCCCCATCCGCGCAGGCCTGCTCCAACACGTGGTAGGCCATGTAAGAGCTGTGGACGATATCTCCTTCCGCATTAAAAGGGGTACCACCATGGGGTTGGTGGGTGAATCAGGCTGCGGCAAAACCACCGTTGGCCGCACGCTGCTCCGGCTGAACGACAAGACGTCGGGAGATATCTTATTCAACGGCCAGGATATTCATAAGCTTAACCATGAGGAATTGCGTGCCCTCCGGCCCAAGATGCAGATTATCTTCCAGGATCCTTACTCCAGCCTTTCCCCGCGCCTGCCCGTAGGCGAGATCATTGGGGAAGCGGTACGCGAGCACAATATAGTGCCCGCAGCGGAGTTTGATGATTATATCGACCGCATCATGGCGGCCTGCGGCCTGCAAACTTACCACAGGGACCGCTATCCCCACGAGTTTTCCGGCGGCCAGCGCCAGCGCATCTGCATTGCCAGGGCTTTGGCACTTGATCCCGAGTTCGTCGTGTGCGACGAGCCTGTATCCGCTTTGGATGTGTCCATACAGGCGCAGATTATCAACCTGCTCAAGGAGCTTCAGCAGGAATACAGCCTGTCCTACCTGTTCATCAGCCACGATCTGTCTGTTGTAGAGCATATTGCCGATACCATCGGCGTTATGTATCTAGGCAGCCTGGTGGAATATGGCTCTAAAGCGGAGATATTCAAAAAACCTCTCCATCCTTACACCCAGGCTTTGTTTAGCGCAATCCCTGTACCAGATCCCGATGTGAAAATGAACCGCATCATACTGGAGGGCAGTATCCCCTCCCCCGCCAATCCGCCCTCCGGCTGCAAGTTCCACACGCGCTGCCGCCATTGCATGGCTATTTGCAAGGAGCAGGTGCCCAAGAATAGGGAGGTTGACGAAGGCCACTTTGTAAGCTGCCACCTGTATAACGACATGGGCAAGCCGGCAGACGAAGATACTAACTCGCCCGCCGTTCCCGCAGAACAGCAAGCATGAAAAAGCAAAAAGAAAAATGGGCGGATGATGGCCGTACCATTGTATCCATGGATGTTCCCGGCATGCCATCACCCTTTCTTAAACGGAAACGGAAAACTAAAAACGTGCAGGAGCTTACACCTGTCCCCATGATGGACAGCCGCCAAACGCGGCGCTATATGTTTGTGGCTACAGGCGCAGGGCTGCTGGTAGCGCTGGTCTTTATCGCAGTCATGGTTCTTTTCGTCTTCTTCGCCCTGAATGTGTGGCTTAAATAACAAAAAAAAATGACGCATTCGCGTCATTTTTTTGTTTAAAAGTGTTCCTCGCTGCGTATCTTCCTCAGTTCGCTGCGGCGGATGCCGCCCTCCCACTCCCTGCGCTCCTTGTCTGTTTCCAGTTCGAGGGGCGGTACGGGGGTGGGCTTTTGGTTATCATCCAGCGCCACCATCACAAGGTAAGCCCGGTTCACGCGCTGCCTTTCACCGCTTAATGATTCGGCAAACGTGTCCACCCGCACCTCCATGCTTGTATGGCCTACATAGGTGACACAGCCGGACAGCACGATGGTGGTATTCAAATGGGCCGATGCCTGGAACTCCAGCCGGTCCACGCAGGCGGTGGTCACTTCCCGGCCGCTGTGCCGCCTTGCCACCACGGCGGCCACTATATCGATCCATGCCATCAATCTGCCGCCAAACAGGCGGTTGTAGCCATTGATGTCCTCCGGCAATACGATATGCACTTGTTCGGTGCGGGAATCGGAAACCTTCTTAGGCATCATACAGCATTCCTCCCGAAATCAATGGCTGGCATATAGACAGAAGCATGTGCTTTTTTTCCATGGGATGCAGCGTAAACGCATCAGGATATGTTTCCACCATGCACTTGAAAAGGCCAGCATCCCCCTGCCCCATCTCCGGGGCGGGATTCAGAACCGACGCTGTTTCAAGAAGCCAGCCGATCTTTTCCCTGGGTACCACCACAAGCCCCGTATCCACCTCGCCGTCCACCAGCGCCAGGTGGATTTTGTCATCCGCCAGCGCTTCCCATACAAACACGGCGGTAGGAGGAATGGGATGCTTGATATAGTCCATATCAATCCAGCCATAATGGGTATGGGAGGGAAACTGATAGGATGCCTCAGCAATGAAATAGGGTTTGCTGCGCAAAAACACATCCTCGCTGCCATAGGCGGGCAGGCCATCCTCTCCCTCCTGCCGAGCATAGGTATTGGGCAGTATCTTAAGCAGCAGTCTTACCTTATCTTGCGGGCAGTAACAGCATAGGGACAAGCGTTTTAGTTCCGCCATGTTCTCAAACAGCGTCAGATGAACATCCATAGGCAAGCGAGGCGCGTATTTACCTAAGGCCGTGGCCAGCATCACCCGGGCAATAGGCGTTTCCTTTCGCCTTAATATCATCTGCCGCAGCCCGTCCGCCAGCGATAGCTGCACGGGATAACGCCCGTCCGGCGTATAGATGCCCAGGCGCGCATTCAGATCAGCCTCCCGCTTTTCAAAAAAAATGCCGCCGTCTTCCTCAAACTCCGCAAGGATTGCTTTTAAGTCTCCCTGCGGTATGCTCTCTTCCCAAAAGGCTGGGGGTGACAGACTGCCTATAGACTTTATATTTGGCACAAAAGCCTTAAAACCATTGACGAAAGCAGGCAGCGAAAGAGATAATACGCCCGTGCCGTCCCAATCGTTCTCCCTTGCCGCACGCATCCATTCTCCCGGGCCAAAAACAAAATCAGGGGACAGAAAAAACGACCGCGGCGGTTTACGGGCGTTCTGAACCTTCATGCCGGGAGCGGTTTGAAGCAGCCCGTTTTGCAGAAAACCTTGAACAGCCACTGCCCGATTTGTTGCATCAATTGTCAATGCACCTGTGAGCAGCGGCTTTTCAGCTGCCGCCTCATGAAAAGATGCCAGCAGAGATCTGTCCCAGGCCTCCAGAAAAAGCGCTTCGGGTGTAACCTGCAACGCGTAATCCTGACCGCCGTACAGGCCGTATACCGTTTGCCACGCCGCCTTTAAAGAAAGGCCATCCCCTGTCATCAGCCTGCATGCGGCAAGCCCGGCTGCCTTAAAAAACGGCGCAGGATCGGTATTTTCAAAAGGACAGATACCAAAGGCAAGCCGGCCCGGCCACTCCGCCTTTTTTACCGCGTCCCGAAGGGTGTCCAGGCACCTTTTGGCGCTGCCGCCCGCAATACCGACGTAGATCGTTTTCATACGTCCTCCAGCCAACCGATTTTCCCTATTATACCTTTCCAATTTGTATGCGTCAACGAAGTCAGACAAAAAGAAAACAAAGGAAAATCAGGCGGTATCTTGAAAGAAAATGGCATGTCCTGTACAATGTGGACAGTCCAGATGACTTGTATTCGACCGTTTCAAGGCGCGGCGGTCTTGGTTTTGTTGCGCCCCCCACAATGAAAGGAGGGCTTTTAATGCCCAGCTATGCTTTACGGGTGTTGGCGGAGCTTCAAAGCCGCAATGCTCACGAACCGGAGTTTCTTCAGGCAGCCCAGGAGATTTTTACATCGCTTGATCCTGTGATCCAGCGCCATCCCGAATATGAACGGGCAGGGCTGCTGGAGAGGCTGGTGGAGCCGGAGCGGGCTATCCTCTTTCGCGTGCCATGGATCGACGATGCGGGCCAGGTGCGGGTAAACAGGGGTTACCGCGTCCAATTCAACAGCGCCATCGGACCCATCAAGGGCGGACTTCGTCTGCACCCCAGTGTGAACCTGTCCATTATAAAGTTCCTGGGCTTTGAGCAGACCTTCAAGAACAGCTTAACGGGTCTGCCCATCGGCGGCGGTAAAGGCGGCAGCGACTTTAACACCAAGGGTAAGAGCGATAATGAGGTCATGCGCTTTTGCCAAAGCTTCATGACGGAATTGTACCGCCACATCGGCCAGAACATCGACGTGCCCGCCGGGGACATCGGCGTAGGCGGCCGGGAGATTGGTTTTCTGTTCGGCCAGTACAAGCGCCTGACAGGCTTGTACGAGGGCGTGCTCACGGGTAAAGGCTTCACCTATGGCGGCAGCCTGGGCCGCACGGAGGCCACAGGTTACGGCTTGTGCTACCTGACTCAGGAAATGATGCGCTATCACGGCCATGATGTGCAGGGCAAGCGGGTAATCGTCTCAGGCTCCGGCAACGTAGCCATCTATGCCGCGCAGAAGATCACGCAGATGGGTGGCCTGGTGGTAGCCATGAGCGATTCCGACGGATATATTGTGGATGAAAAAGGCATTGATCTTGCGTTGGTTAAGGAAATCAAGGAAGTGCGCCGCGGGCGCATCTGTGAATACGTTCAGGCTGTACCACATGCCGTATACACGCCCGGCTTCCAGGGCATATGGACAGTGCCCGCGCAGATCGCGCTGCCCTGTGCCACGCAAAACGAGCTGGATGCCGATGGCGCCCGGGCGCTTGTAAAAAATGGCGTCATCGCCGTGGCCGAAGGCGCCAATATGCCTTCCACTTTGGAGGCTGCCCACATACTCCAGCGCAACGGCGTTCTCTTTGCGCCAGGAAAGGCAGCCAATGCCGGCGGAGTAGCCGTAAGCGCCCTGGAAATGAGTCAAAACAGCCTGCGCCTTAGCTGGACCTTTGAGGAAGTGGACGCCAAGCTCTTAGGAATTATGAAGAATATCTTTCAAAAGTCCGCCGAGGCCGCGGAGGCCTACGGCATGGCGGGCAACTATATCGCCGGTGCCAACATCGCAGGTTTCCTGAAGGTCGCCGAAGCCATGCTGGCTCAAGGCGCGGTGTAACCCAGGGGCTCCGCCCCAGGGAACCCCGCTCAAGGGATACATCCCTTGAGAATCCTCTTTCTAAGTGGAACATGAGACTCATATGCTAATTGCATTATCTAAACAAAATGTAGGGACGGCTAAAAAAGGTCGTCCCTATTCGTATATAGACAAGATCAAAGCAGACGATCAGAGATGCATTGAAGGGGTGAAACCCCTTCAATTGTAATCGTGTCGCCCAGCTTTACCGGGCGCGCGGGTCGTTTGCAGAGCAAGCTTTCCATACACTTTCAATGGCCGCAATCCCCGAACCTGGAGTTTTTTAGTGGCTTCGCCATTTGAATTCGAAACACCAGCCTAGCGCAACGATGGATGGTGAGCAGGATTGCAAGCGAAATGTGTAAAAATCGCGATAGGGATAGAGATCCTTGCCTGAATCGTTGTATAATGGTATACTAATCTTGTTGTAAAATTTGGGAGGAAGCATGCGCAGTAACAAGCATAAAAGAAAACAGAGTGTCCCTCAGATGATCGGCTATGCGCTGCTTTGCATATTATTGGTGATCATCGGCTGGCTGGGTGCCAATGTGGCAGCATTGTCCGGGCGCACATCAGAAGAAATGCGTTTGACGCCTACCCCAGCCCCATCCGCCGGGCTCATACAATTAGTGACGCAGGATCCCAGCCAACCCACGCCGACGCCGACCGAGCAGATGCTTAGCAATGGCGCCAAGGGCGCGGATGTGGAAAAGTTACAATCACGGCTGAAGGAACTTGGCTTTTATAATGGAGAGGTGGACGGGCAGTTTGGCAACGGCACAAAAGCCGCTGTCACACTCTTCCAGACACAGAACGGTCTGGAAGCCGATGGAATCGTGGGCCCCGCAACCAAGGAATTGCTGTTTTCCGACCAGGCCAAACATGTCGTCATTACCCCCACCCCGCCGCCCACGCCTACGCCTGATCCCAACAGTTCCATCGCGGCAGGGCGCCCTATCCTCGTCAACAGAAAAAACCTCATCCCGGAGGATTTCAGCCCAAGGCAGCTGGTAAATATGCGGGAAGCTTGCCCCAGCGATATCGTAACCATCAAGGGAAGCGAAATCCAGGGAGAAAAAGAAGCCGTGGATGCGCTGGTAACAATGCTGCGTGCCGCCCATAACGACGGGATCACCGTCTGGCAGGTGAGCGCGGGATACCGTTCTGTGGCATACCAGCAGGAACTGTTTGACAAACAGGTAGCCGCCTACATAGCGGAAGGGAAAAAGCGCGCCGATGCCACTTCTGCCACAAAACTCACCGTGGCCGATCCTGGCGCCAGCGAGCATCACACAGGGCTGGCCTTTGATATCACGGTACCCGGCACCACCTTCAAGGGCACGCAGCAGGCGCTATGGCTCGCCGCCCACTGCTGGGACTATGGCTTTATTATCCGCTATGAAGAGGATAAGCAAAAGATCACCGGCTTTATCGCGGAGCCCTGGCACATCCGCTATGTAGGGCTCCCCCACAGCACTATCATGCGGGATCATGGCTGGGCGCTGGAAGAATATCTGGAGCAGTTGAACTGATATTGCATGATATGAATACAGCCATCTCCCATAAAGAGGAGATGGCTGTATTTCTTTGCCGATTGAATGATGCTCGTTGCAGAAGGCGAACCCCCGCTGACACATATCTGATGGCGGCATAGAGGTTAGCATGATTATGAAACAAGACCGGTGCTTGAATCATCTATTACCTTATCCGGCACCTGCTTCCGCCTCGCCCACCACCTGACCCACATTACCGTTACGGACAATGCGGCGCCGGTGCTGAACCAGCCTGTCAGCATGCCGTAGAACCTGATATGGTTGAGCTCCGGGCTTCTTAATTCCTGCAGCCTGGAAGCGCCTTGCCACACCTGCCAGAAGGCTTTTTGAATGTCCTTCCACTCCACCAGGATAGCCGGCACCCATTCAGTAAAGGTATACACGGGCTCTACCAGGTAAGTGATCAACCAGGAAATCATGAGTGTAAGTACGCCGTATCCTGCCGCCAGTACCAGTATTCCAATGGTAAGGTGTGGCATGAGTTTGACAGCATACTGTCTTAACAGCCTTTGCTTATAGTCCGCAAAGAAGCGTCTGAACAGGCCGTTCCAGATGGAAAGAAGCTTGAAGAACACAGCCACGCCTGCAAAGAACAACAGCACACGGATGGGCAGCATAGCCCCCATGGCTTCCTTGCCAAGGTCGATGAGCGTTCCGCCTGCGCTCCAGTTTTCCATGGCTGTGGCAAAGGTGGAACGGGCCCCCGCGCCGGGGATGGGCTTGGCTGTTACCTGCAGCGCCTGCAGCTGGATTTCCTTGTCCCACAGATAAGCCAAGGGAACATACGCGCCGTAATCCTCGCTGTCGCCTACTGTTTTGGTATGCCGCAATATACCGACCACGGTAAACTTGATACCAGAGACCGTCACCGTACGGCCGATAGGCTCTGAAATCTTGAAAAGAGCCAGGGCTAATTGCTCATCCAGGAGAATGATATCCGCGCCTTTTTCCAGTTCCTCAGGGTAAAATAACCGCCCAAAGTGCAGATATTGGGGCTTGAGCCGAAATGCGTTCTCGTTTAGCGCGGTGAGCCTGGCCTGCTTCGTTTCCTCCGTATCGCCTGCGAAGTTTGCTTTTTCCAGGATGCCGCTCATGGTGTATGTCTCCATGATGCCGCTCCAGTTCTCGGCTGCGGTTTTCAGGTTATCCCACAGCGTCAGCGCGGCCTGGTTGGGCTTTGCAGCCGGCGTGTCTTCCTTGTCATCCTGTCCCCCACCCTGCTTCTGGCCTTGCTGTTGCTGGCTGTCAGCCTGCATCTGCGGTGCGGGAATAAGATATTGCAGGTTACGACCCATGGCAGTTATCTGAAATGCCGAAAGTGCGAGCACGGCGGCGCAGACGAAAAGCATCAAAAAGCCCCGTAACTTTTTTTCCTTCATGGCGTCTCCTTCCGGCTACTCAATCAATGTATTGCATCACGGTGCAGCCGTCGGTCAGCGGCCGGTCTTCCCCGTCGGCAATCTCCTGGTAATCCATCTCCTCCTGAATGGATACCACCTTATCGCCCCGCTCCAGCACGGTAACTCTTGTTTTTACCGCCTTCATAGAGCTGGAACCCAGGAAGCCGCCCCAGTTGCGCTGGATGAGGTATACATAATCCTGACCCTCGCCCTCGTTGCGCACGGCGCTGGCGGGCACCAGTGTGGCGGAATCCTTCGCCCTGTACGTGACCGACACTTGCGTATCGCCATCGGTGACCATACGTGTGATGCCGCCTTTAATGGAGATGATGTTCTCGGTCAACGTGATGTATGCATACTTTTTCCCGTCGCCCTCAAGCACCGTTTTTTCTATCGTTGTCCGCTCCGAGCCGTAGTCACCTGCCACGTCCACTCTGGTTCCGTCGGCGATGGCTTTCTTAAGGGATGTGATGTCTGCCCGCAATACCGGCACTGCGCTTTCCTGGCTCAAGGTGAAAGCTTTCTTCTTTCCATCATATGTGTCGCCGTTTTTCACATCCATGGAAACCACATACCCATCGATGGGAGCGGTAATCGTTGTCAGCTTATCTTTGCGGTTGGATAGTGCCACCATGTCGTCGGATATTACTGCCAACTCCTTCAAAAGCGCATTTCGCTCGTTGATGTACTTGAAGGTGGAGGTTTTGACACGGGTTTTTTTGTTGTCAAACGATTTGAAGAAGGCGGCGTATGCTTCATCATAAGCGGTCTTGGCAGCCTGTACCGCCGTCACCGCCGGCAAAAGATCGTCTTTCCCGGCGGCCTGTTCCGGCCATGTGGCAATATCTTCCCCAAGGGTAATGTTAAGGCGCATCGCAAGGGTACGAGCATCGTGCTCCGCCACATCCAGCGCGGTTTGTTTCTCCAATACATCGTCATACATGTCATTTTGACCGCTGGTTTTAGAGGCACTGCGGTTCTCCACGTCCTTGTCCATCAATGCCTTGGCTTTCTCATCGTACTTGCCCTGCAGTTCCTTCCATTTATCCGCATAATCAGGAATGATGGCAATAAACAATGTTTCTCCAGCCCTTACGTGATGACCGGGACGAACATATACTTTATCCACCACGATGTTGCTTTTGACTGCATCGCTTAAGATATAGTCGGTCTTCTCGGGAAAGTATACCTCCGTGTTCAGCCTGATCTTCTGCTCCAGTCTGCCGCGGCTGGCCTGTACAATCTTAATTTTGGGGGTGGTGATGGTCAGAACCGTTTTGGCAAAGAACATACACAGCGCCACCGCCACCGCAAGAATGATAAGGCCTTTTAGCGCAATCCTTTTCAGCTTCATAACCCTATTAGCTCCTCTCCCGCTATTTCAGCTCGCTGAGCGCAACACCCAGCAGAATATCTTCCTGGAAGTAAAAATAGATGAACAGCGCCGGTAGAATGTAAAGCGCCGCGCCGGCAAAGGCCACGTCCGCCCCCTCGATGCTCAGTTGGTTGAACATCACCGACAATGGCTGTGCGGCTGTGCTGTTGCTTAAGTACACCAGCGGCTGCTCCACCATGTTCCAGCAATCTGCAAAGGAAAGCGCTGCGGCAGCGCCCAGGATGGGCCGGCAAACGGGGATCACCACATGGGCATAGCAGCGGAAGGTACCCGCACCGTCCATCATTCCCGCCTCCAGCAATTCGCTGGGAAGGCTGACCATGTATTGGCGCAGAAGGAAAATGTAGAAAGGCGAAAACCACATGGGCAGTATCACAGCCCAGGGCGTTTCCATCAGCCCCATCCATCGCAATGTGATCACGCTCGGCGCCATCGTTACCTGGAAGGGCAGCACCATCAGCATGAGAATGCCAAAGAACAGCGCGTCACGGCCTTTAAAATGAAAGCGGCTCAGCGCATATGCCATCAGCGGGATTACTGCGGCCTGGCCAAGCAATATGGCCGCGGTGTATTTGGCGGAGTTCACAAACAGCTTCAGGTATTGGGGCTCCTCGATCAGTATCTTGTAATACTGCCGCACGGAGGCCATGGCCGGGGAGACGAGCACATCCAGCCACTTGGTTTCGTCATAGCTGCCGCGAAGCTTCAGGTACGCCTCCATCTCGCCTTTAGGGAAGAAGGAGTACAAGAACGTGAAAAAGATGGGGATCAGGATAAGTACGGCAATGACCGACAAGAACAACACGGATACCGTCCGCCCGATTTTGAGCCGCCTGTGATGGCGCAGGGGGCGCGATACCGGCTTCACGGCAGAGGTCTGCGTTTGCATGGCTTCTTTAACCCCCTTATATCTGATTGGGTGAGCGTACGGCCTTGGTCGCGTACATCATACCGAAAAGAACAAACACGATGATTGCAAAGCTATAGGCTGCAGTGGTCACATCCTGGTAATCCAGGCGCGCGAACTTGTTGTTCATGAAATGCTGGAGCGTATACACTGTATCACTGGGATAAGCGCCGCCGATGAAGTATACTTCCTTGAAAATCTTGAAGGCGTTCACCCAGGCCAGCATGAATACAAGGAACGCGGTCGGAATGAGCAGCGGCAGCGTGATCTTCGTTTCCCTCTGGAAAGCGTTGGCCCCCTCCAGACTGGCATATTCATAATACGCCTCCGGTACCGTCTGCAGCGCCGCGGCAAATATGACCACAGAGAAGCCAAGATTTTTCCAGATGTACAGGAGCACCACAGGCACACGGAGAGCGCCGCCCTCCAGCCATAACACCCGGTTCAGGCCCACCCCGTGAAGGATGCGGTTAATAACACCACCGTAGTCGAACATCAGCAGCCATACGAGCAGCAGCGCCGAGGAAGGCATCAAGTACGGCAGCAGCAGCGCGTTGCGGAAGAACGCTCCCCTGCTTTTCAGCGTTCTCAGCATGGCGGCCAGGATAAAGGAGAACAGCCAGATCACAGGCGCGCACAGCAGTGAAAGCTCCATGGTGTTTTTTAGACCGATCCGGAACATTTCATTCTGCCATATTTCCTTGTAGTTTTGGAACCATACAAATTTGTTTTGAAAGGTGCCGTCCGTCATGCTGTAATAAATACCCCCGATGAACGGGGCCAGGTAAAAGGCCGTCAATCCCAGCAGGCCGGGCAGCAAAAACAGCCACACGCTTTTTTTCCGCCGGAACAAATTCTTGTTCCTCCCTTCCCTTGGCAGCCGGCTGCGCTCCGTCATCCACACGGGGCGCAGCCGGTGCAACGTGAAAATTACTGCCTCTCCAGAGTGATCATACGGATCTTCTGATCCACTTCCTTTATGAACTGGTCCAGGGACATCTGCTTCTGACGATAGCGGTCAATCAGTGTCATAACCTCCGATGTACCTTCCTTGGTGCGGTAATCCAGTACGTTGGGCGTAGCCGCATAGCACAGCGGCGCAATTTCCCGGTACTGGGCGATATTCTCCGCCGCCACCTGCCATGCGTACATGTCCTTGTTGGTGATTAGCTCCTCATAGGATTGGATCAAGGATTCGATATCCTTTTTCTCTTCCGGTTTAGCACTTTCCAGGCGCTTTTTCGCCTTCTCCAGCTCATCCTTCCATTGCTGCACATTCTGCTCGAAGTTCGGCTGGGGCACAGGTGCGTTGTCATCCGGGAACATCATGATGTGCTGGGCAGGCTCCATATTCACCAGTGCATTTTCAATATACTTGAGGGCCATATCCGGATTCTTCGTGTTGGGATTAACGAACATCACCTGAATATATACCGGGACATGAATGGCCTCGCCGTCCTCCAAGGGAAGCATCAGAGGCTTTGAATGTTCCAGGCTCCATTTGCCACCCTGCACGTTCAGCCAGTCACCGTAATTCATGAATAGGGCTTCTCCCTCCCCGGCCGCAATTGCAAGCTTGCCCATCGTATTATCAAACTCAGAGGGCAGCATTTCATTCAGTTCTTTTACTCTCAGTTTATCCAAAGCCTCCATGACTTTGCGGAACAAAGGCGTATTAAAGGAGAGGTCTTCGTTTTTCGCCTGGCTTTGGTGGACATACAGGTCCATCGCCAGTTGGAACATGGTTTCACCATAATCTCCCACGCCTTCCATCAACTGCACATTGGGATACTGGACCGATCCTTCCTCCGCCCACCAGTTCATGAAATCAACCAATTCCAAAAAGCTTTTGGGAATCCTGTCGGCAAGACCGCTTGCTTCCCATGCTTTGGGCGAAATGCTTAGGCCATAACCGTACATGTTTGTAGGCAGGGCATAGAACTTGCCGTCCCGCTGGATAACGCTTTGCAGGAAAGGATATATTTTGGAAAGCTCCGCCACAAGCGTCTGGGAAGATGACAAATCCATGCAATACCCTTTGTCCATCAAGCCTTTGAAATCTTGATAGCTGATGTCGTAAATATAAATGTCGAAAGAATTGTCGCCGGAAACCATAGCCTGGGCCAGCGACTGCGGATTATCAAAATACACGCTTTGGTTAAAGATCACGGGTGTCTGGGGATATTTTGCGGAAAAAGACATGGCTGCACGATCCATATACCCGCCATAAATCGATAGCGAGCTTACGGGCATATATTGCGGGTCGGTATTGCGCACGATCAGACCATTCCATGTATGGATGGCATACAGGCCGCCCGGCAGGATTGCTGCGGATGCCTCGTCAGCATAGTCTACAGGCACAAAGGCTGCCTGAGTAGCAGGGCCCAGCGCCTTTATAGCCATCAGCTTACTCGTGGTAGTATAATATAGCGTATCCGTCACCGTCTCGTAAACGATTCCAAACACGTTCACGTCGCCAAAGCTTCCAGACTCTTTCAGGCTGTTATCCGCCGGGTCGAACACCGCTACGGTGGGTTTAGCCGGCTCCCTCTGGCCTTCCTTGTAGGCATTTTCCATGTCATACACTTTTACCAGGAGCTTCCCGTCCTTGTAAGGCGTCATATCCTGCACAAAGGGCACATCAAGAACGCGCTTCTCACCTGTCGCAAGGTCATAGGATGCAAATTCCGGCTTATTATAGTCCTGATCGTTACGGATCAAGGCAAAGAGTCTGTCTCCCGCAATGCACAAGCGGTATGCATCCCGTATGTACGTGTAGGTGTCCTGCTTCTGTTCCATATTGGACCAGTCAAGCTGCACCGGAGTACCCAACACCACTTTCTCATCCTGGAAGGTAAGGGGAAACAGCTTGCCGTTCAAACGGTTCAAACCATATAGCGTATCTCCATCGCCGACCAGGGTGGAAATCAGCGTATCCGCCTTATCGCCTATCTGCGCCACAGCTTCCTCGTAGGTGGCATAATAGCCTGACTCCAGGCCGGAAGCCACCTTCACAGGTTTTTCCTGGCCGGGCTGCCAGGAATAGATTTCAGGGCCCCATAATGTATAAAGTGTTTCTCCTGCCGCTGCCAGCGTGGTAGAAGAATACGCTTCAATCCCCAGCTCTTTGCGCTGCTCCTCGGTAAAAAGCAACGCATCGCCAGGCGCTGCAAGCGCCCCTATGGCCAAACATAGCATCAGTATAAAGCATAATAGACCGGTTGCCTTCTTCATTGGTTTCTCCTCCATTTTTACGGCAATCATTCATTTTTCCGTATTTCATTTGGAAAAGGCTGCCACGTTATCAGACGCGTTTTAAACACATATTGTTCCCGTGTATTTGTAAAAGATTTGTCAATATGGTTCTGATCGATATGCATCTGAAAGCTTGGATGGAGAAATCAATGCTGTATATCAGTATCCTTTAGGGCATAGGCCATGCTGTAAGCAGGAACAGCAATAGCGGGAACAACCACATCGTCAGATGCAACGGCTATCGTGCCGCCATATTTCACTGAAACAGACGCTGCATGAACCGAACTCATCTCTTGGGAAAGCTGACCGCCTGCCATAACATAAGGCGCCACAAGCCTTAACCCCGTCTGCCCGGCCTCCAATACATTGCTGCTCATGACATACACCGCAGCCTCTGCTGCACTCATCTGCCTGGCATCATAGGCTTTTAAGGGTACGGCTGTTATCCAGATGGAGCTGGCCATAACGGTTGGCATAGTACCTGGCGATGTGGCAAACACGGCGGCTACGCAGACATATGCCGCCATCGCAGCCAACGCACCGGCGATGGAGGATTTCTTCCCTGCCATGATGGAGCGGATACGCGTTTCCAGCGGGCTAACGCTTAAACACTCCATCAGCATGCCGGAAAACCGCTTACGTTCCTCCAGATCAAGAAGCGTCCGCGCATAGTTCGCACGTGCTTTGTGCCCGCATTTTTTTAGTACGCGGCGGTCGCAATCTAATTCCATATCCCGCCTGCACACGTCTGCCATGAGCCAGACCAGGGGATTGAACCAATGCAGGCATACTGCAAACAGTAAAACACGCTTTTTTAAAGCGTCCCGCCTCAGGATATGCCCGCATTCGTGGGCGATGACGAAATTCAGTTCCTGCTTGCCAAGCGTTAAGTGGCTTGGCAAAACGATCCTGGGCTTATTAATGCCGTAAGTCAGCGGGGTGGATATCCTGTCGGAAAAGTAAACGGCCACTTTGCGGGGCAGGCGCTGATCGATAAGCGCAGCTTTCAGCTCAGGTGTCATGGTCGCGGGCAGCGCTGTTTTCAGAACACGCCTCTGCCTTATTCCCATCAGCAGGAAAAAGAACGCGCAAAGCGCCACGCCGCACAGCCAGACAAAAACCAGCGGTGGTATTGGTACAGTATTAAGCGTGGGCAGGGCCGGCGATGTCATGACAGTTGGCTGCACGGCCCCTCTCACAAGCCCCGCTATGCTCAGTACGGAGGGGATTTCCACGGGCACCAGCAGTCTGAGCAGCGCTGCAGCCCACATGGTGGAAAGAACGATTCCCGGCAGCCTGCCCCTTGAAAACATGCGCAGGAGCAGAATGCACAGTATCATGGCGCCGCCCATGAGGCTCATTTCCAGGAAACTCATTCGTCCAGCTCCTCTATCATTAGGCGCAGCCGCGCGATCTCATCAGGCTTCAGCTTCTTCCCGCCCACCATGGCCGCAAACATCTGCTCGGTGGAACCGGAAAACATTCTGTTCTTTAGTTCCTCCGCCTCTTTGCGCTGCACTTCTTCCCTGCCGATCAGCGAATGGCATATGAAATTGGGCTCGCTGCGGCGAATAGCGCCCTTTTCAATGCACTTTTTGATCACGGTATAGGTGGTGTTGCGGTTCCAGCCGATGTCCGCCGCCAAAACTTTGGCGATCTGACCAGCCGGCTGGTCCCCCGCCTGCCACAACACCTCCATTACCTTCAGTTCCGATTCAAACAGCTTGATTTCCATGAAGCATTCCTTCTTCATTAACGATTGTTTTAGGGCAAGGGTATACTATCACAATCGTCATTCACTGTCAAGAATTGGATAGTTTTCCTATTTCCCTTCCCTGTATATCATTTGCAGCTTCTGTTCCAGGGCTTTTAGCAAATCCCTGGTGTTCAGCTGTCCCGCCGTGTAACGGCCCATCAGGGCGGCCATGGACTGATCCTGGGCTAAAAGCGTCAGGGGGTTGATATTGTTTACTATTAAAAAGTTTGCCCGCTCCCTGTAGGCGTCAAGGTCTTCCTGGCTTACCTGCCATTTGATGCTTTCCAGGAAAGACAATTGCTCTTGCACAGACTTAAGCGATTCCTCCAGTTCCTTTTTCTTGTCATCCGGAGCCGTTTCCAATTGTGCTTTGATATCGCTGATTTCTTTTTCCTGCTGCGCCTTACGCCTTTCGTATAAGGGGCTTATAACCGGTTCATTGTAACTTAACGACATGGCCGCACGGCTTGCCTTGGAACGCGCAGTGGCAAAGTGCTCCAGGTATGCTATAGCCAGGTCTTGGTTGGGCGAATAGGGATTGACGACATAAACGGTAAGGGCAGCAGGAACAACGGGATCAAGCCCGTCATCCAGGGAAAGGGGCAGAGACACAAAATCGTTCATCATTGAGCCGTACTCACTGAGCACCGCTTCCTGATACATAGTGAACAGTGCTGTGGCAGGTTGGTCCGCAGCACCCACTGTGGTCACCGAATACGTTATGGCACCTGCCATCGCCTGCTGTACATCCTTTGTTTTCAGGGCGTTAAAGTCCGCCGCTTCCAAGGCGGACAGCAGCTTTTGCATCAAAGGCGTATCAAAGGTCAAGTCTTCGCCCAGCTTCTGGTAATAGGCGCTGTAGTATTGTATCAGGATGCCCATGAACATTTGCTTGGAATCACCGTACAAATCATCCACGAACAAAGCAAGAGAAGGGTGATCCACGCCGTAATCCGCATCCCAGTTGGAAATAAAGTCCAAAAGCTCCGGAAAGGTATGGGGCAGATCGTCTTCTGTCAAATTAAGCTCCGACAAGGCCTTCTTGCTGTAACCCAGCGTTTGCCCAGACAGGTTTACCGGGAACGCCGCCAGGTCCTCACCCCTTACCAGCTCATTTTGCAAAAACGGATACATTTCACGAACCATGTCCTTCAGCACACCGCTGCCCGATAGGGAGGCAGTATACCCCTTTTCGATCAGTGAATGATAGTCCAGTTCATCAATCTTGAAACTGTACAGATCGCTCAAACCTGCGGCCATGTCCTGCATAAGCATTTCGGCACTGCTAAAGGGCGTGTTTTTCAGCACCACGGGAATATCGGGGCGCTTTACAGCAAACTCTTTATAGCTATACTCCGAAGCGTTCTGTATGCGCAGCGCCCTTGGAATGCCCTCGCCTTTTGCAATACCGCGCACCGACACCTGCTCCCCGTTCAGCGCGTACAGGCTGTTCGGCAGCAAAAGCGCCCTGCTGTATGTAATGCCCTGATAGACGGAGGGAGCGTAGCCCGCCAGACGGCAGGAAGCCAATTGGTCCACGGCGTAGATCTCTCCAGTGCTGAAGAAGGCTGCAATATCGGTATTTGCATCGTATGCGAGGCCTTCCGCCACAGAAACGGGAAGCTCGATCCCTTTTGTGACTTCGCCGGTGGTTAAGTCCAATACGTTCAGCCACAGTTTGGCCGCACGTGCCATGGAGTCCTGTTCCGAGGCATATTGCATGACCAGCGCTTTGCCATTCTTATATGGAGCAAAGCCGGCCACCAGGGAAGCTTCATACTTAATGAATCCGCCATCCGAAAGATTGAAGCGGAGCAACTCGTTTGCGGATGTGCCCATGCCAACTTTGAGCATGTACAGGTATCCATCCGCCACGGCAACATCCGATACCATGTTAGGAAAGCTGAAGCCGCCCTGATTTTGTACCATGGCGTCCCACTTAAGGGATTGGGTTTTGGTTAGCAGCACTTTTCCATCCGCTGTTTCCATCAGGTATATACTGCCATCTTCGACATCAAGGCCGTACAGCTTACCTTCCTGCGTAAACAACTGATCAATCAGGCTGCCGACGCTCTTAATCATTACGCCGCCCCCAGCGACGGATACACCCGTTTTCCCGTTTTGTTGGGCCGGATCTTCCGGCATCGTGCCCAGCAGGGATGGCTCCTTATCGCCCGGCCGCCAGGTATACAGGCCGGTGTTTGACAAAAGGTATAGGGTATCCCCCATCGCCGCCATGGAAACGAATCCGCCATCTTCACCAGGCAGGGCCAGGGTCGCGTCGCTAGGGGCTGCCTGCGCCGAGCATAGCAGCGATACGAAAAGAAGAAGCGCCAACATGCCAACTGCGATCTTTTTCATGGTTTCCTCCTCGATGTGACTATTTAAATAGTCTGATTTCACGGTTATACTACTACGGTAGTCATCCTGCTGTCAACGCATCGCTCCCAGTGTTCACGGTTTGTTTACCAATCGTCCACAACTTTTAGGAGACATAAATAAACCCGGGAAGGCAATACCATCCCGGATTTATTTATGCAAAAGGGGGCTTTGCTTAAGTTGTGGTAAGCTTTTTCGATAAATACAACACCAAATCGTCGTCATTTGAGCATTCCGCGTAAGGCATCAACGGATGGTCCATGTACCATACGCCTGTTCCGTCGGGAATATATCCCCTCTTCACATACATCCGCTGGGCCGTTCCGTAACCCGCGTGAAGCCCTGCGCCCAGGGACACTGTACCGGTGATAGCGGAGGCTTCCCGTTCCGCCGCATCCATCAAAAGGCTTCCGATGCCCTGCCTTTGGAATTTCATCAGCACATTGAAATCGCTTATTTCGGGGATTCCCTTTCCCGCAAACGGTCCGGTCTCAGCCGTTTTCTTAAGCGTCACAAAGCCTGCGAATGATTCTGCAAAGAAAGCCGCAAACACAAGCCGCTTTCCTACACGCTGCTGGCTTAAGTAGGAGGCAAATAATCCGGCAGGCTTATTCCACCCCTGCAGACGAAAGCCTTCCACCGCCAGGGGAATATCATCGTCCTCCATGGCTCGGATCAAAACAGATTCGTCCTGGTAATATACCATGCATCCTCCTGCCGCAGCCTGTGATATACATCATCAGGCCAACCATGATGGAATTTGGCGTACCATTGCTTCCATCCATTGTACGGCTTCTGCCTCATTATTCTTCCGCACAGAAAGATATACCTTCACCTTTGGCTCCGTCCCGGAAGGCCTTACGATGGCCTTGCATCCATCCGCGTTTCCATAGGACAGCACGTCGCTTTGCGGCAGCCCTTCAAGCCCAGGCAAATAATCTTTGATGATGGTGATGGGTGATTCCCCCAGGAGTTTGGGCGGATCGCTCCTGAGCCGCTGCATTGTCTCCTCCATCACCCGCATGGGCTGCGCACCCTGTATGTCAAAATTCAGCAGCCTGTTTACCATGATGCCATAGGTTTCATACATCCTGCGCACCTTATTAAGCAGTGTCAATCCTTCTGCTGCACAGGCTTGCGCCATTTCCGCCACCAGCATAGCGGCCATCACGCCATCCTTGTCCCTTACATGGGTGCCGTAAAGGTACCCGCAGCTCTCCTCGAAGCCAAAAATAAACCGGCTCTCCTCCCCATTTTGATGAAGGCGGCCTATGGCTTCGCCGATATACTTGAAGCCCGTGAGCACCTCCTGAACCTGAACGCCATATGCTTTTGCAATCTCAAAAGCCAGATCGGAGGTCACAATGGTTTTGATCAAGATACCGTCCTTGGGCAGTATACCGGCCGCCTTGCGGGACCGCAAAATATGCTCCAGCAATAGAAGGCCGACCTCGTTCCCCGTGAGGATACGGTATTCTCCATTATCATCCTGAACAGCCACGCCTACCCGGTCACAGTCCGGATCGGTGGCGATGAGCAAATCAGCCTTCTCCCGGCGAGCCGTTTCAAGGCCCAGGGCCAACGCCTCAGGAAGCTCCGGATTAGGCTTTGGGCAGGTGGGAAAATGCCCGTCCGGCACACACTGGGCGGCCACCTCAATGCACTTTACACCCTCCATCCGGTTTAGTACGCTGCGTACGGGCATAAGGCCCGTGCCATGAAGTGGCGTATAAACCAATTTGACAGGATGGGCTGAAGAGCCGTTCCTTAAGGCAAGCGTTCTTTCGATAAACGTATCGGTCACGTCTGTCGGAACATCCATCCAAAGTCCCGCCGCTCTGGCCTTATCTTCCTTAAGCCATGCGAGGCTTTCATAAGTGACCTTCTCAATAGCCTTGGTGATGTTTGCTGCCGCCTCATCCGTAATCTGGCAGCCGTCATTGCCATATACCTTGTAACCGTTGTATTCTTTAGGGTTATGACTGGCGGTGATCACAATGCCCGCATCGCAGCGAAGTTCCCGCACCGCAAAGGAGAGCATGGGTGTGGGCATCAGTCTGTCATACACATAAGCCCGAAGGCCGTTAACCCCCAGTACCCCAGCGGCCACAGCCGCAAACTCTTCGGAACCAATCCTGGAGTCATAAGCGATGGCTACGCTGCGGGCGTTTTGTGTCTGCAAATAATCCGCCAGCCCCTGTGTCGCTCTGGCTACCGTATATCGGTTCATGCGGTTGGTACCAGCACCCAGAACTCCGCGAAGCCCACCCGTACCAAAGGAAAGTTCCCGGCCAAAGCGGCTCAGCGCCTCCTGCGCATTAGAACAGGCGGTTCGTACCTCTAATTGCGTATCTTTATCAAAACGGGGATGAGTACTCCAAAGCGATATACTTTCCTGCATTTCCATGCCTACAATTTCCTTCCGTATAACTTCATCCGGCTGTTGCCTTTATAACATAAACAGGGTTCAATTGCAATCCCGAAAGGGAATACGAACACAAGAAGCGAATAGAGGAACAGACCGCCGGCCCGGCAAAAAAGGAGAACCGCTATGACTTACACTACAGAAGAAATTCTGGACCGCCTCGTATCCCATATCGCCAGCCTGCCCATGGTACAGTCTGTGGGACTCTCTGGCTGCAAATCGCCACTGCCTAAAATGGGCGAGGGTGACATCGATCTGTTCATCTATTGCGATAATATTCCTACACTCACGCAGCGGCAAGCTGTTCTTGATGCCTTTTCCGGCATGATAGAAGACATTAAAACAAACGTGATCCAGGGTGGCCGCTGGGGATTTGGCGATTTTGCGCTGCTGAACGGCGTGGAAACATGGCTGATGCATTTCACGTTGGAGGAAACGCTTGCGGATGTGGAATCTATCTTAAGCGGCGAACAGCCGGGCAAGCTGGACAACTACTATTACCCTGTGGGACGCCTGGCCATGCTGCAAAACATGACCGTGCTGTTTGACAGAAGCGGATTTATACCCGGTCTGAAGAACCGCCTTAACGTATACCCCCCAAAGCTTCAGGAAACGTTGACCGCCTATCATTTAGGCAAGCTCCTTGATACGGAGGATCTAAACCGCGCCGTCACCCGGCGGGACACGCTTTTCTATCATTTCGCGCTGGACATTGCGCTGGACCACTTTTTGCAGGCGCTGTTTGCCATGAACAGCACCTATTTCCCCAGCAGGAAGCGTACTTTGGAGTACCTGAACAAGTTCGCCGTGCAGCCCAAAGGCTGCGCTTTAAGGCTTATTGAGGTTCTCCGCCTTGGCGGCGACAGCGAAACGGTTCCCCAATCCTTCTCCCTTTTTCAAAGCCTCACGGATGAACTGATGAAGCTGACAGCTGGTACAATTTAATACCAAAAACATAAAAAGCGGGCTGCGTTTGAAATCTGCAGCCCGCTTTAACTTATTCTTCCATTGCCGCCTTGCGTGAAAATATCGCATGGATGTCCTTGGGATCATATTTCGGCTGCCTATGATACGTATACAGCCCGTTTTGCTCCTGTTCCACATCTGTAAGCTGCGTATAGCACAGGCCGCAGTGATCCGGGTTATCCAAAAGCGCGTCCGTCAATCCTTTCAGCCTATCCAGGAACTCCGCCCGGCTTTGAGGCCTCTGGCCGTAACCCCAGCCGGCCGCATCCTGATCGCTCCACCAGATGCCGCCGTACTCGCTCACAAACACCGGCTGTCCCTTATACTGCTGCCGCTTGGGAAACCGTTCATGAATAGGCGCCGTTCCTGGGCCATACAGCGCGGCAAAAGCCTGGGGATCCTGCTCATAGTCATGCACGTCGTGTATATCCGTTTCCACGTGGTAGTTGCCGCTGGTATCAATGCAGGGACGGGTCGTATCCAGCGCCTTGGTCACACGGTACACGGTCCTGAGTACCTCATCGTTCTGCTGGCAGCCATGCTGATCCCACGTTTCGTTGAACGGGCACCAGCCTATGATGCAAGGCGCGCTGTAGTCGCGGTTCACGGCCTCCAGCCATTCCTTGAGGAAAATGGGCAGCACGGCGATATTGGTGTGGTCCAGCCCCCAATTGCCCATTTCGCCCCAGCATAGATATCCCAGATGGTCGGCATGGTATAAAAACCTTGCCTCAAACACCTTTTCATGCAGCCTGGCGCCGTTGAAGCCCATGGCAAGGCTCATCAATATATCGTTTTTAAGTGCCTCGTCGCTGGGCGCGGTATAGATGCCGTCCGGGTAGAAACCTTGGTCCAGTACCAGCCGCATAAATACCGGCCTGCCGTTTACCGTAAACTTCATTCCGTCAAAGGAAATATCCCGCAGGCCGAAGTAAGTCTCCAGCATATCCAAATCCCTGCCGTCCTTCACGAGGCGAAGGGATAGGTCATACAGGTTCGGTTCCCCTACGTTCCACAAATGTTTCTCCGTTACGGGAAGGTTCATTTCTACCCTCTGACCGGCTATTTCAGCGGATGATGCACCGCAGGCTTTTCCCTCGAACTTCGCTTCCGCTTCTATTGTAAAGCCTTTTGTGTCTCCCTGAAGCGAAGCTTCTATCAGCACACGGCCGTTTTTCGCGTCTGGCGTAAGCTTTACATTGGCAATATACGTTTGCGGAACCCATTCCACCCACACCGTCTGCCAGATGCCGGTGGTACGCGTATAATCGCAGCCATGGGAATGGTATTCGCCGGATTGCTTACCCCTGGGCTGATAGCCTGCGCGGACGTCATCCTCGGCATAGACGGTAATCAGATTTTCCCCCGGCTTCACCAGGCTTGTGATATCCATGGTAAAGGATACATACCCCCCGTCATGGCTGCCGGCCATAGCGCCGTTCACAAACACTTCCGTATGATAGTCTACCGCACCAAAGTGCAAAAGGGTGCGAAGCCCCTTCTTCCCTTCCGGGACAACAAGCGTTCTTTTATACCAAACAGCAGCCATGAAGTCCTTGTGGCAGACACCGGAAAGGCTGCTTTCCGGACAGAAGGGCACGGTGATTTTTCCGGAAAGGGAAGGGCTTTCTATCAGCCCCCTGGCCTTCCCGGAGCGGCCATGATCAATTTCAAACTGCCATTGTCCGTTCAGGTTCAGCCAATCGTTCCTTATAAACTGGGGGCGGGGATGTTCACTGCGGGGAATGCTCATATAGTCTGCTCCTTTTCATCACGTATGATTGGCATCTTAATCATACGCAGATTGACGCACCCATAGGGGTACAGCTTCTTTTGTTCAGCCAGGCCAAATAACGTATTACCTATGGGGTCTGCATTGTATCATATCATCAATCCGCGAACATCACAATACAAAACCGGTCATGCAGCCGGGAAACATCAACAGGTAAACATATGAAAATATATTGACACAAACGGGAAACCCGGTACAATGAAGGCTGTTCATATAAAATAAAGATATGCGGAATTGAGGTGGCCGTATGGAAAACCATGCAAAAAAGGCCAGGGAACTGTTTGATCAGGGATATAATTGTGCGCAGGCCGTATTTGCAGCCTTCTGCGATGAAACCGAAATGGATTTTGAAACGGCGCTGAAATTGGCCGCTCCCTTTGGCGGCGGTATCGGCAGGCTGCGGGAAGTATGCGGGGCGGTGAGCGGCATGACAATGGTGGTCGGCATGAAATATGGCTATACCAGCCCTACGGATACCCAGACGAAAATGGAGCATTATCAGCTAACCCAATCTCTGGCGAAAGAATTCAAACAAGAGAATGGCTCCTTCATCTGCCGGGAACTGCTTAATCTCGACGGAGCGGGCGATCCCCTTCCGGAAGAAAGAACGCCGCAATACTATCAAGCCCGGCCCTGCGCCGACTTTGTGGAAAGCGCTGCCAGGATCATGGAAACATATATTCAAAGCAAGAAAGAAGTTTGATGTCATCATTCCGTATCATCCAACCAACAAAATCAAAATTCAAAAGCAAAAATGAAAAAAGTGGCGGCGCGTGTTGTATTCGCGCCGCCTCTTTCTATATCTATCCTATTATGCAAACAATTCCTCGCTAAAAACCGTTCCGTTTTGTATCCGTTCCTTCAGGCTCAGTACCTTGCCCTCTATCTCCCGGATAACCTTTATGAATTCCTCATCGCTCTTGCCTGTGGGATCGTCAAGACCCCAATCCTCCATATACCTGCAGGGCAAGTAGGGGCAGGCCGCATTGCAGCCCATGGTCACCACAATGTCTACAGGCGGGATTTCCGAAAGCAGCTTAGTTCGCTGGGCTTCTTCCATGTCAATGCCGTAAAGCTTCTTCATCAGCCGAACGGCGTCGGGGTTAATTTTATCTTTCGTTTCCGTGCCCCCGGAATAACTCTCATACGTATCGGCTGCCAAGTGGCGGCTTAAAGCTTCGGCGATCTGGCTGCGGCACGCATTGTGGACGCATATAAAGGCAACTTTGGGCAACATTTTATTCCCTCCTCAGAAGATAAAGGGGCCTGCGCATTAACGCCTTTCAAGGGCCCCATGTATATTATACCCACTTTACATAGCCTAAAGCTTGGCTAATATCTTTTTTTATCCTCACCTTTTAATATCTTGCCATACGTATAGCCTCTCGGCGAAGCCGCAGCAAAAAAACTGTCATTACAAATGTGCATTGGGGGAAGAGTATTGCCGATGCTGACACAATTACCGGCAGGTTTTTGCTTTGGCATAACGAAATAGTAAACCAGATTGAATGCATCAGTAAATACATGCCGTCCGCCATTCAGGAGGTGTCCTATGCCCCTACAGTCCGCCATCATGGTTCCACACCCGCCGCTGATTATACCGCAAGTAGGCCGCGGACAGGAAAAAGCCATACAGGATACGATCGCAGCTTACCGCAAGGCTGCAGAGCTGATTGCATCCGGACGGCCTGATACGGTAATTGTCATCACGCCGCACAGCGCGCTGTATGGTGATTACTTTCATATCTCTCCGGGCACGTCGGCCAAAGGCAGTCTGGCCCAGTTCCACGCAGGCGAGGTGCAACTGGAGGTTCATTACGACGCGTCCTATGTGACGGAGCTTAGCCGCCGCGCCGACGCATGCGAATTGCCGGCAGGTACCTTGGGCGAACGCGACAAAAAGCTGGATCATGCCACTATGGTGCCGTTGTGTTTTTTACGGGATGCCTATGGAGGCGGTATCCCCTGCATGGTCGTCAGAATCGGGCTATCGGGTTTAGGCTATCCCGACCACTACAAGCTGGGCATGCTCATCAGGGAAACAGCGGACAGCATGGGCAGGAATATCGCCATCATCGCCAGCGGCGACCTGTCCCACAGGCTCAAGGAGGACGGCCCATACGGCTTTTCACCGGAAGGCCCGGCCTATGATGAGAAGATCATGGATGCCATGGCAAGGGCATCCTTTGGCGAATTGTTCCATTTCGACCCGGACTTTTGCGAAAGCGCGGGTGAATGCGGCCACCGCTCCTTTGTGATCATGGCCGGGTGCTTTGACGGTCTGAATGTCAAAGCGGAAAAGCTGTCCTACGAAGGGCCGTTCGGCGTAGGATACGGCGTGTGCTTATTCCTTCCCCAAGGGCCGTCTGAAAACCGCCATTTTCTGGGCGATTATATGATGGAGCAGAGGAGGGAACTGCAAACACGCAAGGAATCGGAGGACGATTATGTGCGCCTGGCCCGGCAGACGCTGGAAGCCTACGTTGAGCGCGGAGAAACCATCGCACTGCCCAAAGGCCTGCCGGATGAAATGACAGGCAAAAGGGCGGGTGTATTCGTATCCCTAAAAAAGCAAGGCCAGCTCCGCGGGTGTATCGGCACCATCTCCGCCACCACCAAAAGCGTTGCCGCGGAGATCATACAAAACGCCGTCAGCGCCGGCGCCCAGGACCCGCGTTTTGACCCGGTCCGGCCGGATGAATTGGATGAGCTTGTATACAGTGTGGATGTGCTGGGTGATGCGGAGGACATACCGTCCCCCGACGATCTTGACGTCAAGCGTTACGGGGTGATCGTATCCTCGGGCCACAGGCGCGGGCTGCTTTTGCCCAATCTTCCGGGAATCGACACCGTAAAGGATCAGATTTCCATTGCCAGGCGTAAAGCCGATATCCGGGAAAACGAAAAGATAACGCTCCAGCGATTCGAGGTGGTGCGCCATCAATGAGATCATCTGTAATGTGTGCATGCACCATTGCCATCTGAAGGAAGGCCAAACGGGACGGTGCCGTGCCAGGAAAAACGAAAACGGGAAAAGTGCCTGTTCGAACTATGGCCTTTTGACCTCCGTCGCGCTGGACCCCATTGAGAAGAAGCCGCTGGCTTTTTTCCACCCGGGCAGCATGGTCCTGTCTGTAGGAAGTTTTGGCTGTAACCTGGACTGCCCCTTTTGCCAGAATGCATCTATTGCGGCGGCCTGCGAAAATGAAGTGGAAGTGGAAAGAATGCAGCCGGAGGAGCTTGCACTGCTCGCAGAAAAGCTCAAGCCCCGGGGCAATATCGGTGTGGCCTTTACCTACAACGAGCCCATGGTGGGCTTTGAATACGTACGCGATACTGCCAAGCTTGTTCATGAGCGCCATATGTACAATGTTGTCGTGACAAACGGTTCCGCCAGCCGGGAAGTGCTTATGGATGTTCTGCCCTACATCGATGCCTTTAACATTGATCTGAAAGGATTCACACAGGAGTATTACAAAAAACTGGGCGGCGATCTTGATACCGTATTGGAATTTATCCGTACCGCAGCCGGAGCTAGCCATGTGGAGCTGACTACGCTGATCGTGCCAGGGGATAACGACACGCTGGAGGAAATGCAAAACCTCTCCACCTGGGTCGCCGGGGTGGACAAGACCATTCCCCTGCATATCACGCGGTTTTTCCCAAGGCGTAAGATGCGGGACAAACAGCCCACGGATATCCATTTAATGCGCAAGCTTGCGGACATCGCCCAGGTAAATCTTGAAACGGTACTGCTGGGGAATGTGTAAACCGACTTCCATAACATTTTCCACCATTACAAAACGCGCACGGCTAATCCATGCGCGTTATTTGTGAACAAGTCTCAGAAGATGCTATAAATATGTATAGCCCCTTGCAGACTGTCAAAAAACCTCCGGGAGGTGTCGGAGGGCGCACCCTCCGACTGTAAATCCGAAGCCAGCGACATGCGCAGTGGCTTCGGAAGCCTTGCGTAGCAAGGTTTCCTTACGCCATTCCCTGGCCGTGATGCAAAGGTGATGGGATTTATCCCCGAACCTGGAGTTTTCAAATGGCTTTGGCATTTGAAAACGTAACAACAGCCAAGTGAAACGCCGGCTGGGGCGTAGCATCATAAGGGAAGGGCGCAGACTCAAAAAAGTGGCACAGCCACTTTTTCGAAACTTCAGTATATTTCTTTCCCCGCCAGTTTGTAATCCGCCAGATTCATCTTGTACGGGATATCGATATGATACGGGCACATTTTCAGGCATTCCCCGCACTGCGTACACGCATCCCCCTTGATTTCCATGGCTTCATAACGCTTGCGGCCCAGCTCCTTGTTGCCAAACCAGAAGCGAAGCCGTTCGGCTAAGGCAAACTCCGCCGTATCCTGCACCACACCTCTTGCCATCTGCCGGTCAAAATACCCCTCGCATGCAAAGACCTCAGGGATATTGATCCCAACAGGGCAGGAGCATTTGCCGCATTGGCGGCAAACATAGTTGCCCAGCTCCGGTGCGTTTGTAAACAGAGCGTCCTCTTCCTCTTTCGTCATGGGTATAAAGCTCTCGGCGAAGTGCAGATCATCCTTAAGCATTTTCTCGCTGTTGATGCCGGCCACCACCACGGAAACCGGCCGGGAAAAAGCGTATCTGAAAGCCTGCTCCGGTGATTTGTACAAAAACCCGTCGCCCAGCGGCTTCATGAGGATGATGCCCGCATCCTTTTCCTTTGCAAGGGGCAGAAGCTGATTTTCGATCTCCGGGTAATTGAAGCGGTCATAATAGTTGACGGTGGTCATCACTGCCTCGAAGCGGTCCCGGTTTAAAGCTTCTACCAGCGGTCCCGGCCAACCGTGCATAGAAAGGCCAATGTGTTTGATCTTCCCGGCTTTCTTCGCTTCCAATGCGGCTGCGTAGGCGCCGTCTTCCGAAAGGATGGTATCCAGTTCTTCTATGGAGCCCACCGCATGCATCAGCAGCACATCCAAATGATCCGTTTGTAAATTCTTCAGCGACTGGCTGATTGCTTCCTCAGCGCTCTTTTTGTCCCTTAAGCCTATTTTGGATACCAGAATAAAATCGTCCCGCCTGTGTATCACGGCGCGCCCGATTTTTCGCTCCGATTCCCCTGCCCCGTAACTCAGCGCCGTTTCAATGTAGTTCCCACCTGCGTCCAGGTAGCCGTTCAATAACTTCTCCGCTTCCTTAAGCGGTATCTCCAGCAAGTGAAACCCGCCGAACCCCAGCAGCGAAGTCTTAAGCCCCGTTTTTCCAAAACGCCTGTACTCCATGACCATTCCTCCCGCTTTATTTATAAATGGGCATATATTTATTCTATCAGCCTTACTGGTGATAGTATACCAAACAAAAAGATTACGCGTCAAGAAAAGCGGCTGCGGGGAACATGGCGGCATGAATATGAAAATCCAAGCCAAGCGAATTCGTTCATTGACACAAGGGTATGCTTTTGATAGAATTAATATTGGGGAAGTATTTTGGATGATAAAGGGGCGGCAAATGAGCAAGGGCCAAATGGAGGCCAAAATCAGCGAGGCGTTCAGCAGGTTTGAAATCGAGTTCATGGGCCGGGGGCCCCGGCAGATCAAAACGTACATTCTTCAGGATATGATCATTGTAAGAATGGTGGGTTTTTTGAGCCCTTCCGAAAGGAAGCTGGCGGAAACACCCCGGGGTGTTGAGCAGATCAAGAAGCTTAGGACCATGCTTTTTGAGGGTGCGAAGGCAGAGATCGAATCCATGTTGAACCCCATCATCCAAACGGACATCTTAAGCATTCATTCCGATGTAAGCACAAAGAGCGGTGAAAAGATCGTTTTGATCACTTTGGGCGGCAATTTGGAAGAGCGCTTATAATAAAAGGCAGACTCGCCGAAGGGTTTCATAACCAGTCCAGCGGTAAGCCAATACTTGACAGCTCCAGACGGAGCTGTTAGGTATTGGTTTTTTATTATGCCATTTAGGAGGTATTTAGATGAAGGCACCATGGAAAAGGTTATCTCTATCCAAGGAACTTACCCAGATTGTTAAAAGCGCACCGGATGTCTTTATTCCAGAAACAAGGGACGAAATCTTGAAAATGGCTATGGGTGGGAAAAAACAAGGAACATTCGAAGTTATTTATGATGTACCAGGCTTGGGCGAGTATATCGAGGCGACGGTTACAGAATGTTCAAATGGCCTTGTGGTCAACTACACGGATGCGTATATGCGCAGGCGCGACCCCGACTGCATGATCATCGCAGATGACAGTCCCACCGACAAACCACGGTATAAAGATTTGTACAGCAGCGACTTTGTGCCTCTGCGCCATGATGTGCTTGCATGGCTTGGAAGTCAGCGTCTTATCCTGCTCCCCTTTATGGCAGGAGGCGAGGATCTGCAATATCCTGCTTTGCTGATAGGCCCTCAAAATGCCGCATTCTTTGCCGGCGGGCTTTTAGATTTACAGGGCTTTGTTCCCGCATCCAAACTTCCAGATGACTTTTCACCAAGAGCGGTGATTTACCTCGCCCCGCCATTCCGGCATACGCATTTTGATAAAAAGCAGATCGTGGTTCATAACCGTCTGCCAGACATCCATGAAATTTTCTCATTCAATCTATATCCCGGCCCCAGCGCAAAAAAGGGCATCTATGGCGTGCTGATCAATATTGGCGAACAGGAAGGCTGGATCACTCTCCACGGCTCCACAGTAAAAGTCGTCACCCCCTATGACAATAGCCTCATCATGCTGCATGAGGGTGCCAGCGGCAGCGGAAAAAGCGAAATGATCGAGCAAATGCACCTGCAGCCCGACGGGCGCATCCTACTGGCCAAAAACACGCTTTCCGGCGAGAAGCTGTACCTGGACATCACGGAAACCTGCGAGCTTCTGCCCGTCACCGACGATATGGCTCTCTGCCATGATTCCTTTCAGAAAAACAGCAAAAGGCTGGTGGTCAAAGATGCCGAGGCCGGCTGGTTTCTTCGGGTGAATCATATCACTCAATATGGAACCGACCCGCAGCATGAGCGCCTGTGCGTGCATCCCAAGGAGCCGCTCCTCTTTTTAAACCTGAAGGGTGTCCCAGGCTCCACATGCCTCATCTGGGAGCATACCATGGACGAGCCTGGCAAACCTTGCCCCAATCCCAGGGTAATTCTCCCCCGCGGTCATGTGCCGGGCACCATTAGCGAGCCGGTGGAGGTGGATGTGCGCAGCTTCGGCGTGAGAACTCCCCCCTGCGTAAGGAACGCACCAAGCTACGGTATCATAGGCATGATGCACGTGCTGCCACCCGCTTTGGCTTGGCTGTGGCGTCTGGTCGCGCCAAGGGGGCATGATAATCCCAGCATCACGGGCACCACCGGCATGACAGGCGAGGGTGTAGGCTCCTACTGGCCCTTTGCCACCGGAAAGATGGTAGATCAGGCCAACCTATTGCTCCAGCAGATCATTAAAACGCCTTCCACCCGTTACAAGCTCATCCCTAACCAGTATATCGGCGCATATCAAGTAGGCTTTATGCCCCAATGGATTACCAGGGAATACCTGGCCCGGCGCGGCAGCGTCAAATTCAAGCCGGATCAAATTGTCCCCGCCCGCTGTCCATTGCTGGGGTATGCGTTGGACTCGCTGAAGATCGACGGCAACTATATTCCAAAGGGACTGCTGCAAACCGACCTTCAGCATGAGGTTGGTGAAAGCGCCTACGATACGGGTGCCGCTATGCTGACAGACTTTTTCAGACAGGAACTGAAGCAGTTTCAGACCAATGACCTGTGCCAGGAGGGCAGGCACATCATCGAGTGCTTCTTTGACGGCAGAACGGCCGATGATTACATGAAGCTTCTGTAAAAGTTCATCCTACCACAACCGTTGCTAATGGCAAAATCTTGGGTATAATACAATAAACAGCCCGCGCCGGTCCTTTTGGGCGCGGGCTGTTTTTAGAAAGGAAGGTACAGTAAATGTTCAGAAAGCTATGCGGCGAAGACAAGGCCTTTTGCAATTTGCTGGACGGCGAGTGGACCAAAGCCTCCACCAACGCCTTTATAGAGATCATGTCCCCCGTGGATGGCTCCCTGGTGGGCAGGGTCCCTGCCATGACGCGGGAGGATGTGGACAGAGCCATTTCAAGCACCAAGGAAAACCTGCATGTCTGGGCCGGGACGCCCATACATGAGCGGGCTGCGGTACTATACAATGCCGCGGAACTTATGGAGCAGAACGAGAAAGAAATCGCGAACGTACTTACTATGGAAATCGCCAAGGACGAAAAATCAGCCATTTCCGAGGTCAGGCGCACAGCAGACTTTTTGCGCTATACGGCGGATGTGGGCAAAAGCATGGCGGGGGAAGCTATCAGCGGCGAGAATTTCCCAGGCGGCAGTAAAAACAAAATATCCTACGTGACACGTGTGCCGCTGGGTACGGTTCTGGCAATTTCCCCTTTCAACTACCCCATCAACCTTTCTGTTTCCAAGGTAGCCCCTGCGCTTATCGGCGGAAACGCCGTGATATTGAAACCCGCCACCCAGGGAGCGGTCAGTGCATTATATCTGGCCCAGGTATTTCAGGAAGCGGGCCTGCCAAACGGCATCCTCAATACCGTCACGGGCCGTGGAAGCGACATTGGCGATTACATTGTCACCCACCCCGGCATCAATTTTATCAACTTTACCGGCAGCACGGAGGTAGGCCGTCATATATCAAAGCTTTCGGGCATGGTCCCCCTTTTGCTGGAGCTTGGCGGAAAGGATGCAGCCATCGTTTTGCACGACGCCGATCTTGACTTTGCGGCGGATAACATCGTTTCCGGCGCTTATTCCTATTCCGGTCAGCGCTGCACGGCAGTCAAACGCATCCTGGCGGAAGATGATGTGGCTGATGCGCTGGTGCCCAAACTCCTCTCCCGCATCGAAAAGCTGCCGGTGGGCGATCCCCGGAAAAACGCGGTGATTGTGCCGCTGATCAACACCAAGTCAGCCGATTTTGTGATGGAACTCATGGAAGACGCTGTGAACAAGGGGGCAGAGATGCTTATAGGAGGCCGGCGCGAGGGCGATCTTGTTTACCCAACACTGATCGACAAAGTGACAACCGATATGCGTTTGGCTTGGGAGGAACCTTTCGGGCCGGTGCTGCCCATTATTCGGGTGAAGGATACGGAGGAAGCTATCGACATCGCAAACCGTTCGGAATACGGGCTTCAATCCTCGGTATTCACAAGCAATATCCACAACGCCTTCCATATCGCCGGCCGCCTGGAGGTGGGCACGGTGCAAATCAACAACAAAACGGAGCGCGGCCCGGATCACTTCCCATTCCTGGGCGTGAAGGCATCCGGCATGGGCACTCAGGGCGTCAAATACTCCATCGAAGCCATGACACGGCCCAAGGCGGTGGTTTTTAACCTGGAAGCCCGTTGAATATCCACTAGATCGGGTATTCCTCCTCAATGGACATATCCGCAATGACTTCCGTAAGGCTCGTATCCGCCTGCAGTTCCTTGGGCAGCGCGGTCAGCTTCACATAGCCTTCGATGGACGCAATGTCCAGGTAATGCATGCCCGCCACGGCCAGTATTTCCCTGGCCACGGTGGAGCGGTGAGCCACCACCATGAACCGTTTACCCCGGGCTCTTAATTGCTGCAGCGCGCGCTCAAAATCGCCGTCGCCGCTGAAGAGAACCGCCATATCGTAATTGTCGATGGTATTGAACAGGTCCAGAACGATCTCCACATCCAGGTTGCCTTTTTTCTTTGTCTCTTCGCCGTTGTGGATTTCCTTCAGGGGCTTGGATACGATGGTATACCCCATCAAAGGCAGCATCTGCACAAAGCGGTTTTGAGACTCCGCCTTATAGTCGATGGCTGTGTAATAATAGGCATCCACCACGTCGCCCATCATGCGGAAGTATTCCAAAAACCTTTTCAGATCTATGTTCCACCCCAGGTACTTGCGCTGTGTCCGGTACATGTTCCCACCGTCTACGAAGATGGCGATCCTCAAGCAAAAGCCCCCTATTTGTATTAAGATTTCGTTTGGATTATCGAATCATCCCTGATGATAACAGCTTGTCATATTCCAACGCCGCAAATACCGCCGCCGCCACACCGTAAGGGTAGTTTGCCTTGCGCGGCGTGTATTTGTATCCCAGGTATGGAAAGATATGCAGCGGAATGGTGGGCGCGCTGATTTCGTTCAGGAACACGCCCTCTTCCGTTTCCAGGACGCCGTCCGTCACTGCGCGGAAGGCCTTTACTCCGGGCTGCAAAAAGCGCTCTTCCAGGTATCCCCTCCGAACGCCATGCAAAAGCCCAGCGGCGATCAATGCTGTGGCAGAAAGCTCCCGATACAAATCACTTCCAAGCACCGTGGAAAAGCTTCCGTCGGGCCGCTGGCTAATGACGACCGCTTCTGCTGTGCGAAGGAAGATTTTTTGTATCTCCTCTTTTTTAGGATGGCCCGGGCCGATAAAATCCAGGATCATGGGCAGCGCGCATACCACCCAGCCGTTGCCCCTTCCCCAGTAAACTTCGCCCCTGGGATGTGGTTTTGCCCGTTTCACCCAGTAGCTATGCCGCCACAAGCCGTTTTTTTCATCCTGCATATAGCGGCTATAAATTGCCGGCTGGCGGGCCGCGTAGTGCAAAAGCTCCCAATCCCCCGTTTCGGCGCCGTAGCGGGCGGGAAAAACACTGAACATCATCAGGCTGTCCACCCAGATGGACTTGGGATAAAACTTCCCCGCAATGTTTTTGCCCAGGTGGTTCACCGCATCGCCTATGAGCCTTGGCTCGTTTTTGATATAGTCAAGCACCCTGTCTGTAAGAAATGCGTAATCCCCGTTTTTCTTTTGCATGGTGTAGGTAATCAGTGCCGGGGCACATGTATCGGCGCATACCACCCGTGGCGGATGCTGCATGTAGTAGTCGCAAAAGCCTGTCAAGAAGGGCTTGTAAATATCGGTACCAAGATAATCATCCAATTCCGAAAGGGCATAGCCGAACAGCGCTTCACCCCACATCCAGCGCATCTTCGGCTCCCGGATCTTCACCATATAATCGCAAAGACGCTTGATTTTGTTTAGTTCGGACGATGCCATACTGGCCCTCCTTTATAAAGTCAGTCGCCTTCCCGGATCCCAGTTGCAATGTTCAGCCGAAGGCTGCTTTCCCCAAAGCGAAGGGCATACTCCTGCGGATCACGCTTTACCTCTCCAAATTGGCAGGAAAGGCGGGGATACTCCGTATCAAGCCCAAGATCGCCAAACCGGAAGCCACCTCTATATTCCAGCGACCAACAGTCTCCCCAGCCCGTGCCATCCTCAAGAGCCAGGCCCTTTCCGATAAACGTATACAGCTTGAACCGGCTCACCTTTTGAATAAAGGTTTCCAGGCTGATAAAATCTTTCCCACTGCCCATCATCACTGCCCAGCCGGTCATATTGCCCCGCTGGATCAGCTCTTCCTCCCCCGCTTCCTCCAGCGGGTTCAAAGAAAACAGCGCAATATATCCTTCCCCCTTGCGGCCCACATACAGCCGGTCATGCACCCTTTTCATCTGATCGAACTTTGCTTTGGGAAAATAAGCGTGGGTGTACATCTGCCTCTGCTTTTCCATGAACCCCTTGCGCTGGCCAAGTTGGTACAAGCACAGGCATACGTTTTTGTGCTGTGCGGCGTCGGGATGTATGCCGTTGCCCACCCAATAGGAAGGGGAAAAATTGCGGGCGTTGTCTTCAAAAAATGCGGCCCCCGGATGCGTTGTGAAAACAGTCACGCCACCGGGCAAAGTTGCCTGCCAAATATGCTGCTGGTCGCCGAACTCCCCGGCGTGGTGCCTTTGGGCGGTGGAAAGCATGTAATGTTCCGTTTTGTATGTATAAGTGTTAGCCCGCTGGATGGCGATGCCCTGGGTGACAGGATTCAGCAGCCGCACCAGGGCCGGCAATACACCCAGCTTCCTTAACCATGGCATATCCAGCACCTTTAAATCTTTCAAAAAATCGTTGGTGCGAAGCTTCCAAAGCCGGAACATATTCATGGTCATGTTTACGGATTCCGGGTTGGTGAAAGCCTCCATAGCCCACAGATACCGGCCCATATCCAAAACTGTCCGCGCGCCCCGGAATTTTTCACGCACCTCATTAAGATTAAGACCCATGGAATCCTTGATCTCCAAAGGGCCTTTTTCGAGGGCGATTGCCAGAATCACCTTGGGAACACGGTAGCTTTTATTCAGAACAAACTCCGCCGACAGCCGGGTATAATCATACAGCCTTTCGGGAAAGAAGCCGAAAGCACGCTTCATGATATCCAGTACATCCTGTTTCTGCGGTTCCTTTTTTTGTGCTTCGTAACAGCGGCCGGAAGCCGCGCAAAAGTATCCCTGGAAATTGTGCAGCGCCATATCCAGCAAGAGAAGATCTAGCAGCATGGCAGCCTGAGTTCGGATTTCCTCCTCCCCTGCAAAATCGATCAGCAGAGAAAGCGGGGCGATGTCTTCCTCATAGTAGGTGTTGGAGTGAAATTCACTGAACCCGAACTGGAAGCGCCGTTTCATCCAAGTGAGCAGCACACTTTTCGCCTTTTCGCGGTGCGCTTCCCCTTTGATGCCATTGTTTGAAAACACATCGTTAGGATACAACTGCCCGGCCAAATACTCGCATGCAGCAAACAGCAATTGATGGTTTTCCGACCAATAGCACATGCTGTCCTCGCCAGGCTCGTCCATCCAATACTTGAAGCCCAGCACCGTCTTTTTCATGGCATCCAGCGTGGAACAGGAAATCAAAGCTGCATAGGCGTACAGGGAACGCAGGATACATACCATGCGGAAATCCGCGCAGTCGTAACGTGTATCAATAAATTGAAGGATCTCATGAACTTGTCTTTCGTCCGCATCTTCACCCCGGGCAAGTTTTTCAATGTCCGCAAAGCACTTGCGGTTCATCTTCAAGCTCATGGGAATATCCAGTGACTTGTCCATACACTCCTCCGGAAACCTCAGGATACGAATTTCTTCTTTAATGCCTCGTATTCCGCTTTCTCAGTACCGCTCAATCCATCCAGCCCGCCGTGATGTAGCTTATCATTAAAATACTTGATCCGCTGGCTTATTTGCGGTGTCAGCCCAAAGCCCTTTGCCTTGAACCATGCATAGCCCATCAACAGCGCAAAGGGAAGGAACATGATCACCCTGATGCCAAGGATTGCCGTCTGCGGCTGCGCAGGTAAGGGAATATCATCGGTAGGAAGCACAAAGCCGGTCAAGGATAGCATGTTCCCGATCAGAAAGGTGGCCACAGCGGTGCTGATGGTACGCACAAACGCCATCACGCCGCTTAATGAGCCGGTGATGCGCTCTTTCAGGCCCATCTCCGTAATATCCACCACGTCGGGGAATATGATCCAGCTCATGGCCTGGGCCCCGGCAAATCCCAGCGCCGTCAGCACGGTGATGCCATAAATGCCCCATGCGGGCCAGCCGGAGGGGTATATGGCGATGCAAAGGGAGCCTGCAATCGCCAGCGGCAGCCCGATGCGGTAAATCTTCGTCTTGCTCACCCTGCCCACCAGGCGATTGAATAATGGGAACATCAGCATTTGAACACCAAGGAACATTCCCAAAAAGACCGTGCTGGTCATGCCTCTTACCACGTACAGGGAGTAATACATCACCACCGCGGCCACCATGTCCAGCGTGACAGCCTGGGCCAGGTACAACTGCATCAGCTCACGGAAGGCGCGCACATGAAAAGGCTTTATCAAAGCTTTAAAGGATATGGTGGAACGTTTGTCCTCATAAGGAACCCGTTCCCTAGACTTCAGGGCGGTCAAAATCACCGGCACGGCAAACAGCGTGCCAAATCCGAGCACAAGCGTGAAATACGTGCCTGTAAAGGGTAGGTTTCGTTTGATGCTGTCTTCAAAAAGCAGCGAAGGCAGAAGCGTGCACAAAGCGGTGGATGCCAGAGAGAAAACAAGGCGCAGGATATTCACCTTATTGCATTCATCAAAATCCTCCGTAACTTCGGTGCTCATAGAGCTGTAGGGTACCGCAATGATGGAGGCCACCGTATTGTATATAAGGTATGAAGCGGTAGCAAAAAGCATCCTTGCGGTCTGGGAGGAAAAGTTAACCGGCAGCCACAAAAGCGCCATGGAAGGGATAAGCAAGATTCCGCCGGCCAGGATATACGGGCGGCGCCGGCCCATTTTTGTGCGGGTATTGTCGGTAATCACGCCCAGCAGCGGGTCGACAACCGCGTCCCACACCTTGGAAATCAGGATGGCCAATCCCGCCAGGGCAGGTTCAATACGAAGCACATTCGTCAAAAAGATCAGGTACAGCACAGACAATACCGATTGGCCGCCGCCACCGAAAATATCCCCCGCCGCAAACGCCGCCATTTCCCGCCGGGTCATTTTGTCTCTGGCCATTGTTCCACCGTACCTTTCGTATCCGGTTTTCCGCAGCTAATATGTTATTGTCATTATAAAACATGCGCAAAGCCTTGTCCATAAAGTTTCTTTTTGTCGAAAAGAATCAGGCTATAAAATACCGCGCAATGATCAGGAATGATCTCCCTGCCTCATTGCGCGATATAATTGGTAGAACTTTATGCTTTTCTTACTTACCGAACAAAGCCTGCGCATCTTCCATGCGCTTTATAACCGGCACGGCAAACGGGCACCTCTCCTCGCATTGCCCACAGGAAATGCAATCGCCGGCGTGAACAGCCAAGGCTTCGTAATGGCCGCGGATGGTGGCGGGTATATCCTCCTGTACGGCGGCTAGATCAAGATACTTGTTCACCTGCGCAATATCGATGTTTTGAGGGCAGGGCAGGCAATGATTGCAGTACATACAGCGGCCTGTCATGGCATAAACATCCGTCGCTCCAAGAATAGCAGAATAATCCTTCTCCTGCTCGGTAGCCGTTTCAAACGCCACGGCCTTGCGCACCTCGTCGGGTGTTCTTAAGCCTACCAGCACGCTGCTCACAGCCGGCCTTGTCAAAGCATATTGTAGTAGCTGGCTGGGCGTCAGTGCCACATGGAAGGGTGAGGATTCTTCGCGTAAAAGCGAACCTGCTCCGAACCCTTTCATGACGGTGATGCCCACACCTTTGGCTTCACAGGTGCGGTAAAGCGCTTCCCTTACAGGGTTCATGCCAAGCAAGCCTTCCTGTTGGTAAGAATCCTTTTTGAAAAGGGAATCCAAATCCATGCCTTCCGGGAGCAGGTCAAAGGCTGGGTTTAAGGAAAACATAAGCACATCGATCAGCCCGGATTTGACAGCCTCCAGCGACACCGACGCATTGTGGGAACTCATGCCCACCGCGCGGATGACACCCTTCTCCTTGAGCTTGCGCACATACTCCATCACCGGGCCGTTAAGAACCGTTTCCCAATCTTCCATCGCATCGATGAAGTGCAGCATGCCGATATCCACATAATCGGTTTGAAGGCGTGTCAAAAAGTCCTCAAAATAGGTTTTGTTAAGCTGTTCATCCCTGGTGCGGTAATACTGCCCGTTTTGCCAGGTGGCTCCAATATGCCCCTGCAAAATGACCTTATCCCGCCGCCCCTTCAGGGCGTTGCCGATATAGGTGCGCACATTCGGCTCGGGCATGAATACATCCAGGATATTGATACCCTGGTCTATCGCCTCACTCACCACATCCGAAACCAATTTCTCTTCCTTGTTCTCCAGATGCTCGCAGCCCAGCCCAACCTCGCTGACATTTAGTTCCGTTGCACCTAATCTGATAAGCCGCATACTTCACCCTTCTTTCTTATGAAATACTCTTTTCCACATAAGGCTTGCACTTGCAAGCATGGTCAAGGGAAACACGATGGCAAGAAAGAGACCCGTTTTCAATCCCGCCTCCGTCGCGGTAAGCCAGGGAAGCCAGCTTTCAATAAAAGTGTGCATTCCTTTTTGAACGGCGTTGGAAACAGACCCAACCAGGCCCGGTCCAACTGAACAACCCACATCTCCCGCCAAAGCCAGCAAAGCGAACATGGCAGTTCCGCCCCGGGGAAAATTCTTTGATGCAATGCTGAATGTTCCGGGCCACATAAGCCCAACTGAAAGGCCGCACAAGCCGCAGCCCAGCAGCGCCAGAAGCGGCACCGGAGAAAATACCGCCAGAAGGTAGCTGGCAATACAAAGCGCGCTCGAGAAGAACAGCGCCTTCTCCAAATGAAGATGCGATCCCTTCACGCCGTAGATCAAACGGGAAAGGCCCATCAGTATGGCAAACAGGCATGGCCCCAACAGGTCCCCCATCATTTTGGAAACGCCAAGCCCAGCCTCCGCAAACAGTGACGCCCATTGGGACATGGCCTGTTCCGCCGCACCAGCGCATACCATCATCAAAAAGAACAGCAAAAACAATGTCCGCCTGTTGCTCTTCCCGGTTTGCGGAGCTGCGGCGGCAGCATGATCGTTCAGCGACCGAAGCGGCACCTTCAAAAAAAGGAAGAAATTGAAAAGCGGAACCAACGCCCAAGCCATGGCCAAGTACTGCCAGCGCGCAACGCCGAACAGCAGGAAATACGCTGTGGACAAAACGACAACCGCTACATGCCCCCAGCAGTAAAAGGAATGCAAAAGGCTCATGGAGGCGGCTTTTTTATCCCCCGGCAGCGATTCTACAATGGGGCTGATGATGACCTCGATCAATCCGCCGCCCACAGCGTTTATGCAGGTAGCCACGATCAGCCCGGCATATGGGTATGTGAATATATGGGGCAGTATGCCCATACCCATCAGCCCAGCCACGCAAAACACATGCGCGCCTGCCGCCACAGCCCTATATCCCACCTTGTCCGCAAAAACGGAAGCAATAAGGTCTACGGCGATTTGGATGATAAAGTTCAAAGATATCAAAAGAGCCAAATCAGCTAGTGAAACGTTCCATTCCCTTTGGAATGTCAGAAACAGCAAGGGGGCCAGGTTGTTGACGATGGCCTGCGTCACATATCCCAAATAGCTGGAAAGAAGGGTGTGCTTATAGGTCAGGCGCATGATGTTCTCCTTGTGTGCATTCTTTATAAGGATAGCACATGCGTCGAACAGGTTCAAGTAGGGCAGGCCCAAATGCACACCTTTCCCCTTGCGGCAATCTTAAGCCGTGGTATAATGGAAAAAATAATATCCGGAGGCGTTAACATGGCGCTTTTGCAGGTGGAATTCTTTTCCCATGTGCTGGGCCGCTGCACCGGCATGAACGTAATATTGCCCCAGGAATCAAAGGGACCTTTCCCCACGCTGTACCTTTTGCACGGCCTGTCGGACAATCACACCATCTGGTCACGCCGTACAAGCGTAGAGCGGTATGCCGATCATTATCCCCTGGCCGTTGTCATGCCTGATGGAGGGCGCAGCTTTTATACGGACATGGCCGAAGGCGATAGGTATTTCACCTTTATTTCTGAAGAACTTCCAAAGGTTTGCGAAAGCTTCTTCCCGCTGTCCAAAAAACGGGAAGACCGCTACGCGGCGGGGCTTTCCATGGGCGGCTACGGTGCCATGAAGCTGGGTCTTTCCTGCCCCAACCGCTATGCGGCGGTGGCCAGCTTATCCGGCGCGCTGCAGATGGATCCCAAATACCACACGGAGCAGTCCGATGATTTCGTGCAGGAATTGATCCGCATCTTCGGCAGCCCGGAGAAATTCGCCGGCAGCGAAAACGACCTGTTCCATTTGGCTCAAAAGCTTGCAAAACATCCCGAAAAAGCGCCAAAGATGTATGTGGCCTGCGGCACAGAAGATTTTCTGCTGCAAGGCAACCGCATGTTCAAAAAGGAATTTCAAAAGGTGTTCGACATGACATACGAAGAATCCCCCGGCACCCATGAATGGGGCTTCTGGGATGAACACATACAAAAAGTGCTGGCGTTTTTGCCGCTGCAAAATCATAATAGTAAGCCATGAAGAACAAAGCAGCGCGGCGCAAGGCCATCCATATCCTTATGGAAGAAGGCCTCTTTCAAACGGCGGAGGAGGCTCTTCCCTATTTCCTTGGCGGGCAGGTATTCTGCGGCCAGGAGCGAATCACCAGCCCTTCCCAGCTTGTATCCAGTGATAAGCCTATGCGCGTTATGGGCAGGGATCTGCCCTTTGTGGCCAAGGGCGGACTAAAGCTTAAGGGGGCAATGCAGGATTTTAACATATCGGCAAAGGACCGGGTATGCATCGACGCCGGCGCCTGCACCGGCGGATTTACCGACTGCCTGGTAAAAAGCGGGGCATCGCTTGTATATGCCGTAGAAGTGGGCTTTGGCCAGCTGGCGGGAAGCCTCAGGCAAAGCCCCAAGGTTGTAAATTTAGAAAAAACCAATATCAGCGATGAAAAGCTGCTGTCCCTGTCGCCCAAACCCGACCTGGCCAGCGTAGATTTGAGCTATCTTTCATTGCGCAAGGCCGTGCCGGTGTTTGCAGATATCATGGGCTTTACGGGTGAACTTATGTGTTTGGTGAAGCCTCTGTTTGAAGTGGAGGATGCCGTGGCCCGGCGCACAGGCATCCTTAAGGACGATGCCTATCTTCCCCTGTTGTTAAGCCTGATACGGGACTTGAACGGACAAAACCTTACGCATGTGGTGAACGTAACCAACAGCCCCGTTACAGGCAACCAAGGAACGCTGGAGTTTTTCCTGCATGTGAAACTAGGGGATCAGACGTCTGATATTGACTTAAGCGAGTCTGCGGAGGAGGCAGTTCAAAGGGTGCTGAAACTGGACAGCTACAGGAAAGCCTAAAAATCTTTATTTTTTCTAATCTACGGGCGGGCCATGGCCATGTTCCCGATGACCGGCAATGTAAAAGATGAAGGATATGCCGGAATCAGGGAACAATTCCATGGCCCGCCTCGTTTTTTGAGTGAAGGGCAAACGTCCAAATGCCCCCAAAGGAGAGATAGGAAAATGGTGAACACGAAATTACGCCATTCCCCTCTTCACAAAAGATGGGCGGCCCTGGTATTGGTCCTGGTACTTCTGTCCACCAGCGCCACAGCCTTGGCAGCCGATGAGTTCGCCGTCGTCTACAACACCTCAAACCTGAACCTGCGCAAAGGGCCCAGCGCAGACAGCGCATGGCTTGGCGCCTACCCGCCCGGCACCTGGGTACAAATTTCCGAGGCGCCGGGGAACTGGTATTCTGTGGTCACGCCTGATGGAAAGACAGGCTATATGAGCCGTAATTTCCTGAACCGGGGTATCACCGAATACAAGACCATTGCCACTGTTGTGAACCCCAAATCCACCCAGTTTCTGAATCTGCGCAAGGGGCCCAACTATAATGCCCAGGTGCTTGGCATCTATTACAACGGCACCCCGGCGCCGGTCCTTAACAATACCGGCGGATGGTACCTTGTGTCGGTGGACGGAACGCTGGGCTACTTCCGCGGCGAATATCTGAAGCTGGACTCCATGATCGGCAGCGATGACATTGCCACCATCGTCACCCCCAACAACACGGGCCTGAACCTCCGGGCAGGGCCGGGGATGGAGTATTCTTCCATCCGCCAGTTCAAGGGCGGCCGGTATGTGATGGTGTTAAACCGTGGCGATAAATGGTGGAAGGTTTCCATTGACGGCTACCAGGGCTATGTGAGCACCGACTTCTTAAAGGAAGGCATCCTGGTAAACGGCGGAAGCGGCGGAGCATCTCCCAAGGAACCGTATGCTTTGGTCAAGAATCCAAAATCCACCCAGGTGCTGTATCTTAGGGAAAGCGCAAGCCAGAACGGGAATGTCATCGGACAGTACAAGAATGGCACGCGCCTGACCGTTCTTAACCAGGGCAGCGAATGGAGCTATGTCTCTGTGGACGCTACAGGCAAATCTGGATTCATGATGTCTGATTATCTGGCCTTCTACAATCTGCCCGCCAAGCCTATGATGACCGTTACACATCCGAATGGAACCTTTGTCAATCTGCGGAGCGGCCCCAGTATTGCAGGGACCAAAGTATTAAAGCGCATGAGCGACGGTGACAAGGTGGAAGTGCTTATCCCCGGATCGGATTGGGTGAAGGTGCGCTATGGCAACATGACCGGCTATGCCGCCGCTTCATTCCTGAAATAATGATATGATTAAACCCAGGTAGGAACTACGTTCATGCGGAGAAGCACTTTTTCAAAGAAATCATTATATTGAAAGATCACCGTCTCTGTATTGACGCAAGGATGAAAAGCGATCCGGGAATATTCCCGGATCGCTTTGTCACATACAAGGGTCACCTTATGTTCCCTGTCAAACATAAGCCCCAGCGGGCTTACCGCGCCGGGCAGCAGCCCAAGCATTGGGGTCAGAAGCGAATCCGGGGCAAAGCTTAAGCGGGACACTTTAAGCTCGCGGCTCACCTCCGCCGTGCGGAACTGCTTGTTGGGATGTATAATCATCAGATAAAACTGCGTTTGCTGCCTGTTGCACAGAAAAATATTCTTGCAGATTACCACATCCGGCGTGATAAAATCCATCTTCACACAATCATCGATGGTATGTGCCGCCTCATGCGTATGATGCTCAAAGGAAATGCCCCAATCCCGAAGGGACTTGATCACAATATTCCGGCTGTCCATGATAAGCCTCCGTTATTTGGATATACAAGCAACAGTATACGCTGCCACCCATAACTTGTACAAGCCATGTGAAGGAAATAACAGAATCCCCCCGCTTTCTACTGTTCCTCCCCTGTGGTATAATCAAGGGAAGAAAGTCAAACAGAAGCGGGGGGATTGTTGCATGAAAAAGCGGATCGGCATCCTGACCAGCGGAGGCGACTGCCCCGGCCTGAACGCAGCCATACGCGGCGTTGCCAGGGCGGCTTACGAACTGTTCGACGCAGAGCTCCTTGGCATACGGGACGGCTATCGCGGTTTGATAGAGGGCGATTATCAACTGATGGAGCGGAAGCAGTTTTCCGGAATTCTCACCCTGGGCGGCACGATTCTTGGTACCAGCCGCCAGCCATTTCGAAATATGCGTGTCATCGGCGAAGACAATGTGGACAAAGTATCCGCCATGAAGGACAACTATAAGGCCATGAGGCTGGACTGCCTGGTAGCGCTTGGCGGAAACGGCACCCATAAAACGGCCAATCTGCTGAGCCAGGAAGGCCTCAACATCATCGGCCTGCCCAAGACCATTGACAACGACCTGTACGGCACCGATTTCACCTTTGGTTTCCACACGGCGGTGGATATCGCCACAGAAGTCCTGGACCGTATCCATACCACCGCCTCCAGCCATGGCCGGTGCATGGTGATTGAACTGATGGGCAACAAGACCGGCTGGCTGACGCTGTACACGGGGGTAGCCGGCGGCGCGGATGTGGTGCTGCTGCCCGAGATCCCCTATGATATCAAGAAAGTTGCCAAGGTGGTGGAAACAAGGGCCAACAGCAAAAAACCTTTCTCCATCATTGCCGTGGCGGAAGGCGCCATGGACCTGGAGGAATCCAAGCAAAAGAAGAAAGAGCGGGAGGCGACAAGGGCCGCATGCCCCGGCTTCAGCATCGCCGCCCGCCTGGCATCCCAATTGTCTGAAATGGTGGGGGTGGAGGCACGCTCCGTGGTTCCAGGCCACATTCAGCGTGGCGGCAGCCCTAGCGCCTATGACCGGGTTCTGGCCACCCAGTTCGGTGTGCACGCCGCGCAGCTGATCCGGGATGACATTTACGGCGTCAGCGTGGCGCTGATCGGCAATACCGTAACCCACAACGCGCTCAAGGATATCGCCGGAGTTCCCAAGCAGGTGAGTCCGGACCATCAAATGGTACAACTGGCCAGGAATATAGGCATAACCTTCGGTGATTAACCTCGCAATCACTTTCGGCTTTGTCGTAAGTGATCGCGAGGGATTGGGCCTGATTTCTGAATTTTCTCACGAAAATTCCGGGCGAAATCCGACTGCAGGAGCTGATTTCCCCAAAGGGCAAGCTCGCCCTTTGGGGAAATCCATTAGTACCGGCAAAGCCGGCACTAATGATTGCATATGGAGGCCTGCGGTCCTCCATACCTCCCTATGATTTTGCAAACGATCGCACTGAGGATTAATAAACTGGAAATCGCGCATGCTATAGACGAGGTGACGCGCATGCGCTTGAAACAGGACTTGAAGCTTTTTGCTCTGGGTGCGGCGGCCTACCCGCTGATTGAGCTTATGTGGCGGGGCCGGACGGCCCCCTCCATGTCTGTAGCCGGTGGCACGGGAATGTACATGCTCAGCCGCCTGAGCAAAAGGATGGCTGGGCGGCCCCTGTGGCAAAAATGCCTTGCGGGCGGCGCAGCGTTAACCGCATTGGAATATGTGATGGGCCGTACGGTGAACAGCCATCATCAGATATGGGATTATTCCAGGCTGCCACTGCATGTGAACGGTCAAATCTGTCCCCAATACGCGGCCCTATGGAGCCTCTTGTCCCTGCCTGCCTATATGCTGGCAAGCCGTGTCCGGCATTGATGTCAGAAAAAAATCATCTGATGGTAAAAAAGAAAAGGGAGCGCGGAAAAACCCCGCTCCCTTTGCATTTCCATATTACCTGATCACCTTATTTAAAAACTCCTGGGTTCTTGCGTTTTGTGGATGGCTGAATAACTCCTGCGGTGTGTTCTGCTCGGCGATGATTCCCTCATCCATGAACAATACACGGCTGGAAACCTCCCTGGCAAAGCCCATCTCATGGGTAACGATGATGCTCGTCATCCCGTTTTTTACCAGGTCCTGGATAACCATCAGCACCTCGCCCACCATTTCCGGGTCCAGCGCGCTGGTCGGCTCATCAAAGAGCATCACTTCCGGCTCCATGGCAAGAGCCCGCACAATGGCCAGGCGCTGCTTCTGCCCGCCGGAGAGCCGCTTGGGATGCTCGTTCAGCTTGTCGATCAGCCCGACCCGGTTTAAAAGTTCTTTGGCGAAATCCTCCATCTCGGCTTTGGTCCGCTTGCGCGTAAGCACGGGAGCCAGGGTGATGTTTTCCTTCACAGTCAAATGCGGAAAGATGTTGAAATGCTGGAACACCATGCCCATCTTCTGCCGGTGCAGGTCAATGTTCACGCCCTTTTGCGTAAGATCCACATCATGAAACAATACCTGCCCCTGGGTGGGCGTTTCCAAAAGGTTCAAGCAGCGCAGGAAGGTGGATTTTCCCGAACCGGAAGGCCCGATAACGGAAATGACTTCTCCCATATGAATGATCTCGCTGATACCCTTCAACACATGCAAGCTGCCGAAGGATTTATGCAGGTTGCGCACCTCAATCACTGGCCTTCAGCCTCCTTTCCAGCACGGCGACAGCTTTACTTAATGTAAAGGTCAATATAAAGTAAATCACGCCTACTACCATAAGGGGCTCCAGAACAAGATAGATGGCGCCCTTAATGGTCGTGTAGGTGGTCATCAGGTCGCCGATAAAAAACGTGGATGCCAAGGATGTCTCCTTAATGACGGTAACAAACTCATTGCACAGCGCAGGCAGTATGTTTTTAATAGCTTGCGGAAAAACGATGTGGGTCATGGTCTTCCTGGAGCTTAAGCCCAAAGAGCGGGCCGCTTCCGTCTGGCCGTTATCCACGGCCTCAATCCCGGCGCGGATGACCTCGCTGACATAGCCGGCAGAATTTAATACCAGCGCTATGCAAACACAAGTAAAGTTCGATAGCTGCAAATCAGGAAAAATACCCGGCAGCAAAAATACAAAAAAGTACAGCTGCAATAAAAGCGGCGTGCCCCGGATAATTTCAGTATAAGTAGCCGCTATTACAGAAAACACCCTGAAACTACGAACTGGTGTTACCTTGACGTTTCCCCTGATGATTTTGACGCGGCCTGGTATGATCTTTAGGCCCTTGCGTGTGTGCTTAAAACGGCCGGGAACGATGCGGTAGACACCAGGAACAATTTCAAAATGAAATGTATAGTATAGCTTAATTTGCGATCTGCGCATTATCGCTATCAGCGACCCCAATACCGTGCCAAAGAACACGGTAATCGTCGACAACAGCAGCGTATACCCCAAACCGCTTAAAAACAAGTTGGGGTAGCGGCTGATGACCTTGCCGATGTTGGGAATCATATTTTTAAACAACCTTCAGCCCTCCCAGATCAGTATGTTCGGCAGCATATTTTTCGGCCAACAGAACCGCATCCCGCACCATGTGCACAGTAACAGTGTAAGGCAGATGTTTCATGTCCGGCTGGTCAGGTACGGTATCGAGAGCCTTGCAAAATGCCTGGGATGATGTGTCCACCCCCATGTCTGCAAAGCTTACGGGGATACCCAAGGGCTTTAAGAACCGGAATACTTCTGAAGCCTTTTCCAACTGTCCATCCATGAAAAGCTGTACCAGCACCCCGTAGGCCACCACATCTCCATGAAGGCAGCCATGAGCAATCTCCGGCAGCGATTCCACTGCATAAAACAGGGAATGGGCCAGCGCACCGTTATAGCAATCCTTCACCAACAGGGATACAAGCCCGGTGCTGACGATATTGCACAGCACAGCTTCCCGAAGAGCCTGGCTGTCCACATTCCTTTCGCAATCCCGCAAAGCCTGCTCCCCATATTTTTGCAGCGGCTCATAGCACGTTTTGCTAATGGCCAGGCCCAGGCAGTCATGATAGCCAGGCTCATCGCCTCTGGCGGAAAAGGTGCTTTCAAAGTGCTTGGCAATACTGTCCCCCATGCCGGCCCGAAGGTATTTGGATGGAGCGGCGGCAATGATGCCCGTGTGTATGAAAGCATGTTCCGGCGGTGACTTCAAAAATAGAAACTGATCAAACGATCCGTCTTCCTGGTACAAAACCGACAGCGCCGTCACGGCGGCGCAGGTGGCCGCTATTGTTGGGATGGTCACCACAGGCAAGCCGGCAAAGTGCGCGCACGCTTTGGCGGTATCGATGGCCTTGCCGCCGCCCATACCAACAATAATCTGGGCGTTCACTTCCTTCGCCTTTGCAGCAAGGGCTTGGGCGTCTAAAGCGGTGCAATGACCTGTATATATCACGACCTCCGCAAGGTTAAGCTCCGTACCGTCAAGCGCCCGCTCAAAGGCGTCAAGTCCCGCTGCCAGCGCTTTTTCCCCGCCTATAAGAAGGATGTTCCTTCCCAGGGAAGGCAGTACGGAGGCCAAAGCGCCATATGCTTCCGGTCCAATGACGTAGCGGGGCAGGATAACGCTTTTCGTATCCAGGAAGTTTTCCATTTAAACCTCCGAAAGCTTGGCCAAACGGCGCAAGGCTTCGTCGAGCGTCGCCTTTTCCCTGGCAAAATGCAGCCGGATAAGGTGGTTGACCGGCTCCCTGAAAAAGCTGGAGCCCGGCACGGCAGCCACGCCGATATTTTTGATCATCCATTCGCAAAACTGCAAATCCGTCCAGCCCACAAACTGTTCCCGCTTCAAGAAATCCGAAATGTCCACCATCACAAAATAGGAGCCTTGGGGAACGGTGTGGCGAAGCCCCAGATCATCAAGGCCTTTCAGAAAATGATTCCGCTTTTCGGTATATAGTAGTTTCAGTTCCTCATAATATTCCGGTCCCATGGCAAGCCCGGCCACAGCGGCTGCCTGCAGCGGGGCGGCCGCGCCCACCGTCAGAAAATCGTGCACCTTCTTGGCGCTTTCAATCACGGCTTCCGGGCCGATCAGATAGCCCAGCCGCCAGCCGGTAATGGAATACGTCTTGGAAAGGGAAGAACAGGTGATGGTACGGTCATACAATCCCGGCAGCGACGCAGCGCAGACATGCTTCCACGGATCGTATACAATGTGCTCGTATACCTCATCGGTAATGATGAATGCGTCATGCCGCTGGGCCAGCTGGCCGATATACAAAAGTTCCTCTCTTGTGAACACCTTGCCGCAGGGATTGGAAGGATTGCAAACAATGATGGCCTTGGGCTTCTTTAAGAACGCATCCTCCAGCATCTTTTTGTCAAACTTGAAATCCGGTGGCGTAAGGGGAACAAAAATCGGCTCCGCACCAGATAAAATAGCATCGGCCCCATAATTTTCATAGAAAGGGGAAAACACGATCACCTTATCGCCAGGATTGCACACGGTCATCATGGCGCTCATCATGGCCTCGGTGCCGCCGCAGGTTACAACGATCTCCCGCTCCGGATCAATATCCCGGCCAATAGCATCGCCCTGCTTTTTTGCCAACGCCATACGGAAATCCTGGGCGCCGAAGGTAATGGAATACTGGTGCGGCCCTTCCCCGGCAATGTCTTTCAGCGCATCGGTAATAGCTTTGGGCGGGGGGAAATCGGGAAAACCTTGAGACAGGTTGATGGCATCCCACTCATCGCTGATGCGCGTCATACGGCGGATAACGGAATCGGTAAACGTTTGTACCCTACGGCTGAGTTCTGGCATGTCACTGGCTCCTCAATTGCATAATCCTGTGAATATTCAGTATAACACGCTATAGTATATCATAGACAACCCCATTTGTATAGAAGTGATATAGGATTTTTTCCTTCGTGTTTTCTTTGCTTCTCCGCGCTTTGAAACGCAGGAGCACGCCCAAAAAGAAAATGCATAAATTTTCATCTTTCTGTATTGACATTTACATTCCGCGGGTATACAATGGGGCACATCAAAGAACACAAGGAGGATATCCCCATGAAAAAGCTTCTCGCAGTATGCATGGTTCTGGCCATGTTGTTTACGGTCACCGGCGCCCTGGCTGCAAACCGTCTGGAAAAAATCAAGGCCGACGGCAAGCTGATTGTAGCTACCTCCCCCGACTATGCCCCCTATGAGTTTGTAGACAAGGATAACAACATCGTAGGCGCCGACTTGGATCTGGCCAAATTTATAGCGGCCGAACTGGGCGTGGAGCTGGAAATGCAGGCCATGGATTTTGATACCGTGCTGGCCTCCATCACCATGGGCAAGGTCGATCTGGCCCTCGCCGGCCTTACCCTCACAGAGGAACGCAAAGAAATCATGGACTTCACCGATTCGTACTATAACGACGGCAGCCAGGTCATTCTGATCCTCAAGGAAAACGCCGAGACACTCAAGACCCTGGCCGATTTTAAAGGCAAGACCGTGGCGGGCCAGAACGGCTCCCTGCAGTTTAAGCTCGCTACCGAACAGCTGACAGAATCCAAGATAGAGCCCATCACCAAGATTCCGGATGCCGTACTCATGCTAAAAACCCATAAGGTGGACGGCATCGCCTTGGCCGATGTTGTGGCGTTCCAATTCCTTGCCAACGATCCTGACGTGATGATCTGCGAAACCCCGTTTGACCATGTGGCCGAAGGCGTGGTTGGCGCTGTTGTCAAGGGAGAAAAGGAACTGCTGGATGCCGTCAATGCCGCCATCAAAAAGGTATTGGATGAAGGCATGTATGACAAGTGGATTAGTGATGCCAACGAACTGAGCAGCTCATTGATTCAGTAACTTCAGCTTTACAAACACAGCTTGCCGCCGTATGCTATATGGCGGCAAGCTTTTCTATTGCCATAAGGAGGAACATCCTTGCAGTCAAATGATAAAATTGCCATAATCGGCGCCGGCCACGTGGGCAGCCATGTAGCCAGCGAATGCATTCGCCAGGGGCTTGTAAAGGAACTGGTGCTCATTGATACCGACCGGAAAAAGGCCAGGGGCCAGGCCGCCGACCTGCAGGATACGGTTGCATATACATCCCGCGATGTGCATGTTTATGAGGGATGGTATGAGCAAATTGCCGATGCCGCCATCGCGGTCATGTGCGCGTGTGCCACAGGGTACGAAAGCTCCGACAGGCTGAAAGAGCTGGAACCGACCCTGAAGGTGGCGGATGAAGTGATTGCGGGCCTTCATGGCTGCGGCTTTCACGGCATAGTGGTATCCATATCCAACCCTTGCGACTTGATTGCCCAATACATTCAAAGCAAAACCGGTCTTACCGTTATCGGCACGGGTACGTCGCTGGATTCCGCCCGCTTTAGGGTGCAGCTTGCGCGGGCGCTTCAAGTGGATGTATCCTCCGTTCAGGGCTATTGCCTGGGCGAGCATGGCGACAGCCAGGTGCCAGCTCTTTGCACCGTCACGGTAGGTGGATTGCCTTTGAAGGCCGTGTTAAACTCCTATCCCGGCATCGATTTTGAAAGCATCTGCCGGAATACGATCAAGGCCGGCTGGGATATCGTGATGGGCAAGGGCTGCACGGAGTTTGGCATCGGCACTGCGGCAGCAAGGCTGATAAGAGCCATCCTGAACGATGAGCAAGCCATACTCCCCTGCTCTGTCATGTTGAAGGGCATCTATGGCGGGGACGGCATCTACGCCAGCGTGCCTTGCATTGTAGGTAAAACGGGAGCCATACCTATGCCTGAATTCGAGCTGGATCATAAAGAGCAGCTTGCACTCACCCATAGTTTTCAGGTTTTGAAAAGCCACCTGCCCAAAGAAGTCATATAAGAGCGCAAAGGATGATAAGTATGCATACCATATTGGAAACTCTGGAAAAGTACGTATCCCTGCCCAGCGGCACGCTGGACAAAATGGACGTCACCGCCCTGGCCAAAGCCATCGCCGCGGATTTTGAAAGTTTGGGCATGACCGTTACGCTTATCCCCGGCATAAACATGGGCCCGGTGGTGGAATGCGTTTTCGGCCATGGTAAAAAGCAGCTTATGCTGATGGGGCATATGGATACGGTGTTCCCCCGCGCCGAATGCCAGCCCTTTGTGATTGAGGGTGACATTGCCCACGGCTCCGGTGTGTGCGATATGAAGGGCGGCATCGCCGTGATGCTCCATGCTTTAAAAAGCGTGCTGCCTAAAGTGGATCAGGATAAGTACACGATCAAGGTGGTATTAAACCCGGACGAAGAGGTGGGCTCCCCTGAAAGCCATCCCATTATCCTAAAGAACGCCCAAAGCTCCTTCACCGCTTTGAGCTTTGAGCCTGCCCGCAAAGGCGGTGCGCTCACCTGCGAAAGGAAAGGCGTTACCTCTTTCACTATCCACTGCACCGGCATCCGCGGCCATTCCGGAGCAAATTACCTTCAATGTGCCAGCGCCATACAGGAGCTTTGCCAAAGGATCAGTGCCATTTATGATTTAAGGGATGACAGCCGGGACATTTCCGTAAACATCGGCGTCATACAGGGCGGCACGGCAGAAAACGTGGTGGCTGACGAGGCAGTGGCCCACGGTGAGTTCCGCTACTATGATCAATCGTTCAGGCAGGAACTGATGGATAAGCTCCTTGCAATCTGCGCAGTGCCCGGCATCCCGGGCACCACTACCACGCTTACCTGGGGCAATACCCATCCGGCGCTGAAGGCTACGGAGCAGAGCATGGAGCTTGTAAAGCTGGCTCAGAAGATTGCCGCGGAATACGGCGTTTCCCTTGGGGCAGAGAGCACCGGAGGCGCGGGCGACATCGCAATTGCCGGCCTGGCGGGCATCCCGGTGTTGGACGGTTTCGGGCTGGAGGGGGACGGTATGCATACCACGCATGAATTCGCCTATATCAAGAACGTTGCCTTTAAAGTCACTCTTGCGGAGCGGATGTTGCTGGAGTTGCTTAAGTAATAGCAGACGAAAACATTTGTAATGCTTCCCTGAAAATAGCGCTTGGCTGCTGATGCGGTAAACCTCCCCCAGCCTCCTTCGTCGGCAGCCCCCTCCAAGAGGGAGCCTCTTAAAAAGCCTCTCTCTTGGAGGGAGGTGTCGCCCTTAGGCGACGGAAGGAGGTAAAAACGTTATCATTTTCGTTCCTTAAGATGATGCTTTCTTCATGGACATCAATGATATGAATCGACGAAGGATCATCTATACTCGTTGATGTAATAACATTTGGGATTGGTAAAGGCCTGGCATTTTGCCGGGCCTTACATGTGTATTCTATTCCGGTAAGCAAAGGCAGAACGGATGCCACGCGGGATCCAGCATGGTGATCCATTGGCCGGGACTGTATTGTTCCCCGGCCATCACGGCGCCCAAAGCCTTGACGTGCTCCACAGCCATTATCAAATCGCTGACCGTGAAATCCATATGCAGCATTTTTTGCTGCCTATTTTCCGCTTCCCGCCAAACGGGCGGCTGATAATCTTCCTCCTGCTGGCAAAGCAAGCGAATGAACTGATTTTCAGCGTGGACCGACACGCACTCCTTGTTGAGTACAGTTTTGCTCCAGCCAAGCAGTCCGGCGTAAAAACCGCCAAGCTTCTTGGCATCGGGACAGTCGATCATAATATCATCGATGCGGATCGTTTGGTGCTGCCTGCATTAGTATCGCCGTCCATTGCTCTCTCCCCCTTATTCTTTATTATAGTTTAAATCACTGAGGCAGCGCAATCAAGGCGCATAAGTGCTCCCTTGAGTACATCTATCTCCTCATCCATCTGTTTTTAGCCATGACCCCACAAATTGCTTTCTCCGCCCCAGTTAATACCTATCAAGTACTGGAGCATCATATACCCTTCCTGGCCTTCAACACGTACATGGACCCATCCGTCCTGATTGGTTTGGTCAATGATCTCCACCTGCGTACCGTTGAAATAGCGTCCCAGAGACCGGCTTTTCGTGGAAGGCTGCTCCCTAAGATGCAGCCGGTCCTGCGATTTGGGATTGGCCACTACACAATAGGAAATATTGTTTTCATAATCCGGCATCTGACTATGGACTACATTCAGATCCTGTACCGGAATATACCCTTCACGCTCCTTCATAAGAACATGGTACCACACGCCCTCCGTATCCAGAATGCGCATGGATACATCCTCCGTTATCACCACCGCCGGCGCCTTTTCCGAAGGTCCTTCGTACAGCCGCAGGGGTTCAGCCATCGTTTGGCGCTTCCTGCCCCAGGTGATGTGTACAAGATCGTTGAATTTATCGGTAAACACAAGTGCATCCAAAGGCATATATCCTTGCGCGCCATACAGCTGAACATGGGCCCAGTCATCCTTTATATCAAGAACCTGCACGGTGGTTCCATTTGCGAATTTGCCCAAAGATTTCGCTCCGGTATCGGGCTTTGAGAATAGCTTCAATGACTCTTGACTGCTTGCATTGTTCACTACGGCGGACTGTGTTTGCCGGTCAACTGGCTTAACAACTCCCGGCATGCCCCCAGGTTCAGCCCAGAGGATGTCATATTCCCATGCATGCCAAAAGCCCGCCGAGCCCTTGGAAGCATACAGCACAAAGTCCGGACTGTGACCCCTGAATACGTATGTGTCCAGCTCTGTTACTCCGTCCGGAATTTGGATTTGCGCAAGAGAGGGGCAGTTGTAAAAGGCACTCCCTTCCAGTTTGGTAAGGCCCGGGGGCAGGATGATGCTGGAAAGGGCGATACAGTTGGCAAAGGCCGAGCGGCTGATCTTGGTCAGCGTGATGGGAAGAGATACACGTGCAAGTGAAGTACAGCAGTAAAAAGTTTCTTCTCCGATCTCCTTCACGCTTCGAGGGATGGAGACGGTCTCCAATATTTCGCTGTTGGAAAAAGCACCATTTCGGATGTGGACCGTCCCCGCGGGCACATCATAGGACTGCCCATGATTAAGCGGATAATAGATCAGCTCCTCACCCTCAAAAAGCACACCGTCCACGCTTCTAAAGTGCCGGTTTCCCTCCTTAACCTCCACGCGGCGGATTGCGCCGTATTCGGGCAGCGCGTTTTCCCCGATCTCCTCAAGCGTAGCGGGTAGATGTATTTCCTCAAGCGCCGCGTTACTTGAAAACAAGAAGCGCGGCAGGGCCGTAACCCCGTCAGGAACCGTGACGCCGGTAAGGTTTTCACTCCCGACAAACGCATTCTCGGCAAGGAAGAGCGTACCCGGCGGGATCTCATATGCGCCACGCCTGCCGGCTGGATAGAGCAATAGCGTTTTTCCATCCCTGCTGAACAGCACCCCTTCGAACGTTTGATACTGTTCATTTCCGTCCGCCACAGTGATCAGCTCAAGTGCCCCATATCCGGGCAGCGCCATATCCCCGATAGACCTTAAGGAGGCGGGCAGGGAAAGCTGTGTAAGCCCGTTCAAATTCCAAAGCGCACCCTCCTTAAGCTCCGTGATTCCCTCGGGTAACGTAAGGCTTTTAAGCGCAGTATTTGGGCCGAAGGCATCCTCCATGATAGAAGTCGTACCCGGGGGAACATCATATTGCCCGCCCTTGCCTGAAGGAAAGAACATTAGCGTCCATCCGTCTTTGCTGAACAGAACGCCATCTTTGCTTTGAAAAGACAGATTCCCTTCAGATACGGTGATCTGCTGGAGCGCTTCTCCGCTTGGCAGCGCATCGTTTTTAATGTCGGCCAGGGAGGCAGGCAATACAATATCCTGTATCGCCATCAATCCCATCAAAGCACCTTCTTCAAGCTGCGTGATGCCTTCAGGAATTGTAAGGTATTTGAGATGCTCATTGTAACCAAAAGCACCCTTTCCTATGGCCCTTACACCTGTAGGGATATCATATCGTTCTCCTTTGCCTTCGGGGAAAGCCAGCAGCGTTCCGCCATCCTTGCTGAAAAGCACGCCGTCGACAGACATAAATGCTGTATTGTCTTTAGCAACGGCAAACTCCTGCAGGCTATCATTGGTATAGGAAAAGCATCCGCCGATATTGGTAAGCGATTTAGGAAGGGTGATCCGTTCCAGTGCCCGGCACATATACAGCAGGCTTTGTAAGGTAGAGATCTGGTCAAGGTCGGTAATTTCGGACCCGATCGTCAGTTCCTTCACCGTTTGGTTTTCTTCCTGTTCTTCACCCCATAAATACTGGGTCAAGTACCCATTCACCATGGCGTGCGCTGTAACCGACTCCACTCCCTCTTCAAATCCCGCAAAGAAGGCGTATCCATCTCTGATCTCATAGCGGATGCCTTCCAATGTCACCGTTTCGGCCTTGGCATAAGCGAATAAAAAGCACATGAGTCCAAGCGTGCCAAGCAGCATACAAAGTAACAGCCTGCGCATCAAGCTCTTCCTCCCTTACTGTGGGGTCAGTTCCATCATGGGAATGTAGCCCGCCTGGGCGATGCATTTTTGCCCTTCCATTGAAAGCATCCAATCAAGGAACAGCCCGCCAGCTTTTTGCTCCTCCCCCACACGTATGACCCCGTAATAGCTGGTGGTAAAGGGATAGGTCCCATTGCGCAGATTCTCAGGAGCCGGAGCGATGCCGTTTACGGAAAGCACCTTGATATCATCGCTCCTATAGAGGGTGTCAATGTAGAACTTGTAGGTATAGCCGATGCTGCCCATTCCGTTTGCATAATCCCCCACCCTGCGGACCAGTCCTTCCATGTCGCCGGTGACAAAATTGGGCTGCGCTGCGGTTAGAGGCAATCCCTTCATCACCAGGTTTTCCATGGCGGTCTGGCTGCCGGAGTTCTTTTCACGCTGGTAGGCCAAAATCGCTTCATCCGGCCCGCCCGCATCGCGCCAGTTGACGATCTCCCCGGTGTAGATTTTTTGTATCTGCTCTACGGTGAGGTTGTTCATAGGATTATTCTTATGGGTAATGAATACAAAGGCGTCGTAGCATACCGGCTTTTTGACAAGTGTCACGCCATTTTGCGCAGCAAGAGTCAATTCCTCATCCGACGGTTCCGTGGCAATGATAATGTCCACCGGGTGGTTTTCATCCATCGCCGCAGACTGGGAAGGAATCTGAGCCGAGCCGTTGGGCTGCCGCAATATCAGGTGTTCATAGGCCTTATGGGTGGTGGAAAGAAAGGCAAAGCCCTTCACCTCTTCCTCCGGAAGCAGCAAGTGCTGGCGCGCAAACTCCATGACCATGGGCACGGATACGGTGGAGCCGTCGATGCTGGGATAAGTGCCAAACTTTATCTCATACAATGCCTGATCTCCAGCAGAGCCGATTTGTGTCTTTTCGCCCAGATGAAAGGCGCTGTCCGTTACAATCTGCTTCCAATCCCCAGGCCTCGTTAGTGTCTGATTGATTTGTTCCCAGGATCCCAAGCCCAGCGCCCCAGTCAGCAGTATCATACACAACACAAAGACCAGCCATCCCGCCAGCTTCCTCACAATGATCCCTCCCCTTTTTCTGCACAGTTCAATATACTCAATGAACGAATATGGATGGGTAAATTATCCATATGCAACCAGTAAATATTAACACTTACCGGTAACGCCTAACTTGACAGGGAAAAAATGGCCTGCTATGCTGTGGTTACATATAAAAGCACCGCATAGATCTAAGTATACGTCAAAAGTGAAGATGCTATTGCCTTGAAAGTGAAGGAGGAAAGCCCATGAAAAAAAGTCTTGTACTATTCCTGTTCGCTTTGCAAATCTTCCTTTCCTGCATCCTTGGAAACTGCGGTGCCGCCGAGAATATGGAGGAAAAGGACATGTACTATCCCGATCATGAATGGCGTACCTCCACCCCGGAGGAACAGGGGATGGATTCTGAGCTCCTTTTGAGAATGTTTGAAACAATTCAGGCAAACAAAGTGCCCATCCACAGCGTTCTGATCATACGCAACGGGTATCTGGTATGCGAAGCCTACTTCCAGCCTTTCCACCGGGATACACGGCATGACTTGTTTTCAGCCACAAAAAGCTTTACCTCCACACTTATCGGCATCGCCATCAGCGAAGGGAAGATAAAAGGTGTGGACCAGAAAATCACAGATATCTTCCCAAACCTTAAAATACCGGAAAACAGCCTTGGCCTGGAAGACAGCACTGTTGAAAACATTTTGACCATGTCAGCCGGCCATACCGCCGATTCCGTGGATGCGGTATACAGCAGCGCGAATTGGCCGCAAACCTTTTACAGCCTGCCTTTTTCCACGAAGCCTGGCACACGCTTTTTGTACGACAGCGGCGCATCGCACCTGCTGGCTGCCATTTTGAAGAAAACGACTGGCAAGGATGTGGAGGAGTATGCCCGGGAACGGCTGCTTGACCCGCTTAACATAAGCGGCTACGCTTGGGAAAAATCACATGAAGGCATCAATACCGGCGGTTGGGGCCTGCGCATCACGCCCACCGATATGGCGAAATTCGGATACATGATTTTGCATAAAGGGGGCTGGAACGAAAAGCAAATCGTGCCCTCCGCTTGGGTGGAAACAGCCACGCAAAAGCACATTGAGGGCTATTGGGGCGAAACCCGGGGTGATGATTACGGATACCAGTTCTGGATGAATCCCTTCGGTGGCTTCCGGGCGGATGGTTTTGCAGGGCAGTTTATATACATCCTGCCGGAATACGATATGGTGGCCGTTTTCACCAGCGGCATCAACTATTCTGAAACATACCAACCCGTAAAGCTGATGAACGACTTTGTTGTGCCCGCCGCAAAATCAAAGAAACCGTTACCCGCCAACGCTGCGGCCAATGAAGTGCTTATGGATCATATTAAGGAATTGGAAAACCCCACCCCCATGGACGTGCCTCCCCTGCCCGAAACTGCCGGGTTTATCAGTGGAAAAACATATGGTTTTAGCCTAGACCCCAGCACCAACTTTTCCCTCACATTTGGAGACAAGAGTACCTGCACCATGAACATCATGCAGCAGGGAAAAAAGTTCGAGCTGTCTGTAGGACTGGATGGTGTATACCGCGTATCTGACGTGAAGCAGCTTGGCACACTGATCTGGTATCCCCCTTATCGTGGAGTGGCCTTGAAAGGCCAATGGGAAAACAGCAATACCTTCCTCATCGACTGGCAGTATATGGAGGAGCCATATCATGAGGAATACAAGTTTACCTTCCAGGGTGACAGTGCAACTTTGGAGATAACTGAATATGTGGTAGGCTGCGCCGGCCCCATGCAGCCGTATGTCAAATATGATGCGGTCTTGAAAAAATGATGGAATACGTTCTTTTTACAGGTGCTACCGGCGGTTTGGGAGAGGTTTGCGTAAAAGCTTTGTCCTATACCAACCGCTTTACGGTATTTGCCGCTGGTACAAATGATGATAAGCTTTCCGGGTATAATTCGCTGGCCAACGTGATCCCATTGCATATGGATATCACGGATGACTTTAGCGTGCTGGCGGCGCAAAAAACCATTGCAGAACATACGGATAGTCTGGCTGCAATCGTCAACTTTGCGGGGCGCAGTGCCTTTGCCTCCATGGTGGAGGGCAGTTCCGTCGAGTTGTCACAACGTCTGCTTGACGTGAACGTTATGGGTATGATCCGTGTAAACCGCATGTTTTTTGAAATGCTTCTCAAGGGTCGGGGTAGAATCATCAACTGTTCCTCCGAAGCGGGCTGGATGACGGCCCAGCCTTTTGCCGCGCCGTACTTTCTTTCCAAGCGCGCCGTGGAAACCTACAGCGACAGTCTTCGGCGGGAGCTGATGTTTTTAGGAATTCCCGTAATCAAGATTCAGCCAGGTTCTTTTCAAACCAATATGACGCAAAACACGCTGGCTGGCTTTCATCAAACGCTTTCGGAAACCAAGTATTATAGAAACGTTCTTTCTCGGCTGAAACCCCTGATGATGCAGGAACTAAAGCACAACAACGACGCAAGCAAACTGGCAAAAGTAGTCCTGCGTGCACTCAACGCCAAGCACCCAAAGATCAAATACCGCGTCGGCACTGGAAAGATGCTGGCCATGCTGGAGCTTCTGCCGGAAAAGGGCGTGGACCTATTGTACAAATGGCTGCTAACGCTTATGCCCCAAAGAACAAACTAATCAGCAGGGGACTGGCCATAGTTGGCCAACCGGCCTTTGCAGTGTCGCAATATCCGCAGGATACTTTCTGAAAGTGAAGAAGCAGTTTCATCCGCTTTTTCTCCCATGCAAGACAGGGTAGCGCCGGGGCACGACCCGAGCGGAACATATCACCCATACCGAGCGCACCAACTTAAAAGAGGATCTGCCGCATGCAGATCCTCTCAGACCATCCATAAACCCTGGGAGGTATTGGAGGGCCGAAGCCCTCCAATGCTAGATCGAAAATCAGCGACAGGTGCGGTGATTTTCGCAGGGATTTCGAAGAAACTCCTTCCTTACCCGGACAAACGGCCGCAAAAACCACAGGTTTTTGCAGTGAAGTGAGGGAAAAACTCAACAAAGTGGCACATGCCACTTTGTTGATGCCCTAAGATGGGCTGCCGCATGCAGCCCATCTTTTCTATCTGTCTTAATGTTTTCTTTGCATCTTTTCTCCCGTCCAGCCTAATGCCTTGAACAGTTCAACGATCAGGATCGGAGCCACACAGAACCCGGACACCATCAGCCATTGTGCCGGTGTCATGGGCACCAGACGGAAGATATCCCGCAGGAAGGGGACAAATAGCACAATCAGTTGCAGCAGCAGGGAGACACCACCGGCCAGGAACAGCCATTTATTTCCCGGCCCCTTGCTGAAGAGCGAATACACGTTGCTTCTCAGGTTGAAGGAGTGAAATATCTGCGTGCCGGAGAGGACCGTAAAGGCCATTGTCTGGCCCAGCGCCACGCTGGTCTTTTGACCGATCAAGAAGGCGCTAAGTGTAAGCGCTGCGATCATTAAGCCTTGATAGCCAAGCCTGAAAAGCAGAGGCTTTTCGAAAATGGCCGATTTGGGATCTCTGGGTGGCTTATTCATGACGTTCTTTTCTTCAGGCTCCATGCCCAGCGCCAGCGCCGGGAAAGTATCCGTTATCAGGTTCACCCACAGGATATGGATGGGCAATAGCGGAGACGCCCAATTGAGAAGCGTGGCCACAAAGATGGTCAGTATCTCACCCAAGTTGCAGGATAGTAAAAACTGAATCGCCTTGAGGATATTGTTATAAATGGTGCGCCCCTGGGATACGGCGGAAACGATGGTGGCAAAATTGTCATCCGTCAGTATCATGGCGCTGGCTTCCTTGCTCACCTCGGTGCCGG